>JABBAP010000060.1:42037-46974 GCA_018607905.1 Paracoccaceae bacterium | reverse complement strand
GCCCATTCAGTTGGGCGTTGCATATTGAACAAATGTCCGTTTCTGATGGCCAAAACTTCGTTAAAGGTATGGAGGCAATTTTCAAGAACAACCGTTCACGCCTGAAAAATTAGTGTTTTCTTGGATCGGATTGGCGTCTAACATTTGAATAATATCGAAGTTGAATGGAGCCAAAACATGACCTGTGAGCTTATTTGGAAAGAATATGAACTTCTTTACTCGACATACGAAAGCTTCAATCAGCAGTCGTTAACGCTCAAAAGTTGGTCAGTTACGGTCGGGCTAGCTGCGATTATTGCAGTGTACAGCGACAAAGTTGGCCGATTTGGCAGGGTTGCAATTATCTCAGCAGCACTATCTGCAATCCCGTTTTGGATCGTAGACGCATTTTGGAAAAGTTATCAGACAGCATTTTTGGGCCGCTTAGAGTTCTTAGAAGGCATTCAAAATTGTTCTGAAACCGCCAGTCATAGCTTCGGCATTGTATCCGATTGGGACCATTCACATGAGTGGTTCGATTGGATCGGGATGTTATACATGCCCAATGTCGCTTTGCCTCATGCTTTCGTCTTATTATTTGGACTGTATTTGGCGTGGAAGCATCCGCCAAAATCCGCATAGCGGTCCTAGATGAAAGATATTCAAATGGCAGCTCCGTCCTTCATAGCTGCTGTTTCTTGAAAACTGTTTGAGACTTAGGTTAGTCTATTCTTATGCCTTAGAATGCTTCACCCATCTCCGCAGATGTTTTGTAGGGCGATCCAATCCGCGTCCGTTATGCGCGGGCGATAGTTTTCTTTTACGGGATCACCCGCGATCAGCCCCGCCGTTGCCGTGCCGTTGGTATCAAGGGCGTAGGCGTAGGGGGATGACGTTAGGCGTGCTGTGTCGAACAATTCCAACAGCGGTGCATCTTGTGGGCGTGTCATTGAGCTGGTGAGGGTTTTGCGGGCGTAGACTGCCAGTGCGCCGTTCGATAGCGTGCCGTTTGCGATGAAGGTTAGTGTGCCGCGTGTGCCGATGGATTGGAACAGGCTGACCATGGGATCGTTCTCTCGCGCGAGTGCGCGTTCCATCAGAACGAAGCCTGCGGCGACCTCGGGACCGGCGTTTTCCTCGAACAACACGCGGTTCAGCAAAATGTTCCCGCCCGGGATGTGCGAAGAGTACCGCGCACCCATGTCCACCACGTGGATGTTGCCGCCGTTTGGCAAAAGCCATGTTTCGAATTTGCGCAACGCAGGCAAGCTGAGCGGATCACCGCACGGTTGCCCCGTTAGCCTGCTGGTTTGCATTAGGATATCTTCGCCGATTTGCTGTGCCTTTGCCTTTGGCACAACGCGGGTGGCGTAATCTGCGGAAATGGACGGCAGCCAGAAGAACACGAGCGCCAGAAATAAACACAGGATAACGCCCGATAAAATCCAGCGCAGGCGCCCTGGATGCGGGCCAATCGCACGGATGTTTTTGCGCACCTCTTGGATGGCCTCGATCATTTGTTCGTCGTCGATTTCCAGCGTTTCATCGCTGCTGTCATCTGGGGCGTAAATGGTTGGAAGTTCACCGGGATTATGGGTGCGCACTGCCGCCAATGACCAATGGGACAGGGGTTTACCGTTGGCATCGGACAGCACAAGGGACGCCGCGCCAAACGAGACGATCACCTCGCGTCGTTGCGCCACATCTGGTTCTTTCCAAAGCCCAAGGGACTCTAGTCTTTCGTATCTTTTGAGAGCTGTCACTGCACGCCTCTGCCGGCCTTTGGCCTGTTTTATAGGTTCATCTTACACGGTATTTCGAAATCTGGGTAGTGCCTTTTGCGCGAAATGAATGGGGCAAGCATTTGCCTGGCCCTAACCGCGACCTAACAACGCAATTGCATAGTTGGGGCGACAGGCGTAGGCGGGGGGAAATCGACACCCTAAAACCGCTGAGTCTGGATCGCAAACCATGCGCATTGCTGATTATTTTCCACCGCTGGATTGGCGGCACCGTGTAACCCGCCAAAGCATTGGCACGGACGCCTATGCCGGTTTGATCAACGCGGCGATTGTGTTGCCCCAAGGTGTGGCGTTCGCAACGATTGCGGGTTTGCCGCCCGAATTTGGCCTGTACACGGCAATGATTACCGCAATTGTGGCGGCGATTTTCGGGTCTTCGATGATCATGATTTCGGGGCCGACCACGGCGATTTCCGCGGTGTTGTTCACGACGCTTTCGGATTTTGCGGCCCCCGGTTCGGCGCGCTACATTGAGCTGGCGTTGACGTTGACGATCATGGTGGGGCTGTTCCAAATGGCGGGCGGGTTTGCGCGGCTTGGCGGGCTGGTTTCCTTTGTTTCTCATAGCGTTATGACCGCGTTTACGATGGCGGCCGCAATCCTGATTGCCGTAAGCCAGTTGGCGGGGGCCAGCGGTGTGGTGGTTGAACGGGGCGGGAATATTGCCGAACGGGTTGAGCGATTGTCGCTGCACATTACCGAGGCAAATCCCTATGCGCTGTTGATTTCTGGGGTGACCCTTGGCGTTGCGATTGTGGTGCAAAAGTTTGCGCCCCGTTTGCCGGGGTTCCTGATTGCGCTGTTCGCGGGGGCGGGTTTGGCGTGGTATGTTGATGCGGCTGGGCACGGTGTTGCGATGGTTGGAGCGCTGCCAAATATGGTGCCGTCGCTTGAAATTCCAAAGCCGTCGATTAACGATGTTGCGATGCTGGCACCGGGGGCTGCGGCGATCGCGGTTGTGGGTCTGCTAGAGGCGATTTCGATTGGCCGCGCCTTTGCTGTGCGCCGCAAAGAGGCGTTTGACAGCAACCAAGAAATGATCGGCCAAGGCGTATCAAACGTGGTTGGTGGGTTCTTTCATTGCTATGCTGGGTCGGGGTCTTTTACCCGCTCTGGGGTGAATGCAACGGCCGGTGCGGTGACGCCGATGTCTGGTATTTTCGCCAGCCTTATCCTGTTGCTAATTCTGTATTTTGTGGCCCCTTGGGTGGCCTATATTCCTAAGCCCGCGATGGCGGGATTGATCTTGTTTGTGGCTTGGCGGTTGATTGATTTCAACGAGTTGCGCCACATTATTACCAGCAGCCGACCAGAGACTGTGATCCTTGGGCTGACTTTAGCGGCGGGGCTGTTTATCGAGCTGGATTTTGCGATTTACGTGGGTGTTATCGCGTCGTTGTGTGTGTTTATTTACGAAAGCTCGCATCCTGAATTGCCGGTGACAGCGCCGATGTTGCAGCCTGACGGGACACGGAAATTTCGCAACGTGGAGCGGTCAAACCTGACAGAATGCCCGCAGTTGTTGACGTTTCGTTTGGATGGACCGCTGTATTTTGGCAGCGTTGAAAATGTGGCGAAAGATTACAAAAAGATCAGTTCGCGAAACCCGCGCCAGAAGCATAAGTTGTTGTATATGAAGGGTATGGGCAAGATTGATCTGGCTGGTGCGGATTTCTTGATCAATGCCGCGCGCGAGGCAAAAGCCGATGGTGGATCGTTCCGTATCGTGGCGCTGTTTCCGCCGCTAATTGCCAGTTTGCATCGTTTTCATGTGATCGATGAGATCGGCGAAGACCACCTGTTTCCGAGCAAATCTGAAGCAGTTGAAGCCGCGATGAGCGATCTGGATCGGGGCATCTGCGAGGGCTGTTTGCGCGACGTGTTTTGGGAATGTGACAATGTCATGCGGGCGGATGATCGAACCTGAAAAACCGTTGCGCAGGGGCGCGTGTCAAGCGTGCGTCGCGTTAGGGTTTCGCCGTTTTCGGGCCCAAAATAATGTCCGCAAAGCGTATGCAAAGCGTATGGCATGTGTATGGCACCCCAAAGTGTTAACGCGGTGTTGCGTTCGCAGTTCAGGTTGGCGCGTCAGGGGCCCATTTTTTGCGTAACAAGTAGGGTGAAAGCCCATATCGGCGGCGAAAACGCAGCGACAGTTGGGTGGGATTCGTAAAGCCGGTGGCCATCGAAATTTCGGTTATCGACAGGTTGGTTTCACTGAGCAACGCATAGGCCCGCGACACCCGTTTGTGGACGTAAACCTCGTTCGGAGTTTCACCGAGATAGCGTTTGAATAAGCGTTCCAATTGACGGCTCGACAGGCTGACGTGTTGCGCAAGCTCGGTGATGGAAAGTGGGTCTTCAAAGTTGGCATTCATCACATCCAAGGCTTTGATCAGGCGCGGGTTACGGGTGCCAAGGGCGACGGATTGGGCGGATTGTTGGTTGGTGCCTTTGTTCGGGCTGCGCATGTGCAAACACATGTCGGCCACCATGATCGCAAGGTGTTGGGAATGATCCTGTTCGATTTGATCGAGCATCATGTCGGTTGCCGATCCACCCCCACCGCAGGTCATTAAACCGCGGTCCATTTCGTACAGGTTTTGGCTGGGCGTCAGATCGGGGTGGATTTCCTGAAACCCCGGCTGGTTTTCCCAGTGCAGCGTAAAAGCGCGGTCGCGGATCGTGCCCGCGGCGGCCAAGGTGAATGCGCCCGTGCAAATACCCCCAACCGCGACGCCGTGCGCCATCTGGCGATGCACCCAACTGGTGACTTTGGGGTCGAGCGTGGAGGCGGGTTCAATGCCGCTGCACACAAACGCGCGGTCAGTTTTTGAAATATCAATCAGGGCGCGGTCAGGGGTGATAAGGACGTTGTTGGAACAACGGATCGGTGCGCCATTGGGCGACATGGTGAACCAGCGATAGAGCGGTTTTCCGGTAATCTGATTGGCGACGCGCAGCGGCTCGACCGCAGAGCTGAACGCGAGAAGTGTGAGTTTCGGGAGCAGTGCAAAATAGTAGTCGCGCGGCGGGGCAGTGTATTCAATTGGAAAGGTCGCAGCGCCTTTGCTGACGAATGGGTCTGACATTTCGGGGGTCCGCGTTGGGGTGGGTTTGCTGGCGTAGATTAGAGGAATGGGGCGTTTTATCATA
>JABBAP010000060.1:5045-41937 GCA_018607905.1 Paracoccaceae bacterium | reverse complement strand
CCGCGTTGGGGTGGGTTTGCTGGCGTAGATTAGAGGAATGGGGCGTTTTATCATAGTGTTGTGTTTGGGGGGAGTGAGGCGCTATTCTGCTTTAGATTGAGTTTTGGGATTTTTGGGAATGGAAAGCATCAAAGAGATAATGGACGCCCTGTCGAATCGAGTGCGCAGCCCAATTTTGGGGTCCATTGTTATCGCCTTTGCGGTTTGGAATTGGCGCGAGGTTTTAACCTTGTTGTTTGGGGAAGGTGTGTTTGAAGACAGGTTGGGTGTCCTTCATACGGGTTTGATTTGGTATGATTATGCGGCACCAGTGGTGCTGGGATTAGCGTATTTTTGGTTGGCGCCACGGATTGACGTCTACGCAACAAAGGCGGTGATTAAGCCGAACGAAGAACGCCGCGCGATTGTAGATGGAATGGCAGCGAAGCGTTTACACAATCGAAACGCTTTGAAGGTAGAATTGAACGAAGCGGCGAAGTTGGAAGCGGAAGCACAAATCGCGAAACTTCGAGAGGCGGAGGAAGTCGCTGCGTTGGAACGAGAAGAGGCGCGGCGTAAAGAGCAAGAGCGAGCGGATAAAAAACGGGATGAAGACCGGCGAAATGAGCAGGAGATATTGGATCGGGCGAAAGCTGATTTAGAGGCGAGTAAGATTGAGAATGCGGAACTGAGGGCGAGAGTTGAGGGGCAATTGGAGGAGGAGCGAGGTAAGAATTCAACTGACGTCATCTTTGACGCTCTAAATGGTACCGATTGGGGAGGTGCTAATCGTATCGATACATTCTTTTCCAGCGAAATTGAGCAAAAGCTATTTGAAATGGCTGCCGGAACACACTTATTTGCGTTTGACGCAAAACTAATTGGATCTATTCATAAAATTCAAGTTAATAATGGAATTGAAATCATTTTACTTGATGATGTAGAGTTTCAAAATGGTGTTAATCTCCTGAAAGAAAGAAAGATTTTAAGTGAGGAAGGTAAAAATCACTATCGGTTGACTTCAAAAGGCTCGCTTCTTGCTGAGATGATGGCTTCTAATCCAAAAAATGACTCACATTAGTAACAATCTCGGGGATTGTGAAAAATCACAACCCCTTAGCCACCACCCGCAATTCGAACTTCTGTATCTTTCCTGTGCTTGTCTTAGGTAGCTCCTGAAACACTACAGTCTTGGGGCATTTGAAGCCTGACAGATGCGCGCGGGTGTGGGCGATTATGTCTTCTTGGGTGGGTTGCGCGACGCCGTCTTTTAGTTCGATAAAGGCGCAGGGGGTTTCGCCCCATTTTTCATCTGGTTTGGCGACCACGGCACACAGGGACACGGCGGGGTGGGACATTAGGGTGTTCTCGACCTCGACCGAGGAGATGTTTTCGCCGCCCGAAATGATGATGTCTTTCATGCGATCCGTGATCTGGATGTAGCCGTCTGCGTGGCGCACGGCGATGTCGCCTGAGCGGAATGCGCCGCCGTTGAAAGCCTCTGCGGTGGCTGATGGGTTTTTGTAATAGCCTTTCATCACGGAATTACCGCGAATGACGATTTCGCCGATTGTTCTGCCGTCGCGTGGGACGGGTTTGCGGGTGTCTTGATCCACCACGTCGATGTCTTCCATCATGGGGTATTGCACGCCGACGCGGGCCATTTTAGCGTAGCGTTCTTCGGCTGGCAGTTGCGCCCAATCGTCTGGTTCCACGGCTTCGGTGACGTGGCCGTAGGTTTCTGTCAGCCCATAAACTTGCATGATTTTAAAGCCGAGTGCTTCTGCGCCTTTGATCGTGGCGGGGGAGGGCGGCGCGCCTGCGGTGAGGACGTTGATGTCGTGGGCGAAGGATTTCTTTTCATCCGCTTTGGCATTGATGAGGGTGTTGAGCACGATGGGTGCGCCGCCAAAATGGGTGATGCCTTCAGCTTCGATCGCGTTGAAGATTGCGGCGGCGGTGATGTCGCGGCAGCAGGTGATTTGCCCGCCGAGCGATGGCATCATCCACGTGTGGTTCCAGCCGTTGCAATGGAACAGCGGCACGATGGTGAGGTATTTCGGATAAAGCCCGATTTGCCAGCTGAGCGCCGTGCCCATTGTCATCAAATACGCGCCGCGATGGTGGCAAACGACGCCTTTGGGGCGGCCGGTGGTGCCCGAGGTGTAGTTGAGCGAAATGGCGTCCCATTCATCGCTCGGCATGTCCCATTCGTGGTTCGGGTCGCCTTGCGCAATCAGGTCTTCGTATTCAAGGTGGTCGCCCGTGGCAGGGTAGCCTGCGGCTTCGTCTGCGACCTCGATTATCAGGGGTGCTGTGCCGTCCATGAGTTTGATGGCGTCCAGCGCGACGGGGAGGAATTGAGTATCAACAAGCGCGATTTTGGCTTCAGCGTGATCAAAAATATAGGCGATTGTGTCGGCGTCCAAGCGGGTGTTGATGGTGTTAAGAACCGCGCCAGAGGCTGGGACGCCGAAGTTTGCCTCAACTATGGCGGGGATGTTGGGGCAGATGGTGGAGACGACTTCACCAGCTTGGATGCCATGTTTGATCAGGGCGGAGGCGAGTTGCGAGCAGCGCGCGTGATATTCTGCGTAAGTGTGGCGGCGCGCGCCGTAAACCAGCGCGTCGCGGTTTGGGAACACGTCGCGGGCGCGGTTTAGATGGGACAGGGGGGTGAGCGCAACATAGTTCGCTGCGCATTTGTCGAGGCCTGTTTCGTCTGCCATGTGTGCCATGATGATTCCCCTCCCAAGGTTCGCTTTTTATATGTCAGACAATTAAAGTTTGTCGAGCGTTTGTGTGGTCTGTGCTTATGCTTTTGTGCAGGCGATTATGCGAATTTCAACGAGCGCGCCGATGCGGCGTAATCCGCCTGCCTCAACCGCAGTCCAAGCGGGGTAGGGTTCGGACAGGTGGTCGAGGCGGATTTGGTCGAACAGATCGAAATGATCGCGCAGGCCGATGTGATAGCTGGTCATTTCAACGATGTGATCAAATGTCAGGTCAGCCTTTGCAAGAACTGCGCCGATTTTGGCAAATGCGTTGCGGAATTGGATTTCGGGATCGGACGGCATGTCGCCTGTGGAGCCGCTGCCAGTGACGCCAGTTAGGAAAACATGATCGCCTGATAAGATACCTGGTGACATTTTGAGTTGTTCAGCCGCGGGGCGTGCAGCATCGGGAATAAGGGCGCGTTTGGTCATTATTTTGCGCCGATACCAGTGTGAAATTCCGCGGTGGAGTTGGAGCGTGGGAAGGGTTGATCGGGGACTTGCACATCGAGGTGGGCGCACAGTGGGCCCCAACCATCGCCGATTTTGTAGACAAGCAGGCGCTCGGCAGGGACGGTGGCTTTGACCCGCTCGACGTTGGCGTTGTAGGTGGCGATGCAGTGGTCGCGGGTCGGGGGTTTATTGGCAAAGACCTGTTGTAAGATCAGTTGGCTGCCGGGGGGCTGGATTGGTTTTTTGCTGGCTTCAAGGATCATGGGTAGAACGGTTTTCTCAAAACTTGCCCACCAGCTTTCGGCGGTGCGCCACGTCAGCAGGACTTTGGCGTTTGGAAACCTGTCGATGAGTTCGGGCCAGAAATGGGCGGTTGGCCAATCAATGCAGGATTTGGAGCCATTTAGCAGGGTATCCCAGTTGCACGGGCCGCCTGCGACGAAATCGCGCCAGTCGTTTTGATGAGCTTTGTCCTCCAGCAGGCTGCGCATGTGGTGGCAGGGGCCAAAACCGAGGAGGTTGAGGGCTTCGCGCATGGAATCCGTGCCCGTGCGCCCAAACCCTGTGCCGATGACCTTTAGATCGGTGGTCATGGTTAATCCTTTTCAACGTATTTGAAATCAAACGGGCGGTCGGGGTGTGCGGTGACGCGGCCTGCGGAGGGGGATGGCAGGTGTGCGGTGAAGACCATGGTTTTGGTTTCGCACAGAGAGTCGAGCAGGGATTGGCGAGTTTTTGCGGCCAGTTCCATGTCGTCGTCAAAGATCATTGACCAATCGGGGTGGGCAAGCTGGATCGGGCTGTGCATGGCATCGCCGATCATCACACCGTGGTGGCCGTTTGAATGAATGTGGACGCAAACGTGGCCTGCTGTGTGACCAGGCGTGGGGGAGAGGTGGATCATATCGTTTAGGGCGAAGTCGGTTTCTACGAGTTGGGCTTGGCCAGCCTCAAGGATGGGAGCGACGTTTTGTTTGTAGGTGTTCGATCCTTTTGCCTCGGCGTTGGCGACCTCGACCCGTGAAAGGATGTATTTCGCGTTTGGGAAAGTGGGAACCCAACGCCCATCAAGCAGGCGCGTGTTCCAGCCTGTGTGATCGGAATGCAGGTGGGTGCAGAAAACGAAATCGATGTCTTCAACTGCAAAACCTGCGGCGCGCAAGTTGCGCAACCATGTGTCGTCATCGCGGTTGTTCCAATCGGGGAAATCGTCGGTTTTCCCGCAGCCGACGCAAGTGTCGATCAGGATGGTGTGGTCTGGCGTTTGCACGACGTAGGACTGGATCGGCAGGATCAGTTTGCCCGTGTCCGCACAGATGGCGTGGTTGATCAGCCAGTGCATATCAGGTTCAAGCGCCTTTGGTGTAGCGTTTGGGAACACGGCATCGGGGCGTGTGAACGGCCCTTCGATTTCGAGTATGCGGTGGATGGTGACGTCACCAAAGGTTTGTGGGCGCATGGGTGTTGCCTGACGTGAGCGGTTGTGGGTAGATGCCGTGAGTTTAGTTGGGAATTTCCAGATGACAACGGTGCAGACGAACACGCCCCAAGGGGCGATGTTGATGGTGGGGTGTATGGCGATCATTGGGTTGGTCGACAATTACGTCAAAATCATCGCGGGCGAGGCGGGGCTTTGGCAGTTCCATTTTCTGCGTTCCTGCATGGTGTGTGGGGCGTTGATCCCGTTGGCGATGATGTTTGGGTGGCGGATCAAGCCGCGCAATTGGCGCGGTGTTGCGGTGCGATCTGTGTGTGGTGCGATTTCAATGGGCGTGTATTTCGGCGCGTTGGCTGTTTTGCCGATTGCACAAGTCGGTGCAGGCCTGTTCACCGCGCCATTGTTCGTGCTGCTGTTTTCGGTTTTGTTTTTCGGCCAGCGGATTGGCATTTGGCGCATTGTGGCGGCGGTTGTCGGGTTTGCGGGCGTTTTGATGGTGCTGCAACTGGATTTCAGCGCGTTGCAGGTGATTGCGGTGTTGCCGATGCTGGCCGGCGTGACATGGGCGTTAACGGCGCTGAGCACGCGGTATTTATGCGTGGGCGAAGACACTGTGACGCTGCTGTTTTGGTTCTTTTTCGCGCTTGGGGTTTTGGGTGCAATTGGGCTGGGTCTTATGGCCGCTGGACTAGGCGATGGCGTTAGTTTTGTTGGCACGGGCTGGGTTGAACCAACTGCGGTGTTTTGGAAATGGACCATCGTTCAGGCGGTGTTTTCGATGATCGCCGTGTCGATGCTGACGCGGGCGTATCAGGTGGGGGACACCAGTTACATTTCGATTTTTGAATATAGTTTCCTGATATTTGCGAGCTTTTGGGCCTTTGTTTTGTTTGGCGATAGTCTGGGTGTTTTGAGCATGATCGGGATTGCGATGATCATTGTGTCGGGCGCTGTGATTGCGCTGCGCAGTGCAGAGGCCTAGGTTTAGGCATGATTATTTCCCTCGGTCGCAAGTATATTTTCGTGCATATCCCTAAAACTGGAGGGACGTCGCTGGCGCTCGCGTTGGAAGGCAAGGCGATGAAGGATGATGTGCTGGTGGGCGATACGCCCAAGGCCAAGCAGCGGCGCAAGCGGTTGAAGGATGTGCAAACCTCGGGGCGGTTGTGGAAACATTCAAAGCTGGCGGATGTCTATGGATTGGTCGATCAGGCGCAGATGGAGAACTATTTCGTCTTTACGTTGGTGCGCAATCCTTGGGATCGGATGGTGAGTTATTATCACTGGCTGAAGGATCAGACGTTCGATCATCCCCATGTGGCGCTTGCGAAAAGCGTGGGGTTTTCACCGTTTCTGAATGACGGCTTAACGCAAGCGATGATGGCGAATGATGGCGCGGCGCGGTACGTGAGTGATCAAACGGGCGTTGATCGGTGTAATTTGTACATTCGGTTGGAGCATTTGGCGCAGGATGTGGAAATTCTGGAAGATGCGATTGGTGTTCGGTTGGGGTTGGTTCCACATGAAAACAGGTCGGATCGCGGGGCGTATCAGGGGTATTATTCGGACGGGGATCGCACGTTGGTGGGCGAACTGTTCGCCGATGACGTGGCGCGGTTTGGGTATGGGTTTTAGGCGACGCAAGCAAAGAAAAAGCCGCACTGATAAGCGCGGCTTTTGTATTTTCTCGAAGATTAACTAGCCCTAATTATCGCCCAATTTAGCGTAGATTTCTTCCATGTCGGGCTCGCTTAGCGCTTCTTTGCGGCTGGGGTCTGTTGCGTCGTATTTGAACAGGTTGAAATCGCGTTTGTAGATTTCATAGACCATGTGCATGGACAGATCGTCGAAGTAATCCTCCACTGGGTGGGCGCGTTTTGGGCCGTGGCCTTCGGATTCGTTAAAGCGGGGCATGTTGTCGACATCGACGTCGTGTTTGACCTCGATGTTTTTCAAAACGTCTTTCATGCCCTCTTTGAAATTCTCGGTTGTGATAATTTTATCGTATTTACCACCATTAATCACCAGCGTGGACGCGTGACCTGCCATCGCGGACCAGTGGATATCTGGGTCCATCGGGCGGCGGTATTTGATGGTGTCGCGCGCAAACAAAAGGAAGCGGCGGAAGGATTGGATTTGATCGAAATCGCCCTCAACTTCTACGCCATATTTGCGGATAATGTTTGGTACAAGGTTGCCGCGATAGCGTTTACCGTTGCGCTGAATGCCGCAAATTTTATCAAAAAAGGACGACAAGATACGAGTGTAGGGATTGCGCACGCAGGTGAATGTATAGGTGTCTTGGGCCGTGACACGATCCGTGATCGGGCCTTGGGAATGTTCCTGAGACCACTTGTGCAACCCTTCGGTGCTGTCGTGGATATCGCCATCAAAAAAGCGGCCATGATCGGAGTAGAACATGATTTGCCCGATGGTCGAACACGCACATTTGGGCACAACGCGGTACGCCATGCTTTCGCTTTCGGTCATCCAGGTTCCTGGTAAGCCCATACTCTCTACTCCTGCTTTGCCGCGCTTTTGCGCTTTGGTCTGTTCGTATGATCTACCTTTTAGACAACAGATTGCCAAGAAAAAGTGTTTATTGGGGCAATTTTTAAAGATAGACGGGTAACGAGGTAGCAGTACAAAAAGCGGGCGGCAGCACCAATGGCAAAAATTGCCTATATTCTTTTGTGTCACAAAGACCCTGAAGCGATCATTCAACAGGCCGAGGGCCTGACATCTGTGGGCGATTGTATCGCGATCCACTTTGATGCGAGTGCTGACAGCGCGGCCTATGCGCAGATCACCACGGCGCTCGGGGATAATCCGAATGTTGTTTTTGCCAAACGTGTTAGTTGTGGGTGGGGCGAATGGTCGTTGGTGCAAGGGTCGCTGAATGCGATGAAAGCAGCAAACGATGCGTTTCCCGATGCGACCCATTTTTACATGGTGTCAGGCGATTGCATGGCAATTAAGCCCGCGTCTTATACCCACCGTTTTCTGGATGAAAACGACGTCGATTTCATTGAATGCAATGACTTTTTCGAAAGTGATTGGATCAAGACGGGGATGAAAGAGGATCGGTTGCATTACCGACATTTTTTCAACGAACGCGAAAACAAAGCACTGTTTTACAACACTTACAAACTGCAAAAAACGCTGGGGCTAAAACGCGAAGTGCCCAAAGGGTTGAGCATGAAGATCGGGTCACAGTGGTGGTGTTTGCGCCGTCGCACGGTCGAGGCGGTTTTGAAATTTGTGCAAGAGCGCAAAGATGTGATCAAGTTTTTCAAAACCACGTGGATCCCTGATGAGACATTTTTCCAGACCGTCGTGCTGCATTTGGTGCCAAAAGAAGAAATCGTAAACCGCACGCTGACGTTCCTGATGTTTTCGGATTACGGGATGCCGGTGACATTCTTTAACGATCAATATGATTTCCTGTTGTCCCAAGACAGCCTGTTTGCGCGCAAAATCTCGGCTGAGGCGCATGATCTGAAGGACAAACTGGGGCGGCTGTATTCTGGCGGCGATGTGGAGCTGAACCTGACCAACGAAGGGCGCGTTTTGCACAAGTTCCTAACAACGCGGGGGCGCGAAGGGCGGCGGTTTGCAACGCGGTTCTGGGAGCGGGAAAGCACGATTGGGCGGGAACGCGAATTGCTGATTGTGGTGTGTAAAAAGTGGCATGTGGCTAAACGACTGGTGCATGCAGCCGAACAGGCCACGGGCATTCGCAGCTATGCCTATTTGTTTGATGAACAAGACACGGCGATGCCCGATATGGGCGGCATTGAGCGCACATTGGAAAAACGCGCGCGCCATAGACGCGCGGTGATGCGGTTGTTGTTTGAGCGATCTTTCACGGATCGTCTGATGATCTGTGCGGACCCGGCAAATGTGGAGTTGTTAGAGGATTTCTATTCGGATCGCTGCACCACGCGGATGTTGGAGTTGGCCTGTAGTTTTGACGACGAGTATTTGCGCGGTCATGCGATACGAACGGGGCTGGCGGGGCCAACTAGTTCGGAGGACACGATCAAACGCATCGTGCCGACGATCCGCATGGATTTCGCCTATGAGAGCAACGCGGTACGGGATCGGAATTATCCGAATTTCTATTCCATCTCGGATCGCAATGAACCCGAAGAAAACACGATGCAGATTTCTGCGTTTATGGATGTCACCGAAGATAAGGCCCGCGAAATTGCGCATACGCCTTTCTTGTTTGCAGATTAAGGATTTGGCAGATGGCCTATGAGTATGATGATCAAAATATCTTTGCCAAAATTTTGCGCGGGGAAATTCCGAATACAACTGTGATGGAAACCGATCATTGTTTGGCGTTTCGCGATATTCAGCCTGCGCGGCCCGAACATGTTTTGGTGATCCCGAAAGGGGCGTATGTGAATTTCGACCATTTCGCGGCAAGCGCTTCGGACGCAGAGGTTTTGGATTTCACCCGCACTATCGGCAAAGTTTGCGATGCGCTGGGCGTGAGCCCTGATGGCGGTGACGGGTATCGGATGATTTCAAATTCTGGCGAGCACGGGGTGCAAGAGGTTCCCCATCTGCATGTGCATATCTTGGGTGGTGCATCGACAGGGCGGATGGTGGAGCGCAGTTAAATGTTGCGCGGATCAGTCTTGCAAATACGCCGCTTTCCTGAAAATAAGACACAACGCCATTCATCGGAGTTTTGGATATGAGCACGGACGCACCAGAGACCAAAGAAGTAGACAGCTACCGTGTGGCCTGTGATGGCGGCGAGGGCGGGCACCCGCGTGTTTGGCTGCAAATTCCTACGGAACACGGTTGGGTGGAATGCCCGTATTGCGATTGCAAGTTTGTGGTCAAAGACGGTGCCGACGCGGGGCATTAAGCCCATTTAATCAGCAGGCAGGTCTAATCAGCGGGCACGGCGGCTGGCGCTTCGGGGAAAATCTTGGGCATCGGCATCCATGCGTCGCCGCATTGATATCCGGAATGCGCGGCGTCTGGGAATTGTTCTTTGAAAAATGCGGGTAAGTCGGGGCTGGCCCAAAGTCGCAGTCGTTTGCCTTGTTCGGTTATCGCGACCCCTGTTATGGCTTGGGTGGTGTCACCGCGCGTGAAGAAGTTGATGTCAACGCTGTCGCCATCGCTACAGGTGATCTTGCCTTCGCCTTTTTCGACAAAGCCGTCAAATTCCCATGTGCCTGAACACGTCAGACCTTCGGGGGTTTCACCGTAAAGTGTGCCCGTTTCCCAGCCGCGTGATGTGCCTGAGATCACAGTTTCGCCCTCGTTAAAGCAACCGACAAAGCGGGCGCAGTTTTCGGGGTTGTCGGGCGCAAGATTGCAGGTTTCTTGCGCCGTTGCCCCAAACGGGGCGGTGAAACATAAAATGGCTATCGCAAAGGCTTTGGCGTTCATTTAGGCTGGACCTGACAAATTGGGTTCTTCTTAGAGGTAGGCACGTGAGCAACATTGGTAAAGGGCACCATCTGCATTTAATAGATGGCTCGGGTTTTATTTTTCGCGCGTATCATGCGCTACCACCCCTTACACGTAAGTCGGATGGGCTTCCCGTCGGTGCGGTCGCGGGTTTTTGCAACATGCTGTATAAATTTGTTGAGGATAACAAAGGCCATGATGCGCCGACCCATTGTGCGGTGATCTTTGATGCCAAGGGCAAGACGTTTCGATCTGACCTATATCCAGAATATAAAGCGAACCGCCCGCCTGCGCCCGAAGATTTGGTACCCCAGTTTCCGCTGACGCGCGACGCGACGCGAGCGTTTAATTTATCCTGCATCGAAGCGGTTGGTTTTGAAGCGGATGACATCATCGCGACGCTGGCCATTCAGGCGCGCGATGCGGGTGCGCGGGTGACGGTGATTTCGTCCGATAAAGATTTGATGCAGCTGGTTGGCGGCGGGGTCGAAATGCTCGATGCGATGAAGAACAAGCGCATCGGTGTGGAGGAAGTTGAAGAGAAGTTTGGCGTGAAGCCTGATCGCGTGATTGATGTGCAATCATTGGCGGGGGATAGCGTGGATAACGTGCCAGGTGCGCCTGGGATCGGGATAAAAACGGCGGCGCTGTTGATCAACGAATATGGTGATCTGGATACGTTGTTGGAGCGCGCGGGCGAGATTAAACAGCCCAAACGCCGCCAATCCTTGATTGATAATGCGGATCAAATTCGGGTGAGCCGCGATTTGGTGACATTGCGGTTGGATACGCCGCTGGAGGGTGTTGATTTCGCCGATATGGAAGTGAAAGACCCCGATCCAGAGATCTGTTTGGCGTTTTTGGCAGAGATGGAGTTTCGCACGTTAACGCAGCGGATTGCAGCAAAACTGGGTGTGGATGCGCCTGTCATTGAGGAGCCAGAGGGCGCGGCGCCACTGGCGGCGGCTGCGGTGGCTGGGTTTGATGCAGAGAAATATGAATGCGTGCGCGACGCGGGTGCGTTGCAGGTTTGGATTGATCGCATTCGCGAGCGTGGTTGGGTTGCGTTTGACACGGAAACCACGGGTCTGGATGAAATGGTCGTTGATCTGGTGGGGATTTGTCTGAGCGTGGAAGCGGGCGAGGCCTGTTACATTCCGCTAGCCCATAAAGACGGCGAAGGCGATTTATTTGGCGGTGCGGCGCTGGCCGAAGGGCAGATGGATGCTGCCGAGGCAATTGCGATGCTGAAACCTGTTTTGGAAGACGAAGCGATTGTGAAAATCGGCCAGAACATGAAATATGATCTAAAGATTATGCGCCGGCAGGGTGTGGAGATTGGGCCGATTGAGGACACGATGTTGCTGTCGTACGCGCTGCACGGTGGGATGCACAATCACGGCATGGACGCGTTAAGTGAGCGGTATTTAGATCATAAACCGATCAGCATTAAGACGCTGCTGGGGACGGGGAAATCGGCCAAGACGTTTGATATGGTGCCGATTGACGAGGCAGTGAAATATGCCGCCGAGGATGCGGATATCACGCTGCGATTGTGGCAGATGTTTAAGCCCAAGTTGCACGTCAGCAAAGTGACGACGGTGTATGAAACGCTGGAGAAACCGCTGGTGCCGGTGCTGGCGACAATGGAAATGCACGGGATCAAGGTGGACCGCGATCATCTTTCCCGCATGTCGAATAATTTTGCGCAAAAGATGGCTGGGCTGGAAGATGAAATCCACACGCTGGCGGGACGCTCGTTTAATGTGGGTTCGCCCAAGCAGTTGGGTGAAATCCTGTTCGATGAAATGGGGTTGCAGGGCGGCAAAAAGGGCAAAACGGGTGCGTATTCCACGGGTGTGGATGTGCTGGAAGATTTGGCGGCAGAGGGCAGCGAATTGCCTGGAAAAGTGCTAGATTGGCGACAGATGTCTAAGCTGAAATCGACCTATACGGATGCGTTGCAGAACCATATTAACGCCGATACGGGGCGGGTGCACACGTCGTATTCTATTGCGGGGGCGAGCACGGGGCGGTTGGCCTCAACCGATCCGAATTTGCAGAATATTCCGATCCGCACCGAAGAGGGACGCAAAATTCGGGAGGCGTTTGTGGCGGATGAGGGCAATGTGTTAGTTGCGCTCGATTACAGCCAAATTGAGCTGCGGATTTTGGCGCATATTGCGAATATTCCTGAGTTGAAACAGGCGTTTGCGGATGGGATTGATATTCACGCGCTAACCGCGAGCCAGATGTTTGATGTGCCGCTGGATGAGATGACCCCTGATGTGCGCAGGCAGGCCAAGGCGATTAACTTTGGCGTGATTTACGGGATTTCAGGGTTCGGGCTGGCGCGGAATTTGCGGATTCCCCGCAAGGACGCGCAGGCGTTTATTGATAAGTATTTTGAACGCTTTCCAGGCATTCGGGGCTACATGGATGATACGGTGGCGTTCGCTAAGGAACAGGGGTTTGTGCAAACGCTGTTTGGGCGCAAAATCCACACCCCCGAGATTAACGCCAAGGGTCCGCACGCCGGGTTTTCAAAACGCGCCGCGATCAATGCGCCGATCCAAGGAACGGCGGCGGATGTTATTCGCCGTGCGATGATCAGAATGCCAGCGGCGACCGCGCATTTGCCTGCGCGGATGTTGTTGCAGGTGCATGATGAATTGTTGTTCGAAGTACCAGAGGCGGCAGTTGAGGAAACGATTGCGGTTGTGAAAGGCGTGATGGAAGGGGCCGCGATGCCCGCCGTGCAAATTGATGTGCCGTTGATTGTGGACGCGGGACAAGGGAAGAACTGGGCGGAAGCGCATTAGGGCCTATTCAAGCCAAGAGAATCCATTTTGTTGGAGCGCCAGAAAGGCATAGCTCGCTGCGAAATTGGGGGCTGGTCCTAAAGTGAAGAAGTGATCGGCTTGGCGGGTGCGCGCGCTCCATTCAAAACATTTTGGCCCTTTGCGTCGCCCGCCACGTGACGTGGATTCGAATGTTGTGCCGTTCACAACAAGCCAAACGTGCCCTGCCTTTGTTCGATGCCGCTCTTTGCCGTGCCCTTCGTGTTCGGCATCGCGAAATCCGACGCGAACGGTGTTGTCGATCAGCGGGGCGTTGCTCGCGTAATCTACTTCCGTGTGGCCTCTTTCAATGAACGATCTTTGTCGTCTGCTTCCTGAGGGCATGTTCACGTTGTGGACGGTGCTTTTGAAAATCACGTATTCAACGAAGCCAGAACAATCGAGCTGGTGTATTTCATCGGGTTCGGTGCCAGCAAGGTTTCTGACTTTTCCGACCATTCCGTTCATTTCATATTTGATATCGGCATCCATCAAGGCATTCAGAACGCGAACCAAGTTGCTCGTATTAAATTCCATGGGTTTATCCACCTTTGGTAATTTCAAAATCTATTTGGGTTTAATCAAATGGGAAAAAAGAAATCTGTGTCAGGAGTCACTTCAATTGAAATGAGGCATCTGGATAAAGCGCAGGGGCCGAGGCGCATTGATATGACTTGGATGGATTTAGATCGAGTTTCAATCTGACATTGAGACCTAGATTACCGCTTCTAACCAAGGCTCTCTGTAGAATTCTTGACCGTGACATCCTTGCAAATCTCTAGTGCGGCACAATCACAATGCAATGGTTTTGAGGAACAAGTGCCGGTGAAGGAATTTGCTGGACAGGTTTCTATGGCGACAAGTCCATATGCAAGATTCCCCCACCGACGACCGACACCAATGTAGGGGTATTGATGTAGGACGCGTATAGGTGAGTAAGACCGTATACATGGCGTGGACTACCAATTTCTGGTTGGGAAACCTGTTACATTTATCTGAAATATTGAACATTAACGTGACGCCACTCGGCGTTTTTGATACAAATTTGTTTCAACTGATTGTGATTGGGGTTTCAGTGTGAGCATTTCTCTTGTTTTTGGAAATAATCTTAGGATTCTAAGCGGGTTACGGGGAAACGTATCTGCTGTAGCGCGAGATATCGATATCAACCGTGTTCAATATAATCGGTTTTTAAATGGAGAATCTTTTCCGAAACCTGCTGTTTTGAAGTCGTTGTGTGAGTACTTCGGCGTAGACGCGCGGATATATGTCGAGCCTTTGTCAAAAGAGCAGATTGCCAAGGCGATGTCGCATGTTTCTGGGGGGCCGCTGACCCAAACTGCAGAAGAAATTCCGTTGGATATGAATATTGGTGGGTTGGATTGCAATGTACCACAATCACAGTTGCCTGATGGGCTTCATCTTATTTGGCGCTTGGCATTTTCTAACAACACAGATGCTGTCGTTCTTATGTTGCAAGTCAAGACCGTGGGAAATGTGCGAACCTGCAAGGGATATGAGGTTGCGCCGACGTTTCAAAGCAACACGGCCATTTACGGGCGCAACGGGCGCGAATTTTCGGGCATCGTTACACGAGCATCTGATGGGTTCTCGTTAATGTATTCAAAACGATCTCCTTCATTTTTCCTTGGCACCTGCTTCTTTGAAGGTACGCAAAACCACGGCGACGATCTTTTCTATGGGTTTGCGACGCTGCATAGAGGCGAAAAGCCGGGTATGCGGCGTGTTTCGAGAGCGGTCTTTCAGCTTTTGCCACCAACGATGGCAGGGGTGTTACCCTATGCCCGCAAAAAAGGTGTGTTGCCTTTGGATGTAGTACCAAAACGTATTGCGGCCTTGCTCCAGCGAGACATCAGATAAATTTCCAGTGCCCTACCGACGATTTATTGAGCGTTGCCGTGGTTTACAGGACGTCGTTTTAGGCGCCTATCCCCACATCGTCGCTTTTGCGCGTGTCACATAGGCATCGTCATAGGTTTTCCCGTCAAAATCCGCCTGCATTTCTTTTAGCAGATCACCGGCGGTGGGGATGTTGAGCGTGTCATCCACGCCGTCCCAAAGGCGGGATCGTAGGATTGCTTTGGCGCATTGGAAATAGAGTTCGCCAACCGTGATGACGATGACGGTTTTGGGGTGCATGCCTTTTTGCGCGAAGGTTTGCGTTACGCTGGGATCGGCCGTCAGCTTGGCGGTGCCGTTGATGCGGACCACGTTCTTTTCGCCCGGAATTAAGAACATGAGCGAGACGCGCGGATCGGTGACGATGTTGCGCAAACTGTCGAGGCGGTTGTTGCCGCGCCAATCGGGCATGAGGATGGTTTTCGGGTCTTGGATGCGTACGACAGGGCCATCATCGCCGCGCGGAGAGGCATCTGTGCCTGCTTCGCCCACCGTGGAGAGGATGGTAAAGCGGCAGGCCTCAATCCACGTGCGGTAGTGGGGCGTGATGACCTTGGTGACTTTGGTCAGGGAGGCGGGCGCTGCATCATCATAGAGCGCTTCGAGGTCGGGGAGGGTGGCGATGGTTTTCATGGGGGTAACTTTGCACGGGTCGGTGCGCGCGGCAACTCAGTTTTCGATATCAGTTTTCGATAACGGTAAGATCAATGCCGAGCATGCGCATATTGCGCTGGACCGTGTCCTCGATCACTTGATCCAAATGATCAGAATCAAGGCGTGCGCCTGATTGTGCAAGGTCGGCGGCGCCGTGGATCGCGGACCAGATGTAACGGTTGTCGGAAATATCAGGCTCGTGATCGAGTAGGCCAACGCGGTGCAGATCGCGGCCCAATTCGCGACCAACATCAAAGGGTGTGTAGCGTCTGAGTTCGGGATCTTGCATCAGCTCGTCGCGGCACGCCATGCCAACACGGCCAAACATCATGTGCCATAACGCGTTGTTTTCATGCGCAAACATTATGTAGGTGCGACAGGTGGCGCGGCACCGCGCGATGGCCTGTTGCTGTGATTTGGCGATTGCACCTTCGGGGCGAATGGTCACGAATTTGTCACGCAGATCAAAGAAACCGATTTTGACAATTTCTGCGAGCAGCGTGTCTTTGTCGGCAAAATGGCGATAGACTGCGCCAGAAGAAACCCCGAGATCACGCGCAGCTTGGCGCAAAGACATGACCTCGATGTGGCCGTCCTTTGTCGCTTGCAAAGCGTATTCGATCAACGCGTCGCGCAGGTCGCCGCGTTTAAGTTTAAGAACCTCTCCCATGCAAGTGTTGTAAGCAATGGTCACTTGTGGGTCAATCATTGCGTTACGGAAAGTTAGGTTTTGCGCTGGACAAGTTACGGATGAGCGCAAAGATGGGGCAAACAGAAACGGAGTTCGCAATGGCACATATTGGTTTGGTCGGAATCGGCGTTATGGGGCGCGAATTTGCGTTGAATTTGGCCGAAGAGGGCCATTCAGTCAGCCTGTTGGATCGCACATTGGCGAAATCCGAGGAGGTCGTAGTGGCGGGTGCTGATTTGACGGGCGATTTGATTGCCTGTGCCGATGAAGCGGCGTTTGTGAACAGCTTGCCAAGCCCGCGTTCAGTGCTGGTTTTGGTGCCCTCAGGCAAGCCGCTCGATAGTGTGATCGGGGCGTTGTCGCCGTTGCTGAATAAGGGCGATTTGATCGCGGATTTGGGCAATTCTTACTACAAAGACACAGAGCGGTATGTGGCGGAGTTGGAGGCCAAGGGGCTGATGTTTTTGGGCATGGGGATTTCGGGCGGCGCAGAGGGTGCACGCCACGGGCCTGCGATTATGGTGGGTGGTTCCAAGGACAGTTGGGCGCGGGTTAAGGGGCCGTTGCAGGATGCGTCGGCAAAGTTTGAAGACGATCCGTGTTGCGATTGGTTTGGGCCGGGTGGATCGGGGCATTTCATCAAGATGCTGCACAACGGCATTGAATACGCAGACATGCAGATGATCGCAGAAAGTTACGGCGTGATGCGCGATGGTTGGGGTATGGATGCCAAGGCCGTGGGCGATGTGTTTGCCGGCTGGATGGGCGGGCCGCTAAATTCGTATTTGGTGGAAATTGCCGCCGAGGTGGCGCGGGCGGATGATCCGAAAACGGATAACGCGATGCTGGATATGATTTTGGATCGGGCAGGGCAAAAGGGAACGGGGCGTTGGTCGGTGATCGAGGCGCTGCATTTGGGCGCGCCTGCCAGCATGATGCAGGCGGCGGTTGAAGCGCGCAACATCTCGGCTGATTTGGAAGGGCGTGTTGCGGGCGCGGCGGCGTTTGGCGCGGTGGATCGCGGCGATGCGGGGGATCGTGCTGGCGGTATTGCCGCGTTGGAAAAGGCGATGATTGCCGCGAAGATTTGCGCGTACACGCAAGGGTTTGAAGTGTTGCGAAGGGCGTCTGACGCGTTTGACTGGGATCTGGATTTGGCGGCGATTGCACGGGTTTGGCGTGCGGGCTGTATCATTCGGTCTGTCTTGCTCGATGATATGTCGGAGGCGTTTGAGGAAGACGGCGCACGGCGGCTGTTCTTTGCGCCAAAGTTTAAAGCGTTGATGCAGGAAAACGCAGAGGCGTTGCAGAGCGTTGTTGGGATGGCAGTTAGTGCGCGATTGGCGGTGCCTGCGATGTATGCGGCGATGTCGTATTACAATGCCAGCCGCACGGAAACATCGACGGCGAACATGATCCAAGGATTGCGCGATCGGTTTGGGGCGCACACGTTTGAGCGGGTGGATGCGATTGGTGAAGACGTGGGTGTGAAGGTGAATGGGCCTTGGCATGATTGATGGGGCTGCGCGTTTTGCGGCAGCTGAATTTGGATATTTAAGAAACAAAAAATAGTTTGGGTTGTTTTGCGACTTTGGTGTCGCAATGCGACGCGACGGGTGCGTTGTGAGGCGTGAATGTAAGTTCAGGCTCTTATTGAACTGGGCAATAATTTGGAAAAATCTGAGACAGTAGGTGGCAGTGATGCCGCGCGTGGGCACGGCGTTTGTGTGCTGGCGATGGTGCTGTTTGCGATGGGATTTCCTGCGGCGGATGTGTTGTTGCAAAGCTGGGAGCCGATTTCGTTAAGCGCGGTTCGCATTGTGATGAGTTCTGCGCTGTTGGTGCCGATTTGGCTGTTCATGGATGGATTGGCGAAGGCACGCCGTGCGCCTTGGGGGCGTGGGTTGGTGATTGGCGGCATCGGGTTTGGCACGGGTACGTTGATTTTGCTGGTGGTGCAGTCGTTGACGGATGCGGTGACGGCGGCGTTGGTGGCGGCGATGATGCCTGTGGCAGCGGTGATGCTAGAGGTCGTGTTGGATGGACGGCGGCTGACGGGATCGTTTTTGCTGGGGGTGATTTTGGTGTTGGTTGGGGGCATCGTTGCATCGGGTGCATCGCTGGCCGACAGCCGATTTGGGCTGGGCGCGTTTATCGGAATTTGTGGGACGTTTGTGTTTGCATGGGCGTCGCGGGCGGCAGTGAAAAACCTGCCAGGCATGAGCAATATGGGGCAGGCGACGATCACGTTGGTCGGGGCGACGGGGTTTAATTTGATCGTGTGGAGCCTGTTTATGGTGTTTGGCTGGGCTGGCACCAAAGTTGGTGTGATGGACGGTTACGGCCTGTTGATGCTGTTGATTTACGCGTTTTGTGGGCTGGCGATTAGTCAAATATTTTGGATTTTGGGTGTGGCAAAATTGGGGATCGGGATGGCGTCGTTTCACCTGAACGCGACACCGTTTTATGTGATGCTGATCGTTCTGGCGCTGGGCGGCAGTTGGGATTGGATGCAGGCACTGGGCGCGGCGGTTTTGGCGATTGGTGTTGTTGTGGCGCAGCGCGGCGATGCTTGGCGTGAGGTTTTGGTGGCGGAGTGATGTTAGGGTTGGTGGGTTTCTATGTTGAAGCCTTCGGATGCGCTGGGCGCAACGAAATGCGCTGAAAACCGATCAAATTGTTCTTCTGAAACGGTGAACTGATGAGCTCTTTGAGCGTTTCGTTTGAAGAGACGGGTTTTGCAGTCCTCAATCGGAACATCCAAGACGTGTAGAGTATGCTGGCAGTTTGCTTGTTCGATCACGGCCATGAGCCAGCTGCGCTGTTTGAGCGTGTTTGCGGGGAAATCGAGCACGACAGTGGTGCCAGATTGCAGAAGGTTTGCAACGTGGGATGTGAGCAGATTTTGCAGGCGTTTGGAATAGGTCACATAGTCCGACACAGTTTGCATTTCTGGACCGTAGAGCGTTTTGAGCCAGTGATCTTCGCTAAGAAGAACAGTGTTCGGTTGTGCGGCCAAAGCATTGCACAGCGTAGATTTACCCGCGCAAATGAGGCCGCAGACGAGGTGAAGGTGGCCAGTTTCGTACATTTACCCCTCCAGCTCGGCTGACGGTATTATCGGGAAAAACACGCCGTTTGAGCGTACGCCAAACCAGTTTTCGCCTTTTAGGTCTTCGTGAACGCCCAGATCGACCAAACGGTAGAAGGATTTGCGGTCGATCAGGGCTTCTAGGTTGGTGCGGATCAGGATGTAGGGGCTGGGTTCGCCTGTTTCTGGATCACGCACAACGCGGATGGGCTGCTCAAAGCTTGCGACGGCTTCATCGTCCACGTTGGTGGTGAAGGTTAGGGTCTGATCGGGGCCAGCGTTTTCTACTTCGAAATCAATGGCAACGAAGGGGGCGTCATCCACGATGATGCCGACTTTTTCCACTGGTGTGACAAGGAAATAATCGTCGCCGTCTTTGCGAATGATGCTGGAAAACAGCTTTACCAGCGGTTTGCGGCCGATCGGGGAGTTGAGGTAAAACCACGTTCCATCGCGCGCGATACGCATGTCGAGATCGCCGCAAAATGGCGGATTCCACAAATGCACGGGCGGTGGCCCCTTTTTCGATGCAGCCGAGACGGATTGCGCTATGCTGTCCGCACTCGGTTTAGCGATTATTTCACTGTCTTTCGGATTTGTCATTTGTCCTTGCCGCATTAATTGGTTCTAAATGGTTTCAACGGCCTGTTGGCGCCCCAGATAAAAGGTATGGTTCATGTCCCAGAATGCAAGCGAATTGGCAAGTTTGGCGGAGGAGGTTGATAAAGCCTCGGTTCTGTTGGGGAATTCCCGCGCGTGGATCGCCAAACGGATCATCGGACAGGAACAAGTTGTTGAAAATGCGATGGTTGCGCTGTTGTGTGGTGGCCATGCGTTGTTGGTTGGTGCGCCGGGGTTGGCGAAAACGCGGCTGGTCGACACATTGGGGACAGTGTTCGGGCTTAACACCAACCGCGTGCAATTTACGCCAGATTTGATGCCAGCGGATATTCTGGGATCGGAAGTTTTAGAGAGCAATGATGATGGGGCGCGGGCGTTTCGGTTTTTGAAAGGCCCTGTGTTTAGCCAGTTGTTGATGGCAGACGAGATTAACCGTGCCTCGCCACGAACCCAATCCGCCCTGTTGCAAGCGATGCAGGAACGACAGGTGACAATCGCGGGGGTGGAATATGATTTGCCCGCGCCGTTCCATGTTTTGGCGACGCAAAACCCGATTGAGCAGGAGGGCACCTATCCGTTGCCAGAGGCGCAATTGGATCGGTTTATTCTGCAGATTGATGTGGGCTTTCCAAGCCGCGATACGGAGCGCGATATCTTGTTGGCGACAACGGGCGCGGATGAGGCAGAGGCCAAGGAAGTGTTCACGCCAGAGACGCTGCAAGCGGCGCAAGCGGCTGTTCGACGGATGCCCGTTGGTGATGCGGTGGTTGAGGCGATCTTGGATTTGGTGCGTGCTGCGCGGCCCGAAGATGAAACCGCGCCAGATTTTGTGCGCGATGCGGTCAGCTGGGGGCCAGGGCCACGTGCGGCGCAGGCGTTTATGTTGGCAACGCGGGCGCGCGCGATGGTGCAGGGGCGGCTTGCGCCGTCTGTGGATGATGTGATTGCGCTGGCGCATCCGATTTTGATTCACCGTATGGCGCTGGGCTTTGCGGCACGCGCACGGGGCGAAAAACTGGCTGATTTGATATCGCGCCTGACTGCGCAAACAATGGGGGCAGAGGCCGCCGCGTGAATGACGCCGCCCAAATAACGCCAGACCAATTACGCCGTGACGCCGAGGAGGCCGCGGTCGGATTTCCTGCGCTTATGGCGGGCGCGGACCAATTGGCGGCGACGATTTCTTTGGGTGCCCATGGGCGCAGACGTGCAGGGCCGGGGGATGAGTTTTGGCAATACCGACCAGCCACGGCGGGTGATCCGCTGCGCGAAATTGATTGGCGCAGATCGGCGCGGGCCGATGCGCATTTTGTGCGCCAGATGGAATGGCAGAACTTGCAGGCTGTGCATTTGTGGGTCGATCGTTCGGCATCCATGCAATATCGCGGCGACAAGGATTTACCGCTAAAGGGCGAGCGCGCGCGGATACTGGGCTTGGCAGCGGCGATTTTGCTAGCGAAGGGAGGCGAAAGCGTTGGGTTGATGGAAGACCCGCAACCCCCCAAACATGGCCGTGGTCAGTTGACCAAGATGGCGATGCGGTTGGTTGAAACTGCATCCGATGATTACGGTGTGCCGCCGAACAAAGAAATGGTCCGGGGCAATCGGGCGCTGCTGATTAGCGATTTTCTGGGCGACTGGGAGAGCGTGATCGCAGCGTTAAGCCGTGCGGCGGATCAGCGGGTGCAGGGATGTTTGGTGCAGGTGCTAGACCCGAGCGAGGAAAGTTTTCCCTTTGATGGGCGTACGATTTTTGAAAGCATGGGCGGTGGTCTGAGCTTTGAAACACGTCGTGCCAAAGCGTTGCGCGATGATTATCTGGAACGCTTGGCAGAGCGCAAAGACCAGTTAGAGGCGCTGGCGCGGCGTACAGGCTGGATGTATCTGTGCCATCATACGGATCAGCCAGCGCAGAGCGCGCTGATGTGGATTCACAATGCGATTGCGGGGCCAGCACGATGATTGCATTTGGATCGCTCGGATTTTTGGTGCCTGCGTTGTTGCTGGGATTGCTGGCGTTGCCGATCCTGTGGTGGTTGCTGCGCGCCGTGCCGCCTGCGCCCTTGCGGCGACGGTTCCCTGCGGTTTCGTTGCTGCTGGGGCTTGAAGATCGCGAAACGACCCCTGATCGCACGCCTTGGTGGTTGTTGTTGTTACGTATGGCCGCGATCGCAGCGGCGATTTTGGCGTTTGCGCAACCCGTGTTGAACCCGACGGATCGCGTGGCGGGAAACGCACCGCTGTTGATCACGATGGATGGCAGTTGGGCGAGCGCGCAAAGCTGGGCTGCGCGGCAGGACAAGGTGAACGAGGTGCTGCAATTTGCGGTGCAGGACGGGCGCCCTGTGACGGTGGTTTTGCTGTCTGACGGGCCGCGCGGGGAAAAGCCGCTGAATTTTGTGAATGCGGGTGATTGGATTAGCAAGGCCGAGGGCTTGGAGCCGAATGCTTGGGAGCCGAATTACACGGATTGGATCGGCGCGGCAGGTACGGCGGAGGCGTTTGAAACGCTGTGGTTGTCGGATGGATTGGCGCGGGAGGGTCGCGCGGAGTTGATGGCGGCGTTTGGTGAAAAGGGTGACGTGAGTGTGGTTGAGGCGGATGGAACCGTTTTTGCATTGCGCGGCATTGGCATTGAAAGTGGGGCGCTGAGCACGACGGCATTGCGGTTGGATGCTGCAGGTTCTGGTGCGTTTTCGGTGCTGGCAGAAGGGCCTGACCCTGCTGGGATTACGCGATCACTGGCGCGGGCTGAGGGTGCGCTTGATGAAGGTGCGCGCGAGGTGGAGTTGGCGATTGAATTGCCGTCCGAGCTGCGCAATCGGGTGAAGCGTGTGGTAATGGATGGTGTGCGATCTGCGGGTGCGGTTGTGGTGACGGATGACAGCATTCAGCGGCGCAAAGTGGCGTTGATTGGTGGCGGAACCGAGCAAGAGGGCGCGGTTCTGGTCTCGCCGTTGCATTTTTTGCGCAAGGCGTTGGTTCCGACCGCGGATGTGATCGAAGCGGATTTCACAGACAGTTTGCAGGCCAATCCTGATGTGATTATTTTGGCGGATGTTGGTGAAATGTCGACGCAAGAAAACCGCGCAGTTCTAGAATGGGTCGAAGGCGGCGGCATGTTGGTTCGCTTTGCGGGGCCACGACTGGCCGCGAGTGGAATCGGCCAATCGAGCGAGGATCCATTGCTACCTGTGCGATTGCGCGCTGGTGGGCGAAATGTTGGCGGCGCGATGAGCTGGGGATCGCCCAAGGCGCTGCAAGAGTTCCCTGAAAACAGCCCGTTTTTCGGGTTAGATGTGCCAAATGACGTTTTTGTTGAAAGCCAGGTCATGGCGCAGCCTGACCCAAATTTGGCAGAGCGGGTTTTGGCTAATCTTGCGGATGGAACGCCGTTGGTGACGGGCAAAGATCAGGGTGCGGGGCGCGTAGTTTTATTCCATGTCACGGCGAATGCGGAATGGTCATCGCTGCCGTTGTCGGGCCTGTTTGTGCAGTTGCTGGAACGCTTGGCAATCTCGGCGCGAACGTCTGATTTGGACGCGGCAGAGCTGGAAGGAACGATCTGGGTTCCTGAGCAGGTTTTGGATGGATTTGGCGTGTTGCGCGATGCCCCTGCGTTGGCGGGGGTGGACGGCGCGCGGTTGGCAAGCGGCGTGTTTGGCAACGATATGCCGCCCGGCGTTTACGTGAGCGGGGATCGGCGTGTGGCGCTGAATGCAGTGGCCAAGGATCGCGTGTTGGAGGCGGCAGGTTGGCCGCTCGGAACGAACTTTTTGTCGTTGACGCGATCAGAGGAACAGCCGTTGCAGGCGTGGTTGTTGATGGCCGCGCTGGCGTTGCTGTGCATAGATGTTTTGGCGACGTTGCTGGTTGGCGGGCGCTTGTGGATGCGCGGTGCGATCGCGGCATTGGCGCTTGCGGTTTTGCCTGTTCAGCCTGCAGATGCGCAGGATGAGGCGGCGATTTTGAACGCGGCGAACAATACGGTATTGGCCTATGTTGAAACGGGAAATTCAAAGCTGGATGAGGTTTCGCGCGCGGGGTTGCTGGGGCTTTCGACGGAACTGTTTCGCCGTACAAGCATCGAGCCCGTTGCCCCTGTTGCGGTGAATTTGGAAACGGGTGAATTATCGCTGTATCCGTTTTTGTACTGGCCCGTTTCGGACACGCAAAACGTGCCTTCGGACCGCGCGATGGAGCGGGTGAATGCGTTTTTGCGCGGTGGCGGGATGATCCTGTTTGACACGCGCGACGCCAATATTGGCCGCAGTCTTTCTGGTGGAACGCCCAACGGCAAGCGGTTGCAGACGATTGCGCGCAGTTTGGATATTCCGTCGCTGGAACCTGTGCCCCAAGATCACGTTTTGACGCGAACGTTTTATTTGCTGCAAGATTTTCCAGGCCGCTATGCCAATGCCGATGTTTGGGTTGAGGCCGCGCCCCCTGATGCAGAGCAGTTAGAAGGTATGCCGTTTCGCAATTTGAACGACGGTGTGACCCCCGTTGTGATTGGTGGCAATGACTGGGCGAGTGCGTGGGCGATTGGCGAAAACGGGCGGTTTTTGTTTCCTGTTGGGCGCGGATCACAAGGCGAGCGGCAGCGCGAAATTGCCATCCGCTTTGGCGTGAATTTGGTGATGCATGTGCTGACGGGCAATTACAAATCAGATCAGGTGCACGTGCCTGCGCTGTTGGATCGGTTGGGGCAGTAGCATGGATTTCGATATCGCCTTTACGCCGCTTATTCCGCAGCCTGTATTGATCGTTTGCGCCGCGATTGCGGTGCTTTTTGTGCTGCTGGCGATTTGGCGCGGGCTTTCTGGCTGGTGGTTGCGATTGGCGGGATTGGCCGTTTTGATGGCCGCATTGGCGCAGCCTGTGTTTCGCCAAGAAGAACGTGAAAACCTGTCCAATATCGTTTTTGTTGTTGTCGATAAAACAGAAAGCCAATCGGTTGACGTGCGCCCTGCGCAGATCGAAAAAGGTGTTGCTTCGCTGCAAGCGGAGATTGGTTCGCTCAAAGATTTTGAAACCCGTGTGGTTGAGGTTGAGAACGATCCAAATGCAGCGGATGATGGCTCGATGATCCTGACCGCGTTGGCGAAAGCGGCAAGTGAAGTGGCCGAAAGCCGTATCGCGGGTGCGATTTTGGTGACGGACGGGCAGGTACACGATTCCAAGATGCTGGAGGCGTTTCCCGCACCTGTTCATGTGGTTTTGACGGGCGAAAACGATGATTGGGACCGCCGATTGGTGATCACGAATGCGCCTGCGTTTGCGATTGTGGGCGAGCCTGTGACGTTGTTTTTGCGGGTCGAAGATCAAGGCGCGGTGCCTGCGGCCGTGGCGGGGTCAGCCAAACTGCGCATTTCCATTGATGGGGACGCGGCAAAGGAATTTGTGGTGGAGGTTGGGCGACAATTTGAGCTGCCGCTAACGCTGCCCCACGGTGGATTGAATGTGTTGCAGTTTCAGGTTGTGCCCGAAGAGGGCGAGTTGACGGATCGCAACAATGGTGCGGTTTTATCCGTGAACGGCGTGCGGGATCGGTTGCGGGTGCTGCTGGTTTCGGGCGAACCGCACGCTGGGGAACGCACGTGGCGCAATTTGCTGAAATCGGACACAGCGGTGGATTTGGTGCATTTCACCATCCTGCGTAGCCCTGATAAACAAGACGGCGTGCCTGTGCGCGAGCTGTCGTTGATTGCGTTTCCGACGCGGGAATTGTTTCTGGAAAAGATCGACGAGTTTGATCTGATCATCTTTGATCGCTATCGCCGTCGCGGGATTTTGCCCAATCGCTACATGGCGAATGTTGCGGATTATGTGCGACGTGGGGGCGCGGTTTTAGTGGCCTCTGGCCCTGCGTTCGGGGGTGTGGAGAGCATTGCGCGCACGCCGCTAAACGAGGTGTTGCCCGCCAAGCCAACGGCGCAGGTGATTGAGCGCGGGTTCACGCCGATGATTTCGGAATTGGGGCAGCGACATCCCGTGACAGAGGGGTTGGATACCTTCGCGCCAAACCCGACGGCGGAGGATGGCACGCCCGGTTGGGGGCGTTGGTTCCGCCTGATTGATACCGAGGCAAGCAAGGGCCACGTTGTGATGACGGGGGCTGATGGCAAGCCGTTGTTGGTGCTGGACCGCGTGGATGAAGGCCGCATTGCGATGTTGTTGTCAGATCATGCATGGCTGTGGTCGCGTGGGTTTGAAGGGGGCGGCCCGCAGTTGGAAATGCTGCGCCGTTTGGCCCATTGGACGATGAAAGAACCCGAGCTGGAAGAAGAACGCATTTCGGCGGTGGTTCAGGGAAATACGGTGACGGTGACACGGCGCTCACTGGCGCCCGAACGTGGCGCGATAAGCGTGACGGGCCCAGATGGAAACGTGGTGGAGTTGGAAACAAGCGAGGCGTCGCCGGGGCGTTGGACAGCGGAGTTTGAAGGCGAAGAAAACGGGCTGTATCGGCTAAGCGACGGCGAGCTGGATGCGGTGATTGCCGTTGGCCCAACTGCGCCGCGCGAATTTGAACAGACAATGGCGAGCGCGGATATTCTGGAGCCGATTTTGACGGCCACGGGCGGTGGTGTGTTGCGGTTGGAAGACGTTAGCGAGCCCCGATTGCGCAGTGTGCGTGCAGGGCGATCTGCGGCGGGGCGTGGCTGGTTGGGCGTGACACCGCGCAATGCCTATTTGGCGACGGATATTCGCCAGACCCCTGTGCTGCCTGCTTGGGTTTTACTGATGCTGGTGGCGGGGTTGATGGTTGCGGCATGGCGCTTTGAGGGGCGGTAGCGCCGCCGTCCGCGGGCAAAAATATCGTGTTTGTTGAGAAGATTTGGAAGCGGTGACGGGGAGAGACGTCACCGCTTCGATCGAACGTGCATCAAAAAACACATTCTTGGGGGAGATTGCTTAGAATAAAAAGTCGTCGAAGAAATCTGGCGCGGTTTCCTTTGCGTGGAACTCATCAACAGGTTTGCTCTCCGTGCTGCTGCCGGTGTTGTAACTCGAAACTGTCACGTTCTTAAGTTCGAATTCTAAATACGTTTCTTCTGGGTCAGTGCTTTTCGTGCTGCGAAATTCAAATTCATCGGCCATGTCGTGTTCCTTTGCTGTTGCTAAGGTCAGACTAGATCGCGGTAATGCGCACCACAGTGCGATTTGTCACGGGTTTTGAAGTTTTTCGAATTTCTGTGGAAATCGTGGCCAACGGGTAGGGTCAGATGATGATGTTGATCGTCGCTTCTGGGCCTGTCTCGCCTTTTACAAATACCATTGAAACGGCGTCGGCGTGGGCCTTTGACATGCGTTTGAACAGGCTGTCGTGGGGGTTTCCTGGGTCGCCTTTGACGTAAATTTGCGTGGTGAGCAGCTCGGAGGCTCCGTCAAAAATCTTGACGTGGATGTGGGGTGTGCGGCCGGGATAGACCTCTGGTTTGATGGTGCGAAAGACGTAGGCGCCGTTCTGATCGGTGATGTCGTGGCCGAATCCTTGGAAGGCGGGGTCAAAGTTGGCGCTGCGCGGATCGTTTGGGTGCTGGTAATTGCCATCCAAATCGCATTGCCAAATCTCGATCCGGTGGCCGACGCGTGGGTGTCCGTCGCGATTTGTGATCGTGCCGCGCAGGGTGAAGACCTCTCCGCCCGCGCCTTGTACCAGACCCGTGATTTTGACCAAATCATTGTCGATGTCCGGCGTGCGCATCGACGGCAGGGGGTAAAAAGGGCCCTCAGATGCAGAAGGCGTTAGGACGGCTGCGGCGGTTTTGCTGGCGAAGGTCGAAGCGCCCAAAACCCCTGCCATTCCAGCGAGCAGGCGACGGCGTGAGGTTTTGTCGGTTTTCATCGGTTGGTCCTTTCCAGAGTGAAGAAGCATAGTTCTTTGGGGCTGGAGTTCAAGGAAAGGGGAGCAACGGATATTCTAGTCCCACAGTGGTATTTTTGTGGTTCCTGCCTTTTTGCCATAGTTTTCGCGCATTGAATCTTTCAATGCAGCGAACGCATTCGGCGTTGTTGAATTATTAGGATGTTCAAATTGTTGGTCGAGCTGAGTGAGGTGTAAGTGCCAAATTCCTTTTGGTTTTAGCAGATTGATCCACACCCATCCGGAATAATAATACCCCCAATTTTCATGATCTGTGGGGTTCACTTTTTCGTTCAAGACACGCTCGCTTGTCACGCCCATCGCGATGGCGCCCGCAACAGTAGAAACGTATTCATTTCGCAAAACGTCATGCGGGATTTCGCGATAGTGGGTGATGACATGAACGGCCTCGTTGGCGATTGAGGCCGCGTGCTTGGCATTTCCAATCCTCGGCATATGTTTCAGAATTATTGCTTTGTCTTCGGGGCTATAACCGCCATTTCCAACAAGCCCAGGGTCGATTTCTATGGATACCACATTTGTATCAATAAGGTCTGCAATGGTTCGATAATCTTGTGGTCGCATAACAGTTGCGCCATACGCGATGGTTGGCATTTTGACCGATAGATCCCGAAGAATTGCCGCGACGGAATGGCGGACACCCATGATAAACGTTCCAGCGCCTGATCCCTTTTTAAAGGACGCGGGCGGTCTCCAGCCATTGCGTGGGATGTAAATGAGGCCGTCTTTGCCGTCATTTGTCAGAGCATCTTGAAAATCAAAATTACCAGCGGGACCGACGAGCCAGCACCCAACTGCCTTTTGCAAATACCAGTTCACTTCGAGTGGATCTTCGGTTTGGAAGTTGAAAATAATCAAATCCCACGGATTTTCGAGCCCAACGGAACGGGCATGGGTCCAAAAATTGCCGTTGTTCGCAATTCGTGCTGCGATGGCCCCGCTTGGCGGCCAGTTTGGGATGATGCGGACAGGTTTCTTTGTTTTCGGTGTTCGGCTGGGCGGTCGTGCAGCACCTTGAAAAGTTGCCTCCATTGTATTCTCCTTTCAGGCTGTGTTCCTAAATCAGAAAATTTCCAAAAACTTGACGCCTGTTTCGGACCAATGGGAATCGTCAACGGCAGCGCCAGTTTTGGTGTTTTGATAGTGGCAGGTTAAACGGACAACGCTGTGCGCGCAGTGCGGTTTGTCACAGGTTCTTAAATTGGCATTTGGTGGGGCGTGGGCCGTTAGCTTGCCAGTGCGATGCGGGTGCGGGAATTGAATTCGCGCCGATAGATCAGCGTCACGGTGACCAAAGTGGCGATGATTAACGCAGGTGCGCCCAGCAACCATGTTAACGCGGCAATGGTGAAATAGACGGAGCGCATGCCACGGTTAAAGGAGCGTGCGGCGTGGTTTGCGATTTCGGCGGCTTTGGTGGCGGTGGGATAGGCGGTTTCGTCGTTGGCGTCGTTGGGGGTGGAGGCCATGACGATGGCGCAATAGCCAAACAGGCGCACGGACCAGACAAATTTGAGGAACCCATTGGCGAGGAAAACCATGAGGAGGAGGATTTTGACCTCCCAGACTATTTTCGGGGCGACGGGGGTGTTGGCAAGGTCGCTGGCGAACATGGTCAGTTGGTCTGCCCCGCCCAACAGCGCGACACACCCGCCGATGGCGATCATGCAGGAAGAGGCGAAGAAGGTTGCTCCTTGGCGCATGATGGCGAGGACGGCGGAGTCGAAAATGCGCGGTTGGCGGGTGACCATTTGCACCATCCAGCGTTCGCGGTAGGATTCCATCAACATGTGGGTGGATGGGTTTTTGGCGTTCTTACGTTCAATTATCGCGGTGCTGCCGAGCCAAGCGAGAACGAGTGCGCCGACACCAAAGGCGTCGAGCAGGGTGAAATGGACGAGGATCTCTGGCAGCAGTGTGTTCATAGGGCTGGTTTAACGCAGGGTGTCGGGGCTGTCAGGCCATAAATCTGTTGTTATTTTGTGGATTGGTCATATTATTTTACCAAATTAGCGAAATTGAGGAATCATCATGGAAATGCCGATGCCAGATGCGCGGGTTTTGTCGCGCAAAGCCGATATTGTTGCGCGGTTGCAAGGCGTGTTGCCGATGGATGCGGTGATCCACGAGCCTCACGAAACCCGTGTGTACGAATGTGACGCGCTGACCGCGTATAAATGCCCGCCGTTGGCGGCTGTTTTGCCGAGCAGTACGCAGGAGGTTTCTGCGGTTTTGAAAGTGTGTCACGCGATGGGTGTGCCTGTTGTGCCGCGTGGATCGGGGACATCGCTGGCAGGGGGCGCGTTGCCCACGGCGGATTGTGTGATCCTCGGCGTGGCGCGGTTGAACGGCGTGATCGAAACCAATTACGCGGATCGCTACATTCGGGTGCAATCTGGACGCACAAATCTGAGCGTGACAGGTGCGGTAGAAGAGATGGATTTCTTTTACGCGCCTGATCCGTCATCCCAGCTGGCCTGTGCGATTGCGGGCAATGTTGCGATGAATTCGGGCGGGGCGCATTGTTTGAAATACGGGGTGACGACGAATAACCTGTTGGGTGTGACGATGGTTTTGATGGACGGGACAGTGACGGAAATCGGTGGTGGGCATTTGGATGCTGGAGGGCTGGATTTGCTGGGGCTGATTTGCGGATCCGAGGGGCAATTGGGTGTGGTGACAGAGGCCACGCTGCGGATTTTGCACAAGCCTGAGGGCGCGCGCCCTGCGCTGGTTGGGTTTGACAGCAATGAGGTGGCGGGGGCCTGCGTTTCGGACATCATCAAGGCGGGTGTGTTGCCCGTGGCGATTGAATTTATGGACCAGAAGGTTTTGGAAGTGGTCGAGAAGCACGCGAAGGCTGGATATCCTGAGTGCGAGGCGGTGCTGATCATCGAGGTGGAGGGATCAGAGGCCGAGATTGATATGCAGTTGGGCTTGATCCGCGAAATTGCGGCCAAACATAACCCTGTAGAATTTCGCGAAAGTGCGAGCGAAGAAGAGAGTGCTGCGATTTGGTTGGGGCGTAAATCGGCGTTTGGGGCGATGGGGCAGATCAACGATTACATGTGTTTGGATGGCACGATCCCCGTGTCCGAGCTGCCATATGTTTTGAAGCGGATTAGACAATTTTCGGAGGAATACGGGCTGGACGTTGGCAATGTGTTTCATGCAGGCGACGGAAATATGCACCCGCTGATCCTGTTTGATGCCAACAAAGACGGCGATCTGGAAAAATGCGAGGCGATGGGCGCGGAGATTTTGAAGCTGTGTGTTGAGGTTGGTGGCTGTTTGACGGGCGAACACGGTGTTGGTGTGGAAAAGCGCGATCTGATGCATGCGCAGTTTGACGCGGTGGATATGGAGGCGCAGTTGCGGGTGAAGGATGTGTTTGACCCTGCTTGGTTGTTGAATCCATCGAAAGTGTTTCCGCTTGGTGTGACGCAAGCGCGGCGGATTGCGGCCGAGTGATTTGGGGCTTTGCCCCCGCGTTACACGCTCCCCCAGAATATTTGAGGCCAGAAGAAAATGATGAAACCTGAAACTGAAGTTGAGTTGAGTGAGATGGTGCGTGGGGCCGCGGGGCCATTGCGGATTGTTGGGGGTGGGACGCGGCCTGTGGGGCGAGCTTCGGGCGAGGTATTGTCCACCGTTGGGCTGTCTGGGATATCGCTGTATGAGCCAGGCGCGCTGACGATTGTGGCGGGAGCGGGAACGCCGTTGCGCGAGATTGAGGCGGCGCTGAAAGTGGAAAATCAGCGGTTGCCGTTTGAGCCGATGTTGCACGGTGCGATATTGGGAACGGAGGGCGAGAGCACGATTGGCGGTGTTGTGGCGGCGAATATCTCGGGGCCGCGACGTATTCAGGCAGGGGCGTGTCGCGACAGTTTGATCGGGGTGCGGTTTGTCGATGGGCGCGGTGATATCATCAAAAACGGTGGACGCGTGATGAAGAATGTTACGGGTTATGATTTGGTGAAGTTGATGGCGGGATCGTGGGGCACGCTGGGGGTTTTGAGCGAGGTTGCGTTTAAGGTGTTGCCGGGGATTGAGGCCACGTTGACGGTTGAGGTTTCGGGGTTGGATGATGTGGCGGCGGTTGCTGCGATGTCGGCGGCGCTCGGATCACCGTTTGAGGTTTCGGGGGCGGCGCATGATCCTGACAGTGGCAAAACGATGCTGCGTTTGGAGGGATTTACGGATTCTGTGACGTATCGCGGCGAGCGGTTGAGCGCGGTTTTGCGCCCGTTTGGGGATGTTGCTGTGAGCGATGCGACGGATTGGATTGAGGTGCGCGACGGGGTGAAATTTGCGGGTGGAACGGGTGATTTGTGGCGGATATCGGTGAAGCCTTCGGATGGGCCAAAGGTTGGTGGCGCGCTGGACGGCGCAAAGTTGTTGTATGATTGGGGCGGTGGTTTGGTTTGGGCCGAGGTTGCGATTGGGACGGATGTACGCGGTGCGCTGAACGGGATGGTTAGACATGCGACGCTGGTGCGCGGTGTTGGCGCTGGGCCTGTGTTTGAGTCTGAGGTTGGTGTTTTGGCGCGGGTTTCAGACGGGTTGCGGGCGCAGTTTGATCCGCGCGGAATTTTGAATGCGGGGATGATGGGATGAAGACGGAATTTACGCCAGAGCAGATGAGCGATCCTGCGATTGCGCGCAGCAATGAGATTTTGCGGTCTTGTGTGCATTGCGGGTTTTGCACGGCGACTTGTCCAACGTATCAAGTTTTAGGCGATGAGTTGGACAGCCCGCGCGGCAGGATTTACATGATTAAGGACATGCTGGAAACGGGGCGACCTGCCGATGAAAAGACGGTGAAGCATGTGGATCGTTGTCTGAGCTGTTTGGCGTGTATGACGACTTGCCCGTCAGGGGTGCATTACATGCATCTGGTGGATCACGCGCGTGAATATATTGAACAGACGTACAAGCGGCCTTTGATGGATCGGCTGCTGCGCTGGACCTTGGCGAAGATTTTACCCTATCCCAAGCGATTTCGGGTGGCATTGTTAGGCGCCAAGATGGCGCGGCCTTTTGCGCGGTTTGTGCCTGATCCACGGCTGAAGGCGATGCTGGCGATGGCGCCAAAGGTTATTCCGCCTGTCAGTCGTAATGATGATCCGCAGGTGTTTCGCGCTGTTGGCGCGCGCAAAATGCGTGTGGCGCTGATGACGGGGTGTGCGCAAAAGGCGTTGAACACCGATATCAATGACGCGACCATTCGGCTGCTGACGCGGTTGGGCTGTGACGTGGTGATTGCGCAAGGGCAGGGGTGTTGCGGCGCGCTGACCCATCACATGGGCAAGACCGAGGCGAGCCACGGGTCAGCGGGCAAGAATATACGGGCTTGGGCGCGCGAGATGGATGGTGCTGGGCTGGACGGGGTGGTGATTAACACGTCGGGCTGTGGGACGACGGTGAAGGATTACGGACACATGTTTAAAGGCGATGCGCTGGCGGAGGATGCGGTGCGTGTGGCCGCGATTGCGATGGATGTGTCCGAGGTTTTGATGAAGTTGGAGATGCCTGAGGTTCGTGATCAGGGGCTGCGGGTGGCGTATCATGCCGCGTGTAGTTTGCAGCATGGGCAGCAGATTAAGACGCACCCCAAGACGTTGTTGAAACGGGTGGGGTTTGAGGTTGTGGAGCCTGCGGATAGACATTTATGTTGTGGCTCGGCGGGGACGTATAACTTGATGCAGCCCGAGATTTCGGGGCAATTGAAGGAACGCAAAGTGAAGACATTGGAAGCGAAGATGCCTGATGTGATTTCGGCAGGGAATATTGGCTGTATGATGCAGATCGGCGCGGGGACTGAGGTGCCGATTGTGCATACTGTCGAACTACTCGATTGGGCGACGGGGGGGCCGAAACCGGCGGGGATGGGATGATCGTTCGACCAGCAGAGGGCAGTGACGCGGCGCAAATGTGTGCGATCCTGAACGAGATTGTAGAGATCGGTGGCACGACTGCGCAAGAAGATGTTGTTTCGTTGGCGGTGTTTCATGCGCAAGTGTTTGAGAATGAGAATTTGGTGAGTTGTTTTGTTGCTGAACAAGATGGCGTGGTTTTGGGCTATCAGAAATTAGGCCGTAGGGATGATTTGCCCGAGGATTGCGGCGATATCGCGACGTTTGCGCGGGCCAGCAACAAGGTTAAGGGCGTTGGGCGTGCGTTGTTTGCACGGACTGTCGAGGCGGCGCGGGGTGCCGGGTTTGCGCAGATTAACGCGCATATTCGGTCGGATAATGTGCCTGGTATGGCGTATTACGCTGCGATCGGGTTTATGCCGTTTGATGTGCGCAAAGGCGTGCCGTTAAAGGATGGAACGCCCGTTGATCGAATGCTCAAACGGTACGATTTAACCACTTAGGGCATATTCGTTTTATCGGATTGAAACCCAAATCCGACTGCGCCAGCGTTTGCAAGTGCGGCCTCGGTGTTGGGTTTCAATACATGAAAATGATTGATCGAATACGCCTTTAAATCTTGCGTCAGAAAAGTGGCGCAACTGTGCGGGCTGCCGCAACCTTGCCCTAATAATTGGTTTTTCTCGCCCTTCTTTGGGCCAAGTCCCCTGTCATTTTCACCGTAACGAAAAACAGGTGACAGTGATGATTTCACGAATTTTAGCAGTGGTTTTGGTGATGTTTGCAGGCACTGCAAGCGCGCAGACGTTTGTAAAAGCAACCGGCGAAGAACCTACGCGCAAGTTGATGAGCGCGGATGAAGCGCGTGATTGGCAGGCCGTTGGGCGTGTGAATTTGCCAAATGGCGGGTTTTGCACGGGGGCGTTGATTGCACCAAACCTTGTTTTGACGGCGGCACATTGTGTGCATGATCCCTATACGGCGCAGCGTTTGGATGCGGCAGACATTTCGTTTGCTGCGGGTTGGCGCCAAGGTCGGGCAGCCGCGCACCGCAAGGTTCGCCGTGTCGTTGTGCACCCGACGTATCAACACCAAGGCAAGGCAGAGTTTGAAAATGTTGGCAATGATATCGCCATCGTCGAATTGGATCATGCCATTCGCAACACAGCGATAACGCCGTTTGAACGCTCTGCGCGGCCATCGATTGGAACAAAAGTGCAAGTGGTTTCTTATGCCCATGATCGCGCTGAGATGCCTTCGATCGAGGAACCTTGCGAGATTTTGGGAAAAAGCATGGCGGTGTTCGTGCTGTCGTGCAGCGCATCCTTTGGGGCATCGGGCGCGCCGATCTTTGTGATCGAAAACGGCCAGCCCAAAATCGCGTCAGTTGTTTCGGCAAAGGCCACGTGGAAAGATCAAGACGTTTCGTTGGGCACGTCATTGGGAACGCCTTTGCAAGAACTTCTGAAGGAGTTGTCACTGGATGAAAGCGTGTTCAAAAGAAAGCAAGTTTCCAGCAAATCATTGAGCGAACAACTGGGCCGAACACAGAGTTCTGCTTTTTTGAAAAATTGATCTTGAAACTCCAATAAAGCGATCCTAGATTAACTGGTATCGGATGCCCATGATGGGGTTCGATGTCTAAATCTACAGGTCTGTCCATTCTGGAAGGCCGTATCTAAATGTCGCTTCTTAAGGAGGATGTTTGCTCATGCGAACTTACGATTTTGCACCCCTATACCGTTCCACTGTTGGTTTTGACCGTCTGGCGTCCATGATGGACCGTGCCATGACTGTTGATGTAAACACAAACGGATACCCCCCCTATAATATCGAAAAAACTGGCGAGAATGACTATCAAATCTCAGTCGCTGTTGCTGGGTTTTCTGATGATGAATTGTCGATTGAAATGCGTGACGGCCAGTTGGTGATTTCCGCCAAGAAAGCCGAAGTTGAGGGTGAGGCCACAGACGATGTGACCTATCTTCACCGTGGCATTGCGGCCCGAACATTCGAGAAACGCTTTCATCTTGCCGATCATGTTCGTGCTAAAGGCGCAAAGACCGAAAACGGTATTTTGCACGTCGAATTGGTCCGCGAAGTGCCCGAAGCGTTGAAGCCACGCCGCATTGAGATTGCGGATGGCTCCAAAACGATCGAGGCAAAAGTCGCCAAAAAAGTGACCAAAGCGTAACAAGATTTGTTCGTTTTTATCTAAATCACTGAATGTGATTTGGGTGACATATGTCACTGTAAAGTAAAGTGTTTCGCGTCAAGCTCTCCTAGAGATTTTCGCGAAGCACCAATGGTTTGGTGCTTTCGACCTCCCCTTTAAAGAAGGCACCAAGATCCAGCCACTATACCCTACTGGCTGGCCGAGCCGCCGCTGCGCCTGAGTTCCCCTACCCGTGCGCGCGGCCTGTAATACAGAACCCCCGTTGCGATAAGCAGCGGGGGTTGGCGTTTGTGGGCTAGGTTTTTAGGCGAAAAAGAAGCTAATTTATTTGCGGAGTTTCGCCAGTTTCATCAGGCGAATAGCCTCGGCGCGGTAGCCAAATGGATCTGCGCCTTTGGTTTGCGTGGCGAGGGTTATCGCGTCGTCAAAGCTGTAGTCTTTGGTGTAATCGGAGCCTTTGAGCAGTTGACCAAACCCTGCGATTGCAGCGGCGAACCCTGCATCTGTTGGTGTTTCAAACGGCGTGATTGGTGTGGTGATCAACTGGCTTTCGGTTGCGCCCGGCGATTTGTAGCGCAGTTTGAAAGAGCCGATTTCGGTTGCATCAGAAGGTGCTGCATCGGCGGCATAGCGCAATGGATCGTTTCGGATCGCAGGGGAGCCGACGGGCGTGATTTCGTAAAGTGCGGTGACTTGATGGCCTGCTCCAATCTCGCCTGCGTCTACTTTGTCATTGTTGAAATCTTCGCGGTTTAGGGCACGGGTCTCGTATCCGATCAGGCGGTATTCAGCGACGACGGATGGGTTGAATTCCACTTGGATTTTCACGTCATTTGCGATGGGGAACAACGCACCTGCGAGTTGATCGACGAGAGTTTTCTGGGCCTCGGCCAAGGTGTCGATGTAGGCGGCGGTGCCGTTGCCGTTTTGGGCCAGCGTTTGCATCATGTCATCGCGGTAATTGCCGCGCCCAAAGCCAAGAACGGAGAGGTATGTGCCGCTGTTGCGGTTTTTCTCGATGAAGGATTTCATGTCATCGGGGTTGTTGA
>JABBAP010000060.1:0-4945 GCA_018607905.1 Paracoccaceae bacterium | reverse complement strand
GTGCCGCTGTTGCGGTTTTTCTCGATGAAGGATTTCATGTCATCGGGGTTGTTGATGCCGACGTTGAAATCACCATCAGTGGCGAGGAGCACGCGCGAGATTTCGCCGTCCGCGCGCATTTGATCCGCAAGGGCATAGGCCGCGCGCAAACCAGCGCCGCCAGCGGTGGAGCCGCCCGCATTTAGCGCGTCAAGCGCGGCAAGAATAGTTGCCGTTTCTGAGGCGTTTGTTGGCTCCAGAACCGTGCCAGCACTGCCCGCGTAGGTGACAATGGCAACTTGGTCGGTCGGGTGCAATTCGCCCAGCATTAGGCTGAGCGACTGTTTCAGCAACGGAAGTTTGTTAGCGTTTTGCATGGAGCCTGATGTGTCGATCAGGAACACGAGGTTGAGCGGTGGGCGGTTTTCTACGGCTGGCTTTTCGCCTTGGATACCGATTTGCACGAGCTGTGTGTCGGGGTTCCACGGGGTTTGGGTGACGCTGATTTGGGTTGTGAACGGCGTGTCTGCATTTTTGGCGGGGGCGGCGTAATCGTAGGTAAAATAATTCACCATTTCCTCGACCCGCACCGCATCTGGGCGCAACTGGCCGCCGTTCAAAAGGGTTGAACGGACGTAGGCGTAAGATGCTGTGTCCACGTCGATGGAGAAGGTTGAAACAGGGTCTTGGGCGGTAACTTTGACCGCGTTTTCTGGCGCGCTTGCAAATTGATCATCGTTGGGTTGCGGGGCGACGATTGCGTCGTCTTGGTGTGAAAGCGGTGCAACGATGCCAGAGGATTCCAGCTGCGCGATGCCAGAGGATTCCAGATCGAGGCTCTGGTTCATTGCGCGTTTTTTACGCGGTGCAGGTTTTGCTTGGGGTTGGCTGTTAAGCGCGCCAAGCGGTGCTGCATTTGCTGCTTTTGATGTGGAGCTGGGTACCTGTGGCGCTTCTTCTTCGGCCTGCTGGGGAAGTCTGTTTGCCACGGCGTCGCCTTCTGCGCGTTCTGCCAAAACAGCGGGTTCGGGTGCTTGCGCAACCTCGGCTGAAGTGATTGGTTCAGCATCTTGAAGCGTTGGAAGGCCATCTTGAATGGGTTGATAGTTGGTGAAAATTGCACCAGCCACAACGAGGCAAGATGTAGCGTAAAGTGCGGGGCGGAGGTTTGCGCGATTAAACATGGATGTGATCCCTTTCCAAATAGACCCCTTTTGTGGGGCTTTGGAAATAGGACGCGCGTCGGGGGCGCTTTCTTGGAGGTGGGCGAAATTTTCTGCGGCCAAACGCAGGGCTTCTGCTTTGGCATCTGCATTTGGGGCAGGCGTTGTGTCGCGCAGGGCGGCTTGGAGTTTATCAAGTTCGTTCAACGGATTAGCTCCTCTGATTGGGCAAGGGCACGGAGGTGTTTTTTGACCTCTGACATGCGCCAGCTGACGGTTCCGGGGCTGATATTTAGGGCGTTTGCGGTGGCGTCGTGGGTTAATTCTTCGCCTAGAACGAGGGCCACAGTTTCGCGCAAATCATCGGGGAGGGTTTTCATGGCTTGGTTTAACCAGTCGAGTTGGGCGCGGTTTTCGGCATCGGCGGCGCGGGAGTTGGTTTCATAATCACCCCAATTTTCGCTGATTTTGCGCCTTGTGGATCGTTTGCGGAGGCGGTCGCGCGCCGCGTTGATGGCAACGCGGTAAAGCCATGTGGTGAATTTGGATTCAGCGCGGAAATTTTTGATTTTAGTGGCGAGCGAGAGGCAAAGGTCTTGGGCCATATCTTGGGCTTCGACCTGTGATCCGAGAATGCGATATCCGATACGGTGGATGAGATCATAGTGACGCGACACAAGGGCAGAAAAGGCAGCGGCATCGCCAGCCTGCGCAAGTGTTACCAGATTTTCATCGCTCGTTTCCATTCGCATAATGTGGTTAGACGCGCGCGGTTGGTCAATCCTTGGCGGGAATGTGAATTTTTTATTCAGGTCGTGGGGCGCTGGGTTCTGCGCAGGCCTCACGATAACTTTTGTTGACGTAGCGGCATATTTGGACGCCAATTTGGATATTCAGAAAATGGGAGAAGACACGATGAAACTTACGAGTATGACAGTTTTCACCGCAGCCGCGATTATTGCAGGAGCGATATCCGCGAGTGCGCAGGACCAGCCGATGGGGTTCTTTGTGACCAGCGTAGGTGTAGGTAATGGCGCAGATTTGGGCGGGCTTGACGGTGCGGATGCGCATTGCACAAGTTTGGCCGAAGCGGCGGGTACGGAAGGGCGCACCTGGAAAGCGTATTTGAGCACGCAGGCGGACGGGAAACGTGGCGTTTCGGCGCGGTATCGGATCGGAACAGGGCCTTGGTACAATGCCAATAAAGAGCTGATTGCGGCGGATTTGGATACGCTGCATATTAGCCCGAATATCGTTAAGCGCACAGCTGTGGATGAGAACGGCAATCGTGTTAGCGGCGTTGGCGATAAGCCGAACCAGCATGATATTTTGACGGGTTCGTTGGCGGATGGCATGGCGTATTTCCCGTGGGCCGAAGGGGATCACACCTGTTCGAACTGGACGAGTTCTGGTGAAGGCAGTGCGCAAGTTGGCCACCATGATCGCCATGGCGGCGGAAATATTTCTTGGAATTCAACGCATGGTTCGCGCGGGTGTAGCCAAGAAAACTTGGCCAGCACAGGTGGGGCTGGATTGTTTTATTGTTTCGCGGCTGATTAATCTTGCGCGATTGAAGTAAAGGAAAGGGCGCTCGATTAGGGCGCCCTTTTTTGTGGGGCTGGTCCGCCTAAAAGTGGGTGTTCAGGAAATCTGCAATTTCGCTCAGGGAGGCGTCGGCTTCTGGGATGTCGGGGTAGAATTCAAAGACGTGCCATAGACCTTCCCAGATGCGTAGATCGACGGGAGCGTTGGCCTGTCGCATGACACGCGCGAGGCGAAGGCAACCAGACATCAACATGTCGCGTGTTCCTGTGGTGACGAATGTTGGCGGGAAGGTCGCGTCGAACTTACCATAAAGAGGCGAAATTTCTGGGTCGCGCAGATTTTGCGTCCCAAGATAGGCGGCGCGCAGATCGTCGGTGACGGCGGCTGGCAGGAAGGGATCACGATCTGCGTCGTGGCTGTCGCCGACGTATTCAAGGTCGGTGGCTGGGGACAGGACGGCCAGCGCGCTTGGAGTTGGGAGACCGAGTTTTCTTAAGCGATGGGTGAGCGCGAGGGCAAGGTTGCCGCCCGCACTTTCGCCTGACAGCAGGGTTTTGGGATTGGCGGCGAGCAGATGTTGAGCGACGGTGGTGATGTCGTCGAGTGCCGCTGGGTAGGGATGTTCGGGGGCCAATCGGTAATGGGGTACGATGATCGTAGCGCAGGTTTTAATGGCGAGGGCTGCGGTGATCGGGAGGTCTTCAAACGGGCTGCCTTGGATGAAGCCACCACCGAAACAGAACAGGATTTGGCGAGATGGATCAGGGTCTGGCGGTGTGACCTGCATGCAAGCGATGCCTGCGACGTTGATTTCGGTGGTTGTGACTGGGTATTTCAATAGCGCCCGTTCGACGGCTGGGCGGTACGCAGAGAGGGTTTCTTTGCGTGTGTCTTGGATGGATTGGGGGGCTTTGGAGTGCGCAAGGTTTTGCTGTTCCTTGGCTAAAAGGGCAGCGGCTTGGGGGCTGATGCTGGCTAGTGGGTGCGTTGGCATTTGCTTTGTAAGTTAGGGGCCCCGGCGTTTGGCCGGGGCGGTTTTTGTTTAGTGGTCTCTCGCGTTTTGCTTTGCAAAAAGCTGGCGAGGGTCTCTCAGACTTTGCTTCGCAAAATCTTGGCGACGCGGCATCTAAGCAAGAGGCTTAGATACTAGTGCAAATGTATTTCATTTCTAGGTAATCCTCAGTGCCGTGGGAGGAGCCTTCGCGACCGATGCCTGATTGTTTGATGCCGCCAAACGGGGCGACTTCGGTGGAAATCAGGCCAGTGTTCACGCCGACCATGCCGTATTCCAATGCTTCTTGGACGCGGTGAACGCGCGACAGATCGTTGGAGTAGAAATAGGACGCGAGGCCGAAGATTGTGTCGTTGGCCGCGTGAACGACTTCTTCTTCTGTGTCAAATTTAAACAGCGGTGCGACGGGGCCGAATGTTTCGTCGTTTGTGACCATCATGTCGGATGTGACGCCCGTTAGGATTGTGGGTTCAAAGAACGTGCCGCCGAGTTTGTGGCGGTTGCCGCCTGCCATGATTGTTGCACCTTTGGCGGTGGCGTCGGCGATGTGCTCTTCTACTTTTTCAACAGCATCCATTGAGATCAGCGGGCCAACGGTGATGCCATCATCAAGGCCGTCACCGATGGACATTGCGGATACCGCTGCGGCCAGTTTTTCGGCGAAAGCATCGTAGACGCCTGCTTGCACGTAGATGCGGTTGGCACACACGCAAGTTTGGCCGTTGTTGCGATATTTAGAGATCATCGCGCCTTCAACGGCTTTGTCGAGATCGGCGTCATCAAATACGATGAACGGAGCGTTGCCACCAAGTTCCATGCTTGTTTTCATAATTTGTCCAGCAGCCTGTTCCATGAGGATGCGGCCCACTTCGGTGGAGCCTGTGAAGGTGAGTTTGCGCACGATTGGGTTGTCGCAGAATTCCTTGCCGATGATGGAGGCGCGGGAGTTTGTAACGACCGAGAACACGCCAGCGGGGACGCCTGCGCGTTCAGCCAACAGCGCCATTGCGAGAGCGGAAAGCGGTGTTTCTTTGGCGGGGCGTGCCACGAAGGTACAGCCAACTGCGAGTGCTGGTGCGACCTTGCGGGCGATCATTGCATTGGGGAAATTCCACGGTGTAATAGATGCCACAACGCCCACGGGTTGTTTGAGGACCGTGATGCGTTTGTCTGGGAGGTGGCCCGGAATTGTTTCGCCGTAGATGCGTTTTGCTTCTTCTGCGAACCATTCGATGAAGGATGCGCC
>JABBAP010000051.1 GCA_018607905.1 Paracoccaceae bacterium | reverse complement strand
AAGGGCGGAAAGCGGTCATTCACTGCAGTGCAACATTTACGATTTCATCAAGTGAAAAGCAGACTGTCGCCGAACACTAGGATAAAATTGCTGGGAAGAGTTTGCGAGAGGCTTCATGGATTTGGGAGTGGTGGTTGAATTTAGTGCCGCATTTCTAGGCACAATGTTATTCGACACCTCAGAAGCTATTCAAGTTTGCGGCAACGATGCTAGATTTCTGGAGCTGTCAGATTCTGTCCAATCGCAAGTCTGGGTATAAACCCGCCTTTTCGCAAAACTCCCGCGTGTCGTGCCCAGCAAACAAGCCATCGCGCGTGACTAGGACTGTCCGCCAATCACGGGCTGCTGCCCCCAGAACATCCGTATGCAAGGTATCGCCGCACATCACGATTCTATTAGGCCGCACGTTGGGCAGCGACTGCTCCACCAAATCATATACCTCGGGAAATGGTTTCCCGAAGAAGCGTACGTTAGGTATGCCAGCATCCACAAGAAGGTGGCCGAAATAGCCTGGTTCCAAAGAAAAGCCATTATCACGCGGTGCAACAAGGTCAGCATTCCCAATCAAGACTGGCCTTGGCCGTTTCTGAAGCGTTTTAGTCAGCGCCGCTTGTCGTTGATCTGACCACTCTTTTGAGGACAAAAACAGGAAACCATCAACCAAATCATAGGTCTTGCAATCGTCACCAAGGCGTTGCCATTCTTGGTCGATATCGAACAGTTGGTCTTCAGGCGCGGCAATTACTCCCCATGTTTTTTGGGTCAAACATGCAAGGGTCGCATCCCGACTCGTGATGATTTCACCGTCGTTGATCGACAGGCCTAGGCGTCGAAACTTATCAATTGCGCCAGCGCGATCATAACTGGCGGCATTGGTCAAAATGCGAATTTCGCATCCAAGCGCGCGCAACTCATCCAATCGTTTGTCCGCGCCTTCAATCAAGGTTTCACCAACGTTCAGGACGCCAAATGCATCAAAAACAAACGCTGAGGCTTGGTCGGCAATTTCAACGAGCGAAGAAATATCTTGAAATTCTGACGGCGTAGTAGCGTGTGGCATCCGTGCGCGGACTTGCTCGTAACGATCAAAAATAGATGGGGCTGTTTGCATGAGTTTCTGGAGCCTAGTAGCCAAATCGAGGTGCCGACAATTGGAAGATTGTCGTTTCAACATATGGTGTGAAGTTCAAAGGTAAAGTAACAAAATTACATATATTTGAATTAACATGCGAAGAATTCACCATTTAATCCAAATTATTGGCGCTATGGAGACAATTTTGTTGTTTTGTTACTTTTGAGAGATTACCTTCTTGAAACGAATCTAGAGAATGTTATGTCAGCAAAAAAACGAAAAAGACGGACGCGAATTTCGGACATCGTGTCAGAGCGAGGGGCGGTTTCCGTCGGAGCTTTGGCTGATATGTTGGACGTGTCGATGCAAACTATTCGCAGAGACATAGACAAACTGTGTGAGGGCGACACTCTACGCCGCCGCCATGGTCGCGTTGAGTTGGCTAAACAACATCTGAACACTCCATTTGATGAACGTGCGGGTACCAATCTCGTTGAGAAACGCGATATTGGCGAGGCCGCGGCGTCGCTGATACCGGACGGCGCTACTGTCTTTATCTCGATTGGTTCCACCCCATTAAGTGTCGCTCGTGCATTGCGACGCCATAAAAACCTGACGGTTATTACGAATAACCTGAGCGCGGCAATCGCGCTAAGTGATGAGGTGTCTAATCGCATCATTTTGCCGGGCGGCGAGGTTCGCCTACCGGATCGGGATATCCTAGGCGATGGTGTTTTAGAATTCTTTGGGCGCTACCGCGCCGAATACGGAATTTTTGGTGTTGCAGGCGTTACGGAAGACGGCAGCTTGTTGGAATTCCATTCCGCCGAAGTTCGGGTGCGTGAACGTATTCACGAAAACTCGCAAGTGTCGATGTTGGTGCTTGATCATACAAAGTTTGGACGCATGGCCCCCGCAGTAGGTGAAAACCTTGGTGATGTGGATCACGTCATTCTTGATCGGCGTCCAGATGCGAAATTTGACACCCTACTGAATGAATTAGGGGATCGTTTGATCCTGACCGAAAGAGATGATCAATGACTGGAGAAGCTTTTGTCGAGTTAAAAGATGTGGCCAAACGGTGGAACGGTCAGCTGGGCGTTGAGAATATTTCGTTGGAAATAGAACAGGGTTCTTTCGTCGCGCTTTTGGGACCATCTGGATGTGGTAAGTCCACGTCACTGCGCCTTTTGGCCGGCCTAGAGTTACCCGACGAAGGATCGATCTGGATTGATGGGCGCGATGTAACAACCAGTGCAGCGTCAGATCGCAATTTGTCGATGGTGTTTCAGTCCTACGCTTTGTTCCCACATCTTTCCGTGGCGGAAAATGTTGTTTTCGGATTAAAAGTCCGCCGTGTTCCGCGCGCTGAGCGAAATGAAAAGCTCGGGAATGCCTTGAAAATTACCGGCCTTGAAGGTTTAGAAGATCGCAAGCCTAGCGAGTTGTCTGGTGGGCAACGCCAACGTGTTGCGCTGGCCCGTGCCATCGTGGCGGGGCAAAAATTGTGCCTGATGGACGAACCCCTGTCCAACCTTGATGCCAAGTTGCGGGCATCAGTGCGTAAAGATATCAAAAAACTGCAACGGGACTTGGGCATCACGGTTGTTTACGTGACCCACGACCAAACCGAAGCGATGAGCATGGCGGATAAAGTCGTTCTGATGAAAGATGGACGCATCCAGCAAATTGGCTCACCCGATGATCTGTACAACCGCCCTGCCAACACATTCGTTGCAGAATTCGTCGGTGCACCGCCAATGGCGTTGCTGGACTTCCATGTTCTGGATGGGTTGCAGGAATGCCAAACTTTGGGGCTGCGTGCGGAAAAGATCACCATTGTTCCGTTTGGTACTGGGCGGCTTTCTTGCACTGTAAGCGAAGCTGAGTTCCTTGGCTCAGAGACCCTGATCGGGTTGGAGCACGATGGCGTTGTTGGGCTGACGGTCCTGCAACCGGGCCTTGCGATGCTGGCCGAAGGCGAGCGCATCGACATCACTTTTAACGACGAAGATCTACACATGTTTAACGAAGTAGGCGAACGAATAGACCGGCATTGACTTGCTGCTAAACCTAACATCCTTGGGAGGATAAACACTTGAAATATCTAAAGAAACTTAGCTTAGCCGCTGCCATGGCTACAAGCATTGCGCTACCAGCAATGGCTGAAACTGAACTGACAATGTACTACCCGATTGCGGTTGGTGGATCGTTGACACAAGTGGTTGACGGCATTGTTGCAGATTTTGAAGCTGAAAACCCAGACATCAAAGTTAATGCGGTTTATTCTGGTAACTACGATGATACGCGCGTGCGTGCTTTGTCTGCGCTGAACTCTGGTGAGCCAGCACAACTGGCCGTTATGTTCTCAATCGACGCTTATGACTTGATCGAACAAGATCTGATTTTGCCGTTTGACGATCTGGTAAATGACGACGCTTGGTTGAACAGCTTTTACCCCGCGCTGATGGCGAATGGTAATATTGAAGGCAAAACTTGGGGCATTCCATTTCAACGGTCCACGATTGTTGCCTATTACAACAAAGACCTGTTTCGCGCTGCGGGCCTTGATCCAGAAGCACCGCCAACCACATGGGATGAGCTGATCTCAATAGGCAAGGCACTGACTAAAGACGGCACGTCTGGTCTGATGATCCCGTCCACTGGATATCCGTATTGGATGTTCCAAGCGCTTGCGATCCAGAACGGCAAAGAGGTAATGTCCAACGATGGTCTGACCACAAGTTTTGACGATGCAACCGTCGTGGACACGCTAAAATTCTGGCAGTCTTTGTCTGCCGAGCATGGCATCATGCCAACAGGCACTGTTGAGTGGGGCACATTGCGCCAAGCTTTCTTGGAAGGCCAAACTGCAATGATGTGGCATTCCACAGGTAACCTGACAGCGGTGAAAAAGAACGCCAGCTTTGATTTTGGTGTGGCTGAACTACCTGCCAATGTGCGTAAAGGGTCCCCAACGGGTGGTGGTAACTTCTACATCTTCAAAGACACGTCTGCAGAAGAACAGGCTGCTGCTGTTAAATTGATCAAGTTCATGACATCCCCGGAAAAGGCCGCTGAATGGTCAATCGCAACGGGTTACATGGGCGTTTCTCCGGCAGCTTATGAAACAGATGCTTTGAAGGCTTACGTGGCTGAATTCCCACCAGCTTTGGTTGCACGTAACCAGCTAGAGCATGCAGTTGCTGAGTTTTCGACGTTTGAGACCGCGCGTGTCCGTGATGGTTTGAACAACGCGATTCAGTCCGCTTTGACAGGTGCGAAAACACCAGAAGAAGCTTTGGGCGAAGCACAAGCATCTGCTGAGCGTCTGCTAAAAGCTTACCGCTAAATTGCGACCGCTGGTCCCTTCTCCCTGAGGGGCCAGCAACCTTTTTCTAGGCGCCAAAATCATGAGCAAGCACGTAAATAACGAACGACGCAGGCAAGCAATCTATGGATGGTTGTTGCTGTCTCCGGCTGCGGTGATGCTAACGGTTTTTGCGTTCTACCCGTCTGCTGCCACGTTTTGGTCCAGCCTGTTTTCGCGCCATACGCGGCGTAAACCATCCGAGTTTGTTGGCACTGAAAACTACGCAGACCTGTTTGCCGATCCGACGTTCTGGTTGGTTGTTCAGAACAACCTGTTCTACGCGGCTGTTACGATCCCTGTTTCCATTGGCATCGCTTTGGCCATGGCGCTTTGGGCGAATTCAAAAATTCCGTTGCGCGGTTTTGTACGCACTGCCTATTTCACCCCCACCGTTTTACCGATGATTGCTGCCGCCAACTTGTGGCTGTTTTTCTACACACCGGGGCTGGGGGTTTTGGATCAAATCGGCGCGTTTTTTGGCCTGCCGTCTGTCAACTGGCTTGGCCAACCAGAAACCGCCTTGTGGGCAATTATTATTGTGACAATCTGGAAAGAAGCAGGGTTTTTCATGATCTTCTACCTTGCTGCTTTGCAGACGATCCCCGAAGATTTGAAAGAAGCCGCCGACATTGAAGGTACAAGCCGCTGGACCTATACTCGCCGGATTGTGATCCCACTGCTGATGCCGACGACGTTGTTCATTATGGTTAACGCGATGATCAATTCGGTCAAACTGATCGACCATCTATTCATCCTAACCAAAGGTGGGCCGTCGGACGCGTCAAAGCTAATCCTGTATTACATCTGGGAAATGGCCTTCGCATTTTTCGACGCGCCTCATGCCGCGGCGATGACAATCCTTATTCTGGCAGTGTTGTGCATCGTGGCTGCAATACAATTCCTGTACCTTGACCGCCGGACACATTACCAATGAGCAAGCTGTCCCATTACATTGAATCCGCAGGTGCTATTCTGCTGGCGGTCATCTGGATTTCTCCGCTGCTGTTTGCCTTTTGGGCAGCATTCCACAGCACGTCGGATGCAGTGAATTTTAACATTATGTCAGCATGGACGCTCGATAATTTTCGCACGGCTTGGGATGGTGCGCCATGGCTGCGGTACTTTATGAACACGTTCCTGTTGGTGACGCTTGTCCTGATCGGCCAATTTTTCTTCACCACTTTGGCCGGCTTTGCCTTTGCCAAACTAGAATTTCCAGGCAAGAACTTGGTGTTCATTCTGGTTCTTATGCAGCTGTTCATTCTGCCCGAAGTCCTAATCGTCGAAAACTACGCCATGGTGTCTCGTCTTGGGTTGTTTGACACTCTGTTTGGTGTGGGCATGCCTTACATGGCCAGCGCTTTTGGCATCTTTTTGATGCGACAGTCGTTCAAATCTGTCCCCATTGAATTACACGAAGCGGCGCGCATCGAGGGCTGCGGGTTACTTGGCATTTTGTGGCGCGTCTATGTGCCATTGGCCAAACCAACTTATCTGGCTTACGCGCTGGTGTCGGTCTCCACCCATTGGAACAATTTCTTGTGGCCCCTGATCGTGACCAACTCGCCAGACACGCGCCCCTTAACAGTTGGTTTGTCGATCTTCGGCGCACCTGAAAATGGCGTTGATATCAGTGTGATCTCTGCCGCGACCCTCATGTCCGTTGCACCGTTGCTTATCGCGTTTCTCGTGTTCCAACGCCAGTTCGTACAAGCTTTCCTGCGTGCTGGAATAAAATGACTACCATCCTGCAAATTTCAGATACACATATCGTTGCGCGCAGAGAAGTTGTGTCTGGTCGTCTTGACACAAAAACGCCTTTGAACGATTTGGTGCAGCGCATACAAGAAAGCCGTGATGAGATAGGGCCGATTGACGCCTTGCTTGTCAGCGGTGATTTGTCCGACGATGGGTCTGAACAAAGCTATCAGCATTTACGCGATATTTTGGCGCCGCTGATGCTGCCCACTTATGTCATTCCAGGCAATCACGACTTGCGAGAACCGTTGCGCGAGGCGTTTCTAAGCGACGGGTACCTTCCCAAAACAGGCCCCCTCAATTGGGTGCGCCGTATTGGTGACATTCATCTGATCGGGCTTGATACACTTATCGAGGGTCATCGTTCTGGGACACTTGATCAGGCAACGCTCGCTTTCTTAAAGACAACTTTAGGATCGATAGCTTCAGGTCCCGTTCTTTTGGCTTTGCATCATCCACCGTTTAAAACCGGTATTCATTTTATGGATGAGATCGGGCTTGGCGCGGTTCCAGAGCTCTCTGATATTCTTTCTAAATATCCAAAGGAACTTCGGATCATATGCGGACACATCCATACGATGATGACCGTTACAGTTGCTGGGCATATTGCAATTTCTGCGCCTTCTCCGAGCAGTGAATTTGCCTACGATACGCGTGTGGATGCGCCTGTTGGGTTTAGAGAGCTTGAGGGTGGATGCCTACTTCACAAGTGGGACACTGTATTCCAGACGACCCGAATTGGCCCCGTGGCTGGTGCAGGTCCGTTTCCTTTTAAGCCTGCTTAGCCGTTGCCAAACACCCATTTTTACACTCAGAACCCCGAAAGTTGATCGATTTGAGCGAACCTCATACTATCCTATTCTTCCTGAACATTGCAGGCGCGGCTGCGTTGTTGATTTGGGCCGTGCGTTTGGTGCGTACGGGGATGGAGCGTGGGTTTGCAAATCAGCTTCGGTCTTGGTTGCGACAGTCTTCAAAGAACCGTGTTTGGGCTGCGGGATCGGGCATGGCCGCGGCGGTTTTGTTGCAAAGTTCAACAGCGGTAGCGGTTCTAGCTTCGAATTTCGTGGCCAAAGGTGGGCTGGCGACGGCAACAGGTTTGGCAATTCTGTTAGGCGCTGATATCGGGTCCGCGTTTGTGACCCAACTTTTGATGGTGCGTCAACCATTCCTGGTTCCGTTGCTGTTGTTAGTCGGGATTTCGCTGTTTCTGCGCTCCGAGAACAGCAGTTTGCGCCAAGTCGGGCGGATCGTCATTGGGTTGGCTTTGATCTTTGTTTCGCTTGACATGATCCGCGCTGCGACTGGTCCGATGGTCACGCACCCTGGCATGCAAGTTGTGATGGCATATTTGGGTCGCGATTTGTTGACGGCGTTTATTATTGGAGCGGGGTTTGCCTGGGTTGTCCATTCTAGCGTGGCGGCTGTGTTGTTGTTTGTGACGTTGGCAGCAACGTCAGTCCTGCCAACTTCTGCAGCTGCTGCTATGATTTTGGGAGCCAATCTGGGCGGCGCGTTTATTGCCATTATTTTAACTCTGTCCGCGCCGACAAACGCTCGAACAATGGTCGTTGCAAACCTGCTTTTGCGGGGCGGTGGGGCCATTTGTGCAGCACTGCTTATCGGTTTCATGCCTGATCTGCTGATCCAGATTGGCGCGAACCCCGCTCGGCAAACCATCAACCTGCACTTGCTGTTCAACTTGATACTAGCAATTATTGCGTTGCCGTTTGTGGTCCCAGTGACCGCGTTGCTTGAACGTTTACTAGACAAGAACGAGGCGACAGAAGTTGCGCTAGAAGCAACCTCTGCACTTGATCCAACCGCCCTTGATCGCCCAGCGCGCGGGTTGGACTGTGCTGCGCGCGAGCTGTTGAGTGTGGGGCAAAAGATCGAAAGTATGCTCATCTCAGTGGAGCCGTTGTACGACACTTGGAACGCTGCGAGTGCGAGAGCAATAAAGGATCAGGACAAGATTTCAAAACAAATGCACTTGGATATTAAGCTGTATTTGGCTCAGTTAGGTCAGAATGGATTGGACAAAGAATTGGGGCGACGATCGATGGATTTGGTGGCGATTTCGTCCAATCTGACAGCGGCCTCTGACGTGATTTCGCGCACAATGTTAGAACTCGCAAAACGATTGGATCGGCAAGGTTTGAAATTCTCTACCGAAGGGCGTGAGGAAATAAGCAGCTTTTCAGATCGCGTCTTAAGCAACGTGCAACTGGCGCTGAATGTCATGATGAACCAAAATCCCGGCGAGGCCCGAGAATTGGTGGCGGCAAAGGAAAAAGTCCGTCGCGTCGAGCAAAAATTACAACGAAAACACCTTGGTCGTTTGCAGCAGGGTTTGATCGAAAGTATCGAAACAAGCAACGTCCACCAAGAAACACTTCGCGCGTTGAAACAGATCAACACCTCCTTTGTCGGCGTCGGCTACGCCATCCTAGACAAATCTGGAGATCTATTGAAAAGCCGTTTAACTTAAACTGCAGCAAAGGACAGGTCACGCATCCAGTTGTTGAAGTTGATTTAGGATGCTTTTGAAAGCATCAACACCCTGCGCGCCAGTGACCAAGTGTTTACGATTGAAGACGACGGCAGGAACACCGCTGATACCTTGGCTTGTCCAGAATTGTTGTTCTTGGCGTACCGCACTTGCAAATCTTTGATCCGCGAGTACGGCCTTGGCCTCGACGTGATCCAG
>JABBAP010000006.1 GCA_018607905.1 Paracoccaceae bacterium | reverse complement strand
CAAAAGTAACCGCGTCTGCGCCTTATTGCCCTGTGGGTGCGTTGGAATATGATTTTCCTGCTGCAAGTGTGCAGTTTCACCCAGAACATTGGGAACGCAACATCGCGGATATCTTTGAGCGTGCGCGCGGAGCCGATGGGTTTCCCAATGACGCAGATATGGACGCGGCTTTGGCGAGTTTCAAAGCGTCTGATGTGCAGCAGGATTTGATGGCAGCTGAAGTGGCTACGTTTTTTCGCGAAAATCTGGCGGGTTCCTAGGGTCCAGCGCAGCAGTATATTACGAGCAGGTCACTGAAATAACTGCAGTATCGCCAGAAAAGCTCGCGCTAGATCGTAGGTTTTGTGCCGTTATCGACCCCTCTGCACCACTGATTTCCGCATCATTTACAGTGATTTCTCGCTGTCCGAGCGTATCGTCCACATCAATGGTGAAAGCCAGTTTTTGGTTTGGCTGCAAGCCTGTGATATCAATCGCTAGCTGTGTATCGCCGTCTGTAACTGGGCTGGTTTTGGTCACGGCGCCAATGCCTGAGGTTAGTTCAAAGGGTTGGAATACTTCGACCCCAGCGCCTTGGTCTGTAACATCAAAGACCAATCCGCCTGCGGAGTTTTTCAGGTCAATCCGTAGCGTTGCGGCGGGCAGGCTGCACGTGCCCGTGTTTTGGAACGTGAAGCGGTCTTTGGGGGCGCCTTCGTCAAAGGTTACGATCAGGTCTGCTGCGGCTGTAGTTGCGCAAAAGAGCGCTGCGGTTGCGAAAAGATATGGTTTCATTCGGTGTTTCTCCTGTGATCTTTGTACAGGTAGAGCGCGGATGCGAACCAACAAGTTTTAACGGCCACTTGGGCTCTCTTTTGGGGATAATTTCCGACGACCTGCGATCTTAAAACGATCTGCTGTGCCGTAGTCTTTCACGGCCACGCCTGCTGTGAAATCACCAAACATCGGCCCGTGTTTGAATAGGTGCCCTGAACAGCCGCCCGCCAATAGGACGTTCTCGTGTTGGGGGTGCCAGTCCACGATGAAATGCGTGTCCGGCGTGAGGATGACTTGGTTGAATTTGCTGTCCACAACGCGCTGTCCTTCTAGGCCGGGCAGGCGGTGGCGGATGTATTGGCGGGTTTTGGCGAGTGATTGTTTTTCGATCAAGCGTTCGTCGTTGTTGATATCAATCGGTGTGTTGGGGATCACAACCGCGGCTTTGACGCCTGAACCTTCGGAAGATGGAATGCCAAACGAGCCCTGGCCGTGGTCGATCCAGCAGGGCATGTTTTCCATGTCGTACTGATCCGAACCATCGGGCGTAGAGGTGTAAAGTACGTTGATGCCCATGATCGTAGTGATTGGCTTGATGGTTTTTGGGAACATTTCCGACATCCACGCGCCTGTGGACACGATGATGACGTCTGCTTCTAGGGGTTTGCCATCCAGCATGGGGCGTTCAGTTGCGTCTGTGGTGACGATGCCACGTTTGACGATGCCGCCTTCTTTTCTGAACAAATCGAGCGTGGTGATTACGCAGCGGTGCGCCATCAATAGCCCTGCTTCAGGCTCAAACAAAGCATAGTCAATTTCATCCACTTTGAACTGCGGGAACCGTTGTTGGATGTCTTGCTTTGAGAATTTGTAATATGGGACGCCGACCCGGTCGAAGGTTTCAGAGGTCGCATCTTCCCAATCGCAGTGGCCTTTGGTGGCTAGGATCAGGGCGCCACATTCGTACATGAGGTTTTGACCCGTTTCGGCCTGTAATTCTAACCAACGTGTACGGCTTTCCCGTGCCCAGCGAGTATAAAATTCGTCGCGCCCAGAAATGGCGCGGATGACGCGATTGTAATCAGAGGACGCGGCGCGTGGGTGGCCTGGTTCCCAACGGTCGATCAACGTCACCTGTTCGCCGCGGCGCTGTAAATGTAGTGCAGTCATGGAACCGGCTATTCCGCCGCCGACTACAACTACGTTTCGCGAATTTCGGTTTGTCTGTCGGGTTCGTTGCAACGCTCATCTACTCCTGAAAGAGTGTGTGTTTCGCGAAACGCACACATTTCGAAGTTTTCGCGAAACACTTAATGATGTTAGGCTTTGCCATCAGAAAATCCTTGCGGAAACTGTATTTATGGATACGGTATACAGAATACAGTTTGATAGCAAGGACTGTAGAACAGGGAGAATAATGTGGCTAATCAAGAGTTTAAGTTGCCAGAAGGCACGCATACGGTTGTTATGGGCCTTGCGGATATGTGTGGAATCATGCGGGGGAAACGCATTCCAGCAACCCATTGGGATAGTATCTGTAAGAATGGTAACGCTTATTCGATGGCACTTTTTGCGATCGATATGACCTGCGATGTCTGGGACACGCCTTATGTGAACTTTGAAAACGGGTACCCTGATTTCCATATGTTCCCGATGACACAGCCGGTCGAGTTGCCTTGGGAGCCAGGCGTTGCGATGTGTATGGCGCGTTCTGAGGCAATGGATCATAGCGAGTTGCCCATTGATCCGCGCAATGTTTTGAAGCGTCAGTTAGAACGTGCAGCGGCACTGGGATATGAAGTGCAGGTTGGAACAGAGTTGGAGTTTTATCTGCTCGATCCAGAAACGAACCTGCCAAAAGATAAAGGGATCGGTGTGTACGGCCTTGATCGTGCGGCGGAGCTGGAGCATGTGCTTGGGCCAATCCGCCATCTGATCAACGAATATGGGATACCGATTGAACAATCGAACCCTGAATATGCCGCTGGTCAAGTAGAGGTAAACATTCGCTACGGCGAGGCGATGTTATCTGCGGATCGTACGGTTGAATTCCGCACATTGGTAAAACAATTGGCTGCGGCGCACGGTTACAAAGCGACCTTCATGGCGAAGCCTTTCTTGGAGGAAAGCGGCAACGGGTTTCACACGCATTATTCACTGTGGAAAGACGGCAAGAATGTTTTTGCTGATGGTGGAAAGCTGAGCAAAGCTGGACAGCATTTTGTTGGTGGATTGCAGAAACGGATGGCGGAAACCTCTGTTTTAGGTTCGCCAACAGTGAATGGTTATCGCCGTCGCCAGCCCTATACTTTCTGTCCGATTAACAACGCGTGGGGATTGGATAATCGCACAGTTGGTTTGCGCGTGATCCAAGGATCAGATGCATCTACCCGCATTGAAAAGCGCGATGCAGGCGCAGATGCGAACCCGTATTTGTTGCTGGCAGCGGATATCGCAGCGGGCTTGGACGGTATTGAACAGAGCATCGAGCCTGATGAGTGTGAGTTGGGCAATGCGTATGAATCTGAACGGGCGCAGCCGCTCCCTGCGGGTTTGGACGCCGCGATTGAGCTGGCGCGCGGGTCTGATTGGCTGAAAGAGCTGATGGGCGAAACGCAGTGGGAAATCTATTGCCAGATGTGCGAGCGCGAGTTGGGCTTTTACAACGACTTTATCAACAACCAGGTCACACAATTAGAGCGTGATCGTTACATGGGTAACTTCTGATGAAACTGGCCCGCGTAACAGGAACTGTCGTAGCGACAGCAAAAGACGCGCAGCTTGTGGGGGCGACCTTGCTGGTGTGTGACATCATTGATGGCGCGGGCAAAGTTGTAACACCCGCCGAAGTGGCCGCCGATACGGTGGGCGCTGGCGTTGGTGACACGGTGTTAATGACAACTGGTTCAGCGGCTCGTATGGCAGCTGGAACATCGGGTGCGCCCATAAATGCAGCAATTATCGCGGTGGTGGATCAAGTCACCCTCGCAAAATAACTCAAATAACAACCTCTTAAGGAGAGAACTCATGGCGAAACCAGCAGCGGGCCAAACAGCCCTTGGTATGATCGAAACACGTGGCCTTGTCGCGTCTATCGAAGCGGCAGATGCGATGGTCAAAGCAGCCAGCGTTGCAATTGTTGCACAAACAAAAGCAGGCGGCGGTTTGGTGACCACGCTTGTACGTGGCGAAGTTGGTGCGGTTAAAGCCGCAACAGATGCGGGCGCGACAGCTGCAAACAAAATCGGCGAAGTTGTGTCTGTGCACGTGATCGCACGCCCACACGACGAGCTGGAAGCCATTCTTGAAGGCATCGCTGGTTAAATTGTTCTAGCTGGCGAAGGGAAGTATCCATGACCAATGCGTTTGCAGAATTCGCTGATGCGGCGTCTAAATCGTCTGTGTCCAAACAACCAAGCAGCGTGCCGTCCTATGATCGCGTGTCGGTTCTGGGTGGCGGCGAAGATGCGCGGCTGATTGCGGCGTTGTGTTTGGCTGAAGGCGCGAATGTTTCGCTGTTTTCGGCGTACGGGACGGAGCTGGAGGCTATGCGTTCCTCCAGCGGTGTGTCGTTGCGCGGCGCTGGGCCTGTTGGCACGTATCAGGTTGATCGTGCGAGCAATGCGATCCAAACGACAGCGGAATTGGATGCGTCTGTGAAAGATGCAGATGTGATTTTCCTGACGGGCCCTGTGCACAAGCAACGAACCTATGCGATGGTTTTGGCCGATCATCTGTCTGATGGGCAGGTGCTGGTTTTGGCCCCTGGTCGATCCCTTGGCGCGTTAGAAACTGCTTGGTTTTTGCGCATTGGTGGTTGCACCGCAGACGTGACAATCGTTGAGGCGCAAGGTCTGCCGTATTTTGTACGGGCCGAGGGCGCGGTTTTGAACCTTACGCCTTGTGGGCCTGTTGCCGCAGCGACGTTACCAAGTGGGCGTCGCAACGTGTTGGCTGGTTTGGCACGGTATTTGCCGAATTTAGATGCGAAGGACAGTGTTCTGGCATCCGGGTTTGCTGATGGTTCCGCGTTGGTCGAATTTCCTGCATTATTGATGAGCGGCCCTGCGCTTGGCTCAGGTGCAGTGCCTGTTCCGATGGGTGGAATGCCGTTGGCAGACAATCAGAATTTTGCGGCGCTGATCGGTGATGAGCAGCGCAATTTGATTGAACAATTGGCAGCAGAGCGCACGTCGGTGGCTAAGGCCTTTGGGGTGCGTGGACTGGCGGATGCAGATGCGTTGATCGAAATCCATGCGGGTGTTGTGAAGGGGGCGGCCACGCGGCCTGTCCCTGATCAAGATGGCGCGAAGGCCTTGTTGCGCGATGGGACTATTGGATCGCTGGTGCCGCTGATGTCGGCGGCTAAAATGGCGGGAATTGATCTGCCTGTAACGCAAGCGATGATTACTTTGGCAAGTGCTGTACTAGGGGCTGATGTAGCCGCTGCGGGGCGACGGCTTGATACAATCGGCATCACGACAACGGACATAGATACAGCGCGTTCCGCGATGGACGCTATTGCGACGGGACGGACATAATATGGATGCTGATCTGAAATCCATCGCGGCTGCACGCCGATCTGCGGAATCTGCCTTTGCAGCGTATCAGAAATTTCTGGACACGGATCCTGCGCATGTGGACGCGATTGTGGATGCGATGGCGCGCGCGATTGAACCTGTTGCCAAAGAGCTGGGACAAATTGCGGTAGACGAAACGGGTTACGGAAATGTCGATGATAAACGGGTGAAGAACCTGTTTAACGCACTGTCGGTTGCCGATTATCTGCGTGATGTAACGACGCTGGGCATGTTGTGGCGCGATGACGCGACCAAGATTGCGGCGTTTGGCGAGCCGATGGGTGTTGTGGCGGCATTGGTGCCTGTGACGAACCCGACCTCGACGATTATTTTCAAGATTTTGTCGGCTGTAAAAGCGGGCAATGCGATTGTCTGTGCGCCCCATCCCCGCGGCATTAAATCAGGCATGGCGACTGTCAAAGTGATGGCGAATGTGGCCGAACAGATGGGTGCGCCCAAAGGGTTGATCCAGTGTTTGGACCAAGTAACGATTGCGGGCACGGCGGAATTGATGAAGCACAAACGCACCTCTGTTGTTATGGCGACGGGTGGCCCTGCGATGGTTAAGGCGGCCTATTCCAGCGGCAAGCCGACGCTCGCCGTGGGCGCGGGCAATGTGCCGTGTTACGTGCATAAATCCATGGCAGGCGAGATCGGTGAAGTGGCTGAAATGATCGTCACGTCAAAGTGTTTTGATTACGGAACCGCCTGTGTTTCCGAACAAGCGGTGATTGCCGATCCAGAAATTGCCCGCGAGCTGCGCCAAGAAATGAAAATGCGCGGGGCATATTTCTGCACCCCTGCGGAAAGCGATCGTTTGGCGAAGGTTATTTTTACTGGCAAGCAAGCGATGAACCCTGAGCGTGTTGGGCAAAGCCCGCAGGTTTTGGCGGAATTGTCTGGGTTTTCTATTCCGCCGAAAACCCGTTGTTTGGTGTCGAATGAAACCGAAATCGGTTGGCATCGCCCGTTAAGTGCTGAGAAACTGAACCCTGTACTGGCGTTCTATGAGGCGCGCGACAGCCAGCACGGCATCGAGATGTCGATCAATATCGCAAAGTTTGAGGGCTGGGGGCATTCTGCCTGTCTGCATTCAAACGATCCTGCGATTGTGGCGCAATTTGCCGCTGTTCCGACAGGGCGGGTGTTGGTGAATACGCCCGCGATCATGGGTGGCATGGGATATTCCACCGATCTGGAGCCGTCTTTCATGTTGGGCACGGGAACGTGGTCGGGATCAATCACATCGGACAATGTGACCGCGTTGCACCTGATCAATATTAAGCGCGTGGCCTATCAAAGCCGACCTTGGCGCGACATCTATGAGGAGTACGGTGAATGAGTGGAATTACTATTCGGGCGTTGATGCAAATCGACAATTTGCAGCCAAAATTTGCCGCTTACAACGGGGCAACTGTGCAGGGATCTGTGCCTTTGTCGGGTGACACCGTTCTGATCGGGGAATTTGCACCGGGCAACGGCGTGTTTTCACTGATTGACCGTGCGTTGAAAGCGTCGAGCGTTGAAGCAACGACGCAAATGGTTGAGCGGGAATTTGGGTTCTTTATCTTGCGCTCCCCAAGCAATGCAGAAGTGACGGCTGCACGCGATGCGATGTTGTCCGAGTTGGGCGCGACGATGTCAGATCGGTTGAAGCCTGCGATTACGAACACGCAGATTATCACGAGCGTTGAGCCGTATCAGGCGCAATTGTTGAACAAATGGCGCAAGGGTTCGTTGTTGGTTCCGGGGCAAACGCTGGGGATTATCGAATGTGCGCCAGCGGCCTATATTTCGATTGCCGCAAATGAGGCCGAGAAATCTGCAGAGATTGACATGGTCGAGGTTCGCGCGGTTGGACGTTTTGGGCGGTTGTTTATTTCTGGGTCCGAAAATTCGGTTCAAACAGCGGTTGAAGCAGCGACCAAAGCGATTGAAGCTGTGGACGGACGGACAGAGTAATGTCGCGTGTCATCGGAACAGAACATATCGAACAAGCAAGGCAACGCAGCCGCATTGTGTTCGAAATCCTGCCTGATGACATCGTTACGGATTTAGCACGAGAAACGGCGGCGCGGTTGGGGATTCGCCTTGTCGATGGGCCACTGGAAAAACCGAGCTTGGCACGAACGGACGGCAACACCGCCATGCGGCGTGGGCTATATCGGCGCGGCGCGAAATGGGCAGCGCCCAAGCCTGTGACACAGCGAAATGTGCGTCGGTTCGCCAAGGTTGCGCTGGTTGGCGCAGGTGGTGTTGGTGGCAATATCGCGCATCTCGCAGCTATGGCGGATATGGCGGATGAAATCACGCTGATTGATATTGCGCCTGGAATGGCGGCAGCGACGGCGCTCGATTTGAACCACACAAGCGGGATTACGGGTGTGCGGGCACGGTGCGTTGGCGGCGAAGATTTGGCGATGGTTGCTGGCGCAGATGTCGTTGTTGTGACCGCTGGGCGTGCGCGGGGGCCGGGTATGACGCGGGCCGATCTGATTGATGTGAATACACGGGTTATTCATGCAGCGGCAGAGGCGATAAAATCGAACGCGCCGAATGCGATTGTGATTGTTGTGACCAACCCGCTCGATGAAATGACGGTAGAAATGCTGCGGGCCACTGGGTTTCCGCGCGAACGGGTTTTGGGGATGGCGGGCACGCTTGACAGCAGCCGTTTCCGCAACGCGCTGGCGATGGCGGCGGGTGTTACACCTGCCGATGTGTCCGCAATTACGCTGGGGTCGCACGGCGATGAGATGGCGCCGATCACGTCTTTGGCGCGGATCAAAGGGCGCGCGTTGGAACGGTTCTTGTCGGCGGATCAAATTGCGGATTGTGTGAAAGATGCGATTACGGGTGGCGGACAAGTTGTTGCGTTGAAAAAATCTGGCTCGGCCACGATTGCACCTGCGCATTCCTCGATTGAATTGATGGATCATATTCGCGGGGCCAAGGTTGGGCCTGTTCCAGCGTCGGTAATGCTGGAAGGGGAATACGGGGTTTCTGGTGTGGTGCTCGGTGTGCCTGCGCATTTGGGGCAAACTGGGCTGGTTGGGGTTGAAGAACTGCGGCTGACACCTGATGAGACCGACGCGCTGCACGGTGCCGCAGAGGCCATTCGCACGCGGCTTGGGCTATGACCCTGCGCAAGTGGAATTCTGGCGGGCGGTTTGAAGAAATCGGCAGTTATTCACGGGCCAAACGTGTGGGGCCGTTTGTTTACATTGCGGGAACCACGGCGATTGAACCGTCTGGAAAATTGCACGCACCGAACGATTGTTATGCGCAGAGCGTCTATATTCTTGGTCGCATCGAAGAAGCATTGCGTGAAGTTGGGGCCGAGATGCGCCACGTGGTGCGCACGCGGGCCTATGTTACGGATATTTCTGTGGCGGGTGGTTTGGTTAAAGCCCACGGCGAGGTGTTCAAGGGGATTGATCCGGTGATGACGGGGGTCGAGGCTGGGCTGACCCAACCCGGTATGATGGTTGAGATCGATGTGGATGCGATCATTCACGACGAAGACGGAAATATTGCCCTTAGGTAGGCCATCTTCGCAAAAAGTCCCAAAAATCCACTGTTGCAACGAATCTTGCGATGTGTACTGTATACAGTATACGACGGAGCTGGGGAGACGGCACCGTTTTAACCAAATGGGAGAATCTAATGCAACTTACGAAAACTCTGTTTTCAACGGCAGCATTGAGCACGCTTTTGCTCAGCTCGGCTGCTTTTGCAGATATCAAAGTCGGCTTCATCGGATCATTGTCATCCGATACCGGCCTGTCCACATTGCGCGGCGCAACTATCGCCATCGAAGAATTGAACGCCAAAGGCGGCCTAATGGGCGAGAAAATCGTTCTGGTGTCTGCGGATACCGGCGAAGACGTCACTGAAGGCGTAAAAGCTTATGAATATTTGGCCGAAAGCGAAGAAGTCGATTTCATCATTTCTGGTTCCATCGACGATGTAACACTCGGTTGGTTGCCACGGATGCAGGAATTCCAAATCCCGACACTGGATACCTGGACGTCTTACATCGGTATCATCGACATGGTCATCGAAGACCCTGAAACGATGGCGCCATATTTCATGAACATCGCGTCGGACGAGGCTTTGGCCACGCTGTACATCAATTTTGGTGCGGATGTTCTGAAGAAAGAAATGGGCTGGGAGAGTGTTGTTATTTTGGCCGAAGACACCGCATTCGGTGGCGCGATCACGGGGCTAGTGACCGAGGCTTTGGGGCCAGTTGCTGGGATCGAAGTGAAAGAAATCATCACCTATGACGTGAACACCAACGATTTCGCACCGCTGTTTTCGAAAGCAGAAGCATCTGGAGCGGACTTTATTTATCAGGTCAGTTCGGTGAACTCGCAAGTGATTTCCAGCCAATATGTGAAGCTGCAAGTGCCTATGGGTATGACAGGCGTGAACGTATCCGCACTCGGTATGGAATACTGGGAAGATACGGGCGGCCAAGGCGGCGGAATTTCCACATTGTCGCCTGTTCCATCAGTTGGTTACGCGCTTGACGCTACATCCGAAGCATTCGTGAAAACCTATAAGGCGAAATATTCGTCGCGCCCTGCAATCCCACATTTCAACGGTTTCAACGCTTATTATGGCCTGAAACAAGCGATGGCTGCTGCAGAAGAAGCTGGTGGTTTCAAAGACGTGAAAAAATGGGCCGCTGCGATGGAAAAGCAAGACCTAACGCTGAAAAAGGATGACAAGTTGGTGTTGCGTTACGGGTTCTGGGACAAAGATACGGTCGAACCAGTAACAGGCCGCACCTACCCCCATAACGCGCTGTTCGATCTGACAGCACCCTATGAAGATGCGGCACCTTCGATGGTTGTGGTTCAGTGGAAAGAAGACGGAAGCGTCGGGGTGGTTTACCCACCTGAATTCGCGACAACGACGTTTACTTTGCCAAGCTGGGTAAAGAAATAAACAAACATCTTCGGTGGCGCAGACAACTGTGCCACCGTTGTTTAATTTTCTTCCAACAGGCATGATTTTATGACGCAAATCCTGATCCAAGGACTGCTTTTAAGCGGGCTATACGCGCTGATTGCGATGGGGTTCACGCTTATCTTTAGCGTCGGACGTATCCTGAACCTTGCGTACGGCGCCTATCTGCTGATTGGCGGATATACCTATTTCTACTTCGCGCAAACGCTTGGCATGCCGAAAATTGCGGGTGTTTTGCTGGCTGCCATTCTGGGCTGTACGATGGGTATTTTGAAATTCAAGCTGCTGGTCAAACCGTTAAAAGGCGATCATGTCGCCGTTGAAATTTCCTCGCTTATCCTTGCGGTAGTGTTGCAGGCTGGGGTAGTTTTAATGTTTGGCGACAGCTCGAAAATCTTGCTTCCGATCATTCCAGGTGTGGAGCGGATTGCGGGTGCGGCTGTTCCATATTCTAACCTGTTTGCGGCTGTTGCCAGTTGGGTCATTCTAATCGCGCTGTATTTCTTTGTGCGAAAAACACACACGGGTCGCGCGATGCAGGCCGTTTCGATGGACCCGAAGGGCGCTGCGATTTCGGGCATTGATGCGGACCGGATCAACATGATTACTTGGGGCATTTCTGGCACCTTGGGTGCCGTCGCGGGGGTGTTTTTTGCCAGCTACACGCAGTTGTATCCCGGCATGTGGGTTGCGCCACTGATTATCGCCGTGGCCGTCGTGATTGTGGGTGGCATTGGCTCGATTATTGGCACGCTAATTGTTGCCCATATCATTGGATTTATGGAAGTCATGACCTCTGCTTTTATAGCGCCAGAATTGCGCGGTGTGATGACGATGGCCCTGATTATCGGGGTTTTGATTTTACGGCCCAAAGGCCTCTTTGGTCGAGAGGAATTGTAGGATGGAACTGCGTTGGTATCACTTTGCGGCGTGGGCTGCGTTTGTCGTATTTATGTTTCTGATGCCTGAAATGGTATCCAAGGGTACGCTACGGATTTTCATTTTTGCGAACTTCTTGGCTGTGTTTGCGATCAGTTGGGATGTTTTGTCAGGGCGTACAGGTTACGTGAGCTTTGGGCATCCGTTTTTGATCGGGATTGGGGCCTATACTACGGCCATTCTGACCAAGCGGTTTGATGTGCCTGTGGAGTTGTCGATCCCTATTGCCGTTATCGTTACGATGATTGCTGGGTTACTGGTGGTGTTGCCAGCCTTGCGCATCAAAGGCAGTTATTTCGCGCTGATTACGCTGGCATATATGGAGTTGATCTATCAACTTGTTCAGGTCATCCGCCCCGATTTGACAGGTGGAACGCGGGGCATGTCGGGCCTGCCGACGCTGACGCGGGGCGCGGTGAACGGGTATTACATGTCGCTGACCTTGATGGTGATTGTCGCGTTTTGTGTCTGGCTTTTGATGCGCACGCGGATCGGCACGGCGCTGTCTGCGATTGGAATGAACGAAGAGGCGGTAAAGGGATCTGGATTGTCTGTAACGCGACTCAAGCTGTTTGCGTTTCTGTTGAGCGCGTTGATTGCAGGCCTCGGAGGGGCATTTTACGTGCATTATCTGGGGTCAATAGCGCCGCGTGCGTTGTTCGATATCAACTTTGTGTTCACGATCATTGTGGCGGCGCTGATTGGTGGCGCATCCACCACGATTGGGCCGATTATCGGTGCGTTTTTCCTAACATTTTTATTGGAATACTTGCGGCCTTATCTGCCCGGCGCAGAGCGGTATTTCATTTATGGCGGGGTGGCGTTGTTGTTGTACATGTACCAGCCCAAAGGGATTTATGAGATCATCAACCAAGGCTGGTCCAAGGTCAGGGCGCGGTCATGAGTGCGTCCTTAAAAATCACAAATTTGGTAAAGAAATTTGGTGGGCTGACGGCGACAAATGATTTGTCATTCACGGTTGAACCTGGCCAATCGGTTGGTTTGATCGGGCCAAATGGCGCAGGAAAAACGACAGTGTTTAGCCTTGTGATGGGGGAGCATCGCCAAACTTCGGGGTCGATCATGCTGGATGGTGAAGAGCTGTCAAAGATGACCACGCCTGCGCGTATTCGCCGTGGCGTCAGCCGAACGTATCAGGTGCCGCGCCCGTTTGCAGAGATGAGTGTGGCTGAGAATATTCGCGTTGGCTTGATGCCTGACAGTGTGTTTGGGATGATCCTTAAGGGGCCGAACCGAGATCGCGAATTGGAACTGGCGATGGCGGTCGGGTTTAGCGAAAACGACCTAGATCGCACCCCTGCAGAATTGTCGATGGGGGATCTGCGCAAGCTGGAAATGGCACGAACAATGGCGACTGATCCCAAGGTGATGCTGTTGGACGAAGTGTTCGCGGGCTTGACGGTTGCTGAAATCGCGATGATCAGCGGGTTGGTTCAAAAAATGCGATCCGATGGCATGACGTTCTTGATTGTTAGTCATGATCTGAAAGCGCTGGAACCACTGGTCGATACGGCGATTGCGATTAACTATGGCAGCATGGTTGCACAGGGGTCATACGGCGATGTCATGAGTAGTGAGGCGGTTCGCGCGTCCTATCTGGGAGAGGCGTAATGGCATTTCTGGAAATTGAAAACCTGTCGGCGTTTTATGGCAAAGCGCAAGCCTTGCATGGCGTTTCATTTGATGTGGAAGAGGGCGGGGCTATTGCGTTGATCGGCGCAAATGGCGCGGGGAAATCCACACTGCTCGATAGCATTATGGGGCTGACAAAAACCACAGGTGATATGCGGTTCGATGGTGCATCGTTGGTAGGAAAAACGGCTGCGCATGTGGTGCAAAGGGGCATCGGTTATGCGCCTGAGCGGTTCAATCTGTTTCCCTACATGAGCGTGCGCGATAACCTGTTGGTCGGAAGTTATACGGCACGTGATGACATTGAAAAAAACATGAAGATGATACACGAATTGTTTCCGCGATTGGCCGAACGAGAAGACCAGGAAACATCCACGCAGTCAGGTGGGGAGCGGCAGATGGTTTCGCTTGGGCGAGCGTTAATGACGAGTCCGCGCCTGTTGTTGGTGGATGAGCCGACGATCGGGTTAGCACCGAAAGTGTGTTTGGAAATCGCCGAAGTTTTGCGCCGATTGCGCGGTGAATTTGGATTGACCGTCGTGATCACTGAACAGAATGCGAATTTTGCCATGACGCTGGCCGAAAAAGTTTATGTGATGGAAAGTGGCCATATTTCTGCGCAAGGCACCCCTGCAGAATTGGCAGATGATGAGCGTTTAGCGCAGGCATATTTCGGCCATTAGCGCGCACACAATTCTTTGGCGCGCCACCAGTTGTCATTGTAATTTTATTCCACACCTCTAAATCTAATGGCACTCCCTTTAGATTTTAGGTCTCATTCTATGGATTCCACACTTTTTTCGTTCATTTGGAAACATTCAAAACGCAGTCAGTTAATTTTGTTGGCGGTTACGTTGGCGACTTTTCCGCTGCTGTATATCACGCTGGAACTGCCCAAACGAATAATCAACGACGCGATTGGCGGCGACGGTAATCCTGTCGATGTGTACGGATATCAGTTCGAACAAATGCAATTCTTGATGGTTTTGTGTGGTGGTTTTCTGGTGTCGGTGTTGGCCAACGGCTTGTTGAAAATGCGACTTAACACCATGAAAGGTGTGTTGGCCGAACGCCTGTTGCGGCGGTTTCGGTTCCAATTGCTAAGCCGAATGATGCGGTTCCCGAGGCCTTTTTTTCGCAAAACATCACAAGGCGAGCTGGTTTCGATGGTCACATCAGAGGCCGAGCCAATGGGCGGGTTGATGGGCGATATGCTGTCTCAGCCGGTGTTTCAGGCGGGCCAAATGATAACCATTTTGACGTTTTTGTTCGCTCAAAGCTTTTGGTTTGGCTTGGCATCTGTTGCACTTATTCCCTTACAGGCATGGGTCATTCCCAAATTGCAGCGCCAGATTAACCAGCTGAATAAAACGCGCATTCAAGAAGTTCGTAAACTAGCCGCCGATATCGGTGAAACGGCGGCGGGTGTAAGTGATATTCGCGTGAACGGTGGCTTGCGGTTTCGGTTGGCGCTGTTTTCCAATCGTTTAGGCGCGTTGTTTGGTATTCGGTTCCAGATTTACCAGAAAAAGTTTTTCATGAAGTTTCTGAATAATTTCATCAACCAATTGACGCCGTTCTTTTTCTATTCTGTTGGCGGGTATCTCGCGATCCAAGGCCAAATCACAGTTGGCGCTTTGGTCGCAGCCCTGGCGGCCTACAAAGATCTGTCATCGCCGTGGAAAGAACTGCTGTCTTACTACAATCAAACGCAGGACATGGCGTTGCGTTGGGAAGTTGTGACAGAACGCTTCGCGCCAAAGACATTGGTAGAAGATGCCCTGTTTGAGGGTGAGCCTGTTGAAAACCCAAGCCTGGTTGGCGAAATTGTTCTGAAAAACGTGACGGTGCGCGATGACAACGATCATGTGGTTTTAGAGGATTTAAACCTTACAATCCGAGCAGGTGCGCGTGTCGCGGTCAAAGCAACAAGTGAAGCTGCGAGCCAGGCTTTTGCCGATCTTTTGACGCGCGAGGTGATCCCGCATCGAGGAACGATCACGATCGCCGGTCTCAATCTAAATGAGTTACATCAAGGTGTTGTAGGTAGTCGCATCGGATATGCCCAATCCGCGCCCTATATGTTCGATGGAACGTTGGGCGATAATTTGATGCTGCCTTTAAAGCATAGCCCGCAAATCACGGATGGCGCGCAGGTGAAATTTGATGAATGGCTCGATGAGGCCAAACGATCCGGCAATAGTTTGGACCCGCTCAGCGCGAAATGGATTGATCCACCGAAAGTTGGGTTCGAAAACGACGAGGCAATTCGCGACTGGTGGTTCCAACTGGTCGAGGCGATGGGAAGTGACGAATTTATGGTGCGACGTGCTTTGCGCACGCGCATGAACCCGCAAACACAACCAGAATTGGCAGAGTTGATTGTGAATTTGCGCCCTGAAATTGAAACACGACTCGAAGCGGCTGGATTGCTTGATGTGGTGTATCGATTTGATCCTGAAAAGTTTAATCCAGTGTCCCCACTTGGCAGCAACCTTATGTACGCACTGCCAGTTCGGTTCTTGCAGCAAACTACGCTTGGCGCGAGTGAGGGGTTTTTGCGGGTTTTACGAGCCGAAGGGTTGGTAGAACAGCTGACCGATATGTCTGCGAGCGTTGTCGGCAATCTGATCGCTACATTTGGATCGGATGGAACCGATCACCCGCTGTTCCGCCGCCTGAACATGGATGATGAGCTGTATCAGCAACTTTCTGACATTCACATGAAACGAAATAAGAATGGCAACGAAGGCTTGGAGGACGAAGAACTATCCTTGTTGATGACCGTGCCGTTTGCGTTCTCGGCGGAGCAAATTGGACCCGCTTTTAATGAAGAATTCAAAGATCGCGTTCTTGAAATTCGCGAATCAAGTTCTGAACATTTGGTGGCGGAATTAGGCGGCTTGTTTGAGAGAATTAGCCCTGAGAAATACATTCCAGTGATGACGGTTCTGGGGAACGCAATTTTCGGGCGAATTTCGGGTATGGCGGGTGCAAAAGAACAGCAAGTGGAAGATATCGTTGTTGAAGTGATCAATGAACAAGGCTGGCGGCGTCAAACGGCGCAATCTATTTTCGATCTGGAAATGGGGATCGGCGGAACGAATTTGCCAGCGGTATTTCGGGAACGGGCCGCGATCAGCCGAGCAGGAATTAAAAAGCCAGATATCCTAATTTTGCAAAGCGCGTTAAGCAGCCATGATGCGGACAATCGCAGTAAGATGCGTGAACGGATTGGCAATCTGATGCCCAAAGCAACAAAGATTTTCATTGAAAATCATTTTAACGCGCCAGAGTCCTACGACATGTTTATCGAGATTGAAAATGGGCGCATTGATGGCGGACAGAAAGCCGTTGATCTGGGAACTGACAATATGTCCCGAGACGATCTAAATCGCAAACTTGCAGCAATTTCGCAGGCCGATTTGTTTAAAGATATCGACCTTAAAAATCAGCGTTTACTGGCTTACAGTGCGCAATGGTACAATGCCAAAGCTGGGCAGACTGTGTTTCGCAAAGACGAACAGGCGGATGCGGCCTACCTTTGTGTTTCCGGCAAGGCGGGCCTGTTTTGGGAAGTTGGCAGCGACGCGGAACGGTTGGTCACAGAAATCAACTCTGGTCGGTTAATCGGAGATTTGGCTGTGATTTTAGATGATGCTCGGATTCTGGATTTGGTGGCAATTGAAGACACTGTATTTCTGCGCATTGGCGCGTCTGAATTGAACGCAGTGATCGAAAATGACGCCGCTGTTGCGGGTAGTTTGCTGCGCGCTGTTGGCGGTCATCTGAAGAGTGCCGGAGAAGCTTTGCGTTCAGCCGCCGAGGCAGGGTATCGGCCTAACGGGAACTTGGACGACTAGGGATTTTCGCCGAGCAAAACTTCTAAAATTTCATCAGTATGCTGCCCGCATGTTGGCGGGGCATGACGATAGGTTACTGGCGTCTCGCTGAACTTCACAGGATTGCCAATCAGGTCGACATGACCTTGACGCGCATTCGCATTGGGCATTTCGATCTTCATGTTGCGCGCCGCGACTTGATCCGATGCAAACACCTCGCGCAATGTATTTATTGACCCACCTGGCACGTTGTTCGCATCCATCGCGGTGACCAGATCGTGTTCGCGATACTTTTGGATTTCGTCTGACAGAATGGATACGATTTCGTCGCGGTTTTCGATCCGTAAGACGTTCGTGGCAAAGCGCGGGTCGCTGGCCAAATCAGTGCGCCCAATGATGGTGCAAAACCGCGCGTATTGGGCGTCATTTCCTGCCGCGACAATAAGATGCCCATCTGCGGCTTTGAACACCTGATAGGGTACGATATTTGGGTGCTGGTTACCCAAACGAGGCTGTTCTTGGCCCGACATCAGATAATTTGTGCCTGCATTCACAAGCCATGACACGGTAGTATCGGCAAGCCCGATGTCGATGTGTTGTCCGATCCCTGTTTGATCGCGATGACGAAGAGCGGCCAAAATCGCGGTGGTGGCATAAAGCCCGCAGACAACATCTGCAATTCCAACGCCAACTTTCATGGGTTCGCCACTTGGATCACCTGTCAGGCTCATGATCCCGCCAAAGGCTTGGGCAAGCAGATCATACCCCGGTTTAAGCGCATTTGGCCCCGTTTGTCCGAACCCAGTGATCGAACAGTAAATCAGGCCCGGATGATCCGCGCGCAATGTTTCATGATTAAGCCCGTATTTTCGTAGTCCATCCGTTTTGAAATTCTCGATGACGATGTCACAGTGCTTGGCCAGCGCCTTTACCTTTGCGGCACCATCTGGTGTCGCGATATCAAGAGCCACAGATCGTTTGTTTCGATTGGCGGACAGGTAATAGGCGCTTTCGCCTGTTGGGTTTCCATCTGCCCCCGTAACAAATGGGGGGCCCCATGCACGTGTGTCGTCTCCCAAACCTGGTTTTTCGATCTTAATAACATCAGCGCCGTAATCCCCCAAAAGCTGGGTGCAACTCGGGCCTGCGAGTATTCTGGAAAGGTCCAAAACCCGCAACCCTGCGAGTGGCCCTGAAGCTAGTGCTGGTTCGTCATTCGTCATTCAATTAGCCCAGTTTAAAGGTGTTTTTACTTGGATAAAGTCGTCGCGTGTTCAAAACAATGTCTTGGTGCGAAATACCGCTAAAATGCCGTAAAGTTTATCTTACGACACAAAATGCGTTTTGAGTACTAGTATGGCAGTTGTGTTCTGGAATCGGCTACCCTAGATTCCGATCAATGACATTTTTTCGGTCCATATATATTCTAGCATTTCTTATGCTTTTGGCTCCTCTGGCGGCCCAATCACAGGATGCCGCCCAGCCGTTAGAAGTGAGCGAAACCGCAGAAGATTACATTCGCGCCATTCGATTGAAAGGTATACAAAGCGCGGTTCAGTATTACGATCCGACGCGCCCGCCACCAGATTTTGTCACAAATGAAAAGCCAAAACCAGAAGAGCGTAGAAATAGCCCAAACAGGTCGGCCGGGATTGATCTTCCGTTTGCTTTGATTACGGGCGCAATACTTATCGCGATTGGGGCCCTGTTTCTGAGGTTTGGTGGCTCTGGATCATTGGTTCTGCGAAAAGATGTGCAAAATCCGAAACGTGGACAAAGTGATGGTCGCAGGACTGCGAAAAACGCGCCGCTAGATATGCAATCCTTCGATGGAATTCTTAGCAATCCAGATCGTCAACAAGCGTTGATTCAACTTGCTCAACTTTTGATCTACAAGGCTGTTTCGGCAAATGATTTATTGTTGCAGCGCAGCTGGACAGCACGTGATGTTTTACGCCGAATGCCCAAGAACAGTACCTATTTAGCTGAACTGAATGCGTTGGTTTTGAAGGGCGAGTTGGTTCATTTTGGGGAACGTGACGTAAGCGAAGAAGAATTTGCCGATTATGCCAAACGCGCAAAACCCCTGCTGCAGGAGTTGTCGTCATGAGCGATACGGGCGTTGAACGACAGAGCAGAACAGATCTGATTTTGATTGGCGCAGGGGCGTTAGTTCTGCTGGGAATTTTGGCCTATTTTGCGTCTGGAAGCCAACAACAGTTGCGAAAGTCTCCGTCCGGATTTGACGGATTACATGCGTGGATTGCCACCGAAGGCCATCCCGTCCGCAGCTTTACAGGGGGCTGGGCCAGTGATCCTGACGTTGTTGGCCTGCGGGTCTTACCGATTTATGATACGCGCTTGAATGCGCGCAAAGTAAATCCGACCAGCAAAGAAGAATTGCTGATGCAAAGTGACGAATACGACCTTCGCGAAAGTATTGTGCAGCGAAAAGGCGAGATCGTTCAAACAATGTATGTGCTGCCAAAGTGGCGCAGTGGTTTGCGGCTTACGGGGTTAGGGCATCCTGCATTGTTGCTGGATCAAAACGATGCGACGCGGGTGCTACATGATGTGATTTCATCCAAATTGGGCCGTGTTTCGGTAATTCGGCGACCGTTCACTGATTTCGCGGTGACTTTACAGTCAGGCGAGAGCAAAACGGCGCGGATGTACGTTGCGCAAGTGTTCGAGGGCAACGGGTGCGCGCCGCTGATCGGACGTGTCGGCGAAATGATCTTGGGGCGCTGTCCAATGAGCGAGGGCTGGGATGATGGGTTCGTCTGGGTGTTGTCTGATCCTGACTTGTTGAACAATCACGGTTTGCGCCTTGGGGACAATGCGCAGATCGCGAAAGAACTGATTTTGCCCTTGGCTGGCGAGGGCACGTTTATGATTGATTACAGCGATCGTGTTTGGCTGGTCAATCAATACGAGGGCATTAAGCGCGACCGAACTTGGGCCGATTTGATGCGGTTTTTCGCCTATCCGTTTTCGGTTCTTTGGGCGAGCGCGGCAATTCTGTTTGGGTTGATTTTGTGGCGGGCAAGTGCGCGATTTGGACCAATCCTTGCGCGTAAATCCGAAGTCGATGCGAGCAAGAAAGTTGCCAATCAGGCCGCTGCGCGATTGATGCGGCTTACCGAACAAGACGGCGCGTTACTGGGGGATTACGCAAATGTGCGATTGGCTGCGATTGCGGCCAAAAACCTTGGTCCCAGCCATAAAAACGATCCCGATGCTGCCGTGCGATTTGTACGGCGTAAACGGCCCGATCTTGCGGATGGATTGCAAGATGCGCTGAACGCCATTCGCACCCAACCCTCAAACCTTTCTGCGGCAGCGGCCATCGCCACTGTCGACAAATTCGAAAACATTTTGGAGCAATTGAACAATGACACTTGAAACCCTTCAGGCGCGCGCCGAGGCCTTTCGTGCAGAGATTTCAAAAACAGTGCATGGTCAGGAAGAGGTTATCGACCTGCTGTTGATCACCTTGTTTGCCAAGGGCCACGCGTTGCTAGAAGGCCCGCCAGGTACGGCAAAAACATTGCTTGCACGCAGTTTTGCGGGCGCGTTGAACCTTGATTTTGGACGTATTCAGTTCACGCCAGATTTGATGCCCGGCGATGTTTTGGGGACGTCGATTTTTAACTTTCAAACATCCGAGTTCATCTTGAGCAAAGGCCCTGTTTTCAGCCAAGTTCTGTTAGCAGATGAGATCAACCGCGCGCCGCCCAAAACGCAGGCTGCGTTGTTGCAGGCGATGAACGAACGGGTGGTGAGTATTGATGGTGAAGATCATGATCTTGGGTCGGAATTTATTGTGATTGCCACGCAAAACCCAATCGAGCAGCAGGGCACCTATCCATTGCCCGAAGCACAACTTGATCGGTTCTTGTTCAAAATTGTTCTGGAGTTTCCAGACGAGGCGACGGAAATGGCAATCTTGCAGCACCACGCCGCCGAGCCATTAAGTTTCGCAGGTGCCACTGAACGGGTTGAGAATGTTTTGGATGCAAAAGCTCTGCAAGAAAGCCGCGATGTGGTGGACAGCATTATAATTGACGACGATATCCTTGCGTATATTTTACGTCTTGTTCGCGCGACCCGCAGTAGCTCTGACATTTCGTACGGGGCATCAACACGTGCCGCGGATGCGCTGGCAGCTGCCACACGCGCCGCCGCAGCATTGCAAGGGCGTGACTTTGCCATTCCTGATGATGTGAAACGTCTTTTCATTCCCTCTATGCGTCACCGCATTGTGCTCGGTCCCGGTGCAGAAATCGAAGGTCGCACGTCGGTACAATCCCTTGAAAACATCCTGAACCAAATCGAGGCTCCCCGCTGATACGTCCATCCCGCAGATTGCTGGCGGCGGGTGCTATCGCGCTTGGTTTGTCGGCCATTGTGTTGGTCCTTGGTCAAGGTTTGCGCGAATCAGCCCTTGCGCCGTGGGCCATCCTTGGCGTTGGTGTTGTGCTGGATCTGGTGTTGTCGCGGGTGCCGCGCAAAGAAGTTAGCGTTGCAATCCCGCCTGAAATGTTTGTCGGTGAGACCGAGGACTTCGCTTTTGATATCACACCAATTTCAAAGGGCATGACGGGTAAGGTTGACTGGCCCGAAGGATTGTCTGGTCCAGATAGCATTAAATTTGCGAACGATGGGCTTACGAAAGTCCCTGTGCGCGCGGTGCGTCGTGGCAGTTGGCATGTAACGCAGTTGCATTTGATTTGGTCGTCGCGATTTAAACTGTTTGAACGTGTACCAACGCTGGCATTGGCGCTGGATGTAAAAGTTGTGCCTAATATTCGTCTTGTGCAATCAGGGCAAATTACATCTGTGGTGTTGTCCAACATGTTTGGCATGAAAGAAAATCGCGCCGTGGGTGAGGGGACAGAGTTCCATCAATTGCGTGATTTTGTAACAGGAATGGATGTGAAATCCATCGACTGGAAACGCTCTGCGCGGCATCGCAATTTAGTGTCGCGTGAATTGCGCGCTGAACGGAACCACCATGTGATTATCGCGCTGGATAATGGCTATTTGATGCGCGAAGAAATTGCGGGATTGCCCAAAATTGACCATGCGGTCACAGCGGCGTTGGCAACGGCTTGGGCGGCGGCGTTGGGTGGTGATATGGTTGGGTTTTACGCCTATGACACGCGGCCGAACATCTTTGTTGCACCAAAACCTGGGCGCGCGGCGTTTCCTGCGCTGCGGTTGCGTACGTCCGAATTGGATTACGTAAGCCTAGAAACAAACCACACGTTGGCGATGACTGAGCTGAATGCGCGTACGCCAAAACGCAGTTTGATTATCATTTTCTCTGATTTTGTGGACACCACGACTGCCGAATTGATGGTGGAAAACATAAGCGTTTTGTCCAAACGTCATGCGGTAATTTTTGTAATCATGCGTGATCCTGAATTGGAAAACCTCACCGAAAACGCGCCCACTGACATGGATCAGGTGGCTGAGTTGGTGGCTGCTGGGCAAACTTTGAATGAACGCCAACTGGTGTTGGGTCGATTGGCGGCGCTTGGGGTGACGATTGTAGATGCAAAGCCTGGCACGGTGACGGCGCAACTGATTTCGACCTATCTGGATATTAAAGCGCGGGAGGTTATTTGATGAGCGATCAAAGTGATATCATGCGCTCTGCGCGATTTCGGGCGGAACGTGAAACGGATTGGCGCAAACTGGAAGCATTGACGGCGAAGGCCGAAAAACAAGGTCTAAACCGTATGAGTTTTGCTGAGGCGCGGGATCTAGCAAGCCTTTATCGACGCAGCACCACGGCCCTGTCGATTGCACGACAAATATCGCTTGATCGAGCTTTGTTGCGGTATTTGGAGGCGCTGACCTCGCGGGCATATCTGAGCGTTTACGCACCCCAAGAACGCCTAGGTGGATTGTTGCGCCGCTTTTTAACGCAAGGTGCCCCGCAAGCGATGCGCCGATCATGGGCATTTATCCTGATCGGCTTCTTGTGCATGGCGCTTGGCGCGATCGCTGGATATTTCCTGTTCTTTGAGAATGCGTCTTGGTTTCATGTATTTATGCCGCCAGAAATGGCAGGTGGACGCGGGCCAGACAGTTCGACCGAACAATTGCGCAGCGTGATTTACGACAACGATCCTGACGTCAATGGACTGGGTGCGTTTGCAACGCTTTTGTTTTCGCACAACACTCGGATCGCTATTTTTGTGTTTGGACTGGGGGCATTTTTGTGTGTGCCCGCAATATTACTTACGTTTTACAACGGCCTGTTGCTTGGCGCATTTTACGCCTTGCACGTTGAGCGGGGCCTGGGCCTCGATCTGGCGGGCTGGCTCTCGATCCATGGCGTAACCGAGTTGTCGGCGATTTGTATCGCGTGCGGCGGTGGCGTTCAGTTGGGCGCTGCGGTGCTGTTTCCTGGGCAACGGACACGCGGTGATGCGCTGCGCGATGCGGGGCGCGACGCTGTCAAATTAGCGCTGGTTGCAGCGATCATGCTAATTGCAGCCGCCTTGTTAGAAGGGTTCGGGCGACAATTGATCCAAGATCGTACCGCGCGTTTTGTCATCGGTTGGGGCGTAGGCGCGTTGTGGTTAAGTTGGTTTGTATTCGCTGGGCGTAAACGGTCATGAGGTTTTGGTTTAGGAAACGGGCCAAGCCAGACCGCCCTGGGTTTGATGAAATAATGCCGCCCGAGGGTGTGCCATTGTATTTTGAGATCGCTACCTTTGGCGTGCGTTTTGGCGCGCAACTTGTGGATATCCTGATCACATCGCTGGCAGCGATCGCGCTGTTGTTATTTTTAGGATCCATCGGATTGTCCAAACCAGGATCCATGATGGCGATTGCATCGATGTTGTTTTTCCTCATTCGCATTCCGTATTACGTGGTCACGGAGCTGCTTTGGAATGGTCAGACGCTGGGCAAGCGGATGGTCAAGATCAAGGTCATTGCCTCCAAAAGTGGGTCTTTGACAGCGCAAAGTTTGGTCGTGCGCAACCTGATGAAAGAAGCCGAGATATTTTTGCCAGGAACGCTGTTGCTGACGATAAACGCGACAACGCCGATCTGGTCGTTGATTTCGCTCGCTTGGATCACGGGTGTTATGGCGGTTCCGCTGATGAGTCGTCGCAGCCAACGGCTGGGAGACATGATTGCCGGGACTTTTGTGATACATTTGCCCAAGCCGATATTGCTGAAGGATCTGGCTTTGGCATCAAAAGCCAGCGTACCGACGAAATCAAAATTCACGTTTTTGGCCCACCATTTGGATCACTACGGCGCGTTTGAGTTGCAAACGCTCGAGGATTTATTGCGAGCCGATGTGCGTGCCTACAATGCGTCCACGGCGCAGCGGCGTAAATCGACAGTGGATGCGGTTGTTAAACAAATCCGCAAAAAGATTGATTTTGCAGATAAAGTGCTTCCATCTGAAAACATCGAGTTTTTGAGCGCATTTTACAACGCACAGCGCGCATTTTTGGAACAACGGCAATTGTTTGGCGACAAACGAACGAACAAGCGGCACGCGCAAGAAAAAGATAACAAAACTAATTCAATGGAAAAGGAAAAATCATGACAGATCTAAATACAAATTCCGAACACGAACCATTTGGTGTGGGCAAGATCCTGTCAGAGAGTTTCTCGCTGTTGTTTGGGAATATTGTTGCTGTAGCATTGGCTGCGTTTATTCCGTTGCTGATTATGATCACTTTATCAGGCATGATGCTCGGCTTTGACATCACGTTTGGCGCAGCGACACCCGATGCGTTGGATCCGAGTTTCGTGCCGATGATGATTTTGAACACACTTGTTTCGGTTGTGATTTATGGGATTGTCACAGCGATTATTGTCCAATTGGCGTATGACGCAAAACTGGGGAGGAGCACGAATTTCGGCAAGTATGCCTCGGCTGCCATTGCGACATTGCTGCCAAATGTGGTGCTGACTTTGGTGATTACGATCTTGGCGTCATTCGCGATGCTTGCGCTGATCTTGCCCGGTATTTGGGTGTATGGGGTTTTCGCCGTGACGGTACCTGCGTTGGTTATTGAACGTGTTGGATTTGGCGCGATGCGGCGTAGCGCAGAATTGACCAAGGAATACAGGTGGCCCGTGATTGGAGCTATGATTGTGATCTTTATCGCTGCCATGGTCCTAAACCTTATTCCAACGACCATCGTTGGCTTCTTGCTGACTGGTTCCCTTGGGACAGCCACAATCATTGTGCTAACCATTCTGACGGCGTTTCTTTCAACCTTTACCTATGGTTTGATCGGTATGGCCGTGGCCTTGATTTATGCACGGCTTCGGGAAATCAAAGAAGGTGTTGGCGTTGACAATCTTGCGGCGGTCTTTGAATAATTAGCTCTAGGCGTTCAGGCTTAGCTTGCGTAAGACTATGCGCATCGTCAATTTGGCGGTGCGCATTTAAGGATCAATCATGGCACATACACGCATTCGCAAATTCAACACATCAGATACTTATCCTGAACAAAACCTCGACAATGATTTGTGTCAGGCTGTTGTGGTTGACGGTGGAAAAACAGTTTATTTGCGCGGCCAGTGTCCGCAAAATCTGGATGATGCCAAAAATATCGAAAGCCACGATCCTGTGGAACAAACCCACAAAGTCATGCAGAATATTCGCCAATTGATTCAAGAAGCAGGTGGCGAGATGGAGCATTTGGTAAAGGTCGTGGTTTACATCACGGACGTGCGTCACCGCGAAGATGTGTACCGCACGATGGGCGAATACATTAAGGGCGTTTATCCAGTTTCTACGGGTTTGGTTGTTCAGGCGTTGGCACGGCCAGAATGGTTGGTGGAAATTGACGGAACTGCGGTGATCCCCTCATGACATTTTCATTGGTCGCGCGATGCGCAGAGACAGGCATGTTTGGCGTCGCAATTTCCTCCTCTTCTCCTGCCGTTGCAGCACGGTGCGCCTATACGCGCGCAGGTGTCGGCGCAGTCGCGAGCCAGAATATTACTGACCCGCGTTTAGGGCCGTTCGCGCTGGATTTAATGCAAGGCGGCATGTCTGCGGGTGAAGTGATTGCAGGCATCAAAGATCAAGCACAGTTTTTGGAATACCGCCAAGTTTTGGCAATTGATGGCAACGGAAACACGGCGATCCATTCTGGTCAAAACTCTCTTGGTGTTTGGACGCACGCATATGGGGCAGATGTTGTTGCCGCTGGCAATCTGCTGGCAAATGAGGACGTGCCGCAAGCGTTGGTTGACGGTTTTCAGGAGGCGCCTGGGCATCTTGGTGATCGTTTAATTGCAGCAATGCGTGCAGGGCTTGCAGCGGGCGGCGAAGCAGGGCCAATCCATTCTGCTGGGATGCAAATTTGCGACGAGGTTTCTTGGCCTGCAGCAGATCTTCGCTGTGATTGGACGCAAGAGTGCCCGATTGAAGCAATCGCTTTGGCGTGGGATGTCTATAAGCCGCAAATGGCAGATTACGTGAAACGCGCACTCGATCCACGTGCGGCGCCGTCTTATGGTGTTGCGGGTGACGAGTAGCGGGGTTTTGAACATTGATCTTGTTGCATGATTTGGATGAAAATCTGAAACGGACCGCATGAAACCGTAGATTGGCAGTGTAAATTGACGTGTTCCAAGAAAGTGACGGCCAATTTTGCATGTTGCGTAACGGATCAAGCTAAATAATCACCCAAAAGAAATAATATTGAATTGTATGAATATTTAAGCCAAATTTGGCTATGAGCAAGAATCACATCTATCGAAAATCGGCTTTTTATAAGCGTAATGCGTCTGGCGCTCTTGGCTTTTGTATGTTTGCCGCGTTAGGGACGACCTAATGAGTGGTGTTCTAGCACATGTGTTTACAGAGGACGTTGCAACCACCGCCCGCAAAACGGAGATGCAAATTGTGCGGTTTGAAATTTTTGTCAGTGCTGGGTTTAATGCCTTAGAAGTGGCCGCTGTAAGCGGAGTTCTGGCGCAGGCCAATGGTATTTTGGACGCCAATCCGTTCGAGTGGCGATATGTTTCTGACACACCGGGCTTGCTGACAGGATCCCAAGGAATGATCGTGCGCGCAGAGCCAGCCGTGGCCAACCATGATTTTTCGCAAGTGATGATCGTGACGGGTGGGCGCAAACGAAAAGGAAGCGATTGGATTGCGCGTGTTCGAGCGATGAAACGGGCAGGGCGGAGAGTAGTTTTACTGTCTGATGCTGCAACGTCGTTCATTGAAACAACGGGCCCTACTTCTGGCAAAGTGACGGCGCATTGGCGTGATGTTCTGACCCTAAGCGAGGCTGGATATTATCCGAACTTGACCTTTAATATCGCGGAAAACGCGAATGGGATAATCACATCCGCGGGAAATTCATCGACTTTGGACCTAATGATTGGGCTGATTTCAGATCACCTTACTGGGCCGCAAATCGCGGAGTTGTCCAGCCATCTGCTGATGTCATCCATCCGAAAAACAAGTGCGGAACAGCCTCGTAATATTGGTCACAACGAAAGCCTGTTCGACAAGCGGATCGCCAAGGCAATTAACCTGATGGAAGAAACCATTAGCGAGCCATTGCCGATGGTCGATCTGGCCGACCAGTTGGGGGTTTCAGTGCGTCATCTGGAACGCCAGTTTAACGAGGTGTTTTCCGATACACCCGCGCGTTTTTACAAGCGTCTTAGGGTAAAGCGCGCCAAGGCGATGTTAGAAGAGACGATGATGTCGATCGTCGATATTTCTGTCGCGACGGGCTTTGGTTCTACCCAAACGCTGGCAAAGTCGATGAAAGATGAATTTGGGCTGACCCCAAAGAGAATTCGGGATCGCCGCACTGTAAAGCTTGTAGATTTTTAGGATAAATTGGCGGGGGTGACCTACCCCACCGCCAATTCAATAAACCGTTCCAAGTGAAAGGTTGTGTCGCCAAAACGGTGATCAATCATCGTAAGCCGTTTCGCTAGGTGCCCCAATTCATACTCCATGGTCATCCCGATTCCGCCGTGCATTTGGATTCCCTCCTCGACAACCAAACGAGCTGCATCGCCAATCAGGTTTTTTGTGGCACTGACATGCAAATCGCGAACCTCTGGCGTTGCATCTATGTGCCCCGCAAGATTGATAACCGCAGAACGTGCTTGTTCAATTTCGATCAGGACATCTGCCAAACGGTGTTGCAATGCTTGGAATTTTCCAATGGGAACCCCAAATTGTTTGCGCGTTTTCAGGTATTCGTTTGTCAGCATTTTGATGCTTTCCATAAGGCCCAAAGCCTCTGCGCAAATGGCAAGTGTTGCACGTGCAGTTACCTGTGAAATTGCATCATGAGCGGTGCCTTCATTGCCCAACAAATCGGCGGTTACGTCATTCAAAATCACTTCGGCTGCAAGGCCACCACCAACAACGCTGTAGCTGCGAAGGGTTACGCCATCAGCGTTTGTTGGAACGATAAACAGGCTGATGCCGTCGGCATCGGAAGCTTTGCCAGACGTGCGTGCACTGACGATCAAGGTTTCGGCAGATGGGGCATTCACTACAACAGCTTTGCGCCCATTAATCATGTAGCCATTAGCCGTCTTTTTCGCGGCTGTTTCAACACGCGACAGATCAAATCTGCTGGTAGGTTCACCATGTGCAAATGCGAGATGCGCCGCGCCAGAAATGACCGCCTCTATCATCTCCTTCTGTGCGCCGCTGCCAAGTTCAGCAATCAGGCCACCGCCCAAAACGGCTGTGTCGATCAAAGGATCAACCGCGCCGATACGGCCCAGCTCTTCAAAAACCAACGCAAGGTCAAAGCCTTCGCCAGCAAAGCCGCCGTCTTCTTCACGAAACAGCGCACCAATGACCCCCATTTCCGCAAGCCCGTTCCATATTTCAGCAGAGAATCCGGTCTCGGCGTCTTCAATGGCTGCGCGGGCATTTGCGCTGTAAGCATCGTTCAAATAACGGCGTAAACCGTCTTGCAACATTTGCCGTTCGTCTGTCAGATCAAAATTCATAGCGTCCTCACAATTCCAGAATGGCTTTGGTGATAATGGTGCGTTGTATTTCGTTTGAACCACCAAAGATTGAGAGCTTTCGGTTGTTCAAATACTGCGCTGTTGCAGGGGCTGCATAGGCAGGGCCGACCGGTTCAGCATTGCTGCCTTCCTCCAATGCTTCGCTGGCAAATGGCATGGCATAAGTGCCAGCGGCGGATCGTGTCAGCGCGTTAATCTCTTGGCGGATCACTGTACCTTTGATTTTTAGCATCGAACTTTCTGCGCCAGGTGCTTGGCCCGCAGCCGCTTGTGAAACAACGCGCAGGTTGGTTGTCGACATTGCCATCAATTCAATTTCAACCCGCGCAATACGGGCGGCGAAATGAGGGTTCTTGATCAAAGGTTGTCCGCCAGATTGTTCCAGCCGCGCGATGCGTTTCAGGTTCTCCAACCCCGCATTTGCAAATCCGACACCCGCAATATTTGTGCGTTCATGGGTCAGCAAAAACTTGGCGTAGGTCCAGCCCTTGTTTTCTTCGCCCACAAGGTTTTCGATTGGCACTCTGACATTGTCGAAGAACACTTCGTTCACTTCTGGCGTGCCATCAATTAGGATAATCGGGCGCACTTCGATGCCAGGTGTGTCCATGTCGATCAGCAGGAATGAAATCCCCTGCTGTGGTTTTCCCTCTTTCGATGTACGCACCAAACAAAAGATTTTATTGGCGTATTGGCCAAGCGTCGTCCACGTCTTTTGACCATTCACAATGTAATGATCGCCGTCACGAACAGCCGATGTGCGAACGGCCGCAAGATCCGAGCCAGCGCCCGGTTCTGAATAGCCCTGACACCACCAATCGTCGCCATTTAGAATGCGCGGCAGGTAATAATCTTGTTGTTCTTTTGATCCAAAATTTTGCAATACAGGAGCCAGCATCGACAGGCCAAATGGCACAACACGCGGGGCGTTTGCCTTGGTCATTTCGTCTTCAAAAATGTGGCGTTCAATTGCGTTCCAGGCGGTGCCGCCAAACTCTTTGGGCCAGTTCGACGCCAACCAACCTTGCGCGTTCAAAATCGCGTGCCATTCTTCGAAATCAGCTTTCGTAAGGCTCTGGCCATGTTTGCTGCGATCCACCAATCGCTCTGGTAAATTGGCTTTTAAAAACGCGCGGACTTCGTCGCGAAATGCAATCTCTGCATCTGTGTAATTCAGATCCATGATGTTTCTTCTCCCGTTGTTAGCGAAATTTTGAACGAAGTTTCGCGCGGTGACAATCGAAACGCTACGCCACTTGGCCTAGGGTGCGTAATCAAGCTTCCCAAAGGCAATATCCAACTTCTCAACAATTTCGCTGATTTGATCTTGGGTGGTGATGAAAGGCGGCGCAAGGATGACGTGATCGCCCGATTTACCATCCCGTGTACCGCTCATTGGATAGCAGGCCAACCCTGCCTCAAACGCAAGTTTCTTGAAGTTTGCAGCGGCTTTTAAGGTGGGATCAAGCGGGGTTTTCGTGTCTCGGTCTTTCACGATTTCAAGACCAATAAACAACCCGCGTCCGCGGATATCGCCGATGTGGGGGTGCTGTCCGAATTTTGCTTGCAAAGCTGCAAACAGCTGATCAGAGCGGGTGCGAACGTCATTGATTAAGCCACGCCTGATGATGGCATTTAACACCGCAACCCCAGCGGCACATGCAACTGGATGCCCTACATAGGTGTGCCCGTGTTGGAAAAATCCTGAACCAGCGCCAATGGTTTCGTAGATATTTTTCGTGCAAAGCATCGCGCCAATGGGCTGGTATCCTGCCCCAAGGCCCTTTGCGATGCACAGGATATCAGGCACGATACCTTCTGCCTCGCAGGCGAACAAATGGCCCGTTCGCCCCATGCCGCACATGACTTCGTCGAGGATCAGCAGCACGCCATATTTATCGCAAATTTCGCGTATGCGCTTGAAATAACCTTCCACCGGCGGGACGGCGCCCAGCGTTGCGCCGACAACGGGTTCGGCCAAAAAGGCGATGACTTTGTCTTCGCCCAAACGCAGAATTTCGTCTTCTAATTCTTGCGCAATTCGTTGCCCGTATTCAAATGCAGTTTCGTCGTCTCGTCTGTCTACGTATTCGTAGCACGGTGCGATGTGGGACGCGTTTATCAGTATAGGTTCGAATTGTGCGCGCCGCCATTGATTGCCCCCAACGGCCAAAGCTCCAAGCGTATTCCCATGGTAACTTTGACGTCGTGCGATCAAATGTTGGCGCTGTGGTTCGCCGTTCTCGACGTGATATTGCCGCGCAAGTTTTAAGGCGGCCTCAACGGCTTCCGATCCACCGGATACGAAGTAAACGCGATCCAAATCACCCGCGGCGTGCTCGATTAGGATATCAGCAAGTTCTTCGGCGGGATCGTTGGTGAAAAAACTCGTGTGGGCATAGGCCAGTTTCGCAACTTGGTCTTGGATGGCCTGCACAACTGCTGGATCGCCGTGCCCAAGACAAGACACAGCTGCGCCGCCCGATCCGTCGAAGTACCGTTTGCCGTTTTCATCAACTATGTAGCATCCCTCACTTGAAACTGCTTTGATCAAGGCGTTGTTGGCTTGGCGTGGAAAAACGTGGTTCATCGTGTGGCCTGCTAGGTTTGATCCTCACTTTGTGCGCGGCTTGGGCTCGAATGACAACGGTGTGGGGATCAGGTTTTTGGCGGCGGCGTTGCCCCTTTTGCGCCAAGATTAATGGCTTGTTCCCTCCCACCGTGCGCTTCGATTAATGCATCTTGATCCACGAACGCTTGTTCGTTGACGGCAATTGGATCAATGTGTTTTCGTAACGCAGTCGAGAGTTCGAGCACGATACTTGGGTTCTGAACTGTGATATTAAACTGCTCGGCTGGGTCGTTCTTCAGATCAAACAATTCGGGTTCAAACCCGAGATATTCGATATATTTCCAACGCCCTTTTCGCAGCATGAATGCCCCAGAAACAGAGCCTGCTGCGTGGTACTGCGAGATCATCTCGCGATCTGTTTCTGTTGGTTGGTTCGCGATGTCCTGCAGCGGTTTTCCGGGCCTGTCGCCGTGCCACTCCAAGCCAAAGAATGCGGGAATGGTTTCTGAAATATCTAACAGCGAAACAGGCGTTTCACACAGGCCTTTTGGCACACCTTTAACATTCGCAATCAAGGGAACATTCACAGCCTCACGGTACATGTTGGATTTCCCCCAAAGCCCGCGATCTCCTGCGTTGTCGCCGTGATCGGACGAATAAATCACATCGGCGTCCAATCCGCTGTCCTTCAACCCTGTTAAGATGCGCCCAATATTGTGGTCGAGCCATTCACACAGCCCCCAATAGGCCGCGATGGCATCTTTGCGTTCTTCTTCTGATTTAAATTTCGCCTCGCTGTCCATAAATGCATTTTGTTTCGCAATCCAAGGGTGCGGCTTGTAGCCATCGCACGGCAACAGTTTCGGCTTGGGCAAATTCATTTTACGATACTTACTGAAAAAGGGCTCTGGGCAAATCAGTGGAAAATGCGGGGCGACAAGGCCAACATACAAACACCAAGGTCTGTCTCGATCTGTTTGCGCGTGATCCTTTAACCACTGGACCGCGTGTCTCACAACCGCATCGTCGTAGCGCGTGTAATCGCTTTCTCCTGCCCCAATCTCGTTTCCCAACATACGCCCCTTAGGGCTTAACCGCTCGTTTTCACGGCGCAAAGACGCCCAAACCATCCCGACACCATCTTTGACCATCATGGGTATGTGCATCTGATCAAACCCAACATCATCGGATGGGTCGCGGTAATGCAATTTGCCGATGGATTCCACCTGTACGCCGCCGCGTTGCAAAATATGGCCCCAGCTTTCAGGCGTTCCGCAATAGGGCATGGCATTGTCCCAATGGCGTGTTTTATGGATGTGTTGACCCGTAGCAAAGGCTGCGCGTGCGGGGACGCAAATTGGCGAAGGAGTGTAGGCATCGCTAAAGCGCGTACCATCGGCGGCGAGCGCGTCAAGATTAGGTGTATCAACAAACGGATGCCCCGCGCAACTCAAGGCATCGGCGCGGTGTTCATCAGATAGAATTACAATCAATCCCTTTGCCATTTCCTCGTCTTTCTTATCCCTTAGACCCAGCGCGGTCGTATCTAAATTAACCACAGCCGTGATATTCTCGCAAATTTAAAGATCTTAGGTGTGGCGAGTGATCAGAGCATCGAAACGATAAATTCGGTTCAAATTTGAAGGTGCCCAAATGTTCTACGTGAATCGACCCTTTGATTGTCGGATGATGGGTTGGTAGACTTTAACAAACTTGTTCAGGAACAAATTGGAAAATCTGTGTTGGAGACGATGAAATGAAATTATCCATCTTAGGGTCTGGATCGCCAGAAGCTTACGTGCGCCGTGCTTCATCGGGGTATCTGTTGGAAATTGGACAGGATAAGATTTTGTTTGATTGCGGTGGTGGCGTATTTGATAACTTGCTGCGCGCTGGCCTGCGCCCCTCTGACATTACGCATATCTTTTTCACGCATTTTCATTCTGATCACATGATGGATTACGCCCGTCTTGTACACGCCGCTTGGGATGAAGGAGGGGCCGCCATCAAAGTTCATGGCCCTTCGCCAATCAAGGGGATCACTAACGCCTATTTTGGGCAAGATGGGGTCATGTCACACGATTTGCGGGCTCGTACGGAGTTGAAGCCGTCCCAAGATGTCTGGGTCGCCCGTGGAGGCGCGCTTCCGCGCCCTTGGCCTGCACCTAATGTTACAGAAATTGCACCTGGATTTTCGTTTGACGGTGATGGCTGGACCCTTGCCAGTTGCGAGGTTCCACATGCGCAGCCAATTCTCGATTGTATGGCATTTTCGGTAAGTTCGAATGGGAAAAAATTCGTTTATTCTGGGGACGCAGGTATTTGCGATCCGCTTGGTCAACTCGCGCAAAATGCTGATTTATTGCTGCATTGGTGTTATCGTTTAGATGGTGAGGAGGCGAATCCGATGATGAAAGAGTTCACGCCAACTCCATCGCAAATAGGTGAAATGGCCAAAAAAAGTGGTGTTAAGAACCTGATGCTCACGCATTTTCGCAAACACATGGATCGCTCCGGTGCGAATGAAGCGGCGATAGACGCTGCAAGCAAAGCCCATGGCTCGTCGGTTCGGATTGCAGAAGACCTAATGGAAATTGAAATTTAGGGCGCGCAAGTCTGAATTTTTACTCAGCGATGTCTTCCGCCCACAGCTCTGGTTTTTCTTCGATAAACCGCAGCATCAACGCAGTGCAATCAGGGTCATCAGCGACAATCACTTCTACACCTTTTGAACGCAAAAACTCTTCGTTGCCGCCAAAGTTCTTATTCTCGCCGATGACAACGCGTGGAATGCCAAATTGCAGGATCGTGCCCGTGCACATCATGCAAGGGCTAAGGGAGGTGTAAAGCGTGGTGTCGCGGTACGTTTTCTGGCGGCCAGCTTTGCGCAAAGCATCCATTTCGCCGTGGGCAATCGGGTCGCCCTTTTGGACGCGCTGATTGCGCCCCTGTGATACCACTTCGCCGCCCCGTGCCAGCACCGAGCCGATGGGGCAGCCGCCCTCGTCATATCCAGCTTTAGCCTCGTCATAGGCGATGCCCAGCAGGCGTGTGTCGTCAGCGTTCATGTCAGTTATTCCTACTGTTTAAGGATCGGTCCGTCGTAGTAAGGTAACGCTTCTACACTCGGTTGCCAAATGCCTTTGTGCCGCAAAGCATCCATGTGATCGGCAATTTCATCCAACGTCGCAAACCATACGTTTTTTTCGGCCTGCGTTTTGGCAATCCATGTTTCAACCTGTTTCCAACGTGCCAACCTGCCTGTCAAAAACGGGTGAAGGATCATCATAAAGAAACCGCCTGCGGCGTATTGGGCATCGAACTCTTCCCAGAACCCAGCCAACCCCTGTGAAGGCGATCGTACGGGCATCATGTACCCAATCTCGTCGTAATGCGCGAAAGGCGGCCAATCGTCCGTCCCCCAATGCACTGGCATTTCGTAGAGCGAACCTTTGGTGGTTTTTAATTGGTAGGGAACATCATCTGCCATCATCGAACTGTCGTAACGCATGCCGTGCTCGATCATCAGATCAACGACTTCTTGGGTGATGTTGTAAACTGGTGCGCGGTAGCCGCGTGGTTTTTGCCCACAGATGCGTTGATGCACATCTAGCGTTCGTTCAAACCACTCGCGCTGCGTGCCGCGCGTTTGGATAGGGTCTTCGTGCAAATACCCGTGGTGGCCAATTTCGTGCCCGTCTTTCAGGATCGCCTCGGCCACATCGGGATAGGTTTCCAGACACCAACCAGGGATAAAAAACGATTGTTTCAAGCCAAGCCGGCGATAGGTATCAAGTATACGGGGCAGGGCGACGATCGGCCCGTAACGGCCCATCGAAATAGGATACAGGCGGTCATGGCTGTCTTCTGGTTTGGCGATATGGATCAGGCTGTCCGCATCCATATCAAACGTAATCGCAACCGCGCATTTTGCACCATTTGGCCATGGGATCGGGTTGCGGATCATAGCATCAACTTTCGTTTAAGACGTGCGCGCTTTGGGTATCCCAAGACAGCCAAATTTCATCGCCGCCCGTAAGGTCGAACTTTGATAACTCGCGTTCTTGCATTTGTACTTTGAATTCGTGGCCTGTCCTATCTTCCAGAAATAAGGTTACCATCGAGCCGACAAATTCTTCAGAGATCAGCTTACAATGGGCCGCGTTTTCACCGTTCGGTTTGCCCTTGGCGATATGAACAAGGTCAGCCGAGATCACAAAGCTCGCCCTTTGTCCTTCGTTCAAAGTCACCTCATTCATCGGCACAGTGAAATCTCCAGATGGCGTGGTGATCATTGCACTGCCTTTTGCCAGTGTGGCGACCGTGCCAGACAAGATATTGTTGCGGCCAACGAATTCCGCAACGAATTGATTGGCGGGTTCACGGTAGATATCTTTTGGAGAGCCGATCTGTGCGATCTCTCCCTCGCCCATGATCACAACGCGGTCGGCCATTGCGAATGCTTCGGATTGGGAGTGGGTTACGTAGACAAATGTGATGCCCAACTCGCGTTGCAGATCGGTCAGCACGGCTTGCATTCGGATAACGAGGTGTGCATCGAGCGCAGACAAAGGCTCATCGAGCAACAAAATTTGCGGTTCCATAACAAGCGAGCGTGCAAGGGCCACACGTTGTTTTTGACCGCCAGACAGCGTTGAAATATCACGATCTGCGAACTCTAGGATTTGCATCTTGTCGAGCCATTTAAGTGCGCGTTCTTTGCGCTCAACTTTGCCCACCCCGCGCATTTTCAGACCAAATTCGACGTTTTCACGGGCTGTTAGGAATGGAAATAGGGCCAGTGATTGCCAGACTAATGGCGTATCGCGTTCATGGGGGGCTACGTCATTCATCACTTTGTCACCCAAACGGATTTCGCCTGTGGTTGGCGTATCAAGCCCTGCTAGCATGCGCAAAGTTGTGGTTTTACCGCACCCTGATGGGCCCATGATTGCCAAAAACTCACCTTCGCGGATTTCGAAATCTAGTTCGTTTACGGCAACAAAATCGCCGAAGTGTTTTTGGACTTTGTCAAAGATTACCAGCGGTGCGGTCATGGTCGAATACTTTTCAATTGGCGGCTGGCAAAGAAAATTTGCGCCAGCACAACGAGGGTCATTGAGATTAAAAAGACGAATGTTCCGATGGCATTTACCTGCGGGTCGATGTTGCCTTGCACGATTTCAAGGATGATCACAGGCAGCGTTTTGTTCAGGCCAGAAACGAACCAAGACACGGCAAACTCATCAAAAGAAACCGCAGCTGTCAGAAACAAACCTGATGCAATTGCCGGCATGCAAAACGGAATAATCACATGGCGCATAGTGGCCCATTCGGAACCACCAAGGTTCCACGCAGCGGCTTCAAGATCAGGGTCCATCTGGTTCAAACGCAGTCGGATCACGGCCATCGCAAAAGGCGCGGTAAGCACGCTGTGGGCGATGATGATGGAATAGATTTGGCCTGACATGCCGATTTTCGAAAACCAAGCTAGCATCGCCAACGCCATGATAATTAGAGGAATTGTTGGGGGAAGTAGGATCAACGCCAGATACGGCCCTTTGAAGCGAAAGTTATAGCGGTAATCGGAATAGGCAGTGCAAAACCCAAGAAATGTCGCGATGACGGCCGTAGAACAAGAAACGATCAGACTGTTAAGAGCGGCTTCCCATACGTCGGGGTCGGCAAGGATTTTTTGATACCATTCGGTGGTAAAGCTGCCGAGCGGGATCGTGGGAAACCGTTGCGAGTTGAACGAAAAGATCATGCTGAAAATGATCGGTGCAAAGACGAACGCAAAGATCAGCGCGACATAAATCGTCAGAACAATGTTGGAGACGCGGTTGGTTTTCATTTCGCGCCCCTTCGTTTGCGATAGGCCAAAGCAATTCCGGTAAAGGCGACCGCGAACAGGGTCCCCATCATCATGATCGCAACCACCGCAGCACGGGGCCATTGTTGGCCAGATTTGGTGGTATCAAGGATCAAAATTGGCAAGGTCGGTTCTTGCGAGCCGCCAAGGTAAAATGGCGCCACGAAATCACCAAAGGACAGAATAAAGCAGAAAATGGCCGCGATGATCAGACCCGTTTTTGAGAGCGGAATGATCACCTGCCAAATTGTTGCGAATGGCTTGCACCCAAGATTGCGGGCAGCCTCTATCAAGTTTTTGTCGATGTTCGCCATGGTCACGGTTTGCAAGATCACCACAAGGGGCAGGGTCAGGGTCATATATCCGACCAGCGTGCCAAAATTAGTGTTCAACATTGTAAAAGGGCCAATCCCGAGATTGCCGAGCAGCGCATTTATCACGCCGCTTTCCGACAGGATCACAAACCAAGAAAATGTACGCACCAGATAGCTGGTGAAAAAGGGAATAATCAGCAGGAAGATCGCCCAACGCCGCGTGCTTTCACTGGCGCGAAACGCAAGGGCAAAGGCGGCTGGGAAAGCGATACACATTGCGCAAACCGTAGAGGCGGCTGCGATGAAAATCGTGTACCAATAGCTGTCCCAAAAATATCCCCGCGATAGCATTTTGGTCCAATTGACGAACTCAAACGCCTCGGTCATGCGATAGTTTTTCACCAAGAAAAACGACATCGCCACCATGAACAAAACCGGCCCGACAAAGAACACGAACTGCCAAACGATGATGGGCAGTCGCCATGTCAGGGCGTAAAAATTGATGCTACGGCGCGGTTTTGAAGGCATTGTTTTAAGCGATCCTTAAAAAGTGGGCGACCAAAATCGCCCACTTTTAGAGTTCAGAAAAGGGGATCAGGCGTTTTTATATTCTGACCAGAAATCGTTCCAATCTTCCAGAGATTGTTGCTGCGGAATGTCGCGGTAATGGATGCGACCTTCTTTGATCAGCGTGATGGGATCCTGCGGGTCGCCGTCGATTTGGTGCGAACGTGTGGCCTCGGCCAAATCGGCCTCGATCAGGGCTGCACGACCGGCTTTGGTGACACAGAAGCCTGGATAAGCCGCCATTTGTGCGGATTTAACCTGACCCGCTGGTGACATCATGTACTGGATGAAATTCTTCACAAGGTCTGCTTTTTCACTGCCCTTGCCGATGGAATAGCTTTCGGTGAATTGAATGCCGCCTTCTTTTGGAATGACCGACGCAACTGGCGCGCCGTCTTTTTCCAATACGCCGGTGATCCAATCGCCGATGCCAACCATTGCTTGCATCTCGCCGTTTTTCAGGCCATTGAATGTGCCACCGTAGTCAAAGAAACCGCCGACTTGTTTGCGCAAACCCAGCGTCGTTTCTTGAACTGCGGCCCATTTTGCATCGTCGATGTTCCAAAGATCAGCGCCATTGCCATTGTACAGGCTCATCTGTCCAAGGCTCGGTAAATGCCAATCAAAGTGGCCGACTTTGCCTGCGATTTCTGGTTTCCAGAAGCAGGCGTAGCTTTCAGCTTCTGCAGCTGTCACTGAGTTTTTGTTGTAGGATACGCCCAAATGCCCGCCACGCAGCATCATGGAAAACAACTTGCCGTCTTTCCAGTGGCCTGGGAATTTGGTGAAATCTTCGTGCAGCATGTCGTCAAACGGATAGTCTGCGGCCTCCATCTCGTCGATGTAACCAGCCGCGTTCAACTGTTGCACAAATTCACCGTCTGACAGGATCAGGTCATACGTGCCAGGAGGAGATTGCGCGATCAACGCCAACATATTGTCGCCGCCCGCGTAATATTTGGGAACGAATTTCACGTTATTTGCAGCTTCGTATTCGGCGACCATATCGGCCTCACCATGACCATACCATGCCAACATGTTAATCTCTGTTGTCGCAGCCCAAGCTCGGCTTACAAACGGCGCGGTCAACGCGATTGCACCGCCACCTTGCAGCACTTGGCGCCGGCTAGGCATGCTCAGAAAATTACTCTTTGTAGATTTGGTCATTGTCGTCTCCCAGATGTTTATTCTTGTTGGTAAGAAAGGCAGCTCTTAAATTGGCTATTGGGCCTTATTTTGATCGTGATTAGAAAGAAGGCTAAGTCAAGGGATGTTCAAATGGAAATTTATCCTTCGTATGCTTTCATAAAAATTTCTTATGCGAAGGCTTCATCAAGTGTCGCTTCGATCTTGTTCACCACATCATGACCGCCCTGCTCCAAACGGGTTTGGCGGTAAAATAATCCGATGTGAATCGGATCTAGATCGGGAAAATCTAGGTTCGTTTGCAATCGTTGAAGCCCATCTATCATCGTTGGCCCAGTCAGGCAGGATACGCCAATACCGTCCAAAATCGCTTGTTGAACGCTCGCAATTCCTGGGCTGGAAAACGCCACGCGCCAACGACGTTTTGCGTGCTTTAGGGCTTCGGTCATACGGTCACGGTACACACAGCCGAACGGATGCGCGACAAGGGGCAGTTCATCTGCACCGCCAAACGTCAGCCCCTTTGCAGCAACCCAAACAGGTTTTTCCAACCAGCTGCGATACAAGAATTGCTGATCACTGCCGGGGTACAGGCCAACGGCGATGTCCAATTCGTCCTTGCGCAAAGCCTCGATCAAATTTCGCGACAAATCACACCGGATTTCCATTTTGATGTTTGGATTTCCGCGCACAATCCGCGTCATGCACGATTGCAGCATCCGCACCCCATAATCGACAGGCAGCCCGATCCGCAGTGCTTTGTTTTCCATTTTACGATCAAACTGGCTGACGGCGATGTCGTTCAGTCGGAGCATCTGGCGGGCATGGCCAATCAACGCTTCGCCACGTTCCGTAAGGGTCACAACACGGCCTTTGCGCAAAATCAGCGGTTGGCCAACCAGTTCCTCAAGACGTTTCATCTGCAAACTGATCGCGGGTTGCGTACGCCCCAAAAGAGACGCGGCATGGGTATAACTCTCGACTTCGATCACAGTGACGAAAGTGCGCAACAACTCGGTCGGTAGATTTACTTGGGCCAATGCCTATCCATTTCGAATTCATATCCTTCTATTAAGAGTATAAATTTTCGTTATTCAAGAATCTATTCTAACCTAACAAAATGAAACGCGATGAATTCCATAAATTGTTCAAAACACCTGGCCCAGTTGTATTGCCAGTGATCCATGTGCTGGACAGTGCTCGGACCCGAAAGAACGTCGAAATCTTGCTTGAGGCAGGGGCGCAGGGGTGTTTCCTGATCAACCATGACTTTGAGCCAGAGCGGTTCTTGCCAATTATTCGCGATACGCGCGCCGCATTTCCGTCGCTTTGGATGGCGGTGAATTTCCTTGCGGTCACGGGCAAAGACGCCTTTCCGATCCTCGGCCAGTTACAATCCGAAGGCTGCCAAGTTGACGCTTATTGGGCAGATGACGCCTGCATCGACGAAGACGGCGCCAATATTGAGGCCAAAGAAATTGCCGACGTGCGTGCCAAAAGCGGTTGGGATGGCCTGTATTTTGGCGGCACAGCATTTAAGAAACAACGCGAAGTCGACAAAAGCCGATACGGCGACGCGGCTCGCGAAGCCTGCCCCTTCATGGAGGTGATCACCACGTCTGGCGTCGCCACGGGGCAAGAGGCAGACCTCGGAAAAATCGAAACATTCCGCGCCGCAATTGGCGATCGCCCGATGGCATTGGCCTCTGGCATTTCGCCTGAAAATGCGCGCGACTACCGCGATGTTGATTGTTTTATGGTTGCAACTGGCATCAACGAACCGGGAAATTTTTACGACATTGATCCAACCCGATTGGGCGAATTGATGTCGATCACACGCTCTCTTTCCAAAGGAACTGCACCATGACCACCCCCAACAAAGGCCCCCGCGATGATCGTTGGTATCTTAACATTATGGCGCCAAACACCAAAGGCGACAAATTTGCTTGGCTTGATCCGACATCTATCTACATCAACGCTGAGGCGTTTAACGATCTGCTGGATGATCTGCTCGAAGATTTGAAAGATGTTGAATGTGACGTTGTCGCGGGCCTTGATGCGATGGGCTTTGTGCTTGGCGCGGCAATCGCGGCGCGTCGCGGCGTTGGATTTTTGCCAATCCGCAAGGCTGGAAAATTATGCGTTGATACGGACAAAGTGGCCTTTGGCAACTATTCTGGCCGCACCCAAGACATGGAAATGCGCCTGCCTGCATTTGGTCCAGGAACGCGTGTTTTGCTGGTGGATCAATGGGTCGAAACGGGCGGCACGATGGACGGATCAATCCGCCTTGTTGAGCGCCAAGAAGGCATCGTTGCTGGCATGGTTGCAGTCGCGATCGAGGAAAATGAGCGAACAAACGAATATCGCGCAACCTACCCCTGCGTTTCTGCCGTTGTTCAAGGATCACGTTGGCAGACCGAATGTAACAACCAAACATTGTCGAGCTTTAAGTCCTACAAACCCGAAGCAGCCTTTCCCCAAACCAAACGGTAATACGCTGCTTTCAAATGCGAAATCGCCTTGCGGTGTGCAGGGCGGTTTCGCATTTCAGTGTTTAGAACAAAGCCGACCAAATTCCTGCGAGCATAAAGATGCCGCCGAAATTCACCCAAAGGTGCCAGATTGCGTACCGAAAAGGCATGGCTTTGCGCACGTAAAAGATCGTCCCGATGACGTAACAGGCGGATCCCGCCAAAATGCACCACAACGCCATGATTGGCACATTCGTCATGTCTGGCAAGGCGCACAAACCAATTGCACCCAAACCCAGATACGAAGCGGTTGACCATTTGGATTTGACATTTTCGTCGGTGAATTTCTTCCAAATCGCCAATAGGGTTAACGCCCAACAAACGCCTAGCAAAATAAGGGTCCAGGTTGTGCTTGCTTGGACGAAAAACGGGGTGAATGTTCCAGCAATGCTTGGGTAAATTGCGGCATGATCGATCCGGCGCAAGGTTTTGCGCCGTTCATGCCAAGGTGAAAAATGATAGGCCCAAGATGCCAAGTTGGATATCAAAGCGCAGACCACATAAACGACAAGCGCGAAAATAATGTTGGTGTCAGCGCGGCCTATTGCGTTGTAAATCAGCACGCCACCCGCACCAAGTATCAAGATAAGGCCCAGAAAATGGACCCCTAAATCAGCGCGCCGATGGGTCAAGTTTTGACTCGGGTAAGTTGATGTTGTCATGATGATACCTTGCCTGCGCACGGCAAAGCCGTAAGGGCACAGAGGCATGAAGTCCACCCGTCCTAATACTGAAAGCCATTTGAATGATAACGGACCCAAGTCCAACCCGAAAGTGCGAGCCGTGCTTGGGTTTCGCCGCTACAGGTCCAGCACCAGTTTTTTCGTTTTTGAACGTGAACAGCACACGGTGATCTGCGCGTTAGACGCCTTTTCAAGGTCGGTTTGGACCAAATCACGGTGGTCTGGCATGCCCTCGCTCACACGGGTAAGGCAGGTGCCACAGACGCCAGATTGGCACGAAACCTGAACGTGGATGCCATTTTCCTCCAATTTTTGCGAGATAGTTTCGCCCGGCAGAACTTCAAACGATTTACCAGATTTTTGCGCAACAATCGTAAAAGGCGCGCCGTCGGTATTTACCTCTGCGCCAAAGCGTTCAAGGTGAACGCAACTTTCATCCCATGCATTGTTTTCAGCCGATTTAACGATAAAATCCATGAAGCCGTTGGGGCCACACACATAAAGATGCTTGTCAGATGCGGCGTTCGCCAGCACGGCGTTGATATCCAGCTTTTGATTATCAGTGCCGCTATCGATGTGCACCTGAACCTTGTCGCCAAAGCGTTCCAGTTCATCCCTAAACGCCAATCGGTCCGCCGTCCGCCCGCAATAATGCATTTCCCAAGACGCACCAGACGCTTGAAGCGCGTAGGCCATATTCAACATGGGAGTGACGCCAATACCGCCGGCAAACAGGATCGTGTGCGCGACGTTTGCCCCCATCGGAAAGTTGTTGCGGGGGCGACCGATTTTGATCTGCGCTCCCGTTTCAAACCCCGTGTGGATCGCAGTTGATCCGCCGCGTGATTTTGGATCCAGCAGGATGCCAAGGCGATATTTCGAGCTGTCCGCTGGATCGCCCGTCAAGGAATATTGACGGATCAATCCAGATTTCACGTAAACATCGACATGCGCACCAGCTTCGTAGCTGGGCAGGGCCGTGCCGTGCGTGCTGGCCAGTTCAAGACCGATGATATCGGTTGCAACATCCGTGCGGTTTTGTACGGTGACGTCCAGCCAAGGATCGTCTTGTTCAGCGCCCTTTGGCGTATCGACCAGCACATCTGCGGCCAGGTGAACCTTAATTGGCATACTGGCATAGGCGCGGATGGTGTTGTTCATGGCGACGACGGGTTCGCCTAACAGTTCGAACTTTTCAACGCGGCGGCGCAGAGCCTCGAGCAGCAGGATAATTTCACGCCGCGCAAGGTGCATGCCCATGCACATGTGAACACCTTGCCCAAACCCGAGGTGATCATGCACGTCGCGGTTCACATCAAAACGATCTGGATCCGCAAACTTGCGCGGGTCGCGGTTGGCAGAGGCGTACATCACGATCACGCGTTTGCCTGCGGGGATTGTGTGGCCCGCGATATCGCTGTCCTCAATCGCGTAACGGGTGAAGGCGCGGATCGGAGTTGCCATGCGCACGGCTTCTTCAACTGCGTTCGGGATTAGGCTGGCGTCTTGGCGGATCAAATCCCACTGGTCGGGATGGTCGGCGAAGAATTTCACGATCTGCCCAGTGGTTGAAATGGTCGTATCAAGGGACGGATTGATGTAGTCGCGCATCAATTGTGCGCAGGTTTCATAGGAAATACCGCGTTCTGGGCCGACCTCGAAAATACGTTTGGCCCAACCACCGTCTTTCAACTTTTCTGGACGGCCATATTCTTGCAGGAAATCCCGCAAATCTACGAGGTCTTCGAATGCTTGGCTTGTGCGGGCGTTTTCGGTGCCAAACAGGTTGAACGTGGCAGACGCCCATTTCAGCATTTGATCGGAATCAACAGGTAAGCCGACAAGTTCGGCAACGATGGTTACGGGCAAGAATTGCGCAAAGTCCGAAATCGCATCGAATGCGCCTCGTTGGCAAAGCGTGTCGATCAGCCCATTTGCCGAGGAAACCAACAAAGGTTCGATTTCTTTTAGCGCACCGGGGAGGAGGGGTTCGGATGTTACCGCGCGGGTTTTGTCGTGTTCTGGTGGATCGGAATTCAGCGTTGAACCAACGAGGATGTCGTTCACCTTTTGGATCGGTGAAACCCCACGCGAGCTGACAAATCGGAGCGGTTGGCGCAAGACTTCGCTGACTTCTTTGTAACGGGGCAGGGCGTACATGTCGTGTTTGGGCAGGTAAACCACAGGCCCCAGTTCACGCATTTTTTCATACACGGGGTAAGGATCGAGGATGACTTCGTCGGAATAGAAATCTATGTCGAGCGAGGGTGATTTCATGTTACATCCCTGTCGGATTTCAAGCGCAGCGCGGCCAAGCCCATTACATCTGATTGAACGAAAGATGCTATACCGCCATCAATGGCGATGTCGGCGCCCTTGATCCAATTTGAGGCGGGCGAAAGCAGGAAAGCCGCGATTTCGGCGATTTCCTCGGGCGCACCAGCGCGGCCCGCACGGGCAACGTTTATGGCCACCTTTTCGCCAAATGCCTTTTGGAAATCGACCAGAATGCCAGTGGCGACCGCAGCGGGACTAAGGGAGTTGATCCGCAATCCGCGCGCGGTCATCGCCTCTGATTCCGCGACAGTCCACAGGATCACGGCTTCTTTGGTCAAGTTGTAACAGCGCGTGGCATCAATCCCTTCCAAGGCAATAAAAGCAGCGAGTTGGCTGGGGTCTGACAGCAGTGCTAACCGTTTAACCTGCTCTAGCCCTTCGCGCCAATTTTGCCCTGCGCGGCTGGCCATGTTCACGATCGAGGCATCCTTGCGCATGTGCGGCATCATGGCATTGGTAAAGGCCCGCGTCCCAAGGAAATTTACTTGCAAGATTGCTTCTTCCAAACCGTCGCGCGGCGGCAGGCCAGCATTGTTGCACAACCCATCAAGTGGTTCACCAATTACGGTGGCCGCGTTGGCGATGCTGGTCGCATCGTTCAGATCCAGATGGATAAAGTGATCGACGTTTTTGTCTGTTTTTTGGATATCAAAACCAATCACGCGGTGGCCTTGTGTTTTCAAGATACGCGCTAGTTCAGCGCCGATACCGCTGGCGACGCCTGTTACTGCATAGGTCATTTTGGTCATGTTCGGCTCCCGTTGGCTTTGATGTACATTAGGGCTGAAATAGCGATTATGAAAAGACTTGAAATAACATGATGTATAAGTTTTTCTGATCACCATGAAACCACAACATATCCAAATTCTTGTTGCGATTGCTGAACACGGCAGCCTGCGCGCCGCGGCAAAGTATCTAGGCAAGTCGCAGCCTGCATTAACCCAATCTCTGCGTCAGGCTGAGGACGATCTTGGTGTTGCGCTATTTTCGCGAACGTCGCGCGGGGTGGAATTGACCGTGATCGGTGAACGAGTGTTGGTGCGGGCAAGGACGATAACGTCAGAAATTGCTCGCCTTGACGAGGAAGTGGCGCAATTACGCGGCGAGCAAATCGGAGCGGTCAGTGTTTGCCTTTCACCTTTGGCGGCGATGCGGATCATGCCCCGCGCGCTGACTTTGTTTCGCAAAACCCACCCGAAAATCGAGGTGCGCTTGTCCAGTGGCTTGTTCCCAAGCGCACTGAAACCGCTCCGAGAAGGGCGCACTGATCTGTTAATTGGACCTGCGCCACCGACGGATATGGCGCGTGAAATAACGGTTGAGCACCTGATCGATACGCCGATCAAGGTGGTCACCTCACTTGGATCGCCGTTGTTACATGCTAGATCCCTAAGCGAATTGAGCGATGCGCAATGGATCATGATCGGGGCACCTACTGGGCCGGGGGATATTTTCAATCAACCCTTCTTTGAACATGGGCTGACGCCGCCACACGCCCTTACCACATCGGAATCGTATTTTGGGGCACTTTCGCTGGTTGAAAGTTTAGGGGCCGTTTGCACATTTCCTGAACTTCTTTTGGAAGATGTGCGCCAGACCTGGAAAATTGCGCCGATTGCAATCCGTGAGAACATCGCACCGCTAAAAATCGCGCTCATGACACGAGCGGGTCACCCACTAACGCCTGCCGCAGATGCTCTTGCAATGTGTATTCGGAGGCGTGTTTCCTCAATGTAGTCGATAAGTTAAACAAATCGCGATTTCATAAATGTTGTTAAGACTTATCACACTTATCGAATAGCGTGTCTTATGTCCTCGCTGAAAGAAATCCCCATGACCGATCTCGTTGAAACACAGCTTTTTATAGACGGTGTGGCACGGCCTGCCTCAAACGGTGAAACCTACGAAATATTCAACCCTGCACGCCCGTCAGAACTGGTAGGTCGCGCAGCATCTGGCACCCCTGACGATGTAGAAGCTGCTGTCAAAGCGGCGCACTGCGCCTTTCCTGCTTGGGCAGCCCTAAGCTACGGGGAACGTGCAGAAATGCTGCACAAAGTGGCGGCCGCGATCACCCAAGCCATGGAAGAGGTCGACGCGCGCGTCTTTTCACCCGTGAGCACGGCAAAATCTTACGCGAAACGCATATCGAGATCAGCCGTCTTGGCGAGCGGTTCACGCAATGCGCAAATTATGCAGAGCGATTGGAAAAAGATGAAATCATCCGCGCCGCGCCGAATGATACGATCATAACGCGCCAACCGCGCGGGGTTGCGGCCCTTGTTGTGCCGTGGAATTGGCCGCTTGCTATTCTGGGTGCAAAACTGCCCCAAGCCTTGATGGCGGGCAATACAGTTGTGGTGAAACCATCGGCCAACTCGGCGCTGGCCCCTGCGATGTCTTTACATAAAATTGCAGAAATGCTGCCGCCAAGCGTGGTTAATATCGTGACGGGATCGGCCCGCCAAATTGGCGATGCGATCATCGGTAATCCGCTGGTGCGATACGTGAATTTCACTGGTTCTGTTGATGTTGGCCGCCATGTTATGCGGGTCGCGGCGGAAAATATTACGCCCGTCACTTTGGAATTAGGCGGCAATGACGCGGGCATTATTTGCCACGATGTTGATCTGTCTGGCGACGCATTTCAACGGCTGTACCGCGCGGCGTTTATGTCGACGGGGCAAATTTGTTACGCGCTGAAACGGCTTTACGTTCACAAATCACGCTTTGAAGAAGTCGCCGAAGGATTGCGCGCGATCGTTGATGCCCAAGTGATTGGCGATGGCTTGTTGCCTGAAACCACGATGGGACCGATGAACAACGCCAACCAGTTGAAGGTCGTTACCGATATGATCGGAGAGGCACGAGCAGCTGGGCAAGATTTGCACGAGTTGGGGCAAATTCTGGACCAAGAACTCTATGAAACGGGGTATTTCCAACGCCCCGCGCCGGTATTCAACGCTGACCCGTCGCTTTCGGTTGTGAAAGAAGAACAGTTCGGTCCGATTTTACCGCTTATCGCGTTTGAAACAGAAGATGAGGTGATTGCGATGGCCAATGACGACCCGTTTGGTTTGGCGTCATCTGTTTGGACACAAGACACGGAGCGCGCAGTTGCGTTGTCGCGCCGCATTGAGGCTGGCTATAGTTTTGTGAATGCGCACGGCCCGTCCGCGATGGATAACAATGGCCCGTTTGGTGGATTTAAGAAATCGGGCATTGGGCGAAATTTTGGCTATGAAGGCTTGACGCAGTTTCAGGGTCATCACTCTATTTCCGGTGGGCCAGGAACGCTGGTTTAAAGCGCTACAAGCAAAAAAGGCCTCGGAAATGATCTGAGGCCTTTTCGTTTTCAGGTTTTGCCCCTAATTCACGAGCGTTGCTTCTGTCACGGCGTCGACGTCGGCGCGGGTTACGCCTTCTGCGAGTTCGACCAATTCCAAACCACCCTCGACGACGTCGAACACGCCGAGGTTGGTGATGATGCGATCCACGACTTTTTGGCCTGTGAGGGGCAGGGTGCATTCCTTGAGCAGCTTGCTTTCGCCGCGTTTGTTGGCGTGATCCATGATCACCACCACGCGGCCAACGCCTGCCACCAAATCCATCGCGCCGCCCATGCCCTTGACCAGCTTGCCCGGGATCATCCAGTTCGCCAGATCGCCGTTTTCAGCCACTTCCATCGCGCCCAAAATCGCCATCGCGATCTTGCCGCCACGGATCATGCCAAAGGATGTGGCGCTGTCAAAATACGCGGTTTGCGGCAGTTCGGTGATGGTCTGCTTGCCCGCGTTGATCAGGTCCGCGTCGATGTTCTCCTCGGTCGGGAAGGGGCCCATGCCAAGCATGCCGTTTTCCGATTGCAGCGTCACTTCCACGCCCTCAGGAATGTAGTTCGACACCAGCGTCGGAATGCCAATGCCGAGGTTCACGTACCACCCGTCTTGCAGTTCTTGCGCGGCCCGTTCGGCCATTTGATTGCGATCCCAAGCCATGATTACATCTCCACTACTGGGGCAACTTCGACTGTGCCGCCATCTGTTAGAACAGGACATTCTGCGGCGATCGCGCAGGCAGCGTTTATGTCGGCGGCTTCAACAAAAGCAAAGCCGCTGATCGGATTCGATCCACCGTTATCTGCGACACCCTCAGGCGTGACCGTTTTGGACATGCCGACTGGGTTGGATTCTCCGACAAATGTGTCAGCGTATTTGGTCATGTACGCACCCCAAGCAGCCATTGCAGCGGCTTGTGCTTCTTCGCCTTCGGGCATTCCACCACCATGATATGCAAGCATGAATTTAGCCATTAGGAAGTCCTCACTGTACGTTGTTCGATGCGTTTTTCGTGGTCGCCTTTGATCAGGCGGTTCACGT
>JABBAP010000066.1 GCA_018607905.1 Paracoccaceae bacterium | reverse complement strand
TACAGTTTTGGGGTGGCAGTTTTGCACATATGGGGGTGGCACTGTGAGTGCTTTGTCTGATGTGCAACGTGCGCTGAACGCAATACGCAGCATAACAAGCGAGGAGCAAGCAGCAGTGCGTTTAGAGGTGCTGCGTTTGATGGCGACAATGATGACGGAAGAGGCGCGAGACATTGAGGGTGTGAAGGCGAAAACTGCACAGCCAAAGCGTAGCAAGCCGTTGCCCACGTTGCCTATACCCAAGTCTGACAACACTCCAAAGCCATCCCAACAAGCAGCACCAACACAGCAAGTGTCACAGCAAGACTTCGAACCTATACAAGCCATCAAGCCCATAGCGCCCAAGTAGTGCTTACATCGGAAACCGATGTAAGAGTGCGGTGCAGTGGTGTCGTAGAGCACGTGTGTGCTTGCTGTATTGGGTAAGTTTGAGGGTAGGGTACGTTGGGTGCTACACAGCATTAGAGGGCTGTGTGTGCGTTTTTTACTGGAAAACAGCAGATTTAATGTGTTTGAGTAGGCTAAAGGCTGCTTTGGATAAGTGGCATAGTGAGACTGGTATAAGAAGGTGTGAACAAGAATGAAGAACTTAGTTAGTTTTATTACAGCAACCGCCTTTGCGTGTGGCATTCCAATATTTGCAGACGCAGCCAGTTTTAACTGTGCAAAAGCAAGTACTGCGAACGAGATTGCAATATGTAGCGACGACGAGCTTTCTACGTTAGATGAAACGCTTGCTGCAGTTTATAAACAAGCACGTGGCAGCGTGTCTGACGCTAAAAGGTTAAAAGGTGAGCAAGTTAATTGGATTAAAAGTCTTGGCACGTGCGATGGTAATGTCGATTGTTTAATAAGTGCATATAGAAGTAGGATTCTAGTGCTTGATTATTTAGACGGAACAATTGCCGTAAAATCTAATTCTCTCCAAGACCGAATTTCACAGCTGAACGAGCAAGAAGAAATTTTGGTTTTACGTGAGAATGCATTGACAACAGAATTGCGAGCGTTGAATTTGGAAATTGAACGTTTTGAAGAAGAGAAGTTAGCCTTCGCAAAGTTGAAAGACGCGCCAATAGTTGCTGAAGAACTCAGCTCAGAAAAGCAAGATAGCACTCAAACTCAAAGTTGTCAGTATGCAGCGATTGATGGGGAGAAACTATCTTTAAGTAAATGTGCAGGTTTTCTTATTAAAAGTGCTGAAACATTTAACCAAAAACCGTTTTTTCCCGATGGCATACCGACTTTCTTCTGGGAGGTCGATCAATCGTGTAAATATCTACCTAGTTTATTGGATAATACACAAGAAACTCATTTAGAATTTGGAAAAGCAAGCCTATCGGTTAAGCTTTTAGCTGGCAATGTTGACGCTATGAAGTCCACCATAAACGCGTGTATGACTTTAATTAAAAACCATAGTCAGTAAGAAATATTATGTATCACACTATAAGCATATGTATGATGCGCTATATAAGTAATTGTAAGTTAAATATAAATTAACATACCGAATAGCCAAGCGTTAATCTTTCCATTTCGGATTTTGGAAAGGGCCTGCGCAAAAGCGTGGGCCCTTTTTGCATTATATACAAGGGGTATCCAAATGCCTGTAGGTGTATTTGACAGCGGACTTGGCGGCCTGACCGTCTTTGAGGCGATCCGCAAACGGATACCGGATCAGCCGTTGGTTTACTTTGGTGATAACGCGATTGCGCCGATTGGTGTGCGTGATTCTGAGGATATATACAACATTACAACGCGGGCTTGTGAGCGATTGTTTGATCAAGGGTGCAATCTTGTGATCCTTGCGTGCAACACTGCATCCGCCGTGGCGCTAAAGCGGATGCAGGAGAATTGGGTTCCAAAGGATAAACGCGTTCTCGGTGTGTTTGTGCCGATGATCGAAGCCATGACCGAACGCAATTGGGGCGATCAGTCGCCGCCACGCGAAGTTGCAGTGAAACAAGTTGCCCTGTTTGCCACACCAGCAACTGTTGCCAGCCGTGCGTTTCAACGGGAATTGGCGTTTCGCGCAGTTGGTGTCGATGTAGAAGCACAGCCCTGTGGCGGCCTTGTGGATGCATTAGAAGACAATGATTTAGAACTAGCAGAAGCATTGGCCCGATCCCACGTTGCGGCGCTGAAACGCAGGATGCCAAACCCGCAAGCCGCCGTTTTGGGGTGCACACATTACCCGATCCTAGAAACCATTTTCCAAGATGCGCTTGGGTCAGATGTGTCTGTTTACTCGCAAGGGCGCTTAACAGCCGCGAGCCTTGAAGATTACCTGCGCCGCCATCCTGATATGGTCGGTGATGCGGGCGAAACACGTTGCTTCACATCTGGCGACTCTGATGTCGTTAGCATCGCTGCCACACGGTTTATTGGCCGAAAAATGGTGTTTGACGGCGTATAATGCGCTGGCGAACACCGAAACCCTCAGAACTTGATCATCAACGGTTGATTGCGCGCGTTTGTGTATTGCCGTAAATCACACATGACTTTGAAGGAAACGGCCATGACGACGTCTAAAAATATCGCAATTCTTGGGGCTTCTGGCTATACTGGCGCCGAACTTGTGCGCCTTATCGCAACCCACCCACAAATGGAAATCAAGGCGCTTACGGCTGACCGCAAAGCTGGCCTTGAATACGGCCGAGTGTTCCCACATCTGCGTCATTTGAATTTGCCGAAACTGACCACAATCGCAGAAGTCGATTTTGCAGGTATCGATATGGTGTTTTGTGCATTGCCGCATGCGACCAGCCAAGAAGTAATCGGAACCTTGCCAACTCATGTGAAAATCGTGGACCTCTCCGCAGATTTCCGCCTCCGTGATCCACAAACCTATGCCAAATGGTATGGTGGCGAACACACACAACAAGAGCTGCAAAAAGAAGCGGTTTACGGCCTTACCGAATATTACCGGGAACAGATTAAAACCGCACGGCTTGTGGCGGGAACTGGTTGTAATGCGATGACGGGATTGATGCCAATCCTACCTTTGCTTGCGGCAGACGTGATCGAGGCCGATGACATAATAATTGACCTAGCAACGGGCGTATCTGGGGCAGGGCGCAGTGCAAAAGAAGGCATGCTGCACTCCGAAGTTTCCGAAGGATACCGCGCCTATAACGTGGCTGCACACCGTCACTTGGCCGAGTTTGATCAGGAAATGTCGCTAATTGCAGGCAAATCTGTCGAAGTCACATTCACCCCACACTTGCTGGCGCAAAATCGCGGTATCCTTGCGACCATTTACGTGAAGGGTGATGCAGATGCGATCTACGCAGCGCTCAAAGCAAAATACTACGAGGAACCTTTCGTTTATCTCCTCCCGTTTGGTGAGGCCCCTGCAACGCAACACGTGCGCGGATCTAATTACTGCCACCTCGGTGTAATCCCAGACCGCAAACCAGGGCGTGTCATGGTATTCTCGACGCTCGATAACCTGACCAAAGGATCATCTGGTCAAGCCATTCAAAACGCGAACCTCATGTTGGGTCTAGCCGAAACGATGGGCCTAGAAATGGCGCCATTGTTCCCGTGATAACCCATCCATTGATCACTGTTCCAGGGGATGCCTTTAGTGCGTTTCTGGCACGAGGCGGCGATATGCAGGCGGGCTACATTGCCTATTCACTGCTGCTTGCAATCTTTCCGTTCCTCATTTTTTGTGTCTCGCTTACCGGCTGGGCTATTGGGGATGATCGTAGTGCCGAGGCCGTGGGGGTTTTGTTTGAATTTGCGCCAAAATATCTTGCAGAAGTTCTGCAACCAGTCCTTGAGGAGGTTTTGGCGCATGACCACGGCCTGTTTACGATCTTTATCGTTTTGGCGATCTGGGCTGCGATGCGCGCAGTTGAGGCAATAAACCGCGCCTTTGATGGCATTTACGGTGAACGTGATGGCAGTGTTTGGATAAGGCGTAAATCCAAGGCGCTGGTCACGGTTATTGTGTCCGCAATCGCTGCGGTCATTCTTGGCCTGTGCATTCTTCTTGCTCCAGCATTGATCAATATCATCGAAGATTTCACCAGTTGGGATATCCCAACGAATATCACAATCATGCGCTACACTGTTGGTGTTGTTGTGTTTTATATTCTGATGTGGACCCTGCACTGGTATTTGCCGAACCATCATGCTCGGGGATTTCCGCGTTGGCCCGGCGCTCTGTTTTCGACAGTCACATGGTTGATTATGGCAACAGGATTGTCGTTCTACCTCGCGTATTCTGGCACCTATTCTGTCACATACGGGGCATTGGCGGGGATCGTTATCACAATGTTGTTCCTCTACTTTTCTGGCGCTATCATACTATTTGGTGCAGAACTAAACGCAGCAATCGCGCGACACAAAAACGGGACGTAACCGATGGCAGGATTAAAGAAAAAGCGCCGCATTCAACTTATCGCGTTGGGATTTGGCTGCATGATTGCAGCTTTTGGCGCGATTTATTACGCGGCAGGTGATGCATTCCAATACTTTTATAGCCCAAGCGATATCGTTGAAAACCGTCCCGTTGATGGCAAGGTCATCCGAATTGGCGGCTTGGTCGAAGTTGGTTCAATTCAAAAAAACGGTGCAATGACCACGTTTCTTGTCACCGATGGTGCAGCCACGCTTCCTGTGCAATTCACCGGCATCGTTCCAGATTTATTCACCGAAGGCCAAGGCATGATCGCGACTGGGATGTTGGAAAGTGGAACCTTCCAAGCCGATGAAATCCTTGCAAAACATGACGAAGAATACATGCCCAAAGAGGTTGCGGATGCTCTTAAAAAACAGGGTGTTTTCAAACCCTCTGCCGACTAGCGTACGCCCCATCTACTGATTTTTAGTATATTTTTTGCAGACTTGCTTGTCTCTGATTGATCAGAATTGAGGAAGCGAATGCAAAGTGTTGATGAAATTGCCCGTGAAATTGTCCGTCGTGAAGGTGGATATGTGAATGATCCTGACGATCCGGGCGGTGCTACAAAGTACGGAGTCACTATTCACACAATGCGGCGCCTTGGTTTGGATTTAACACAAGATGGGCGTATCGACGCGCATGATGTCAAAGCATTGAGCGAGGCGGAAGCTGTTGAAATATTCAAAACTCATTATTTCACAAAGCCGCGAATTGGCGAACTACCGAGACCTTTGCGGCCAAGTGTTTTTGATATGTACGTCAATTCTGGAGGTAATGCGATTAAGATCCTTCAAAGGGTCCTAAAGCAGTTCGGCCATCCAGTTACTGTCGATGGGCAGCTCGGACCAGCCTCTATCGCAGCTGTTAAGGCAGCACATTCCAAGGCAACCGATCACTTTGTTGACGCCTACGGAATTGCACGGCGCAATTATTACTATGCTCTTGCTGATAGGCGTATTGCATCGCGAAAATACGCCAAAACACGTGCAGGCGGGAAGGGCGGCTGGATCACCCGCGCTGAAGAGTTCATTTCAAAAAAATATCACTTGTCCGCAGCCGAACATAAAAAGAGGTGTCAAAAATGGGCCTAATCAGGGATATCTTGGGTATTGGCAAAGCCGTTAAGGGTGTTGCTGAAGTCTTTGTGGTTAACAAAACAGAAAATGCCGCGTTTGAGCATTTAGAACATTCAGCTGCTCTCGATCAATTTGCACAAGAGTTTCGCCGCCGCCGCGGAAATTGGTTTAACAATATCATTGATGGCTTGAATCGTCTGCCGCGTCCAATTTTAGCACTCGGGACCGTAGGATTGTTCGTTTTTTCTATGGTCAATCCAATCGGGTTTTCTGAACGAATGATAGGCCTTGATACTGTTCCGCGTGAGCTATGGTGGCTTTTGGCCGCAATTGTTTCATTTTATTTTGGTGCACGTGAAATGCATTACGTTCGCAACCAACGTGTTGGCCGGCCCATCCGAAGTGTCACGCCGCAAGGCCCGGCTCTCGTTGACACCGAAGAAAATGCAGCGCTTGCAGATTGGGCGCAATCGCAGCCAGACGGATAGGCTGGCGCGACAACTCGCGCGTATAATTGAATTGTTGCAGCTGTCTCGCGTGCTATACGCTATCTCAAACACTCTGAGGCAGCTTCATGATTGCAGAAATAGGCCACTTCGCGGTTCTTCTCGCCTTTGCCATTGCACTGGTCCAATCGGTGATTCCATTGATTGGCGCGCAAAAAAACTGGTCAGGGTGGATGCGCCTTGGCGATAGCGCCGCGCTGTCCCAATTTGTGCTTGTCGCGATCAGTTTTGGCGCACTAACCTACAGCTTTGTAGTGTCCGATTTTTCATTGCAATTGGTTGCAGGTAACTCTCATTCGGCCAAACCGATGCTTTATAAAATAACGGGGGTTTGGGGCAATCACGAAGGTTCAATGCTTTTGTGGATTCTCATTTTGGTGTTTTACGGTGCCTTGGTCGCGCTGTTTGGGCGAAATCTACCAGCCGCGCTGAAGGCCCGTGTTTTGGCTGTCCAGTCGATGATTTCAACAGCATTTCTTGCTTTTTTGATCTTCACATCAAACCCCTTCACACGGTTGGCCAACCCACCGCTTGATGGCAATGACCTCAACCCGCTTCTCCAAGATCCAGGTCTCGCGTTCCATCCCCCCTTCCTCTACCTCGGATACGTTGGCCTCTCGATGTCTTTCTCATTCGCTGTGGCTGCCTTGATAGAGGGCCGTGTTGATGCCGCCTGGGCACGATGGGTGCGTCCGTGGACCTTGCTTGCGTGGATCACTCTTAGCATCGGCATCGGGCTTGGCTCTTGGTGGGCCTATTATGAACTTGGCTGGGGCGGATGGTGGTTCTGGGATCCTGTCGAAAACGCCAGCTTTATGCCTTGGTTGATTGCTGCTGCACTGTTGCATTCGGCCGTTGTCGTTGAAAAACGTGACGCGCTAAAGGCGTGGACAATTCTTCTGGCCATTCTCGCATTTTCCTTCTCGCTTATCGGTACATTTATCGTGCGTTCAGGCGTCATTACCTCTGTGCACGCCTTTGCCAATGACCCCGAGCGCGGTGTGTTCATCCTTGCGATCTTAACCATTGCCATCGGCGGTGCGCTTACCCTTTTTGCAGCCAGAGCAGGGCAAATGCGCACGAACGCGGTTTTCTCGGTTTTTAGTCGCGAAAGCGGTCTTATCTTAAACAATCTGTTGTTGGTTGTCGCAACCGCTGTGGTGTTTTTTGGGACTATTTGGCCTCTCATTGCCGAACTCACAAGTGGGCGTAAGCTCTCGGTTGGGGCGCCTTTCTTTGAAACAGCTTTTACGCCTTTCATGGTGGTTTTATGCTTGGCGTTGCCGATTGGGGCGATTTTACCGTGGAAACGCGCAGTTATTGCGACGTCTTTCAAACATCTTCGGGGTGCATTGGCTTTGTCCGTCGCTCTGGGTGTGTTAGTTTGGTCTTTGCAAACGGGTGGCAGGATGCTGGCACCCTTTGGCCTTGCTTTGGCTGCCTGGCTTGTTCTTGGGGCCATCCTCGATCTGCTGTTGCGCGCCCGTTACACCGCCGGCACACCTTCCGAAACACTGCGCCGTTTGCGTAAACTACCGCGATCAGATTGGGGCAAAGCCGTGGCGCATGCTGGCCTTGGTTTTTTGGTTTTTGGGATAGCGGCCATCACCGCATGGGAGCAAGAAGACATTCGCACTGTTGGTATCGGTGATCGCTTTGCGCTTGGGCAATATGAGTTTGTATTTAATGGCGTTGAGAAAACCAACGGGCCGAATTATTCGGCACAAACTGCCCGCGTAACCGCGTATAGAAATGGTGCAAAAATCGGTGAGATGTTTCCGGAAAAACGGTTCTATCCAGTTCAAAATATGCCAACGACCGAAGCTGCCATACACAGCAATCTGTTTCGGGATGTATATATTTCGCTAGGCGAGGATCGTGATGGGCAGGTTTGGGCCATGCATACCTACATTAAACCCTTCATCGCATGGATTTGGATAGGTACCATCGTAATGGCACTGGGTGGTTGTCTGAGCCTCACTGATCGCCGATACCGCATTGCATCAGCTGCGCGTCCCAAACGGGCAATTACACCGCAGCCTGCCCAATGATGTTGCGCACCCTTATTTTCATCCTCTGCATTGTCGCGACACCCGTTTTCGCGGTGCTACCAGACGAAGTTCTGGATGATCCAATCCTAGAAACCCGTGCACGCGCATTGTCAAAAGAACTACGCTGTCTTGTATGTCGCAATGAAAACATCGACAGCTCGAACGCAGGAATTGCGCGCGATTTGCGTCTTTTGGTGCGCGAGCGGTTGGTCGCGGGCGATTCCGACACCGAAACACTTGATTTCATAGTGGATCGTTACGGCGAATATGTTTTGTTGAAGCCCCGCTTCACCGCGCGAAACGCAATCCTATATTTGGCAGGGCCAATGACGTTACTGATCGGCGTGGGCTTTTGTGTGTTTTACATTCGCCGCAGGACGCCAGCTGTTAAAAACTCTGACCGCCTTACGCATGCCGAAGTGAAACGCCTATCAGAACTTCTGGATGATTAACGCCACGTTTTCCCTTTTCAAAAGGGGCGGTGCGGCTACACTGATGGCATTCAAACGCGGAGCCGTTCCATGGACTATGATACCCTTCTTTATGATCTAACAGACAAGGTTGCGACAGTTACGCTGAACCGCCCTGATGTCCTGAATGGTCTGACAACACAAATGCGCGCTGAACTGCTCCATGCGGTTAAGAAAGCCGAAACAGAAGCGCGTGTCCTCGTTCTGACTGGGGCAGGGCGTGGATTTTGTGCAGGCCAAGATTTAGGCGATGCCGCAAAAGTGGCGAACATCGACCTTGAGGGCACGTTGCGCGACGAATACGAACCCATGTTGCACGCGATCTTTGATTGCCGCATTCCAACGATCGCTGCTGTAAACGGAATGGCGGCTGGTGCTGGGGCAAACCTTGCCTTGGCAGCCGACGTCGTGATCGCCGCCGAAAGTGCCTCGTTCCTGCAGGCGTTTTCGCGTATTGGATTGATCCCAGATGCGGGCGGCACGTATTGGCTCCCTCGACAAGTGGGGATGGCGCGGGCAATGGGGGCGGCGTTATTCGCAGAACCTGTTAGCGCGATGAAGGCCGCGGAATGGGGCATGATTTGGGAAGCTATACCTGACAGCAGTTTCAAAGCGGTGGTGCAAACCCGCGCCCAGCATTTGGCAAATGGCCCAACCGAAGGCTACCGTTTGATCAAGAAAGCCATGCGCGCCAGCATTGATCACACGCTTAGTGAACAGCTTGAAACAGAAGCCCATTTACAAGGTCAAGCAGGTCGTACTTCGGATTTCAAAGAGGGCGTAATGGCGTTTCTTGAAAAACGCAAAGCACAGTTCGAGGGGCGCTAGTCTTTTCATTTTATAACGATACCGAGCAACAAGCGTTAGAACGAAAAAAGCCGCCTCAAAGGGCGGCTTTTTATCGTTTTGGGTGTTTTACCGGTCTTCAACATCCACGTAATCGCGCAATGTTTCGCCTTTATACAGCTGGCGTGGGCGGCCAATTTTCTGTGTTGGATCACCAATCATTTCTTTCCATTGCGCAATCCAACCCACTGTGCGTGACAGCGCGAAGATCGGTGTGAACATCGACGTTGGGAAACCCATCGCCTCTAGGATGATGCCAGAATAGAAATCCACATTCGGGAACAGTTTCTTGTCCTTGAAATACGGGTCTTCCAGCGCGATACGTTCCAATTCCTTAGCAACTTGCAACTTGGGATTGCTGCCAACACCTAGAAGTTCCAGCACTTCGTCAGCGCTTTCTTTCATCACTGTTGCGCGCGGGTCGTGGTTTTTGTAAACGCGGTGACCAAAGCCCATCAAGCGGAATGGGTCGTCTTTGTCTTTTGCACGCGCAATAAATTCTGGAATACGATCAACTGAACCGATTTCTTCCAACATTTCCAAACAGGCTTGGTTTGCACCACCATGTGCAGGGCCCCACAAACAGGCGATCCCTGCCGCGATACAGGCAAACGGGTTCGCGCCTGAAGACCCAGCAAGGCGCACAGTAGAGGTAGATGCGTTTTGCTCGTGATCCGCATGCAGCGTGAAAATACGATCCATTGCACGCGCCAAGATTGGGTTCACTTCGTAATCTTCAGCTGGAACAGCAAAACACATCCGCAAGAAGTTTGACGCGTAATCTAGATCATTGCGGGGATACACAAAGGGCTGACCGACGTGATATTTATAGGCATAGGCCGCAATCGTTGGCATTTTTGCAATCAGGCGAATAGATGCAACTTCGCGCTGCCATTCATCTTTGATGTCAGTGCTGTCATGATAAAACGCAGACATCGCGCCAACCACGCCCGTCATAATCGCCATTGGATGCGCGTCGCGACGGAAGCCACGGAAGAAATTCATCATCTGCTCGTGCAGCATCGTGTGGTTTGTCACCCGAGTTTCAAAATCTTCTAGATCCTGCGCGCTTGGTAATTCACCGTACAAAAGCAAGAAACACACCTCGAGGTAGTGCGATTTTCCTGCCAATTGATCAATTGGATACCCACGGTGCAACAATTCGCCTTTGAACCCATCAATAAACGTAATGGTACTGTCACAGGCCGCAGTAGACGTGAAACCAGGGTCGTAAGTAAACACGTCGCCTTGGGCATACAACTTGCGAATATCAATCACATCAGGTCCCACAGATGGCGAGTGAATCGGCAGTTCGAGTTCCTTATCACCAAAGGTTAGCTTTGCTGTTTTTGGGCTATCTGTCATGCGACATCTCCTAATATTATTCGAACAGGTCAGGGCCTGCTACATGTTTGAGTTGCCATGCATTAGGTGCCCATAGTGGCATCCTGCAGCCGGCCAAGAGTTTCCTCTTTGCCCAGTTCTGCCATCATGTCAAAAACTGACGGAGATACTGTGCGCCCAGTTAAAGCAACCCGCAAAGGCTGTGCGATTTTACCGAGCTTTAGGTCATTGGCCGCCGCAAATTCTTGCAAACAGGCCTCTAATCCTTCGACGTCCCAAGTAGCATGCTGCAACGCAGCGGTCAATGCTTTCAGTATACCACGGGATACTGAATCCAGCAGCTTCTCAGCCGCCTCATTTGGCTCAAACGGGCGTGTACCCAGTGCAAAATACGCCTTTTCCATCAGATCACCCAGTTTTTTGGACCGATCCTTAACCAAAGGCATTACTTTACGTAATTTCTCACGATCTTCGGCACTCAGCGCAGGTTGCCCAATCGCGTTCAAATAGACCTCGCAATCCTTCAAAAGAACTTCATCTGGCGTGATCCCGATTTGAAACCCGCCAACAGAATCCAGCTTTTTCAAATCCAATCGGGCAGGGGACTTACCGAGCCCATTAAAATCGAACCACTCAACGGCCTGTTCGGTTGTGAACAACTCGTCATTTCCGTGGCTCCACCCCAACCGGGTCAAATAATTGCGCATGGTCGCCGGCGTGTACCCCATTTCGCGATATGCTTCCGCTCCGAGCGCACCGTGACGTTTCGATAGCTTCTTACCATCATCGCCATGGATCAATGGAATATGCGCGAACACAGGAGTATCCCAACCCATCGCGCGGTAAATCAGGCTTTGACGCCCCGCATTGATCAAGTGATCATCGCCGCGAATAATATGTGTGACACCCATGTCATGATCATCCACAACCACCGCCAACATATAGGTCGGAGTGCCGTCAGAGCGCAGTAAAACCATATCGTCCAGCGTGTCGGCTTTCCACTTTACCTCTTTCTGGACCTTATCTTTGATCCGGACTTCGCCTTCTTTGGGCGCTTTAACACGTACCACAAAAGGCGCATCTGGCGCATTTGCAGGGGCTACATCGCGCCACGGGCTTTGAAACAACGTCCCACGCCCTTCGGCTCGCGCAACATCGCGAAACGCTTCGATTTCCTCGGGCGTCGAATAACATTTATAGGCCGTGCCATTGTTTAACATGGCTTGCGCCACCTCTGCATGACGATCACGGCGCTCAAACTGGCTTATCGCTTCGCCATCCCAATCAAGGCCAAGCCATTTTAGCCCATCATAAATCGCGGCTGTTGCCTCTGGTGTTGATCTTTCGCGGTCGGTGTCTTCGATCCGCAAAAGAAACTTACCGCCTTGATTGCGCGCATACAGCCAGTTGAAAAGGGCAGTACGTGCACCGCCAATATGCAAAAAACCAGTGGGAGATGGGGCGAAACGGGTAACGACAGTTTGATCGGACATCGAAAAATTAACCTTTTGGAAACCATGACTTTGCAAGGTGAGAACTTCTTATTCGTCGCACGCTCAAAGGACAAGCTCACGATGCTCTTGCACGGGTTCCAAGCCGCCTTGTTTGCCCAACGTCACCGCTTTGCGCTTTGGCTGCCGGTTTGGCTTGGCATTGGCATTGCTATATATTTCGCAATCCGCTTCGAGCCCGATATCAATCACATATTTGCCGTCACCTTTTTTGTTTGCATTTTGGCTGCCTTTGCCTTTGCCTTGCCCGGTTCAATGCGTGTTTTGATGTGGGTTCCAATCTTTGTATGCCTTGGGTTTCTGCTCGCAGTGATGCGGGCGCACACAGTAAACGCTCCCAAACTCTCATGGCATTACTATGGTTCAGTCGAAGGTACCGTCGCACACCTAGATCGTTCCTCCTCTGACAAACCGCGCGTTACGTTGATTGATCCCGTTTTGACGAAAACCGCGCCATACCGCACTCCGAAATTTGTACGCGTAGCCTTGCATTCCAAAACGCCAGGAACGGCCATAGCTCCTGGCGCACGCATTATGATCACGGCCAGTCTATCTCCGCCTGCGGGCCCAGTTGAACCGGGAGGATTTGATTTTCAGCGCAAAGCATGGTTCGACGGTTTGGGCGCAACTGGTTATTCTCGCACGCCACCAATGCTTGCTGTTCCAGCGAACCCAAACACATTTCGGTTACGTGTATTCGCCCTGCGAATGTGGGTGTCTAAACGTATTCAGATCGAAATTCCGGGACAAACCGGTGCTTTTGCGGCAGCCATAATTACAGGGGATCGTAGCCAAATTGATCCCGCACTGTTAACGGATCTTCGCCAAACCAACTTGGCCCACCTTCTGGCGATTTCTGGGCTGCACATGGGCCTGTTGACTGGATTCATCTTTGCGATTGTGCGACTGAGCATCGCGGCGATTCAACCGCTATCTGTACGCTGGCACGGAAAAAAGATTGGCGCAGTGGTCGCGCTGTTTGCAGGGCTATCCTATCTGCTGCTTTCTGGGGCAAACATCGCCACGCAGCGTGCGTTTGTGATGGTCGCCGTCATGCTGATCGCAATTTTACTGGATCGCCCCGCAATCACCCTTCGTGCCGTGGCTATTGCTGCCACGATTATTTTAATTGCACGTCCCGAAAGTTTGACACAGCCTGGTTTCCAAATGTCATTTGCCGCAACAACAGCTCTTGTAGCGACGTTCGAAGCATTGAATAAATCCGAGGCATGGCGCAACTTCAACACAGGCGCGCTACGTTTTGCAGCACCTGTCTTTTCGCTGATTATCGCATCTGCAGTAGCGGGTGCTGCCACGGCTCCTTTCTCTGCTTTCCATTTCAACCAAACGGCGCAATACGGTTTGATCGCAAATCTAACATCGGTACCAATGATGGGGCTAATTGTTATGCCGTTTGCCGTCATCGCAGGCCTGCTATCAGTTGTGGGTCTTCAGGGGCCAGCTTTTTGGGTGATGGGCAAAGGCATTGATTGGATTCTTGGTGTGGCGCATTGGATTGCTAACCTTGATGGCGCTGTCGTTAGAATTGCCTCTGCGCCACCATGGGTGCTTGGCATGTTCACGCTCGGTGCGCTTTTCCTGATTTTGTATCGTGGCAAGGTTCGTTTGGCAGGTATTGGTGTGGCAGGAACAGCGTTGGTTTTGTGGTCGCAGGCCGAAAGGCCCGCGATGTTGATCTCCGAAAATGGGCGATTGGTCGGCATTTCTACGGATAAGGGGCGCGCCTTAAGCCGCAACAAAGGCAATGGTTTTGCCGCAAAGAACTGGCTTGAGAATGATGGGGATGGAGCGTCACAAATCTATGCCGCCAAGCGTGCTGTTTTTAGCAAAGACGTTTGGTCGGTTGAAGTCGAGTCCGAGAAAGTCACATATCTTTGGGGGAAAAAGTTGACGAATGCAGAAATTACATCCGCCTGCAGATCAGCAAAAATTCTTATCGCACCACAATATAAAGATCAGATCGTCGGGCCGTGTCACGCCATTACACAGCAAAACCTACGCAGTGGCGGTGCAGTTGCAATTTGGAAAACCAAAGATGGGCTAAGAGCACAAACAGCAAAAGAAAAATCTGGTAAACGGCTCTGGAACGAATAAACGCGCCCATCAGAGCGCGTTTACGATTTTTCAAAGCTAGGCCGCGTTAATAAGTGCGGATCAAACCAACCAGTTTGCCCTGAACCTTGACCTGATCATCGCGATACACCCGCGTTTCATAGGCTGGGTTTGCCGCTTCTAATGCAATCGCAGATCCTTTTTTGCGCAGATACTTCAGCGTCGCTTCTTGATCTTCAACCAATGCAACAACGATATCACCGTTATCCGCATCGGTTTGTTCGTGGATCACAACAACATCGCCTTCATTGATGCCAGCTTCGATCATTGAATCGCCCTTAACCTCCAACGCGTAATGGCGTCCTTGGTTGTGCATCATCTGGTCAGGCACCGTCACATGATTGGTTACATGCTGGATCGCCTCAATCGGTGTACCAGCAGCAATTTTACCCATGATCGGCAGGGAATTACTATTCGCGGATTCTATGCTCATAGCATCACGCGGTGGGTCAGTGCGCGATCCTTCAATAACACGGGGTTTAAAGCCACCCGCTTCGATATTGTCAGGCAGTCGTACAATTTCAATTGCACGAGCACGATGCGCGAGGCGGCGGATAAATCCGCGTTCCTCAAGTGCCGTGATTAAACGGTGGATGCCCGACTTTGATCGCAAGTCCAGCGCTTCCTTCATCTCATCAAACGAGGGCGGCACGCCGTCCTTTTGCATCCGCTTGTGGATAAACTCCAACAAATCCATCTGCTTCCGTGTTAGCATAATAGCCCTCCTGAATAGACAAATATCGCGTTATGTTCGCATGTGTTCAATATTGTTCTACAAGTGTTCTTGTTTTGTGTCAAAATATTTCTTTACAAATCGCAAATGAACGATCAGCAATCGCGAAATTAGAGTCGGATGAACTCAACCAATTCACCGGCTTTACGCGCGCTGTCCTTTGGGTTGCGTACCATCAACGCATCTGCGCGTGATAAAACAGACAGCAATGAACTGTCTTGGCGCGTTTCTGGCATACAAACCAACGCGCCATCCGTGATCGACAATTGCGCGCGCATATAATGGCTACGCGGCCCATTTGCATCAATATCGCGCCCCAAACGCGCGACTTCACGTGGCATAGCTGTTTTGCCAAGGCTCAGCATTGCTCGTAGAGCAGGGACCAAAAACACAGTCCCACACACCATCGAACTTACGGGGTTCCCTGGCAAACCAATCATAGCTGTGTCATTCAATCTCCCAGCCATCAGGGGCTTTCCGGGTCGCATCGCAACTTTATAAAATGCTTGATCAAGGCCCGCCTCGGTTGCGACCTGGCGCACCAAATCGCGATCCCCGACAGATGCGCCACCAAGCGTGACGATAACATCCGCCTCAGATGCCAAATCCAGAACGGCTTTCAAGTTGTCAACGTCATCGCTCGCAATCGGAAGGATCTGTGCAATTCCCCCATTTGCTTCAACTAATGCCTTTAATCCAAAGTTATTGCTGGAGATAATTTGACTTGGCCCTGGGTCTTCACCTGGCATGACTAGCTCATCCCCCGTTGCAACCAATGCGACACGCGGTTTGCGGCGCACCTGAACCTGCGCGCAATTCATCGACGCCAGCAACGCGATATCACCCGCTGAGAGAACACGCGGTGCTAACATCACATCGCCTGAATTGAAATCTCCACCAGCGGGACGCACATAAATGCTCTGATCAATGCCCTCATTCACCGTAATAACATCACCAGAACGGGTACAATCTTCTTGGATCAATATCCGATCTGCACCCACAGGCACAGGCGCACCCGTGAAAATACGAACGGCTTGGCCAGATCCAACAATGCCATCATAAAACCCACCAGCGGCACTCTCACCAATCACACGCAACTGCGCACCAGTGCTCAAATCAGCATTGCGAACAGCATATCCATCCATGGCAGAAGAGGCAAAAGGCGGTTGATCGCGATGCGCAACTGCATCCACCGCCAAAACCCGCCCCGATGCATGCTGCAAATGGACAGTTTCAGTCTCTAACGGTTCAAACAACCCCAGAACTTTGGATAAAGCTTCGTCAACGGTGATCATTCCGAAATAAACCGGCCAGATTTGCCGCCGTCTTTCAAAACAACGCGGATATCTGTGATTTGCATAGTTTTATCGACGGCTTTGACCATGTCATAGACCGTCAGCGCAGCGATATTCACCGCCGTTAACGCTTCCATTTCAACGCCAGTTTGCCCGGTAGTTTTGACGGTCGCTTCGATATCGACGCCGTCCTCAGCATAACTCAGATCAACCGACACTTTTGTAATCGCCAGCGGATGACACAGTGGGATCAAATCGGGTGTTTTCTTAGCGCCCATGATACCTGCCAAACGTGCAACAGATAAAACATCGCCCTTTTTGGCGCGGCCTTCTTCGATCATCGCGCGGGTCTCAGGGGCCATCACAACACGGCCCTTGGCCGTGGCCACACGCGCGGTTACGGCCTTGTCCGACACATCCACCATGTGTGCCGCGCCTTGATCATCGAAATGTGTTAAACCCGCCATTACATCGCCTGCGGAGCCCAAGGGCTCGAAATCATGTCACGTGTCGCTGCCGCAACATTTTCTTGCCGCATCAACGATTCACCGATCAAGAAGCAGCGAACACCAAATTGCGCCAACTCCGCCAGATCATGGCGATCATTCAACCCGCTTTCAGACACCAACATCCGTTCGGCAGGGGCATAGCGTGCCAATGTCTTGGATGCATCCAAACTTACGTCAAAGGTTTTCAAATTACGGTTGTTGATCCCCAGCAGCGGTGAACGCAGAACCGCTGAGCGATCTAACTCCTCACGATCATGAACCTCAACCAAAACATCCATCCCCTTTTCAAACGCCGCCGCTTCTAATTCCTGCGCTTGCTCATCCGAAACCGAGGCCATGACGATCAAAATGCAATCCGCCCCCCAAGCTCGCGCTTGCGCCACTTGGTACGTGTCATACATGAAATCCTTGCGCAAACAGGGCAGGGCACAGGCATTACGCGCCTGCGTCAAAAACTCTGGTGCGCCTTGGAATGATGGCATGTCGGTTAAAACCGAAAGGCAGGTCGCGCCGCCCTCAACGTAAGCCTGCGCCAAGGTTGCAGGATCAAAACCTTCTCGAATCAACCCTTTGGACGGGCTGGCTTTCTTGATCTCTGCGATCAATCCGTATCCACCCGATGTGCTTGCCTTGCGCAACGCTTCGACAAATCCGCGCGGCTGTGTTTGATCGGCTGCTAATGCATCCAATTCGCTCAATGATACCTCGGTTTTGGCCTTGGCAACCTCTTCCAGTTTATACGCTTTGATCTTCTCGAGGATATCAGCCATGTGCGGCCTCCGTTGTGATGCGTGCCAATGCGTCCAGTTTTTGTTGCGCTTTGCCGCTGTCGATGCTTTCTGCGGCCATCGCAACGCCGTCAGGCAAATTGTCGACCTTATCGGCAACAACCAATGCAGCGGCCGTATTGAGCAAGACTGCATCGCGGTAAGCGGATTTTGCGCCGCCCAGCAAATCACGCAGCGCAATCGCGTTTTGCGCAGGCGATCCGCCAACAATTGCTTCAAATGGATGAACAGGCAGACCGGCATCTTCTGGCGAAATCTCTGCGTCCGTCACTGCGCCATTTTCCAACTTTGCAACCCAAGTTACTCCGGCAATTGAAATCTCATCCGTGCCATCAGACCCGTGTACCAACCATGCTTTTTCAGATCCAAGTTCCAGTAAAACCTCGGCCATCGGGCGGATCATTTCGCGCGAAAACGCACCTGTTAGCTGCCGTTTTGCCCCAGCAGGGTTGGTGAGCGGGCCCAGAATGTTGAAAATAGTTCGTGTACCCAACGCTTGGCGCGCTGGCATCACGTGGCGTGTGGCAGGGTGGTGCATCGGCGCCATCATAAACCCGATCCCGCACTCATTTATCGCGCGCTCCACAACTTTGGGCCCAACCATCACCTGAACGCCGAGTTCGCCCAACGCATCTGCCGTGCCCGACTTTGACGAAAGGTTGCGATTGCCATGCTTTGCAACAACCACACCCGCACCCGCCGTCACAATAGCCGTAGCCGTCGAAATATTTAGCGTCGATTTACCATCACCGCCTGTGCCAACAATATCCATCGCGCCGTCAGGGGCTTTAACTGGCAGGCATTTAGCACGCATGACAGCTGCCGCCGCTGCGTATTCGGCAACGGTTTCGCCGCGTGTGCGCATCACCATTAACAAACCACCGATTTGTTCAGGCGTCGCATCACCATTCATGATGATTTCAAACGCCTTGCGGGCTTGATCGCCGTCAAGGGGGCCGTCAATTGCTGCCGCAATCAGAGTTTTCAGCTGGTCGCTCATGCGGGCTCCAGTGCCATATCTAGGAAATTCTTTAACAACGCATGCCCATGTTCAGACGCAATGCTTTCTGGATGAAACTGCACACCGTGGATCGGCAATTCTTTGTGCTGCAACCCCATGATCGTGCCATCTTCAAGCCACGCCGTGGTTTCTAAACAGTCTGGCAATGTTTCTTTTTCAACAACCAATGAATGATACCGCGTTGCATCAAACGGTGTCGGCAGCCCTTTGAACACTGATTTATCTGCGTGGTGCATTGCGCCCATCTTGCCATGAACAATTTCGTGGCAACCAATAACATTTCCACCAAAAGCTTGACCAATGGTTTGATGTCCCAAACATACGCCCATCAACGGAATTTTCGCCTCGGCTGCGGCCATCGTTAAAGGCAAACAAATACCCGCTTGATCTGGATCACAGGGGCCAGGGGACAGCAATATCATATCCGCGCCTAAACCCATGGCGTCTTGAACTGTCAACTCGTCGTTGCGTTTAACAACGACCTCTGCGCCCAATTCACCCACATAGTGAACCAGATTATAGGTGAAGCTGTCGTAATTATCTATCAAAAGCAGCATATTGCCTGTCCTAGCCCTTTGCGAATTTAGGGGTGATCCCGCGTGTTTTGTGCGCTATACATTGGGCACGGGCGTGAACCAAGGTCAAGAGCAGCGATCTAAGAAAACACACGCCAACCACAGGCAAAGAGGCACCAGATGGCAATCGGTGGAAAATCCCTAGGAATCGTATCTGGCTTAGCCGTTGGGCTAACCTCGGGCGTAATTTTGGCTGCCTTAAATCCGATTGTCCCGCAAAAGGGGGCGTCGGTGTCAATTGCGGCCGTTGATGAAATTGCATTGGCTCCTGAGCCAGAGACAAAATCGGATCCGTCGCTTCCAAAACTGAGTATGGTTGATACGACGCCAGAAGCGAGCACAGAATCAGAATCATCTGTGGAGCCTGAAGCCGTTGTTGCAATCACCGAACCATCTGGCGAAGTGAATGAGCCGACCATTGAACCCGAAGTGACGTCAGAGCCGCCTCAAACAATCGAGCTGGAAACGTTGGAACCTGTTGGTGAACCTGAAACCCAATTGGCATTGGTTTTGCCCGAAAACACGCAACAAAATGATCTGTCTTCGGCTCCTCAACAACTAATATCTGCGCAAAACGATACGCAGCCAAACGTTTCCTCGGAACCTGCGCAAGCCATTGATCTTGCAGAACCCAATCTTGAAACTGACAGCCCCATCGTCACCGTTGCAGAGCCAGTTACAAGTGATGCCGTTGAAATCGCAAGCGTCTCTGAACCTGAACCAACGGCGGAACCATCCGCAATAATTCCAAACGATACCGTCGTGGCGTCACTCCCTAAAATCCAAGACCCAATCGCCCCTAAACGCGCTGTTGCGATTGTCGAAGAAACAGAACCTGAAGAACAACCAAATACCTCTGGCACTTTCAAAACGTCTGGCGGCTCAATTATTACTAAGGGCTCGAACCTCCCCAAAATTGGCGGCACTCAAGAAAGTAATCTTGCATCGCTCGGATCAGGAAATAAGACCAGCCGTTTCAAAACGATCGGGGACAGCACAAAGATTTTGGGTGACGATGATACGCAAACTGAAAGCCAAGACCCTGATGTCGGGGCCTTGGTGCGTAACGCAAACGAATTTCCTGTTTCAGACGCACCACTTTTGTCGATCATCTTGATTGACAATGGTCAAATAGAGAACCAACTGTCTAGCCTTCAAGGGCTGAACCTACCGCTAACGATGGCCATCTCGCTGGACGAGCCAGATGCCGCCGAGCGTGCAAAAAAGTACACTGACGCTGGTTTTGAAGTTCTGGCGATGACCCCGCGCAACGTAAAACTGTCTTTGTCTGGTGGCCAATCCAACGAACAGGTCGCGAAATTATTAACCGAGTATTTCAACATTATGCCGACTTCAGTCGGATTGATTGATCGACCTTCGGCAAACCTCCAAAAAGATCAACGACTATCGCGTTCCGTCGTAAAGCACTTTGCGAAAACGGGTCATGGTTTGATAACTTATGGCGGCGGTCTAAACGGTACAAAACGCGCAGCGGACCAAGAAAACGTCGCTAGCGGCACGGTTTTTAGGTTTTTGGATAAATCAGGTGAAGCCGAACAGATCATTACGCAACAACTTGATCGGGCCGCACGCGAAGCTCGATCAAAAGGTGCGGCGATTGTCATGGCAACTCCGTCTAAAGCGACACTTAGCACGTTGGTTGGCTGGAGCCTCAGTTCAAAAGCGCGCGCGGTAACGCTGGCTCCTGTTTCGGCAAGTTTGTTGAAAAACTAACAAACGCCATGGCGTTCTGAAGTGGGCGCCTAGAAATTTCCGCCAGAAGACACGAAATCCTTTGCGTCTTGTGCAGCTTTGCGCAGGGCGTTGGATTTATTCACAGTTTCTTGAAATTCAGACTCGGCATCGCTGTCATAAACAACGCCGCCGCCTGCTTGAATATACAACTGTTGGTCTTTCAAAACCGCAGTACGCAGTGAAATCGCGATGTCCATCTCGCCGTTGGCTGAAAAATATCCACAGCCACCGCCATAAACGCCGCGTTTCTCTTTTTCCAGCTCGTCAATGATCTCCATCGCGCGTACTTTTGGCGCACCTGAAACCGTGCCTGCGGGCATACCCGCCAATAATGCAGACAGTGCATCGTGATCATCGGACAGTTCACCGACCACGTTCGATACGATATGCATAACGTGTGAATACCGCTCAATAATGAACTGTTCGGTCGGGCGCACGGTGCCAACTTTGGCCACACGTCCTACATCATTGCGGCCCAGATCCAGCAGCATAAGATGCTCTGCCAGCTCTTTCTGATCGCTCAACAAATCGGCCTCGAGTGCGCGATCTTCGGCCTCATCTTTGCCACGATGCCGCGTTCCTGCAATCGGGCGTATCGTGACTTCGTTGTCTTTCAAACGCACCAAAATCTCGGGGCTGGCGCCAATCACTTGAAAACCACCAAAGTTAAAGAAAAACATGAACGGGCTCGGATTGGTGCGGCGCAATGCGCGGTACAGGCTGAACGGGGGCAGTTTGAAATCCTGCGCCCAACGCTGGCTTGGAACAACTTGAAAAATATCGCCAGCGCGAATGTAGTCTTTCGCTTTAGCAACGATGTCAAAATACTCTTCTTTGGTGGTATTCGAAACAGGCCTACCCACCGAATTCGCAATACCTGCAACCGGCGTAGACATCGGGGCAGGGCGTTCCAAATCACGCACCGCATCCATCACACGTTCCGCCGCTTGGTTATACGCCGCACGCGCAGACAAACCACCAGAAACCCAAACCGGCGAAACAACTGTAATCTCGCCCTTTACGCCGTCCACGACAACGACAACAGACGGGCGCATCATCACGGCATCAGGTAGGCCAAGTGGATCTGGGTTAACATCAGGCAAATGTTCGACCTGACGGATCATGTCATAACCAAGATAGCCAAACAGCCCAGCCGCAATCGCAGGCAAACCTTCGGGTAAATCGATGTGGCTCTCATCTAAAACAGATCGTAGCGCCGTCAATGGTTCAGCATCCATCGCCTCGAACGCTTGGGCATCAAATCGCGCTTGGCGGTTGATCCGTGCCTTTTCGCCGTGACATTGCCAAATCAGATCGGGCTTAAACCCAATACAGGAATACCGCCCACGGATTTCTCCGCCTGTCACGCTTTCTAACATGAAGCTGTCTTTTTGCGCCTGCGCCAATTTCAACATCAGCGACACAGGCGTGTCTAGATCGGCAACCAAACGGGTGTAAACGACCTGGTTCAGCCCCGCGTTGTGCTGCGCTTCAAACGCATCAAAAGAGGGGACCAACATGCTCACTAGTAGCCACCACCGATCATCTGCTGGTTCACTTGGTTGATGATGTTCCGATTTAGCGACACACCCGCCTTAGATTGCAGCGCGTCCGAATAATATTCCAGAATATCGAGCGATACCTGCGCGTCAATTTGCTGGGTGATCCGGTCCAACACAACATCGTTGCCGTCTTGATCAGAGTCAAAATCAGTGATGTTTGTAAGGCGTACCAAAACCGCCGCATTACCCGCGTCGATCACAGCGACGCCACCCAGTTCTAACTTAAACACCTCTGCAACCGCAGATGGCGGCACAGCCTCGATAAAGCTGGAGCGGTTGATCCCGTCAACCGCGACCAAATCCACACCAACAAAGGCCAAATCGCCGCCTTTTTCCAAACCTGGCTTGAACCGTTCAGCCAGTTCTAAAAGGGCTTCGTTGGTTTTTGATGCCTGCCAATCTTCGCTTACACGCTCTAAAACCTCAGCCAAAGGGATCGGCGCAGGCTCTACAATACTGTCCAAGCGAAGTGCGAAAACGCCGCCATCACTCAGGTCCAAGATTTCAGCGAAATCGCCTTCTTGCGCGGCCAATGCTGCGGCACGAAACCCGTTGTATCCCATAAGCGCGTGGTCATTGCCATCAAAGTAATCGAGCGTTCCAACCTGCAGGCCCGAAATCTTGGTCAAGTCTTCTAATCGAACCCCGCCAGCCAATTCGTCATCAATTTCACCAATCAAATCAGAAACAAGACGACGTGCGCTTTCGCCTGCTAACTCTGCTCGCAATTCATCACGGACCTCTTCAAACGGGGTGTTATCCGCTTGGATAAGCGCGTTAATGCGGAACAGCGCAGGGCCAAAGGACGATTCAACAGGACCAACAACGCCCGGTTCTGATTGGCCAAACAACAGATCAGCCGCCGCCGCACTTAGATCCGTGCGCGAGACTTCTCCCAAATCCACATCTGCGTCTGTTAACCCACGTTCTGATACGATCTCGGAAAAACTTACCGCTTCTGCATCAAAACGATCCCGCGCGGCCTGTGCCTCTTCCAAGGAGGGGAATACAACCCGATCGACAGCCCTTTGTTCTGAGCGATTAAAGCGATCTGATTGCAGGTCGTAGCTTTCGCGAATTTGCGCTTCGTCTACATCTACTTCATCAAGCAAATCCGCTGGGTTCAGCCAAGCATAGGTAATTTTACGCGTCAGTGGAGTCATGTAATCCGCTGATTGTGTGGTATAAAGCGCTTCCAGATCTTCTTGCGTAGGTGCAGCAATTGGGGCTGCCAAATTTTCTTCTGCCAATTGCGCCCATTCAAAAGAGCGTTCTTGCTGCGCAAAGTTAAGCAATGTTAACGCCATCGTATCTTTGTTGCTAACACCGCTTAGAATTGTGTTTTGCAATAAAGATCGCGCGCTTTCTTTGCGCACACGCGCTTCAAACTGGCCTGCACTCAGCCCCACCTGGTTTTCCAGAAAATAGCGATAGGCCTCTTTATCAAAGCCGCCGTTCAATCCCTGAAATTGTGTGCTGGTTGCAATGTTTTCACGAACCATATCATCGCCAACAGACAGGCCAAGAATTGCTGTTTCATTGTCCAATGCGGCTTGGCTCGTCACGGCATCCAAAACTTGTTCTTGAATGCCAAATTGATCCAATTCAGCTGGCGTTAGGTTGCGGCCAATTTGTTGGCTAAGCCGAAGATAGGCATTTTGATAGGCACGCCCATAAGTATTCACTTCGATATCTTCGTCCCCGACCGATCCAATCGCCGTAACATTTGCGCCGCGCAAACTGTCCAAACCGAAACCGAAAGTCAGGCCAAACATCAACAGGCCCATAATTACCCACATGGTCTTGCTTTGACCGCTGCCGCGCATGCTGTTCAACATTGTTTGGACCCTCTGAAACCCTGTAATTGACCGCAGGTTTTAGCACCCCCACCGACCAAAGCAAGCGGCAACAGCACGCGAACCAATCAACTGGTCGTTATTCCATCGAAAACGCTGCTAAACGCTCAAACAAAGCGCCGATTCCAACCCGATCAATATTGGCAAACGCAATGCGGAAATGCTGTTCTGCGTGTCCAGTACCGCCCTCTGCCAAGGTCGGACTGAACATCGTGCCAGGCAAAGCCAGTATCGACGCCTGTTCCACTAGCGCTTTAGCAACATCATGGGATGACGCTTTAAACGGATGGGACGCATAGGCGAAATAAGCGCCGCAGCCTTTTAACTCCCAGCCAGATAGATTCGGAAACCCTTCAACCATCGCCGCGCGACGATCCAAGATTTCCAACCGCTCACCGCCCAGCCAATTGCCGAGGTTTTGCATCCCAAACAACGCGCCACGCTGGCCCAGTTGGTTTGGGCATATCGTCAACGTATCCAGAAACTTCTCCATCTGCGCCAACCGCTCGGCACTGGAAATCACGGCCCCAACACGGTGCCCCGTCAAACGATACGCCTTTGAAAAGGAATACAGCTGGATCAACGTGTCCTGCCAATCCGCTTTTGCAAACAATCCATGCGGCGCACCGGTGCAAGAATGAAAATCGCGGTACGTTTCGTCGATCACCAGCGAAATACCAGCATCTTTGGCCACAGAGTAAAAAGCATCTACAAGGGCTGGTGAATACTCAACGCCGCTCGGATTGTTTGGCGTGACCAAAATTATTGCCTTCACCTTGTCATCAATCATCGCCGCCGCGTCTTGCGCACTTGGCAACATCCCGTCACCGCACATCAACACGCGGCATTCTATGCCCGCCATATCCAACCACATTTTATGATTGAAATACCAAGGTGCTGGTAGGATCACAGCATCCCCAGGCGCACACAACGATGAAATCGCGGCACAAAATGCTTGATTACACCCAGACGTGATTCCCACATTCGCACCAGCAAGCGACCCGCCATAAACGCTAGACCATTGCTTCGCGACTTCGGCCCGTAACTCAGAAATCCCCAGAACCGCGCCGTACAAGTGGGCCGACGCATCATTCAGAACCGCATCCGCCAAGGCTTCGCGCAATGGGGCAGGTGGCGGATCAACGGGTGCCGCCTGACTAACGTTGATCAATGGACGATCCGTTGGAAAGGTTACACCATCCACCCAGCCACGCGAATCCATGATCGGCGACGATATCGTATCAAACAGATTTTGGTTCACAGGGCGTACAGTCATAACAATTCCTTCCACTTCTTAGGCAGAACCTAACGCCCAGCCCTTGACGGCGCAATGCGCATACCCGATAGGGGCGGCATGGCTAATCCACCGATCCTTACACTCTCCGATATCATGCTCACTTTTGGCGGCAACCCGTTGTTTGACGGCGTCAATCTTACGGTCCATGAGGGCGCGCGTACGTGCCTTGTGGGGCGCAATGGCTCGGGTAAATCGACACTTCTAAAAGTAATTTCTGGCATGACAGAACCGGACGGCGGCAATCGCTTTGTTCAGCCCGGCATGTCTGTTGGTTACATGGATCAGCATCCTGATTTGTCAGAATTTGCGACACTTGGTGATTTCGCCATGTCTGGCTTGCTTGAGGGCGAAGAATACAAAGTCGAAATGGCGGCAGAAGGCCTCAAGTTAAATCCAGAGCAAACACCACAGGCCGCATCAGGCGGTGAACGTCGCCGTGCAGCACTTGCAAAAATCCTCGCCGAAGCGCCAGATTTGATGCTTTTGGACGAGCCGACAAACCATCTCGATATCGAAGCAATCGCTTGGCTCGAAGACCATCTTCGCCAAACCCGTGATGCCTTTATCCTTATTTCACACGACCGTGCCTTTCTGCGTTCCCTGACCCGCGACACCATGTGGGTGGATCGGGGCATTGTGCGCCAAAATCCCAAAGGCTTTGAAGGTTTTGAAGAATGGCGCGACAAAGTCTTTGAAGACGAAGACATGCAACGCCACAAACTCAATCGCCTCATCAAAGCGGAGGCCCGTTGGGCCGTTGAAGGCATTTCTGCGCGGCGCAAACGCAACCAAGGCCGCGTGCGGCGTCTTGGTGAACTCAAATCTGAACGCGGTGCGCAAATCAAACGGGCAGGGCCCGCCGCAATGGCGTTTGATACGGGGCAAAAATCTGGCAAACGCGTGATCGAAGCCGAAGGTATTTCCAAAACCTTTGACGGTAAAATCATCGTATCTGATTTCTCGATCCGCATTGCACGGGGCGAACGTATCGCCATGATCGGCCCCAACGGTGTCGGCAAAACCACACTTTTGAACATGCTAACGGGCAAGTTGGAACCAGACACGGGAACGATCAAACTCGGCACAAATATCTTGCCTGCAATTTTTGATCAAAATCGCAGCGCGCTTGATCCCAAAGTCACCCTATGGGACAGCCTGACCGAAGATAAAGAACTGGGCGTTTCTGGCCAAAATGATCAAATAATGGTGCGCGGCACCCCAAAACATGTTGTTGGTTACCTCAAGGAATTTCTCTTCAGCGAAAACCAAGCTCGTGGCCCTGTTTCGGCGCTTTCTGGTGGTGAAAAAGCCCGTCTTTTGCTGGCGCGTTTGATGGCCAAGGAAAGCAACCTTTTGGTGCTGGATGAACCGACCAACGATTTGGATGTTGAAACCCTCGATCTGTTGCAAGAAATTCTCGATGATTACGACGGCACCGTGCTGCTCGTCAGCCACGATCGTGATTTTCTGGACCGCGTTGCCACCACATCCATCGTGATGGAAGGCGACGGTCATGCAACCCTTTATGCGGGCGGTTGGTCTGATTATCAAACCCAGCGCAAAGCGATTGCGAAGGCTGCCAAATCGGCCCCAAAACCAGCTAAATCTGCGCCAGCGCAAGAAAAGCCCAAAGCGCTGCAACCAAAGATGAGTTTTAAAGAGGAACACCGCCTCAAAGAACTCCCCAAAATTATTGCGCGCCTCGAAGCTGAGATGGCAAAGCTGACGGAATACCTCTCGGATGCAGAGTTGTACACAACCGCCCCGCTGAAGTTTCAAAAAGCAACCGACGCCTTAAATGAGCGCCAAACCGCGTTAGAAAAAGCCGAAATTGAATGGTTAGAGCTGGAAGAAAAAGCAGCTGGTTAACATACCTTCAGCCAAGTTTCGCTTCATCTGCAAACCGTTGCGCCACTTCTAATGCAAAATAGCTCAGTATCCCTGAACAGCCCGCACGCTTGAACGCCAATAAGCTTTCCATCATCGCTTTTTCGCGATCAATCCAGCCGTTTTGCCCTGCCGCAGAAATCATCGCGTACTCACCTGACACTTGATAGGCATAGGTCGGCACGCCAAATTCTGATGCAACCCGCTGGCAAATATCCAAATAGGGCATGCCAGGTTTAACCATCACCATATCCGCACCTTCGTCCAAATCGCGCGCCACCATGCGCATCGCCTCGTCCGAATTTCCTGCATCCAATTGATAGGACTTTTTATCGCCCTTCAACGCACCAGACGCCCCAACAGCATCGCGAAACGGCCCGTAAAACGCTGACGCATATTTCGCGGAATAGGCCATAATCGCCGTGTCAGAAAAATCGTTTTGCTCTAACGCACGGCGGATAACGCCAATGCGCCCATCCATCATGTCCGATGGACCCAAAATATCTGCGCCAGCCTCGGCCTGAACCAAAGCCTGCTGTTCTAGCGCCATCAAAGTTTCGTCGTTTAAAATAACTCCGTCGCGCACCAAACCATCGTGACCATCCGAATTATACGGATCAAGTGCTACATCCAACATCACGCCAATATCAGGAACCTGTTCTTTAATCGCCCGCGTTGCGCGGTTCACCAGGTTCTCGGGGTTCCATGCTTCCTCTGCGCCCGGCGTTTTCACGGATGGATCTGTGTAGGGAAAAACTGCAACAACAGGAATTCCCAAATTGGCCGCATCATTCGCCGCATCAACGGCGCGCGAAATGCTCATACGGTTTACGCCCGGCATACTGTTTACGGGTTCCACAACATCGTCGCCATCGCGCACAAAGATCGGCCAGATCAGATCATTGACTGACAATTCGTTCTCGCGCGTTAAATCGCGCAGCCAATCTGTGCGTCGATTTCGACGTGGGCGCGCCATCGGGAACTGGGCTGGGGTCTGAACCATTTTGATCACCTTGCTTACTCATTTCCTAAATGCGCCATAAAACCCTTAAACTTCAATTGGAATTTTAGTCGCAATGATTTACGACCAGCCAAACGCAATGGCAAAGGAACCCAAATGGAGGGTTTTTACGTAGAGGTTATCGGCTCACGCAGCTTTGCCAGTATTTGGTACTGGATTGTGTTTGCTGTTGTTTGGACCCGCACAACACACTGGACGCTCGGCGTTCCCTATGAGGATGCCCGCAGCGCCAGCGCTTTGGGGGGGCAGTATTCTGAGGATTTCGAAACTCAGATTGAAATCAACGTCCGTAAAACACTGTTGGTGTTTGAGAGTCACAGCACATTTTACACCGCCTGCGCGGCGTTTTTGCTTGGGACGGTGTTCACGCTCGGGTTTTACTTTGATTTAGAACTCATGCAGGCCGTATTTTTGCTGGTGTGTCCGCTGACCATCGTTTCAGCGCTCTCAATTCATCTGGCTCAACGCCTGCGCGATGAAAACATGCGCGATGTTGCCTTGATCAAAGCCTACATCTGGCATCGCCGCGTCAAACAAGCTATCGGTGCGTTTTCGATTTTCTTCGCGGCATTTTGGGGTGTTTCGCAAACACTTTTCTCGCCTTACGCGTCAGGTCTTTAGGGCAGGGGCTACAGCGCTAACAAACTACCCTTGTCGGCACCGCGCACCTGCGCTAAATCCGCTCAATGGCCGAACAGTACAATAAAAATCACAGCATAATTGGTGGCGCGCCCGAAGGGTTTGATGCCCGTCTTTTGGCGCAGGCGGTTGCCAGCCAGAATGGTCCTGTCCTACACATTTGCCGCGATGATAGCCGTCTTGCAGCCACCCAAACCGCGCTTCAGTTTTTTGCGCCTAGCATACCCGTTTTCGTATTTCCAGCATGGGATTGCTTGCCCTATGACCGCGTAAGCCCCAATGCCGAAATTTCCGCCGCGCGCATGGCTGTTTTGGCAACACTGGCTGCAGGATTCAACAAACCATTTATCCTGCTCACAACCGTAAGTGCTGCAATGCAGCGCGTTCCTGCTCGTGAAATCCTGAAATCCGCCAGCTTTGTCGCCGAGGTCGGTCGTCAAATTAACGAAAAGGCGCTGCGCGAATTTTTTACACGGATGGGATTCGTCAAGGCACCCACTGTCGCAGAACCGGGCGACTACGCCGTACGCGGTGGCCTGATCGACGTCTATCCGCCCGGTGAAATGGGTCCAGTGCGCCTCGATCTTTTTGGCGATGTTCTGGATGGCGCACGCCGGTTTGATGCCGCCACGCAGCGCACCACAGAAAAACTCACCAGATTAGAACTCTCGCCTGTTTCCGAAGTCATCCTTGATGATGCGTCAATCCAGCGATTCCGTCAAAACTACCGTGTTGAATTTGGCGCCGCAGGAACAGATGACCTTTTGTACGAAGCGGTTTCTGCAGGGCGCAAACACCAAGGCATCGAACATTGGGCACCGTTTTTTCATAAAGAAATGGAAACGCTGTTTGATTATCTGCCTGATGCGCAAATATTCTTGGATGATCGTGCGACGCAAGCCCGCCTGTCACGATGGGACAGTATTGCCGATCAATACGACGCACGATCAGAAGCATTAACCAACAAATCTCGCATCGACAGCGTGTACAAGCCCTGTCCGCCTGACTTGTTGTATTTGAACGACGAAGCCTTTATGGGCCAAATCGCGCAACGCAATGTCAAAACACTTTCTGTTCTACAACAAGGCACTGGACCAAACACCACAGATGCAGGTGGGCGACTTGGCCGATCTTTCGCACCAGAACGTCAACAAGAAGAAATCAGCCTGTTTGCGTCTCTTGCAGATCATATTCGAACAAAACAAAAAGCTGGCAACGTCGTTGTCGCCAGCTTTTCAGAGGGCGCACGCGAACGCCTTTCTGGCCTGCTGATTGACCAAAACCTTGTTGGCGCAACCGAAGTTGGCAATTTTTCAGATATTGCAGGAACCAACAGCGTATCTCTTGCTGTTTGGCCGCTAGAACAAGGTTTCACCGCCAAAGACGTTACAGTGATTTCTGAACAGGATGTTCTCGGCGATCGCCTTATTCGTGGGCCACGCCGCAAACGCCGCGCTGAAAATTTCCTTACCGAAGCGCAAAGCCTGTCGCCCGGTGATCTCGTTGTGCACCTCGATCACGGCATTGGCCGCTACAAAGGCCTCGAAACTGTTACCGCAGCGGGTGCGCCCCACGATTGTATTCTGCTGGAATACGCCAAAGGCGACCGTCTGTTTATCCCCGTTGAAAACATCGAATTGCTGTCGCGCTATGGCCACGAAGAAGGCATGCTTGATCGTCTAGGCGGCGGCGCTTGGCAGGCCAAAAAGGCAAAACTCAAGGAACGCGTCCGCGAAATGGCGGATAAACTTATCCGCATCGCTGCAGAACGCGCACTGCGCAAAGCCGAAATTATGGAACCGCCCGCGGACGATTGGGCCAAGTTTTGCGCCCGTTTTCCATACGTTGAAACCGACGATCAGCTGCACGCGATCGAGGACGTGTTGGGCGACATGGCATCAGGCACCCCGATGGATCGCCTTGTGTGTGGTGATGTTGGCTTTGGCAAAACTGAGGTTGCCCTGCGCGCGGCGTTTGTTGCGGCATCCGCAGGCACACAAGTGGCCATCGTCGCGCCAACTACATTGCTGGCACGCCAACACTTTAAATCCTTCTCAGAACGCTTCCGCAACACTGGCATCCGCGTGCGCCAACTCTCGCGCTTTGTAACGGCAAAAGATGCGGAACTTACCAAAAACGGTATGCGAGACGGCGGTGTTGAAATTGTAATCGGCACCCATGCTTTGCTGGCAAAAAACATCAAATTCGCCAATCTTGGCCTGCTTGTCATCGACGAAGAACAGCATTTCGGTGTGAACCACAAAGAACGCCTAAAACAACTGCGTTCTGACATCCATGTCCTCACCCTGACGGCGACACCGATCCCGCGCACCTTGCAGATGTCGCTCTCCGGTGTGCGCGAACTCTCGATCATCGGCACGCCACCCGTCGATCGCCTCGCTATTCGCACCTACGTCAGCGAATTTGACACCGTGACCCTGCGCGAGGCTTTGTTGCGCGAACATTATCGTGGCGGGCAGTCGTTCTTTGTTGTTCCGCGTATTTCCGATTTGCCTGACATCGAAGATTTCCTCAAAACCCAAGTTCCTGAGGTTTCGTTCGTCATCGCCAACGGCCAAATGGCGGCGAGCGAGTTGGATGATCGTATGAATGCCTTTTACGATGGCAAATACGATGTTTTGCTTGCCACTACCATCGTTGAAAGCGGGCTCGATATTCCTACTGCAAACACCATGATTATCCACCGCGCAGATATGTTTGGACTATCGCAACTCTACCAAATCAGGGGCAGGGTGGGCCGTTCGAAAACGCGGGCTTATGCTTATCTCACCACCAAACCACGCAAACCGCTCACTTCTAGCGCTGAAAAGCGCCTTCGCGTGTTGGGCTCGCTCGACAGTTTAGGCGCAGGCTTTACTCTTGCCTCCCAAGACCTTGATATTCGCGGTGCGGGTAACTTGTTGGGCGACGATCAATCGGGCCACGTGCGCGAAGTTGGGTTTGAGTTGTATCAAGAAATGCTGCAAGAGGCGATCGCCAAGATGCAGGCAGGCGGCCTCGAAGGATTAACGGATACCGACAGCTGGTCGCCCCAGATCAACCTCGGCGTACCTGTTCTTATTCCAGAAACCTTCGTGCCAGACCTCGACGTGCGCCTTGGGCTGTATCGCCGTCTTTCATCGCTATCTACCAAGGTTGAACTCGAAGGCTTTGCAGCCGAGCTTATCGACCGTTTTGGTAAGCTGCCAACCGAAGTTGATACTCTTTTGCGTATCGTGCGCGTCAAAGGCATGTGCAAACGCGCTGGCATTGCCAAGCTGGACGGCGGTCCAAAAGGGGCTGTCATCCAATTCCACAACGACAAATACGCCAACCCGGGCGGCCTTGTAGAATATCTGCAAAACCAACGTGGCACTGCCAAAGTAAAAGATAACAAAATCATAGTTCTTCGCGATTGGGACAATGACGAAACCAAGATTAAGGGCGCGTACATCATTGCACGTGAATTGGCTGGATTTGCCAAGAAATAGGCCATTTTTTGCCAATTTTTGGCGAAAAAGGCCGATATTCTAAAAAGCCTTAAATTGGCCACCAATCGTTCCTATCTGCGTTTGAACAGTGCATTTGGTGGGCAGCTAGCATGGCGAATCCAGAAATTTCAGAGATTAAATACCTTGGCGGTGGCGATCTCGATATGCTCGAAGTCCGCATACCTGACGACTATCCTGATCCTGAAAATTTGGTGATGGTCATTTATGACCGCACCCACAATGGCTCTACAACAGGGGTTCCTTCTGCGTCAGATATCTACAGCGTCACAGCGGATGGATTGCTTTACACCGAAGATGCGGATCTTGATGGCGATGACGATGATGGCGTTCTCCATTATACTTTTGGATCCAGCGAATCTGGTGACAACCTTCGTTTGCATGCCCAAGACGCCGTTGGTCTGTACAATTCTGTCACTGGTGAAGTGTATGGGCTCTATAGTTTTGGTGCCCCTTACACCGTTTCAACAGTCAGTGGAGACCCGTTTGCTGGCCAATCTGCCGAAGTCTTGGACACAACAAGGCAGGTCAGTGGTGTAACATCGCTTGAGCGGCAACCAGACGGTACATTTACGCCCAACTCTTCACCTGATCCTGGCTCTAGCTACATTTGTTTCACCGCCGGCACGTTAATTAAGACTGCAATTGGCGAACGCCGTGTAGAAACTTTGCGCGTTGGCGATGAAGTAGTGACCAAAGATGCGGGTATTCAAAAAATTCGCTGGATTGGCACGCGCTGTTTTTCTGATAGCGCGCGGCTGGATTTCCAACTGCAACCAATCACGATCAAAGCGCATGCTTTTGGCCCAAACATTCCGTCGTGTGACACGAAGCTGTCACCAAACCATGCCGTCCTGAACGATCATTGGAAGAACACGCTTTATTTCGGCGAAGCAGAAGTCCTTACACAAGCCAAAAGCCTTTTGAATTCAGATTTAGCCCATAGAAATTCTGATGAATCGGTCGAATATTATCATATTCTTTTGGGCACTCACGCGCTGATCGCGACCAACAATATGTGGTCCGAAAGCCTGTTCCTAGGGGATGAAAGCATGGACATGCTCTCGTTGAGCAGCCGAAACGAAGTTTTCAATATATTTCCAGAGCTTCGTGGCAATCTGAACGGGTATGGCCAAAAGGCGCGAAAGCAATTGCGCTTAAAAGAGGCGACTTTACTTGTTTAAGTGATCGCGCAGATTATCTAACCGTCCGCCTCGCGGGGGTTCCATTGGTTCAACAAGAATCCCATCCCAGCGCAGAAACCGACCCCAAAAATCAACGGCAGCCCCGTGCCGTTATACATTTGCCCAATCGGGATCACCAAAACCATGCTGCCAATTGTCGAAATCGCTCCGATAAGTGCGCTTGCGGTGCCTGCTATATGTCCCATCGGCTCCATCGCCATCGCATTCAAGTTGGTGAACACCAAACCAGATACAAAAAACATCATGATGGACCAGCCGACAAAAACGCTGAGTAACATCTGTTCTGGGACGAGCCCGCCCCAAATAGCGCCGCCAACACCCATAGAACAAATAAAGACGATCAACATCCCAACGGTACTTAGCAACCACATGCCGAGCCGCACGACCAGCACTGCATTTAACGCGCCAGCAAAGCCTGATAGCACCGCAATAACACCGAAATAGAGAGGGAACGCCTCCCCAGCGCCCAGCCAATCGACAAACACTTGCTGCGCACTGCTGATGTAGGCAAAGATCAGGGAATAGGCAAAACACAGCACGAACATCGACATCATCGCACGTTTTGATTTGCGCATTTCGTACCAGCCATCAATCAACACACGCCAGCGAAACGACTTGCGTTTTTCCACACCCAACGTCTCTTCCTGTCGTGTCCAAAGCCACAGGCTCACCAATGCGCCCAGAACCACACAGGACAGAAAGATCGATCGCCATCCAAAATTGATCATCAAAAACTGCCCAAACAGCGGTGCAACGCCGGGAACCAGCACAAACAACATCATCGCGAACGAAACAACACGCGCCATTTGACGTCCTGAATACTGATCCCGCACCATTGCCATGCCTACGGTACGCGGCGCAGAAATCCCTAAGCCTTGGACAAATCGCGCAACCAACAACATCTCAATAGAGCTGGTCAGCCAGGCCCAAATGCTCGCCGCAACAAAAATGCCGATACCGCCAAGGATCACGGGTTTGCGCCCTAACGTGTCTGACAACGGGCCAGCCAACAATTGCCCAATTCCTGTTCCCATGAAAAACGTCGCGATTATTAACTGGACTCGGCTCACGTTCGCCGTTTGCAAATCCTCTGCAATTTGCTCAAACGCCGGCAGCATCGCATCCGTCGCATAAGCGATAAGTGAGAACATAAAAGCCATCAAAACGATGAACTCAAACATGCTGAGTTTCTTACCCAAACCTTGTTCCTTTAAAAAATAAACCTACTGTAATTGCCATACAGTATTATGGACGTCATTCCAGTGTATTTGTGATGCGCAAATCGGACAGTATGCCCGATAATCATCTCGCTTTGCCTGCACCTTTTTCATGGGCATCGGACAGCTCGGTGATCACTTTTTCCCACATGGCCGTGTCTTGGGCACCTTGCACGACGTAGTGATTGGCGATGATAAAACAGGGCACGCCTGAAACACCACGATCACGCGCAGATGCATCGCGCTCGCGTACATCTTGCATATCTGCGTCGCTTTCCAATAACCGACGTGTCACGTCTGCGTCCATGCCTGCACGAGACGCGATTCCGATCAACACATCATGGTTCGAAATGTCTTGGCCCTCGCGAAAATAGGCTTTGAACAGGCGGTCCACCACAGCGTTTTGTTTGGCTTCCAACGCTGCCCAATGAAGCAAACGATGGGCATTTATCGTGCTTGGCGTGCGTTGAATACCTTCAAAGTTGATCTCGACCCCAGCATCTTCGGCCGCTTGCGCAATTGCTCCATAAACCTGCACTGCCGCATCTTTACCACCGAATTTTGTTTCCAAATATTCGCGGCGATCCATCCCGTCGGCTGGCATTTCTGGGTTCAATTGAAATGGATGCCATTCGATCACCAAATCATGTTCTGGATGTTTTTCCAGCGCACGATCCAACTTTGTTTTGCCGATGTAACACCACGGGCAAATTGGGTCGGAAATAATATCAAGTTGGGTCATTTTTCGGTCCAGTCGCGCAGTGCTTTGCGCTGTATTTTGTTGTTAGCGCCCATTGGCAACGCATCCATTTTCACAAACATACGCGGCGTTTTGTATTTGGCCAGAGCCTCGCTGCAAATTTCACGCAAACCATCATCTAAATCCGCATTCGCCACATAAAACCCAGCAATAACCCGCACACCTTCGCGCACTTCAACCTCGGCTGCTGCGGCCTGTAAAACGCCATCACAGCGCATCATCGCGGCCTCAACTTCGATGGGTGACACCCGATATCCGCCCGCGTTCATCATATCGTCATCGCGGCCCAGATAGGTAACATACCCATCGCCATCCATTGAAACGGTATCCCCCGTCACAAACCACTGGTCCTGATACTTTGCGGCGGTTTCGTCAGGCTGTTCAAAATATCCCAGCATCAGTCCGGGATCATCCTTTGAAACAGCCATCACGCCTGCTTCACCAACGCCAACAGGCCTGCCGCGCCCCAACACGGCCAAACGGCGCCCTTCCTGTGCTTTGCCTGCGGTGCCTGAACGTGGCGCAACAATTGGCGAAGATGACACAAAGGTCGAAACCTCACTCATGCCCAACGCTTCATACACGGCCTTGCCAGTTTGCGCCTGCCACGCATCCATCACGACCGCTGGCATCTTTTCACCGGCACTTAAGCCATGGCGCAGATTTTCAAATCCATCTGCGCCTGCTTCGACAATCTGGCGGTAAACCCCTGGTGCCGCTGCAAATATTGTCGCGCTATGATCGCGTACCAATTTACCCCAAACGTGTCGATCAGGCGGCCCCGTGTAAACCATCGCCGTGGCGCCAATGGCCCAGGGATCCATCAATCCCGTGCCAAGCGTATACGTCCAGTTGAACGCACCTGCGTGCAACATACGATCATCTGGCCGCAGGCCATACCAGCCATCCCACATCATACGTCGCGCCCAAACGGCGCGGTGTGCATGCATCACGGCACGGGGTTGGCCCGACGTGCCAGAGGTATAAATCATGTATGCCAACCGATCAGGCGAGCCCATCACGGGTTGTGCAGGCTCGGCTGACCGCAACTGCGCCACACCTTTTGCATCCAGCGTTGGAACGCCCAAATCCGCAAGGGGGTTCAGCCCACCCGCAAACGCCACCATCGCGGGGCGCAACTCTGCAACAATGCGGCGCACCTCTGGCTCGGTTAGCAACGCAGAGGTCGGGACAGGGACAACACCCACGGCCACCGCCGCCAGAAACAACACAGGAAACGCGGGATCATTGCCAACCCGCAGCAACAGCCGATCTCCGTCCTTTAACCCCAGATCCAGCAACCCACCCGCCGTACGCCAAACCGCATCACGCAAATCCGCATACCGCCAGCGTTCAACCGTTTCACTAAACACCTCTAACGCAACGGCATCATCCGTACCCGAAGCCAAAACATAAGCCGCCAGATTAAACGGATCAGGGCAGGGTGCCCCGCAACCTTGGTCAAATACCGCTAACTCCGTCACGCGACCTGCCTTTTCAGCCTATGTTTTGTCTGAAGGGAACAAAACCTTCGCCGCGCCAACGGCCAACAAAGCCCCAACAATTTGCATGGCAATAAACAACGGCGCACTTGCGGGCGTAATCCCAGCAAATGTATCGCTCATCATCCGTGCGATTGTTACCGCAGGGTTCGCAAAACTGGTGGACGCGGTGAACCAATAGGCGGCCGTGATGTACAACCCAACCACCGTTGCAACAGCCTCTGGTTTGTGTTTCACCCCGCCAAAGATCACGATCAACAGCCCGAATGTCGCGACCAGCTCTGAAAATCCCTGCGACGGCCCAGCACGCATTTTCATCGACACCTGCATAATCTCATCTGCGAACATATAATGCGCCGCCCAAACACCCAAAATGCCACCGGTAACCTGCACTGCAACAAATCCAGCGGCCTCGTGCAGCGAAATCTCGCGTCGCAACCAGAACGCCATCGTCACGACTGGGTTAAAATGCGCGCCAGAAATTGGTCCGAAGATCGTGATCAACACAGTCAAGATCGCGCCCGTCGCAATTGTATTACCCAACAGCGCAATCGCGGTGTTCCCATCCGCCAATGTCTCGCCCATAATGCCAGAACCGATCACCGTCGCCAGTAAAAATGCGGTTCCCAATCCCTCAGCCAGTAATCTTTGCATCAGTTCAGTCCTTCAATTTTTCGCAGATGTGCGATCAACGCGTCACGATCCATGTCTTCTATAGGTTCCGCCATAAAAGCATCGGCGTACTTTCGCAACCGCGTGTAAGCCTCTGAAAACGCCGCGCGAACCGCATCTGGTGGGGCAGTCACATCTGCGGGGTCATCTACACCCCAATGGGCGCTTAAAGGTGCACCAAGCCAAACCGGGCAGGTTTCATCCCGCGCATTTCCACAGACCGTGACCACCAAATCCATGACAGGCGCATCAAGCGTTGCAAATTCATCCCAGGTTTTCGATCTGTACCCCGAATCTGGCAATCCAACCGCTGCAAGCTGTGCCAAAGCAGCAGGATTTACCCGACCAGCAGGTTTTGATCCTGCCGAATACGCGCAAATCCGCCCATCGCTACAATGGGACAGAATCGATTCGAGCAAAATGGAGCGTGCAGAATTGCCTGTGCATAAAACTAAGATGTTCATCTGAACCTAGAACCCTGTTTTTGACGGATTTACTCCGCATTAACCAATGTAATAAGGCCAAAGGCGTAACAGCGCCAAGACCTCATCAAAACACAGGCCAAAAAAAAACGCCCTCGCAAGGAGGGCGCTAAGTTATTGAGGCAGGTTTCATACAGGCAAGAAACCTATCGAGCAGTGAAGTAGTTATACAATTTAGTGCTCCACACGCCAAGTAAAAAAATGAAGTATTTCCCAGACAGGCTTGATACATATAGAAAAACACCAAAACACGAGGCTATTGTTGCACCGATGACACGTACAATCCGTAAGGCATCTATCATTGTTTCCGCGCTGGCAATAATCGGCATTCTTCTACCACAATTCGCCTTATCGTCGCCACAGCATGGCCTTGCAATGTACGGTGAACCAGCCCTCCCAAAGGGGTTCATATCCCTTCCTTACGCAAATCCGGCCGCTCCAAAGGGTGGAACCATCACTTTATCCGAATCGGGCAGTTACGATTCGCTCAATCCTTACATTCTGAAGGGGACAGCTCCTTACGGAATCCGCACGCATGTGGTCGAATCCTTGATGGGGCGCAGCTATGACGAGAGCTTTTCCCTTTATGGCCTTTTGGCTGAAAGAGTTGAAACTGACGACGCGCGCAGTTTTGTTACCTTCACCCTGCGCGAAGAGGCCAAGTTTTCAAACGGCGACCCTGTCACAGTCGAGGACGTTTTGTGGTCGTTTGAGACTTTGGGAACCAAAGGTCACCCGCGCTACAGCTTTTCGTGGAAAAAAATCGCCAAAGCCGAACAAACGGGGCCGCGCTCGGTTACCTTCACATTTAACACCAAAGATCGCGAATTGCCCCTTATCCTCGGCCTGCGGCCAATCCTGCGCAAAGCAGATTGGGAGGGGCGCGCCTTTGAAGACAGCTCGCTAGATGAAATTACGGGTTCGGGGCCCTATCTGATCGACAAATATGAAGCTGGCCGTTTCATTTCCTTCAAACGCAATCCTGATTACTGGGGCAAAAACCTTGGCCTCAAGGCGGGTTTTGATAACTTTGACACCATCAAATACGATTACTACATCGACAACGCCGTGATCTTCGAGGCCTTCAAAGCAGGCACCGTTTCGATCTTTCGCGAAAACAACGCGCAACGCTGGCTTAATAATTACAATTTCCCTGCCATTGCCGATGGGCGCATGGTGCAGTCCGAAATCCCCCACAAACGTCCCTCTGGCATGACGGGTTTTGTGATGAACGCGCGCAATCCCAAATTCGCCGACATCCGCGTGCGCGACGCGCTGATCCATGCGTTCAACTTTGAATTCATCAACCAAACGCTCAACGGGGGCACATTGCCCCGCATCACCAGCTACTTCTCCAACTCCGTGCTGTCTATGCAAGACGGGCCTGCGGTCGGCGCAGTAGCCCAAGCCTTGGCACCCTATTCAAAGGACCTTACCGAGGGCGTTCTGGACGGCTACGCGCTCCCGCAATCTGATGGTACATCCCGCAATCGTAAAAACTTGCGCAAGGCCCGTAAGCTGCTCGAATCTGCGGGTTGGGCAATCAAGGACGGTGTTTTGCAAAACGTAAACGGCGATCCATTCGCTTTTGAAATCCTGCTCAAAAACACAGCCACCGAAAACGAAGCGATCATGAATATCTACATTGATGCGCTCAAACGGCTCGGCATTCAGGCCAGTATCAAACTCGCGGATTCTGTTCAGCACCGTGAAAGGATGAAGACCTACGATTTTGAGATGGCACATTACACGCGCTACATGTCGCTATCCCCGGGCAACGAACAATTGCTCTATTGGGGCAGTGCAGGGGTCACGGCGCCGGGTACGCGCAACTACATGGGTATCAGCAGCCGTGCCGCCGAAGGATTGATTGCGCAAATGCTGGAAACCCGCGACACGCAAACCTTTCAATCCACCGTTCGCGCGCTTGACCGCGTTCTAACCGCGGGGCGTTACGTCATCCCGATCTGGCACTCCGATATCAGCAACGTCGCCCATGACGCACGGCTAAGATACCCAGACACAATCCCAACCTACGGCGATTGGTCGGGCTTTTTGCCAGATGTTTGGTGGTACGAAGAATAAAGGCCCTTAAAGGGATCACCTTCAAAGACCTTTACCGTGTTCTCGATAACCAGATCAGTGTTAGCGAATGATCCGTGTGTATTTGGACCCTTCAACCGAAATGCCGATCAAAATGCCAGCTTGGTTGAAAACAACCGCATAAACAGCTTCGTCAATTGTGTTGTTGTCGATCCCAGCTGCTTTGGCATCATCCAAAACGGTAAATTCAAGGTCTGCACCCAATGTCCAACCTGCGCGCGCACGGAATTTCTGCAAATGCTCGCTGTCCATAAAGAACAACGCAGATGAATATTGCTGCCCGCCAGCCTGCAAACCGTAACTTGCCGCTGCAACGGAATAATAATCAACGGGTGCTTCGCCAATCAATAGCGATCCCTCACCATATGACCCGCCGATGATCAGGCCTGCCTTGGTGACTGTCGGTACGACCAAAACACCCGCCGCTGAATCCATCAAACCGCGCGTGAACGGCAATTCGGAATGCATCTGTTGCACTGCGCTTGAAACTTTATCATCAATTGTAAATCGCGCTCTGCTATTTGTACCGCCCGCACAAGCGCTCAATCCGCCTGCCGTTGCACTCGCCAAAAACGCACGTCTGCTCCATCCAGTCATGGGATGTCTCCTGTAATACTGCTATCATCGGTCTATTGCCGACATTATCTGTGTCATACACCGCTTTTGCGGGGCTGTCATCTTTTAGCGTAGCGTCTTTCCTCAAATCGGCGGTAATTCCCACATTTTGCTTTGCCCAGCAGTAAAAAACCCGTACTGACAGGCCCAGTTAAGGGGAGAGTTAGATGTCCAACGGGCCACTCAACGGGGTCAAAATAATCGAATTTGCGGGGCTTGGGCCAACGCCATTTGCGGCAATGACGCTCGCGGATATGGGGGCGGAAGTGGTCCGCATTCAACGCCCGAACCTGCAGCATTTGATGGGGCTCAAATATGACATCCTCGATCGGGGCAGGGGCTTTGTTGAATTGGACCTCAAAAAAACCGATGACGTCGAAACAGCTAAGTCGCTGATCGCCAACGCAGATGCTTTGATCGAGGGCATGCGCCCGGGCGTGATGGAACGCCTGACCCTTGGCCCAACTGAAATCGCGGCGATCAATCCAAAACTGGTTTACGGCCGCATGACGGGTTGGGGGCAAACAGGCCCGCTCGCCAATGCTGCCGGTCACGATATCAATTACATCGCGCTTTCTGGCGCTCTGCATGCCATTGGCCCTGCCGAAACGCCCGTTATCCCCCTCAATCTGATCGGTGATTTCGGCGGCGGCGGCATGTACCTTGCTTACGGTATAGTCTGCGCCCTACTTGAGGCATCTAAATCGGGCAAAGGCCAAGTCGTTGATGCCGCAATCACCGATGGCACCGCGCACCTCATGTCGATGATGTACGCCATGAACCAAGGCAATGCCTGGAACGATAGCCGAGAAACCAATATTCTTGATGGTGCCGCGCCATTTTACAACGTCTACGCCGCTGCCTGTGGAGGGCACGTCGCAATCGGCGCGATCGAAGCCAAATTTTACGCAGAATTGCTAGATCGTATTGGCGCAGATCCAACATTGGCGAAAACACAAATGGATCGTGGTACTTGGCCCGCTGTCATTAAAACTTTCACGGGTATTTTCAAAACTAAAACCCGCGATGAGTGGACAGCGCTTTTGCACGGAACCGACACGTGTTATGCGCCAGTTCTCACAATTAGAGAAGCGTTTGAGGACGACCACAACACCGCGCGCAACCTGTTTGAAACCCATTCAAACGTCATCCAACCGCGCCCCACGCCCCATTTATCACGAACCCCCGGTAAAATCCGCGCGGCTTCGCAATCTCAACCTCTCTCAATCGAAACCATTTTGAAAAATTGGCAATCCAAATGACAAAAACAACTGTTTCCCTCGATGTGATCGAACAAACATCCACTGACGCCCTGATCAAACACGGAGCAGCCCCTTGGGTCGCCGGCGAGGTCGCCAAAGCCGTGCGTAAAGCCGAAGCGACAAGCAACCTCATTTGCGGGCTGTATTATCTCGAAAGCTATTGCACACAGCTGACAACAGGCCGTGTAGATGGCAAAGTAGAACCCGTTGTCAGTAAGCCAAAACCAGCCTCGGTTCTTGTCGATGCGAAACTCGGATTTGCCCAGCCAGCATTCGCACGGGGCCTGTCCACAGCACTTGAAACCGCACACGACATGGGAACAGCCAGCTTTGCAGTAGCTCATTCCCACACCTGCACCTCGCTTGGGTATTTCACCGAACAAATTGCTGATGCGGGCTTGATTGGCCTCGGTTTTACCAATGCGTCGGCTGTTGTTTCCCCGCCAGGTGGTAACAAAGCGGTCCTTGGGACAAATCCGATGGCGCTGTCTGTTCCGGCCAAACAGGGCGGGCTTGCATTTCAATTTGATCAATCCACCTCAGCAATCGCGCTTGGCAAAATCACAATGGCAGCGGCCGCAGGGCAGGAAATCCCGCTTGGCTGGGCCGTGGATACAGATGGCAACCCAACGACGGATCCGAATGCAGCCCTAAAAGGCTCACTCGTGTCAACAGGGGGCTACAAAGGTTGGGGCTTAGGTCTGATGGTCGAAATCCTCGCCGCAGCACTTACAGGTTCGGTCAATTCATTGGACGTTAAGGGCCTCAAACTGCCAGATGGCGCGCCACACGATCTGGGTCAGTTTTATTTCCTCGTGGATCCAACCACATTTGCAGGTGATGCATTTTATGATCGTTTGGCCCGGGTAACGGATGCTGTTGATGAACAACCCAATGCCCGTTTGCCAGGCGCAAACAGAGTACTTCCCAATGAAGTGGATATCGACGCTGCACTTTGGGAAAAGACCAAAATACTGGCCGCATCTTGATTTTAAAAATAGATAAAGTTGGTGACGTAACAATCTGAAAAGGCTAGGAATTTACTTCTTAGTCAGTTTGTCTGCAGCTCGTTTGGCAAGACGGCACACTTCAACCACTGGGCGCAATGCTTTGCTTGATCCACGTAGCGGGAAGCGTTCTGTTTTGTCATACGCCAGCAGTTTTATGTCGGCGTAATTTCCTGTAATCAATCGGCTAAACACTGGTGACAATGGCTGTTTTTCGACAAAAGCCCATTCGCCAATGCCATCATCAAAGTTGGCGACATTTGTGTACCCAAAAGACTGGAAATCCATGAACACCATTTCCGTAGGGCCGCCACTTGATGAAAGCTGTGTCCGAATGCCGCTATCGTTGTAGGGAATGGCTGCAACCAATGCTGCGGCTTCGCGATCTTCCGCGCTTAGCTGATCGTCGCCCTCAGTTCCGTTTTCCGTATCTTGCGCAATAACAGGTGGGGTAAACTCAAACCCAGGGCGATAGCGAATAACCATTGTTGGCGTGGCTGCATCACAATGCACTTGCAACGCCAACCAGGTTTTGTCCTCTTGCGTCGCGCAGAACAAAAGGGCCGTTTCTGGGTTTCCGAAAGTTTCGCTTGCAGGAACATGCTCCCAAGGGCTGCAATTATTTCGCCAGTTAAGCGTCTCTGCTACGACAGATGTGCCCGCAAAGGTCAGCCCCATCACGGCCAAACACCCAAAACCAAACAGAATTTTCATAATAATCGTCCTTGCAGCGGTTGTCTGATTACCCCTAACCAGACACGGCGCGAAAATAGGCGGCAATTGTCAGGAAATAAAGAGATTTTTAGGCATCTTTTTGCCAATCACGCTAATTTCACTGAAAATTTGGTTGATCTGGGTGGGTCAAATTTAACCAAAGGTCGTATCTTGCGCTCTGCACGACATTCTGCAAAGCGCAAATCTTTGATTACTCGTCGAAATAATCCATGAAGGTTTCACCGCTTTGGGTAAATACTTTCAGATGATACTCCCCGACTGGCAATCGAAACCGCGAGCTGGAACAGTTGTGAACCGCGTCTTCAAGCTGTTCAAATCCGCGGCCAATTTCACGCGGTTTTATCGGTTCCAGTGTATATCCTTGGCGTTTTTCCAAATTGGTGATGATCATCTTGGCTTCGACAATACCCGAGAATTTCTTGCGATCACGACCCGCAGATTTGAAACATCGGTGCAGGCGCGCGGCCTTTTCATCAAAATCAACTGCAGGAACAGCCAACCAATTGATATCAGTTACATTCATCTGCATACCGCCGTCTTTGAACAGCATAAAGGCAGTGCCCTTAATTTCACATTCATCTGACAATTCCAAACAATCCAAAATAGCATTGCGTTTTTGGCGGCCCGCGTCGAATAACACGTTGTAGCGAACAGTGTCGATTTTAAATTGAAATTCTGGTCGCGTGCGTCGCTGATTGCTTACCATAGCCTCAAAGCTAAATGGCTCGAGGCTCCAGCCTTCAAAAACCTCAGCCATTGTTTTTGGCGTGGGTTCCGCTGTGGTGTCACTGGTTTCTTGACCAAATGTTGGAAATGCAGTCACGCACGTTACAGCAGCGACCAACGCGAGTTTGGGAAATCGAAAATTCATTTTATGCCTGTTTGTTTTTGTCTAAACTAAAATTGGCCGTTGTTTCCGGCAAAAATTGGGCAAAGCCTGATCAAAACGTCAAAAAAACTGTGGCCGATTTATCCCAATCCGTTATTGGGCACCTGTGATGATCGAAATGTCCAGATAGCTGTGACCCAAAAAACGAGAAACGACCTTACAATACCTTTAGCAAAACGACGGACTTAAACGTCCAACTCTTCCACAAACTGCGCATTTTGCTGGATGTATTCAAACCGCATTTCGGGCTTTTTACCCATCAAACGCTCCACCAAATCGGATGTTTCACCCGGCTCATCATCATCCACAGACACGCGGATCAACTTGCGCGTCACGGGGTTCATCGTGGTCTCTTTCAAATCAATCGCGTTCATTTCACCCAAACCCTTGAAGCGTGACACATCAATCTTACCACGACCGCCCAAACCTTTTTCCAACAAAACATCACGCTCTGCTTCGTCCAGAACGTAGACCGTCTTGGCGCCTTGCACCAATTTGAACAGGGGCGGGCAGGCCAGATACAAATGCCCGTTGTCCACTAAGGGCCGCATCTGCGTGAAAAAGAACGTCATTAACAGGGCCGCGATATGCGCACCATCAACATCCGCGTCGGTCATGATGATGATCTTTTCGTAGCGCAAATCCTCGATGTTAAACCGCGTGCCCATACCAACGCCCAGCGTCTCGCACAGATCGGAAATCTCTTGGTTCGACATCAACTTGCCGCTTGCCGCACCCAGCACATTCAGAATTTTACCTTTCAACGGCAATAGCGCCTGCGTCTTACGATCCCGCGCCCCCTTACCAGAGCCTCCCGCAGAATCGCCCTCCACGATGAACAGTTCGGTGCCTGTGCGATCTTTGTTGGTGCAATCCACCAGTTTACCCGGCAGGCGCAGTTTTTTCGTCGCCGATTTGCGCTGCGTTTCCTTTTCCGCGCGCCGCCGCATCCGTTCTTCGGCCTTAAGGACCATGTAATCAAGGATCGCACCCGCCGCTTTGGTGTCGGCAGCCAACCAGTTGTCGAAATGGTCACGAACAGAATTCTCGACCCATTTTTGCACCTCTACTGTGGCCAAACGGTCTTTGGTTTGCCCCACAAATTTTGGCTCGCGAATAAACACAGACACCAGCGCACAGCCGCCGCCCATCACATCATCGCGGTTGATATTCGTGGCCTTTTTATTGCCTACCAACTCGCCGTAGGCCTTGATCGCTTTCAGCACAGCCCCCCAGAAACCCGCTTCATGGGTGCCACCTTCGGGCGTTGGAACCGTGTTACAATAGGATTGCATGAACGCATCGCGCATCGGGGTCCAGTTGATCGCCCAATTCACAGAACCAACCAATCCTGATCCAAATTTCTCTGCAAAATCAACATGCCCAGAAAAGGCTTTGTCAGAATAGGTGCTTGATCCGTCCAAACGCTCAGCCAAATAATCCGCCAAACCATTGGGGAAATGGAACTTATCGCTCAGGGGGGTGTCGTCGTCTTTACCAAGGCAAACAGGATCACATTTCCAACGAATTTCGACCCCAGAAAACAAATAGGCCTTCGATTTCGCCATCGCATAAAGCCGCTTTGGCTTAAACTTTGCCGCTGTCCCAAAAATCTCTGGGTCAGGGTGAAACGTCACCGTTGTCCCGCGCCGATTGTTTGTCGCGCCTAACTCTTGCAAGCTGCCTTGGGGCACACCTCGGCTAAACTCCATCGCAAACAACTCGCGATTTCGCGCAACTTCAACGCGCAGATGATCTGACAGCGCGTTCACACAAGACGAGCCAACACCGTTCAATCCACCAGATGTTTCGTAGCTATCGCCCGAGAATTTACCACCTGCATTCAGCGTACAGAAAATGATCTCTAGCGCAGATTTACTCGGGTCTTTGGGGTGGGGATCCACAGGAATCCCGCGCCCGTTGTCACGCACCGTCACGCTGAAATCCGCGTTCAGCTCGACTTCGATCCAATTGGCATGGCCTGCAACCGCTTCGTCCATTGAATTGTCGATGATTTCCGCAACCATGTGATGCAACGCGCGATCATCCGTACCACCGATATACATACCAGGGCGCAGGCGCACGTGCTCCATATCTTCCAACACTTGGATAGAAGATGCGTCATAGCTACTTTTCTCAGGCTGTGCGCCCGACAATAGATCATTTGCGGCCATTGGTGCTCGATTCCTGCGGAGGCTCATATTTTTACAGCATTAGACCACCCGGCGTCGCGCGGCGCAAGATGTTGTGTCGCTTCATCGTTAAAGAATGCTTGCTCCATTCGCTAATTTGCGCCAAACGCGCAGCCATGAAGCATCTGCTGTTCTTTCTTGCCTTAATCCCCATCGCATTGCTCCTAGGATCAACGCCCGGTTCATTACACCCATTGGCAGATAGTCTCGCTGTTTTTCGCTTCCATATTGGTTGGTTTGCCCTGATTGGTGCACTCATCGTACTATGGTTTGGTTGGAAACGCTCTGGTTTGGCAGCAGGAGCATTATCCCTCGCTGCAATCGGTGCAATTTGGTGGAGCTATTTCCCGCAATCGCCGTCCAAACCGCTGACTTACTCTGTTTACCAAAAAAACCTGTCATTTCGCTTAGGCGACGGAACGACATTGATCCAAGACATGTTGGATTCAAATGCAGATTTTATCACCTTACAAGAAGTCACACTTCGTAACACAGAAATCCTGAACGGCCTCAAAGCGACTTATCCCAGCCAAATGTTATGCAAATTTGCATCCGTTGGTGGAGTGGCTGTCGCCTCTAAGTTTCCAACCGTGAATGACACGATCGTCTGCGACGAACGAAACGGTATCGTCGCGATTCAAGTTGTTACGCCTGATGGGCCGATATGGATCGTATCGATCCACTTACATTGGCCTTACCCGTTTGGCCAAGCCGTTCAAGTTTCGCAGATTGTACCGATCCTTGAAAATTTAACGGGACCCGTCGTTTTAGCTGGGGATTTCAATATGGTTCCGTGGTCTTACACCATGACTCAAATTGAAACGGCGACCCGTTCTCGTCGTGTTGGCGCAACAAATGGAACTTTCAGGCTTAAAGGCACAGTGACAATTCCCATCGACCACGTCCTTGCCCCAACGAATTGCCTTGGCGAGGTCACAACCCTTGACCTTCTTGGCTCAGATCATCACGGTGTCCTTGCGCGCTTCCCACTAGAAGCCTGCTAACCCGCTGCGTCTTGTCGTTTCGGCCACACAGCACCCAAAACCGAAAGCACGGCAATGACCGCCACACCTGATCAATCCGCCCCGATGCAATGGGGTGGCCACATCCGCGCCTCTATCGCGTTGGGCTTGCCTTTGGTGGGCAGTCATATTGCGCAGATGCTCACGCATATCACAGATGTGGTGATGCTCGGCTGGTACACAATCGACGCGCTTGCTGGTGTCGTTTTAGCGGGCCAGATGTATTTCATCGTGTTCATCGTCGGCTCAGGCATCGCGTTCGCGATCATGCCGATGTGCGCCACAGCCCTTGGGGCGGGCGATGATCGTCAAGTCCGCCGTTCCGTGCGCATGGGGGCCTGGCTTGTTACGCTCTACGCGTTCATCTTTGCCATCCCGCTCTGGTACCTAAAATCCATTCTCCTATTCCTTGGTCAACAGGCCGATCTGGCCCAAATTGCCCAAGATTACATGCGCATTGCCGTGATTGGCCTGTTCCCCGGCCTTTGGATCATGGTGCTCAAAAGCTATCTGTCCTCGTTAGAACGCGCACAAATTGTTCTAGTCGCTACCCTTGTCGCAGCCGCCGCCAATATCGTGTTCAACTACGCGCTGATCTTTGGCAATTTGGGATTCCCAGAAATGGGCGCGCGCGGTGCTGCTTGGGCGTCAGTCCTTACAATCACACTCGATTTTCTGTTTTTGCTGGTCTATTGCCGCGTGCTTCCCGCGCTTAAAAAGTTTGAGCTGTTCCAGAACCCATTCCGTTTTGATCGCGAAGCCTTCGTAGAAACCTTCAAACTCGGCTGGCCAATCTCACTAACACTACTTGCCGAAACAACCTTGTTCACCGCCGCAACAATCATGGTTGGCTGGTCAGGCACCGTCGCGCTCGCCGCACACGGCGTCGTTCTACAAATCACTTCCGTTGGCTTTATGATCCCGCTTGGCATTTCCAACGTCGGCACCATTCGTGGGGGCAGGGCCCTAGGGCGCAAAGACAAGCTACACCTCAAGCGCGCTGCAAGCGTCGTACTTTGGGGCGCATTTTTTGTGTCCCTAATTTCGCTTACACTCTACCTCGTAATTCCACGCCAATTGATGCGCCTTTTCATCGACCCAACGGAACCGAGCATAAACGCCATCGTTGAAATGGGCGTTCTGTTGCTGTTTGTGTCTGCCGCCTTCCAAATTGTTGATGCCCTGCAAGTAGCTGCCCTTGGCATGTTGCGCGGGATAAAAGACACGACCGTCCCAATGATCCTTGCCGTCATCAGCTATTGGTGCATCGGAATGCCATCCGCCTATTTTCTAGGATTTCCAATGGATTATGGCGCAGAAGGCGTTTGGTGGGGCTTGGTCATCGGTCTAACCGTGGCCGCGACCACGATGATTTGGCGTTATTTGGTGCTGCAAAAGAATCTAGAATTCGATTAGATCGCTTGCGGTTTTAACCAGGCTGCTTTTTCCAACCGAAAACACTCATAAGCACGGTGCATATCCGTTAAATGCAAGGTTTGTTGACCCAAAGCCGTCACACCCAGCTTTCTCACCGCCGCTTGCGACCGCATGTTTTCTGGCAAAACGTGAAACCAAACGGCCTCCACAGCATCAAACGCGTGGGCAAACATCA
>JABBAP010000023.1 GCA_018607905.1 Paracoccaceae bacterium | reverse complement strand
TCCCACTCGATCGTTCCGGGTGGTTTGCTGGTGATGTCATAGGTCACACGATTGATGCCCTCGACCTCGTTGATGATCCGCGTTGCCGTTTCACCCAGAAATTCATGGGTAAAGGGGTAATAATCTGCCGTCATGCCATCCACAGATGTCACCGCGCGCAAAGCACAGGCAAAATCATAGGTTCGCCCATCGCCCATCACACCAACCGTTTTCACAGGCAGAATCGCCACAAATGCTTGCCAAATTTCATCGTACAACCCGTGTTTGCGGATTTGATCAATGTAAACGGCATCCGCTTTGCGCAGAATTTCCAGCTTTGGAATTGTAATCTCACCAGGGCAACGGATCGCCAAACCCGGACCAGGGAACGGATGCCGCCCAATGAAACTCTCAGGCAATCCCAATTCACGGCCCAGCGCACGCACCTCGTCTTTGAACAACTCGCGCAGCGGCTCGACCAGTTTCAAACCCATCTTTTCGGGCAATCCACCAACATTGTGGTGGCTTTTGATCGTCACCGACGGCCCACCAGAAAACGAAACACTTTCAATCACGTCAGGGTACAACGTGCCCTGCGCCAAGAACTTTGCATCCCCAACAGCGGTCGCATGTTTTTGGAACACGTCGATGAACAGCTTGCCAATAATCTTGCGCTTGGTTTCAGGGTCAGATTGCCCGTCCAATTCACCAAGGAACAAGTCCTGCTCGTCCGCATGGATCAGCGGCATTTTGTAATTGTCGCGGAACATCGTGACAACTTCTTCGGCCTCGCCCTGTCGCAACAATCCGTGGTCCACAAACACACAAGTCAACTGCTCGCCAATCGCTTCGTACAGCAAAACTGCTGCAACCGAACTATCAACGCCGCCAGACAAGCCGCAAATCACCTTTGAATCGCCAACCTGTTCGCGGATCGCCGCAATCGCTTGTTCGCGGTATGCGCCCATCGTCCAATCGCCGCTAAACCCAGCCATTTTGACGAAATTCTCGTACAGCATTGCGCCTTTTGGCGTGTGGTGAACCTCTGGATGAAACTGTACCGCGTAAAAACTGCGATCTAAATCTGCGGTAATCGCATAGGGCGCATTTGGCGATGTGCCATATACATCGAATCCGGGTGCCAGTTTGCTGACGTGATCCCCGTGGGACATCCAGACCTGTTCGTCCCCATCGGCAAACCAACCGTTCAGCAACTCAATCGAACCCGCAGGTTTCACAAACGCACGGCCAAATTCAGCCGTCCCGCCGCCACCTGAAATTTTGCCACCCTCAACCATGCCGCCCAACTGCTGCATCATCACCTGCTGGCCGTAACAAATCCCGAGCACTGGCAAGCCAGCCGACCACAGGCCCTGAGGCGCGCGTGGGCTGCCTTCGCGGGTCACGCTGTCGGGGCCACCTGATAAGATCACCGCTTTGGGCGCGAACTCGGCTAAAAAAGCATCCGTAACCACTTGATAAGGATGGATTTCGCAATACACATTCAATTCGCGCAAACGGCGCGCAATCAACTGTGTGACTTGGCTGCCAAAATCAATGATCAGCAAGCGTTCATGAATCGGGTCTACTGCGGGGGCGTTGGATGTATCTGTCATGGTTGGGCAATAATAAACGACGTATAGAATCACAAGGCCCGTTTGGCGCGACGGCACCCTTGCACTGGGTGTTTGCTCGGCCAAAGATGCCGAAAAGGAGAATTCCCATGCCCCACATCGGCCCAGACGTTACGCTCAACGATCCTGCCTTCATCCACGATACGGCATTGCTGCACGGCAAAGTCACGATCGGGCAGGGCGCATCCGTCTGGCCCTACGTTGTGACCCGCGCTGAAATGCGTGAAATCGTGATCGGCGCGCGCACCAATATCCAAGACCACGCAATGATCCACGTTGGTTATTCCAGCCCAACGCTTGTGGGCGAAGACTGCTCCATCACCCACCGCGTTGTCTTGCACGGCTGCACGCTCGGTGATCGCGTTTTAATCGGCATCGGCGCGACAATCATGGATGGCGCGAAAATCGGCAGCAATTCCATCGTTGCTGGCCATTCCATCGTCACCGAAGGCTCGGTCTTTCCCGAAAACAGCATCATCGCAGGCAGCCCTGCCAAACTTATCAAAACCCGCGATAATTCGGCGGCAAATCTGATGAACGCCAAATTCTATCACTTGAACGCGCTGAACTATGCAAATGGGATTGAGCGTATGTCACCCAAAGATTTACAAAGCCTTCAGTCGCAAAGCAGCTAATCAGCGCGACATCACACGCCCCAGCATCCAGACAGAAGCCCTACGAACCGCGCCGCCAATAGCGCGCAAAGCCGTGTGTGCGATCAAGCTGCGCTCAACCCGTCCGCGCTGAAGATAGGGTGCCATATCAATCGCCCCATTTGCGTGGCGGATAATCGGCGTAACAGTTGATGCCTGAGCAGCAGTTTCAAGGTCAAATTCATGTGAATATTTCATGGGGTGTTTCCTTTGTTAAAGTACTGCCCCTTTTTGGCGCATCCCATCAGCCCAAGCTTGAAGACAGGCTTTAGAAAAGCTTTTGTTTTGCTAAAGAATGCGTACAGACGCTTGTTCAAAAACGGATTCTGACGCAATCTGGGCCCATGGATATTAAATTTGGCGCGTTTCATATTGATCTCGAGGGGCATAGATTGCTCAAGAACGGCGCAGCTATTCACGTTGAACCGCAAGTTTTTGACCTGATCGTGTTTTTGGCACAGCAAGCCGGGAAACTGGTAACCAAAGATGCGCTTGTTGATCACGTCTGGAACGGGCTTGCTGTGTCAGATGCCACCATCAATGCGCGTGTCAGCGCCGCACGCAAAGCGCTCGATGATGACGGACGGCAGCAAAACGTCATTCGAACTGTTCACAAACGTGGATTTGAGTTTTGCGGCTTAGACGCGAAAGCCCCGCAAAAACCCAAGCCGTCATCAGGTTTGCTCAACTATGCGAAATCCCAAGACGGCACTGCGATTGCTTGGTCCAAAGCGGGATCAGGGCCGCCACTTGTGCGGCTCGGGCATTGGATGTCGCATCTTCATCTTGATCGCGATTGCCCGGTATGGGCGCCTTTGATTGAACGTCTGGAACAGAACTTTGACCTAATCCGTTATGACGTGCGGGGCACTGGCTTATCTGAGCGCGGAGCACCTCTTACGGGTTTGCAGTGCTTTGTAGATGACTTGAACGCAGTTTTGAGCGCATCGGGCATTCAAAAAACATCGCTCTATGCATCCTCCCAAGCGGTTCCAATAGCCGTCGCATTCGCCCATCAATTCCCTGAAAAAGTTGATAAAATGGTGCTTTGGGGCGGGTCATGTGACGGCCGCAAAATTCGTAAACAAGGGGACAACCACTTAAATATGGATACCGCGTTGTCTTTGGTTAGATCTGCCTGGGGGCAAAATGGCGGTGTTTTTCAAGAAGCATTCAATCGATTATTTATGCCAGATGCGAGTGCCGACCAAATCAAAAGCATTGCGCAGACCCAGCGCCAAACGGCCGATGCACAAACTGCGGTTGATCTGCGACAGATCGTGGACACCTTTAATGTGTCGGACCTGCTGGAACATGTGACGACGCAAACCCTGGTTGTCCACGCAAATCAAGACACTATTCATCCCTTTAGCGAAGGTCAGAAACTCGTGGCAGGTTTGCCTAACGCAGACATTTCAATGCTTGATTCTCGAAATCATGTGCCTTTGCCACAAGACCCGAATTGGCCTGGCATGGTCGATGCAATCACACGATTTCTTTTGGCCACGGATCATTAACGCGCTGCCTAAACCTGTTTTACGAATTCACAAAACAACAGCTGATGTCGCTTCCCGCCTTTAAGCGACGATTCTGCACCGCAAGCCTTTAATAAATTGGCTACATCATGGCTCAACACTGATCCGATATTCTGAGCGAAGGACCAAAACCATGTCTGATGAAGCCCAAACACCTCCTCGTCGTGCCCGTGGTGGCGGTGGCGCTGCTCGCCGCGCAGAACGAACCGCTGTGCGCCTCGAAGTTGCCAAATACATCGAACGCAACATCCCAAACTTCGAAGTTCTGAGCGAAGAAGCGATGCAGATCATCGAAACCAACGCCGAAACGATTTTGGCTGAAATCGGTGTGAACTTCCTTGATAATCCAGCGGCCCTAAAACGCTGGGAAGACGCAGGCGCAGAAATCGACGGTGAACGGGTCCGCATTCCACGCGGCCTTGCACGTGAACTAATCAAAACTGCCCCATCCGAATACATCCAACACGCCCGCAATCCTGAACGCAATGTGCGCGTTGGTGGCAATTCTATGGTGCTGGCACCTGTTTACGGCCCACCGTTTGTACGCGACATGCAGGGCGGTCGCCGTTATGCCACGATGGATGATTTCCAAAAGATGGTGAAACTCATCTACATGTCCAAGTGGATGCACCACTCGGGCGGCACAGTGTGTGAACCAACAGACGTGGCCGTAAACAAACGCCACCTCGATATGCTGTATGCGCACATGACGTTGTCCGACAAACCTTACATGGGATCCGTGACTGCCCCAGAACGCGCGGTAGATTCCATCAAAATGTCCGAAATCCTGTTTGGCGAAAGCATCGCGAATAAAACAGTGATGACCTCGTTAATCAACATCAACAGCCCGCTGACATTCGATGATATCATGATGGGCGCAATGGAAGTTTACGCGAAAAACAACCAAGCCTGCATCGTTTCCCCGTTCATCGTTGGCGGCGCGATGGCACCTGTTTCTGTGGCGGGCACACTCACCCAAGTCCTCGCCGAGGCGCTTGCAGGTGTGGCTTACAACCAACTGTGCAACCCTGGCGCACCCGTGATCATGGGCGCATTCGTGACCAGCATCGACATGAACTCTGGCGCGCCGACATTCGGCACCCCAGAAGCGTCAAAAATCCTCTACGGGGCAGGGCAACTCGCACGCCGTCTCAACCTGCCATTCCGCTCTGGCGGTGCACTTTGCGGCTCCAAACTCCCAGACGCACAGGCAGCCTATGAAACCTCCAACACCCTTAACGCAGCCCTTTTGGGCGGTGTAAACTTCTGCCTGCACGCAGCGGGTTGGTTAGAGGGTGGCCTTGTCACATCTTTTGAGAAATTCGTCATGGACGCCGATCAACTCGGTGTGCTGCATTCGATCGCAGAAGGCGTGGATATGTCTGAAAACGGCCAAGCGATGGGTGCAATCCGCGAAGTTGGCCCAGGTGGCCACTACCTTGGCTGCGAACACACACAAGCCAATTTCAAAGATAGCTTCTGGAAATCAGGCGTGCTCGATTACAAACCGTTTGAAACCTGGCAGGACGACGGATCCAAAGACACCATGACACTGGCGAATGAAAAAGTGACACGCATGTTGGGTGAATATGTTCAACCTGCCATCGATCCAGCTGTGGACGAGGCGCTCAAAGCCTATATTGCCGAACGCAAAGCATCCGAACCAGACGCATTTGGTTAAGCGGTTACAGTGGTGACGGTGCGTCAAACGCGCCGTCACTTATTCACGACGTAACGACGTCCTTCTCGTTCGATAGAGCTGCCGTATCATTTCAGTACCCTAACCAAGGATGTTGAAATGCCCCACACACCTGATCCCATAACCACCCTTCAAAACATCAACAAACTGGCCCACTTCAACACTTGGGCTGGTCTGGAAATCGTCTCTGCATCGCCAGGATCAGCCGAAATCGCAATAGATTGGCGCGAAGAGTTCGGACAATATTCAGGATTCTTACACGCAGGAATGGTCGGCGGTTTGCTTGATACCGCCTGCGGATTCGCCGCCGTAACACAAGTCGGCCTCGTGCTGACCTCGCATTTCTCAGTAAGTTGTTTACGCCCAGCAGTAGGCGCGCGTTTCATCGCACGCGCCAAGCTTATCAAACCTGGAAAAACCCAGTGTTTTGCACGCGCCGAATTGTTTGCAATCAATGACGACGCCGAAAAACTGGTCGCAACAGGCGAGGCCATCATGGTTGTGACAGGCTAAATGCTCATCGACCAGACGGGCACAAACGGCGCACGTCTCGTTTCATGCCGTCCAGATCGCGTACCCGCATAACTTTTTGATCGAATGTCTCGGTTTTGATCGTTAACTCGATCTCTCCGCTTCGATCTTCCCGCTCCATTTCGTATAGCATGTCTTCGTTCTTGTTTATATCTGGAACGACCCATGTTTCAGACCAATCTTGGATTGGCAAAAATGACCGACTGCGAAAACTACCAATGCGAATGCGTGTCTCCAGCTTGCGGCTCGCTTCGCGGGCTGCCGGATAATAGCTGATGTAAACAAATTCATCTTCCGTTCGTTTTGAAATCGAAAAGAGCCCGTCTTCAACGCCGCACCTTTGTGAATCCCGTCGCTCGCACAGCATCGCAGTGCAGGTAAAGGCGTCGTTTTCCCGCGTATATTGCACCAAACGATAGGCGCTTGTTCCGCTATCAATATTTTCTTTTCCAATATCAGCCATCGCCGCTGAAGGAGCGAGCATGAAAAGCGAAAGCCCCAGAGTAAGACGCAAAAACATGAGTTTTGTCCCAAAACCTAGTAAAACAATGATTTTACTATGGCAGGCAATTTGAACCTGTTCAAATATTTCCTGAAGGAAACTTTACCTGTTCAAGTTGGGTCAATATCCACGCCAAATCCAACCGCCACCCCAAATCCGCGTGCCCTCAGTTTCGTAAAACACACAGGCTTGTCCCGGTGCGACACCTTCTTCTGCGCTCAACAAATCAACCTCAGCCGAAGTTGCCGATAGGGGGCGAACAATCGCCTCTTTGGGGCTGCGTGTTGATCTAACGCGCACAGACACATGCCATTCTTCACGGCTGTCAAATGGTTCATCACCCAACCAATTGATCTCGCGCACAGGAACTGTCCGTGTTGCCAGTGCTTCTTTTGGCCCAACAATCACGTGCTTCTTATCCACATCCAGCTTCACAACATACAACGGCTCGCGCCCTCCAATGCCAAGCCCACGGCGCTGTCCGATTGTGTAATGGATCACACCTTTATGTTCGCCCAAAACCTCGCCGTTCATGTGAACGATCTCTCCGGGATCAGCCGCACCTGGGCGCAGTTTTTCGATCACGGCTGCATAAGACCCATTTGGAACAAAGCAAATATCTTGGCTGTCAGGTTTATCGGCTACAGGCAGGCCAAACTTCTTGGCCAACGCTCGGGTTTCGGTTTTGGACGCGAGATGCCCAAGCGGAAAGCGCAAATAATCCAACTGTTCTTGTTTTGTGGAAAACAAGAAATAGCTTTGATCCCGATCGCCGTCCGCCGCTTTGTGCAGCTCTGCTTTGTCGGGGCCATCAAAACGCTGAATGTAATGGCCAGTTGCCATGCAATCCGCATCCAAATCTTTGGCCGTCTCTAACAAATCACGAAATTTCACCCGCTCGTTGCAGCGAATGCACGGCACTGGGGTCGCGCCCGCCAAATAGCTGTCGGCAAACTCGTCGATGACGCTTTCTTTAAACTTATTCTCATAATCCAGCACATAATGTGGAAAGCCCATTTCCTCGGCAACGCGGCGCGCATCGTGAATATCACGCCCTGCACAACATGCCCCTTTTTTAGCGAGTGCCGCACCATGATCGTAAAGTTGTAGGGTGATTCCAACGACGTCATACCCTTCAGAGGCCAATTGCGCCGCCACTACAGAGCTGTCAACGCCGCCCGACATGGCAACGAGGACGCGGGTGTCCTTAGGCGCTTTGGCAAAGCCCATTGAGTTCAGGGCTGCGGGGTGGGTGTCCAGTGGCATGGGCGTGTCATTTCAAAAAGGGGACCAAGGTATCGGTTTTGTGTTGGAATATAGTAAAACCTTAGACGTTCTCAAGGGGCGGCTTCACCCATTGTTAGGAGTTTGGGCAGATTTTGGCCATTCAAACGAACTGCTAAAGGTATCGCATGTATATCCGTAAGGAAACGGGCCCTGTTTTTGTAACACTCCCCGATGGTAAAAAACTGAGCAGATCAGATCTGCCCCCTAAAAACACATCGCGTTGGGTTGCCCGTCGCAAAGCCAAAATCGTGGCCGCTGTGATTGGCGGTTTGATCACGGATGAGGAGGCTTGTGACATGTATGATCTTACATTTGATGAGCTAGATGGTTGGATTTCGGCCGTAAAAGACCATGGACCTGCAGCATTGCGTGTGACCGCTCTTCAAAAATACCGCCATATTTGAAGGGTTTACCGCTGAAATTCTGGCTAATACCTTCAAACCATTGGACAACTTTAAGTAGTGTTGATAAAACTTTAATACCGTAACCTCTGATTAACCATCTAGTGACACACTATCGTCACAGTTACATCAAGGATTGGATTTGAAATGCGTGTATTATTGGTAGAAGACGACCCGACGACGTCGCGAAGCATTGAATTTATGCTGGCGAGCGCGAATTTAAACGTGTATGCAACCGACCTCGGCGAAGAAGGCATCGACCTTGCGAAATTGTATGATTACGACCTCATTCTCCTTGATTTAAACCTCCCAGACATCAATGGCCACGAAGTTTTACGCCAATTGCGTGTCGCAAAAGTGCAAACACCGATTCTCATTCTTTCAGGAAACGATGATGCTGCCGAAAAGGTAAAAGGGTTTGGCTTTGGTGCGGATGACTACTTAACAAAGCCGTTTCATCGCGAGGAATTGGTGGCCCGTATCCATGCAATCGTGCGTCGCTCAAAAGGTCACGCACAATCAGTGATTGAAACTGGCCAAATCGCAGTGAACCTTGATGCCAAAACAGTAGAGGTTGGCGGCGATACGGTTCACCTAACTGGCAAAGAATATCAAATGCTGGAACTTCTTTCTTTGCGCAAAGGCACAACGCTCACCAAGGAGATGTTCTTAAACCATTTGTATGGCGGCATGGATGAACCTGAATTGAAAATCATCGATGTGTTTATTTGCAAATTGCGCAAAAAACTCGCCGAAGCAACGGGCGGTGAAAATCACATCGAAACCGTTTGGGGCAGGGGTTATGTGCTGCGCGATCCAGTTGCCGTTCCCGTTATCGAAAAAATCGCTGCAAGCGCGTAACCGCGCGAAATACCAAATACCCTCTCCAATCTAAAAGAAGCCTTCGATTCCTCGAAGGTTTTTTTTATCCACGCATTTGATCCAAATTGAACTCTAGACCAATCTCTTTACAGGCCATAAAAAAGACTGATGTGACCACGACGGGAAAACCATAATGTCAGCGGAGCGCGCGCCATCTGAACTAAACGAACAAGAAGCTAAGGATGAACTTGCCCACCTCGCGGGCGTTTTGGGCAAAGCGAACACTGAATATCATACAGATGATGCGCCGAGATATTCCGATGCAGACTACGACAAGCTAAAACGCCGAAACGCCGAAATCGAATCTCTATTCCCAGAGTTAAAGCGCCCAGACAGCCCGTCGGATCAAGTCGGAGCGCCTGTTTCTGCAGCTTTTTCGAAAATCGAACACAAAGTCCGCATGTTGTCGCTTGGCAATGCCTTTACTGATGAAGACGTTATCGAATTTGCCGCGCGCGTTCGTAAATATCTCGGCTTGCGCGAAAACGACCCAATCGCCTTCACCGCAGAACCAAAAATAGACGGCCTTTCCTTATCGCTTCGGTATGAAAACGGAACACTCATTCAGGCCGCAACGCGCGGGGATGGTCAGGTCGGTGAAAATGTAACCGCGAACGCACGTACAATCAGCGATATTCCCCATTTCATCAAAGACGCGCCCAAAGTCCTTGAAGTTCGCGGTGAGGTTTATATGAGCCACGCCGACTTTGACGCCCTAAATGCAGCACAAGACTCCAAAGGCGCAAAAACCTTTGCAAACCCGCGCAATGCAGCGGCAGGATCGCTGCGCCAAATCAACGCCGAAATAACCAAACAACGCCCACTTCTCTTTTTCGCTTACGCATGGGGCGACCTGTCTGAACCTCTCGCTGAAACCCAATTCGGCGCAATTGAACGGTTATCCGCATTCGGTTTCAGTACGAATCCTCTCACGCGCCGCCACGAAACCGTCGAAACTCTGATTGAGCATTACCGCGAAATCGAAACACAGCGCGCCACCCTTGGATACGATATCGACGGCGTCGTTTACAAAGTCGACGATCTAACACTTCAATCACGACTTGGTTTTCGCTCCACGACACCGCGTTGGGCCATCGCGCATAAATTCCCTGCCGAATTGGCCTTCACTTCCTTAGAAGCCATCGAAATTCAGGTGGGTCGTACGGGCGCGCTTTCCCCGGTTGCCCGCCTAAAACCTGTCACTGTTGGCGGTGTCGTGGTGTCCAATGCCACGCTCCACAACGCCGATTACATCGCAGGGCGCGACAGCAAGGGCGAACCGATCCGCGACGGGCGCGATTTGCGCGTCAATGATTGGGTCGAAATTTACCGCGCAGGGGACGTTATTCCCAAAGTCCGCGATGTGGATACGTCCAAACGCGGCCCCGACAGCACGCCCTATGAATTCCCGAAAACCTGCCCAGAATGTGGTTCAGATGTTGTTCGCGAAGATGGCGACAGTGTGGCTTACTGTTCTGGTGGCTTGATTTGCCCCGCGCAAGCGGTTGAAAAGCTTAAACACTTTGTTTCGCGTGCCGCATTCGATATCGACGGGCTTGGCGCCAAGCAGATCGAAATGTTCTTTGATGATGAGGCGCTTCCCATCAAAGAACCAGCCGATATTTTCACACTCCAAGCCCGCGACGCGGCAAACCCAATCGCAAAATTGAAAAACCGCACTGGTTTTGGCGAAACCTCGGTGAACAACCTTTTTGATGCCATCAACACCAAACGCAAAATCCCCCTAAATCGCCTCATCTTCGCGCTTGGAATTCGTCACGTGGGCGAAACCAGCGGCGCAATGCTGGCACGACATTACGGCAGTTGGGATGGGTTTTTCACCGCCATGCAATATGCCGCAGGAAAATCTGGCCCTGCGTGGGATCAATTGAACGATATCGACGGTGTCGGATCGGTCATGGCCACCGCGTTGGTCGATGCATTTCACACACCAAATACCCGCGATGCGATTGAACGCCTTGTAGCAGAATTAGATGTCCAAGACGTCGCGGCCCCAGATACATCCGGTAGCAAAGTTGCGGGCAAAACAGTTGTCTTCACTGGCACATTGGAAAAAATGACCCGCGCCGAAGCAAAAGCCCGCGCGGAATCCCTCGGGGCAAAAGTATCAGGTTCAGTCTCGGCCAAAACGGATTTGGTCGTCGCAGGACCAGGCGCAGGTAGCAAAGCGAAAAAAGCTGAAAGCCTAGGGATCGAATTGATATCAGAGGACGACTGGCTCGCCCTCATAACCTCATGAGCAATCGCCCAGAAATCCTGTTTCCGCTCTTTGCCGATCTTTCGGTGCTAGATGGTATCGGGCCAAAAACGTCGCAAAACTACGCGAAAATGGATGTGACCCGCCCGCGTGACCTGCTGTTTTTGCTGCCTCACAGCCTGATAAATCGCCAAATCACCGCCAGTGTGCTGGATATTGACCCACCCGCCGTCGCGACTGTCGAAGTTTTGGTTGGCATGCACACCCCCAACGCGATCAAGGGTCGCCCGTACCGCGTGACCGTCCAAGACGAACAGACCAGCTTTCAACTTGTGTTCTTTCATGCGCGCTCTGATTGGCTGCGCGAACACCTTCCAACGGGTCAGCGCCGTGTTGTTTCTGGCAAAGTTGAGCTATTCGACAGTATTGCCCAGATGGTGCACCCCGATTATATTCTGCGTCCTGGCGTGGCTGCCGATCAAGTCCCCCAGAACGAACCGCTTTATCCGCTGACCCAAGGGGTCACGCAAAAACAAATGGGTAAGGCCAGCAAATCTGCACTGGAACGTGCGCCAGATTTGCCCGAATGGATCGAACCGAGCCTGATAAAAAAACACGAATGGCCCGCGTGGAAAGATGCGCTCAATACCGCGCACAGCCCTGAAAAAATGACCGATCTGCATCCCGCCGCACCTGCGCGTGCACGATTGGCTTATGATGAATTGCTCGCCCATCAGCTGACGCTGGCATTGGCCCGAAATTCTGGACGCAAGAAAAAGGGCGCGGTGTCTGCGGGCAACGGCCAGTTGCGCAACAAAGTCCTCAAGGCACTACCCTACAGCGCAACGGGCGCACAGCTGCGCGCGTTTGAGGAAATCACCGCCGATATGGCGACGCCGCGCCGTATGAATCGCCTGCTGCAGGGCGATGTTGGCTCTGGCAAAACGCTGGTGGCGCTGATCGCCTTGCTGGCCGCAGTCGAGGCAGGCGGGCAGGGCGTGATGATGGCCCCAACCGAAATCCTCGCGCGCCAGCACCTCGAAGGGTTGCAACCTTTGGCTGCCGAAGCGGGTGTCGTGCTGGAGCTGTTAACGGGGCGTGACAAAGGATCGGAGCGGCGCAAAAAACTGGCGGCATTGGCTGCTGGCAAAATCCAAATCCTGGTCGGCACCCATGCTGTTTTCCAACAGGATGTGGAATTTCAAGACCTACGCCTTGCGGTGATCGACGAACAACACCGCTTTGGCGTGCGGCAACGTCTTAATCTTGGAGCAAAAGGCACCGCCGTCGATATTTTAGTCATGACTGCCACGCCGATCCCGCGTTCTCTTGAGCTTGCAAATTATGGCGATATGGATGTGTCGATTTTGGATGAAAAGCCCGCTGGGCGCAAACCAATCGAAACAGTTTTGGTATCGCAAAGCCGTTTGGAACAAGTGATTGATCGTATGAAAACGGCAATCGCAGAAGGCCGCCAAGCCTATTGGGTTTGCCCTTTGGTGGGGGAAAGCGAAACCAAAGATTGGGCCGCAACCGAGGATCGTTACCGCATGTTGCGCCTGGCACTGGGCGAAGCAAACGTCGGCATGGTGCACGGCCAAATGCCTGCCGCCGAAAAAGACAAAGCAATGGCCGATTTCATTGCCGGAAAAACCAAAGTGTTGGTCGCAACGACCGTGATCGAGGTCGGCGTGAACGTCGCAACTGCATCCATTATGGTGATTGAGCAGGCCGAAAGTTTTGGCTTGGCGCAATTGCACCAATTGCGCGGCCGAGTCGGGCGTGGCAGCCAAGCGTCAACCTGCCTTTTGATGTACGGCACGCTTGGGCAAACTGCCGAACGGCGGTTGAAAATCATGCGCGATACTGACGACGGTTTCAAAATTTCCGAAGAAGATTTGAAGATCCGTGGCGCTGGCGATGTTCTTGGTGTGGCCCAATCTGGCCTGCCAAAGTTCCAAATCGCAGACATCGAAACACAGGCTGATTTAATGAAAACAGCGCAAGATGATGCACGATTATTGCTAACAACTGACCCAGATTTGCAATCAGAGCGGGGAATCGCAGCTAGAACGCTGCTTTATTTGATGGAGCAGGACAAAGCTATTCGTTTTATTTCAGTGGGTTAGCAGAAAGTTCACAAATGTTCTCATTTTATTCTTGAAAATGGTAAACAAATGTAGAACATTACGGGAACTGACGAGAGCAAAATAGCAAAGAGGTCCAACATGATCCGCCAAATGATCCAAATCCTAAGCAACAATGCAGTCAACGTCCTTGAAGACTTGGCAGGTGTTTCCGCAATTTTTGTGATGCTGCTGGTGGTCTTGCACCTCCCCATTACGTCCCTTTAAACCTTTCGATTTAGTCTCGAAATTCGCGCCCGCACCTTTGGTTTCATCACAGTCGGGCTCGTGTTTCTCGCTCCCTCCAAGGAATTGAAAGGCCCCTAGTTTCGTCCGCGGTTCGCAAGCCGCATCGGGTTTCTTCCGTCTCGTTTGAAATCCCTCGATATCAGGATGTTGCCTCGTCCCAAATGATATCATCGCCGCCCCTTACGGCAGAAACGTTGCCTCGTTTCAAAGGCTTGCAACCAACCGCTTACTTTGCGCCGCACCTGAAATCAGGTCGCGGCGTTTTTTTTATGCGGCTTGTGATAAGGACTCAATCGCGGCAACTGTTGCATCAAAGGCCAGCAAAACAGATGCGTGGCGGTTTTTATACGCCTTTGCAGGTTCCAAAACCTTCAACTCTTCAAACGGAGCACTTGGCGCAGGGCCATCAGATTTCAGCATCCCGGCTAATTCATCACGCCCTTTGCGGATGGTCTCAAGCGATTGCCCTACCACAGCTGCCCCCAAAACACTGGCGGCCGCTTGCCCCAAGGCACAGGCTTTTACGTCTTGCCCAAAATCGGAAACGACACCATTTTTAACCTGCACATCCACCGTCACAGTGGATCCGCACAGCGGCGAGCGTTTCATTTCAGATGCATCTGGCGCATCCAATCGGTCAGAATGTGGAATATCCGCCGCAAGCGCGAGGATACGGTTCGAATACAGTTTGATCATATCGGATGCGTCCGTCATCACGCAGCCCTTTCGTTTTCTAGCTTACCCAAGTAATTAGGCCGCAACCCGCCCCTTGGAAAGAGGAACTCGCCCATCATGACAAAATTTGATCCCTCAACGCTCACGTTCAACGAAGCAGGATTGCTGCCCGTAATTGCCCAACAACACGACACAGGCGAGGTTCTGATGCTTGCGTGGATGAATGAACAGGCCGTTGCCCAAACCTTGGAAACAGGGCAGGTGACCTATTGGTCGCGATCAAGATCAGAATTTTGGGTTAAGGGAAAAACATCGGGTCACACACAAAAGTTGGTTGATATGCGCGTTGATTGTGATCGCGATTGCATCCTAGTTTTGGTCGAGCAAACAGGGGCGGCGTGTCACACGAATCGCAGAAATTGTTTTTATACCAGTGTGCTAGATGGTGAGGTCGAATTGACTAAACCGATTGCATAACGGCTGCGCGAACATCGTTTGGCGCCCAACCCTGATGACGCAGTTCACGCAGTGCCAATGCATCATGCCGCTTGGCCAATCGCTTTCCATCCGCGTCTCGGATCAATCGGTGGTGTCGGTAAATCGGCGTACTAAACCCCAATAATCGTTGCAAAAGAACATGGATCGCCGTGGCAGGCGCCATATCTACACCGCGCGTGACGTGGTTGACGTCCTGAAATGCATCATCCACAACAACAGCCACATGATAAGACGTTCCGATATCTTTACGCGCTAAAACGATATCTCCACAGTGCTGGGTCAGGAAATTTGCATCCAGTTTTTTTGTATCTTCACCAATCTCTACAAACTCAGGCGGATCATTCCAATCAATCAACGCAACAGCTTTGCGCATGTCCAAACGAACGGAATCTGCATCCGATCCATCCACCCGTTCGCGACAGGTGCCAGGATAAATCACCCCATCTGGTCCGATCGTTGGCAAATCGCCCTCTTGGGGCGCGGATAAGGCCGCCGAAATGTCTTTGCGCGAACAGCGGCACCGATACGTCAGCCCCATTTCGGTTAACGTCGAAACCGCATCTTGATAGGCGTGCAATCGTATGGATTGAAACAAAACGGGTGTCTCCCAATCAATCCCCAACCAGCTCAAATCTTCAAAAATTGCGTCGACAAACGCAGCTTTGCACCTCGGCTGATCAATATCCTCAACCCGCAACAAGAACCGACCATCACCAGATTTCGCAGCTTCAAACGCACTCAGCGCCGAAAACGCATGGCCAAGATGCAGTAACCCTGTTGGGGACGGTGCAAATCGTTCAATGATCACAGGCGGTGCAACACGTAAACATTTGAATTCATGTTCCGCTTCGGGAAATGTGGGCCATATTCTCGGAACAACAAGTTGTATCCGCCACTGTCTACGACGTTGCTTAATGTTGCTTCATATTGTCGGTCGGCCAGAGTGTTGTCGTTGAATGAAAACACAAAATAGGAATCAGAAGCCATTTTGCGGACGATTTCATGAAAGAAAGAAATTGGGGCCGCCCCATTTCCGATCACGCCAATTGCAGCAATTACATTGTAAGGGCCGCGCGAAATATCGAGCGGAGCATTCGGATCAGACAGCCACAAATTTCGATATAACCCGCGATCCTGCGCGCCAGCTAGCATTTCTTGGGTAATGTCACAGCCATCGATTTTAGAAAATCCCGCAGCTTTTAATGCCAAACCAGACAGGCCAGTCCCACATCCCGTATCCAGTATCAAGGCATCTGCGCTTGCAAACTTGGCGACCGCTTGCGCACAACGGGCAGGGGTCGCATACCCGTTTTCCACAATTTCAGCATCATAAGTCGCCGCCCAGTCAGCGTAAAAATCCCGTGTGGCATCCACAGTTTCCAGCTTATAGGCGTGATCTAAATGGTTTTTGTGATCTGACATGGCGGTTTCCTTTGCGCAAACCTTAGCCAGCGATCACATGCCTTGCAACCAATCGGACCAATCAACTTTTGCCCGATCCGTATAGGCTTTGTAGCGATCTTTTCGATTGCGCCGCCCGCCTTTGACCCCTTCAACCAGCGGGAAAAGACCAAAGTTTACGTTCATCGGCTGAAATGTTTTTGCATCCGCACCGCCGGTAATATGCGTCACCAGCGCACCCATTGCCGTGGTCTGAGGAACCGCAGGAACGTCGCGCCCGTTGGCCTGTGCAATCGCCATACGCCCTGCCAGCAAACCCATCGCTGCGCTTTCTACATAGCCTTCAACACCGGAAATTTGCCCAGCAAACCGAATATCAGGGCGCGATTTCAATCGCATTTGATCATCCAGCAACAAAGGCGAATTGATAAACGTATTGCGGTGTATTCCGCCCAAACGCGCAAACTTTGCATCCTCCAAACCGGGGATCAGATTAAACGCAGTTGATTGCTCGCCGTATTTCATCTTGGTCTGGAAGCCAACGATATTATACAATGTTCCCAATGCGTTATCGCGGCGCAATTGCACCACGGCATGGGGTTTCACATCGGGTTGGTGTGGATTGGTCAGCCCTACAGGCTTCATCGGGCCAAACCGCAAGGTCTCGCGCCCGCGTTCCGCCATCACTTCAATTGGCAAACATCCATCGAAATAGGGCGTGTCTTTTTCCCACTCTTTGAACTCCGTTTTACCAGACTCCAACAGCGCATCAATAAAGGCCTCATAGGTGTCTTTATCCATCGGACAGTTCAAATATGCTGTGCGCTCTTCCTCGGTTTCGCCCTTGTCATAACGCGATTGAAACCACGCCTTAGACATATCAATGCTGTCGGCATAAACGATTGGAGCGATTGCATCAAAAAATGCCAACGCGCCTTCGCCCGTAGCCCCCAATATGGATTGCGCCAACGCGGATGATGTCAACGGGCCCGTCGCAACGATGGTCTGGCCCCATTCCTCGGGCGGTAACTCAGAAACCTCGCCGCGTTCCAATGTCACCAACGGGTGGTTTAACAACCGTTCGGTCACGGCCGCCGCAAACGGGTCGCGATCAACGGCCAACGCGCTGCCGGCTGGCAATTTGTGCAGATCGGCCATTTCCATGATCAAACTGCCAGCGGCGCGCATTTCCCAATGCAACAACCCAACCGCATTTGCTTCATCGTCGTCAGATCGGAACGAATTTGAACACACCAGCTCGGCCAAACTATCTGTTTGGTGTGCAAATGTGCCAACTGTTGGGCGCATTTCATGTATCACAACAGGGTGCCCGGCGGATACGATCTGCCACGCGGCTTCAGAACCTGCCATGCCACCGCCAATTATGTGAATAGGTTTTGTCATGCTGGATGCCTCTGGTTTGCCGAAAAACGCTTTAGCAGGGATTTAGGGCAGGGCGGCGAAATTTGAAAGGTGCAAATTTTGGGGATAGGTGTTCCCACTGCGGTAGGGGTTCGCAGTGGGAACTGGTACAAGCCCTAGGGGCTGTAGAAGGCCAATAGATGGGTAGCAGGCCTTCTTACCAGCGTTAATGAACAAGAGTCTGACCAAATGGTAAAGCAACTAAATTGCAAAGGTGACTTTGCATAAATGTAGATAAACCACATGTTAAACGGTTGATTTACTTTAATTCGTAGCAAAATCAGCGAATTTCATTTCAACACGACATAAACGGCTCAAAACGGCCTGTTTTTAGTCCAATAAACTCGAAAAAGACTCTTCGATCCAATTGCACGTGTTCTGAATACCAACATCGTTTTTGCGTGTTTCGTGCACCAACATCCAAACTTCGCGCACACGACGGCTGTATTTTGGTTGTAACAGCTCAAATTGATTAAACGAGCTGATCATAAAGTCAGGTGCGATTCCCGATAAGCCCGTTTCTGTCATCGCTTCAAGGATCGCGGCAAAGGACGACACCCGAAACGAGGGTTCTCTGCCAAAAAACGAAACGCCGTTTTTCATTTCGGGCGTCCAATCCAGATCGTAGGGCAGGCCGATCCATTCTGTAGTGGCCGTATCTTTGCGACCATAAACACCCATCTTGATGTCGGCGATCCGGCGCGCCATCAACCGTCCTTCATTGGGGTGGGTCAATCGCAGCGCAATGTCAGCCTCACCGTAGGCCAGGCTTACATTTCTGTCAGTGGCACCCAATTCTAGTGTGATGTTCGGGTTTTCAGTTCGAAAGGATTTAAGCGCTGGGGCCAAAATTGAAGTGTTGAGGAATTCCAATCCCGTAACACGGATTGTTTGCGTGGAATGGGCACCTTCATGGGCCGCCGCTTTAAATGCCTCTAACTCGTCGCTAAAGCCAGCCGCCATTTCATAAAGCCTGCGGCCTTCTTCGGTCAATTCCCATTCTGTCGCGCCCTTGAGGAATAGCGGGGTATTGGCACCTTCATTTAGGCGCTTGATACGCCGTGAAACAGTCGCCGTATTTGTGCGCAGGTGACGCGCTGCGTTGGCCATAGAGCCATATCGCGCTAATGCGACAACAAACCGAAGATCATCCCAATTATCCATGACGCAGATACTCATTTTCAAGGTTATTGCTGATCATTTTATACCACAAAACAACTGTCTCTGCGGTTGATCACCCCTCAAAGTGCTAAGCAGCCTAAGTAAATTGGTCAACAAGATGGGCTGATTATTTCCCATCTTGTTGGCATTATTTGCGGTTTATCAACGCACGGTAGCTGGCTTAAACGTCGGTATCTACTTCTGCTGGACCCGTGTCCGTTCCATCGTCTGAACCATCAGAACTGCCATCTTCATCGCCTTGATCCGCAATATAAGCGACAGAAACCACCTTTTCGTCCGTGGCGGTATTGAACACACGAACCCCGCCCGCGCTACGTGATCTGAACGAAATGCCCTCAATTGGCACACGAATGGATTGTCCCGTCGATGTCGCCAACATGATCTGATCCGCAATTTCTACAGGGAAGGACGAAATGATCGGCCCGCCGCGCATTTTACTGTCCATCGCCATCACACCCTGGCCACCACGTCCACGCAGCGGATAATCGTGACTGGATGACAATTTCCCAGCCCCTTGCACGGTAATCGTCAGCAACAGGTTCTCGGCGGCAGACATCTCGGCATAGCGTTCTTGCGTAATCGCCGCGTTCTCGTCGCCTTCTTCCTCGTCACCGCCCTCGGCCTCTTCAGTCACACCCGCCATAAGACGGCGCATTTTGAGGTAAGCCGCGCGTTCATCTGGTGTCGCCTCAAAATGGCGAATGACAGACATCGAAACGACCTCATCCTCACCTTTAAGCAAAATACCACGTACCCCAACGGACGAACGTGAATTAAACACCCGCACCGCAGTCGAGGAGAACCGGATCGCACGTCCAGCCGTGGTCACAAGCATGACATCGTCATCCTCCGAACAAATTCGCGCGTTAATCAGGCGCGTATTGGCGTGATCATCCTCAAACTTCATCGCGATTTTACCGTTGCGCATCACATTGGCAAAATCAGACAGACGGTTACGGCGCACGGTGCCCGCACTTGTCGCGAATATCACCTGCAACTCGTCCCAATCTTCCTCATCGCGATCAACAGGCATGATCGCGGCAATCGAAACACCAGCTGGGATCGGCAGAATATTAACAATCGCCTTACCGCGCGCGGTCCGTCCACCAGGGGGCAGGCGCCATGTTTTCAGCTTATAAACCATGCCGTCCGTTGTGAAAAACAGCAGCGGTGTGTGGGTGTTGGCAACAAACAGCGTCGTGACGAAATCTTCGTCTTTGGTCGACATGCCTTGCAGGCCCTTGCCACCACGTTTCTGCGAGCGGAACTCTTCCAGCGGGGTGCGTTTGATGTACCCAGAGTTGGTGATCGTGACCACCATATCAACGCGCTCGATCAGGTCTTCGTCTTCCATACTGTCGATATGGTCGATAATTTCGGTACGACGCGGCACCGCAAACATTTCGCGCACTTCAACCAGCTCGTTTGAGATGATCTCCATGATCCGCGTGCGCGAGCGTAAAATATCAAGATAATCCTGAATTTTCATCGCCAAGCTTTGCAGCTCGTCCGTAACTTCCTTCACGCCCATCGCCGTAAGGCGTTGCAAACGTAATTCCAAAATCGCACGGGCCTGAACCTCAGACAGGTTATAGGTGCCATCGTCATTCATCGTATGGCTCGGATCATCAATCAGCTTGATGTATTCGGCGATATCCACCGCTGGCCAGCGACGTGTCATCAGCTTTTCACGGGCCTCTGCTGGGTCCGCGGATCCCCGAATGGTCGCAACAATTTCGTCCACATTGGACACAGCAACCGCCAAACCACATAAAACATGGCTGCGTTCACGTGCTTTGCGCAATTCAAACGCGGTGCGCCGTGCCACAACTTCTTCGCGGAACGACAGGAAGTAAGACAGGAAATCGCGCAGCGTCAGTTGTTCGGGCCGCCCGCCATTCAACGCCAGCATGTTACAGCCGAACGAGGTTTGCATCGGCGTAAAGCGGTACAGTTGGTTCAAAACCACCTCAGGCGTCGCATCGCGTTTCAGTTCGACAACCACCCGCACACCAACACGATCGGATTCGTCTTGAACGTGTGAAATACCTTCGATCTTTTTGTCGCGCGCCAACTCCGCGATCTTTTCGATCATCGACGCTTTGTTCACTTGGTAGGGAATTTCATCCAAAACAATCGCGAAACGATCCTTGCGAATTTCTTCAATCCGCACTTTGGCCCGCATAATCACCGATCCACGGCCTTCGGTATAGGCTTTGCGTGCACCCGCACGCCCCAAAATAACGCCGCCCGTAGGGAAATCAGGGGCAGGGATGTATTCCATCAAATCTTCGGATGACATATCAGGGTTTTCGATCATCGCCAGCGTCGCATCAATCACTTCGCCCAGATTGTGTGGCGGGATATTCGTTGCCATACCCACCGCGATACCGCCCGCGCCGTTTACCAGCATGTTTGGATATCTCGCAGGTAAAACAGTGGGTTCTCTTTCCTTACCGTCGTAGTTGTCTTGATAATCAACCGTGTCTTTTTCCAAATCCGCCAGCAAAGACTGCGCAGATTTGGCCAACCGCGCCTCGGTATAACGCATCGCAGCAGGGTTATCGCCGTCCATCGAACCAAAGTTGCCTTGCCCATCGATCAGCATCAGAGACATTGAGAAATCTTGCGCCATACGCACAAGCGAGTCGTAAATCGCGCTGTCACCGTGCGGGTGATAGCTGCCCATCACGTCGCCAACCGATTTCGCGGCCTTACGATAGGATTTGTCGTGCGTGTAGCCACCCTCATTCATCGCGTATAAAATACGGCGGTGAACAGGCTTCAAACCATCGCGCAGATCAGGGATCGCACGGCTGACAATCACCGACATCGCATAGTCGAGGTAGGATGATTTCATCTCCTCTTCGATGGTGATCGAAGGGCCGTCAAAGACGGGGCGCTCTGCAGGAACTTCTGGCTGGTCTTCGGTCTCGTCGCTCACGCTGCTCTGCCTTGTTGTGGGACACTATATATTGTGGATCACTATACCCGAACCCACGCAATAGAACAACATTTACCCAGCTGATTTAGGCGGGTTTTTGCGATTTTTTGCGCCTAAATCGGGCTTACAGGTGTTTGCGTGCAATTCGGTTAAGCCGCGCGCGCAAATCTTGCGAAATATAGGGCACATCTGGCACGCCAGACAGCTCTGCACTGCGGCGAAACACTGTGTCGTGACGCAAAATTCGGCTGGTCATTTCCAACACCAATTGGCCGCCAATCGGATCAAGGTCGACCGATTTGGTTACCCGCTCCAACAAGTTCTCGATCATATCGCCGTTTTGCCCCCAAAACGAAATCACCCCATCAAACATAACACCGTCCTCGCCTAAACGCGCTTTGGGGGGCCAAGGGCGCGGCACCGCGTAAATCAACCGCTCGGTTTCGGCCAGTTTCACCGCGCCAGACAACAGGCTCGCGCACAGCCCCAGCGCGCGCTGCGCAGGGTTTTGTCCATGATCCGCCAAGGTATCCGCCACCGAGGTCAGCCAACGGCTGTTCATATCCGCAAAAACCACATCGGAATGTTGCGCCAAAATGCGATGAAACAACGCTAATCCTTCACGCCCCTTGCTTCGACGAATAACCACAATGCAACAGGCCGCCAGATGTGCGATGCGCGCTTGCCCAATACATTCAGGCAGCAACTTGTGGAAATGCTCGATCAAATTGTCGCTGCGTGCGGGCCACGTGCTTTTGGGCACACCTGCAATCACGTCCTCAACAAAAGGGCGTAAATCCACGTCATCCGCAGGCAGCGCATCGCTGGCGTTTTCCAAACGGATATCCCGATCTGAAAAGAATGCAGGCCACAAAGGCCAAACCCCGGTCGCAGGTGGGCGTTTCACCGCCACATCCCGCGCAATCTGCCCGTCAAACCCATATCCTAGCTGCGCATAATCATCCGCAAACAGGCGATGCAAACGCGCCCGCTGCCCCTCATTCAGAGTTAAATCGCCAGTTTCAGCCACCCCAAGGCGCATCTGAAGCAGCGGGCTAAGCCCCGCCAAACCCAATTTGCTTATATCCTGTTTCAACGTCTCTTGGCGCAAAACATGATCTGCCAAATGCAAACAATTGAATGGATGGGTTTGGGGCATAAGGTGACGCTTTAGATTGCCACGCAAATGGCTTTGAATGCGATCAAAAGGCACGCGCGGATTGTCGATCACATCCAACGCCTGATCCACATCCAAATCTGGCATGCGCGGGGCCTCACCCGTTCCGTCAACGCCTGTGCTGCCATATTTGAACATCTTCACCGCAGATAAAAACCGCGCTTCAGGATCACGCACAACCGCGAATTTTATCGTGTCTTGCCAATCAGGTGGGATGTGCCCGTAACTTCGGCGCACAGCTGGCGTGGCCCACATTGCACGCACCGACGTGCCCGCCGTTTTGGGGATATGGATGAACACGGCTTTGGGATCATTCAATAAAAAGCAGGTCATTCTAGACGCCCAAAGCAAAAAGGCACGCCGTAGCGTGCCAATTTATGAACTGTGATTAGAATGGGATCTCATCGTCCAGATCAGAATTCCCACCGCCACCGCTTTGGGATCCACCGCCAGTGTTGCCGCCGCCGTAACCGCCGCCGCTGTCGCCACCACCGTAACCTGGGCCGCTATCACCGCCGCCGTAACCGCCAGAGTTGCCACCGCCAGAACCGCCGCCATCGCGCCCGTCAAGCATGGTTAACGTCCCGTTAAACCCTTGCAGCACAACTTCGGTAGAATAGCGATCAGCACCGCTTTGGTCTTGCCATTTGCGAGTTTGCAATTGGCCCTCAATAAATACTTTGGAGCCTTTTTTCAGGTATTGTTCGCAAACCCGAACCAACCCTTCAGAAAAGATCGAAACACGGTGCCATTCAGTTTTCTCACGGTTCTCACCGGAGCTTTTGTCGCGCCACCGTTCTGACGTTGCAACCGTAAGATTGCAGACTTTACCACCATTTGGGAAAGACCGCACCTCTGGGTCACGTCCTAAATTCCCGATGATCATTACCTTATTCAAACTACCGGCCATTTGCGCGCTCCCTAAAGTCGATTCTCTGATCGTTGACTGTTTCATCGTTGTTAACCACGAACTGTTAGACCTGCAACCATTCAACAAACCGTTAACAACGTCCATCCAAGTCACATTCTCTGGTCAAGACCCCGAAAAAGAGTTAATGCTCCCCCAGCAGGTTTTCGAAAAGGCGTTTATAATGCGCAAAACGATAGCAGTATTGACGGCAATAGCAGTGATCGCCGGCCCCATCGCGGCCTCTGCTGATATTATCAAATCGTCAAAATCGCGCACGCGAATTTCCTCCAGTCACACCAAGCTGATCGATAAACGCCTGTCTAAACAATATTCCAGCTCCAGCCGTCTTTTGCCGACAAATTCCAATCGCCTCGATATTATTCCGCGCTACAACGGAAACTACAAAGGCGTTTACAAACCGATGGCCGAAGCTGCGGCGCGTAAATACGGCATTCCCGTCGATCTGTTCAACCGTCTGGTTCAACAAGAAAGCAATTGGAATCCCAAAGCAAAAAGCCACGCAGGCGCGATTGGGTTGGCGCAACTTATGCCGTTTACCGCCAAAACGCTGGGCGTGAACCCGCATGACCCGCGTCAAAACCTCGAAGGCGGCGCGCGCTATCTCAAACAACAATACACCAAATTTCGCAGTTGGCGCTTGGCCTTGGCCGCCTATAACGCAGGCCCGGGTGCGGTTAAAAAATACAACGGTGTGCCGCCCTACAAAGAAACGCGCAACTACGTGAAAAAGATTTTGGGCAAGTGACACACCCCTCTGCTGACGCTCTCTGTCAGTAGGTCGCCCCGTTCCCTTAATGTTCTCAATTTTCCATTGGCAATTCTGGCACGATGTCCTACTTAGAAAGGACGTCTTGGGGGCAGAACAATGGCTGAGCTAAAAAACATCGAAATTCGCGGCGCACGCGAACATAATCTCAAAAACATCGACGTGAATATTCCACGCGATCAACTGGTTGTCATCACTGGCTTGTCTGGCTCTGGCAAATCGTCTTTGGCGTTTGATACGATCTACGCCGAGGGCCAGCGCCGTTACGTGGAATCGCTCTCTGCTTATGCGCGCCAGTTCCTCGATATGATGCAAAAACCCGATGTGGATCACATTTCTGGCCTTAGCCCAGCTATTTCCATCGAGCAAAAGACCACATCGAAAAATCCGCGCTCTACGGTGGGCACAGTCACCGAGATTTACGATTATATGCGCCTGTTGTTTGCCCGCGTTGGCACGCCCTATTCCCCAACAACGGGCCTCCCGATCGAGGCACAACAAGTCTCTGAAATGGTCGATCGCATCATGAAGATGGAGGAGGGGACTCGTGCCTTTCTTCTGGCGCCAATCGTGCGAGATCGCAAAGGCGAATATCGCAAAGAATTCGCAGAACTGAAAAAGACAGGATTTCAGAGGGTTAAAGTAAACGGCGAGTTCTATGAACTGGACGAACCACCAACGCTGGACAAAAAATTCCGCCACAACATCGACGTGGTTGTGGATCGTCTCGTGGTCAAAGCGGGCTTAGAAACACGTCTCGCCGACAGCCTACGCACCGCACTTGATCTGGCAGACGGCATCGCCATTCTGGAAACCGCCCCAACCGACGGCGATCCAGAACGCATGACGTTTTCCGAAAAATTTGCCTGCCCCGTTTCTGGTTTCACCATCTCTGAAATCGAACCGCGCCTGTTCTCTTTCAACGCTCCGTTCGGCGCTTGTCCAGATTGCGACGGCCTTGGGGTCGAACTCTTCTTTGACGAACGCCTTGTCGTGCCAGACCAAACAATTTCGCTCTACAAAGGCGCGTTGGCACCTTGGGCCAAAGGGAAATCTCCGTATTTTCGCCAAACCATCGAAGCCATCGCCAAACACTACGAATTTGACAAAGACCTCGCGTGGAAAGACCTGCCAGCCCATGTGCAACAGGTCATGCTGCACGGCTCGCACGATGAAGAAATCAAATTCCGCTACGACGAGGGCGGCCGTGTTTACGAAGTATCGCGCGCCTTTGAAGGCGTCATTCCGAACATGGAACGCCGCTACCGCGAAACGGATTCAAACTGGATCCGCGAAGAATTCGAACGCTACCAAAACAACCGTCACTGCGGCACGTGTGACGGATATCGCCTGCGCGCCGAAGCCCTCGCTGTTAAAATGGGCGGCTGCCACGTTGGCCAAATCGTTCAGCTTTCCATCGCAGAAGCCTTGGCATGGGTCGATAAAATTCCATCCGAACTGAGCGATCAGAAAAACCAAATCGCCAAAGCCATCCTCAAAGAAATCCGCGAACGCCTTGGTTTCCTTGTGAATGTCGGCCTGAACTACCTAACCCTATCGCGCAATTCCGGCACGCTTTCGGGCGGCGAAAGCCAACGCATCCGCTTGGCCAGCCAAATCGGCTCAGGCCTCACTGGCGTGCTTTACGTCCTTGATGAACCCTCCATCGGCCTACACCAACGCGACAACGGTCGCCTACTGACAACGCTCAAAAACCTACGCGATCAGGGCAACACAGTCATCGTTGTCGAACACGACGAAGAAGCCATCCGCGAAGCCGATTATGTTCTCGATATCGGCCCGGGCGCAGGTGTTCACGGCGGCGAAATCATCGGCAAAGGCACACCAGCCCAAATCGCCAAAAACAAAAAATCAATTACAGGCCAATACCTTACGGGCAAACGTAAAATCCCGATCCCTGCGGAACGCCGCAAAGGCACTGGTAAAAAGGTCGTCGTTCAAGGCGCAACTGGCAACAACCTGAAAAACATCACCGCCGAATACCCGCTTGGCACATTCTGCTGCATCACAGGTGTTTCGGGGGGTGGTAAATCCACGCTCACCATCGAAACCTTGTTCAAAACCGCATCCATGCGATTGAACGGCGCGAAACAAACGCCCGCACCGTGTGAAGCGATCAAAGGCCTGCAATACCTCGATAAAGTCATCGACATCGACCAGCGCGCTATTGGGCGCACACCGCGATCCAACCCCGCAACCTACACAGGCGCATTCACCCCGATCCGCGATTGGTTTGCGGGCCTACCCGAAGCAAAAACACGCGGCTATAAACCCGGTCGGTTCTCCTTCAACGTCAAAGGCGGGCGCTGCGAAGCCTGCCAAGGTGACGGCGTCATCAAAATCGAAATGCACTTCCTGCCAGACGTTTATGTCACCTGCGAAAGCTGCAAAGGCAAACGCTACAACCGCGAAACCTTAGAAGTTCACTTCAAAGGTAAATCCATCGCAGACGTGCTTGATATGACGGTCGAAGACGCCGAACAATTCTTCCAAGCCGTTCCATCTATCCGCGATAAAATGACTGCACTCCTGCGCGTCGGTCTTGGTTATATCAAGGTCGGCCAACAGGCGACGACGCTCTCAGGCGGTGAAGCACAGCGTGTGAAACTGTCCAAAGAACTCAGCAAACGATCCACGGGCCGCACGCTTTATATTTTGGATGAACCTACAACAGGTCTGCACTTTGAAGACGTGCGTAAATTATTGGAAGTGCTGCACGAATTGGTTGACCAAGGCAATTCCGTGTTGGTGATTGAACACAACCTAGATGTCATCAAGACCGCCGACCACATCATCGACATCGGCCCCGAAGGCGGCGACGGCGGCGGTGAAATCGTAGCCACAGGCACCCCAGAAGAGGTCGCGCAAAGCGAGGCCAGCCACACAGGACGGTATCTAAAAGACATGCTCGAAACACAAGCGGTGGCGGCGGAATAACAGTTCAAACATGCTAAAACGAACCATCCTCAGCGCTGCCTTCGTGATTGTCCTTACACAATCCGCGGCAGCATATTCTGATTATGGCCGATCACTTGCAAACTGCGCAGCGTTAATGAGCATGATTGAAAAACAACCGGGTTTCGAAGAGGAATGGCGCCAAGACCCAATAAATTTCGACCGTGCAGCAGACTGGTTTTTAACCGAAATCATACGCTACGATGGATATCATGCTGGGCAAAAAATGTTCAAAGAACAGCTTCAATTTTGGTCCACTGAACCCGACAGTAAGAAGTTGCGAAAATTATTACGAAAACAGCTTCGCGGCTGCCAGTGGATGTTAGACGCTCGCGATCAGTAGCGATGCTCAGGGTTTACCCCCGCCCACGCGCTTCCAAACGAGGTAACATGGCCGAGAAATCTTTGCCGTTCCCGTCTTCATCTTCCACAAACGTCGCGTATAAATCTGTCGCGTGCTGGCCCATCGGCGTATCCGCGTTTGCGGATTCTGCCGCTTGTTGGCTTAAACGCAGGTCTTTCAGCATCAATTCCGCCGCAAATCCTGGCTTATAATTGTTGTCTGATGGGGATTCAGGCCCAACACCTGGGGCAGGGCAATAAGCATTCATCGACCAGCTGTATCCCGACGACGTGCTGACAACATCAAACATTTTCTGACGATCCAACCCCAGTTTATCTGCCAGCGCGAATGCCTCGCAGGTGCCCAGCATGGTGATCCCCAAAATCATATTGTTGCAAATCTTGGCGGCTTGTCCCGCACCGCTCTTCCCGCAATGAACCGCCTTTTGGCCCATGATCTCAAACAAAGGGGCCGCCAAAGCAAACGCCTCATCCGAACCACCCGCCATAAACGTAAGTGTCCCCGCCGCCGCACCGCCAATACCACCCGAAACAGGCGCATCAACCGCATGCAAACCCAGCGCAGTTGCTGCTTCGGCCACTTCACGCGCGCTTTCAACATCAACGGTGGAGCAATCAATAAACGCAGCACCTTTATCCATCACCGTCACGATATCGCCTGCCACAGATTGCAAAATCTGCCCATTCGGCAACATCGTGATAACCGCATCCTGCCCCGTCGCAGCTTCAACAACGGTGTTCGCTTTGCCCACACCCTCAGGCGGTTCTGTCACCAGATCGAACCCGGTAACCGTGTGCCCCGCAGCCGCCAGATTGGCCGCCATTGGCGCGCCCATATTCCCAAGCCCGATAAATCCGATTTTCATGGTTCTTCTCCTAAAGCGCGTTTGCCCCGAGCGGGGCGAGCATTTCATTCACGTCAGTCTGGCTTACATCTGCCAAAGTTGCAAAACGCCAATTTGGCGTGTGGTTTCGATCGATGATCGTGGCCTTGATTCCCTCAACAAAATCACCAAACTCCGCGGCACGGTAGGTGAATTTATATTCCTCGGCCAAAGCCTGCTCAATTGTGTCGGCAGCACGAACCCGCGCAATCAAAGCAGGGGTCGCAACCACCGACAACGGGCTTTTCTTGGAAATCATCTTGAGTGTTTGCGCAGCAAATTCTGACGGATCAGAGGCCAACGAAACAGCAACGTCGCTCAAATCTAACGCATCAAAATGGCGATCAATATCCACCTGCTGGGCGTGCATTGATGACTCAGGCGCATCTTGCACAAACGCATCCACCACAGACACATCGCCGCCATTTACCAACGCGGCCGTCAACGCATCCCACTTCTCTTTGGGAACGTAACTATCTGCAAATCCTGCATAAATCGCGTTACCTGCATCCATCCGCGCACCCGTTGTGCCCAGATATTCACCGAGCCGCCCCGGCGCGCGCGCCAGCATCAGCGACCCACCCACATCAGGGATCAACCCAATCCCGCATTCAGGCATCGCAATCTGGCTGCTCTCGCACACAATACGGTGCGATCCGTGGCACGAAACACCAACACCGCCGCCCATCACAAAGCCTTGCATCAACGCGACATACGGCTTGGGATAATTGAAAATCTTGGCGTTCAACCGATATTCATCGCGCCAAAACGTCTGCCCATAGGCAAAATCACCCGCAACAGAAGCATCATACAGGTCTTGAATATCGCCGCCCGCACAAAACGCCTTGTCGCCCTCGGCATCAATAATAACCAGCCGAACCGCATCATCATCGCGCCACGCATCCAATGCTGCTTCAATGTCCAAACACATCTGATACGTCAGCGCATTCAATGCCTTAGGGCGATGCAACGTGATCCGCCCAGCGCAACCGTCTTTGCGAATATGGATATCCATCAACCGCGCTCAGCCAACAAATGGCGCGCCGTGATCAACCGCATAATCTCGTTTGTGCCTTCCAGAATCTGATGCACCCGCAGATCTCGCACAATTTTCTCAACACCATAATCCGCCAAATACCCGTAGCCTCCGTGCAATTGCAGCGCGTCATTAGCCACATTGAACGCCACATCCGTGACAAATCGCTTTGCCATCGCACAGTGTTTCGACGCATCTGGCGCACCAGTGTCCAACTTCCACGCCGCTTGGCGCAAAAACACCCGCGCGGCCTGCAATTCGATCTCCATATCGGCCACTTTAAATTGTAAAGCCTGAAACTGATCAATGGTTTTGCCAAACGCCTTACGCTCACCCATATAGTTCAGCGCGGCAGTCAACGCAGTCTGCGCACCACCCAAGGCGCCCGCCGAAATATTCAACCGCCCCCCATCAAGCCCCGCCATCGCATAGGAAAACCCACGACCTTCCTCGCCAATCAGGTTCTCCGACGGAATCTTACAATCCGAAAACTGCACCTCTGCGGTGGGTTGCGAACGCCAACCCATCTTGTCTTCTAACGCCCCAAACGACAGCCCCTCTGCGCCGTCCTCAATCACAACCGTCGAAATCCCCTTCGGCCCGTCTTCACCCGTGCGTACCATCGCAACATAGGCGTCAGAATATCCGCCACCAGAAATAAACGCCTTGGTGCCGTTCAACGTGTACCCCTCATTGGTCCGCTCGGCGCGCGTGCGCAACGCCGATGCGTCAGACCCAGATCCGGGTTCGGTCAAACAGTAGGAAAATACTTTGTTCAGCGACACCAAATCAGGCAACCATTTGGCCTTGCTCTCCGCCGATCCAAATTTGTCGATCATGCCACCAACCATGTTGTGAATGGATAAAAACGATCCAACCGACGGACACGCCATCGCCAACGCTTCAAACACCAAGGTCGCATCAAGGCGCGATAATCCCGCACCGCCACTTTCCTCAGAAACATACAACCCACCAAAGCCCAGTTCACCAACTTCGGCCCAAAGCGACTTTGGGATCATCTCATCTTTTTCCCACTGGCGGGCAAACGGCGCGATCTTTTCTTGCCCAAAAGCATAGGCCATATCAAAAATAGCCTGCTGTTCTTCTGTCAGTGCAAAGTCCATGAAACCTCTCCTACGGGATCGAATTGACCCTGTAATAAGTTCGGATTGTTACAACAGTTTTGCAACCGCAAAACCCGTTTCTTTTGTCCCCAAATACTCAAAAGGCCACGCCTGTTTCCAAGCGTGGCCTTTCAAATCAAACTGGCAGCCTTATTCCATTGTCGGAATAGAGAAATCAGCGCCTTCTTTCGTGCCCGAAGGCCAGCGCGATGTCACAGTTTTGGTGCGTGTATAAAACTTAAACGCATCTGGCCCGTGCTGGTTCAAATCGCCAAAGGCGGATTTTTTCCAACCGCCAAAGGTGTGATAGGCCAGCGGCACAGGGATTGGCACGTTCACGCCAACCATGCCCACATTTACGCGGTTCGCAAAATCACGCGCCGTATCGCCGTCACGGGTAAAGATTGCCGTACCGTTGCCCATCTCATGATCCATCGCAATTTTCAGCGCTTCTTCATACGATTGCGTCCGCACAGTGGACAAAACAGGGCCAAAGATTTCTTTCTTATAGATATCCATGTCAGTGGTCACATTGTCGAACAAACACGCCCCAACAAAGAACCCATCTTCATATCCTTGCAACGCGAAATCACGCCCATCCACAACCAAATTAGCCCCATCTTTAACACCGGTTTCCACCAGCCCAAGGATGTTTTGTTTGGCGGCGGCTGTCACAACAGGGCCAAAATCAACATCTGCACCAGCCGTGTAAGGACCAATTTTCAGGCTCTCAACCCGTGGCGCCAATTTCGCGATCAGACGATCCGCTGTTTCGTCGCCAACAGGAACCGCTACCGAAATCGCCATGCAACGCTCGCCAGCCGCGCCAAAACCCGCACCGATCAGCGCATCTGCCGCTTGATCCATGTCCGCATCTGGCATGATGATCATGTGGTTTTTCGCACCACCAAAACACTGCACCCGTTTGCCGTTTGAACAGCCACGACCGTAAATATATTCCGCAATCGGGGTCGAGCCAACAAAACCAACGGATTGAATAATATCATTGTCCAAAATCGCGTCCACGGCTTCTTTGTCGCCGTTTACCACTTGGATAATACCCTTTGGCAACCCAGCTTCTTCCATCAATTCAGCCAACATCATTGGCACAGACGGATCACGCTCGGATGGTTTCAAAATAAACGCGTTGCCACAGACAATCGCAGGGGCAAACATCCACATTGGGATCATCGCAGGAAAGTTAAACGGCGTAATACCCGCTGTCACACCCAACGCCTGTTTCATGGAATACATATCAATGCCTGGGCCAGCGCCGTCGGTAAACTCACCCTTCAACAACTGGGGCGCACCAATGCAATATTCCACAACTTCCAGGCCACGGATCACGTCGCCCTTGGCATCTGGCAGTGTTTTACCGTGTTCACGGCTTAATGCTTCGGCCAGTTTGTCCATGTCGCGGTGCAACAAAGACACCATCTTCATCATCACGCGGGCACGCACCTGCGGGTTTTTCGCTGCCCACGCAGGTTGCGCAACTGCCGCAACATTTACGGCATTCGCCATTTCAGCATCATTTGCCAAAGCAACTTTTGCCTGAACTTCACCCGTTGCAGGGTTGTAAATGTCGGCCGTGCGGCCAGATGTGCCAGCAACATGTTCGCCGCCGATATAGTGTCCGATAATTTCCATGTCAGAATCTCCCATTTGTTTTCTTGGCGACTATAGCCTTGCGTTTTTCCACTCAAAAGCCCCAATAGAGCAAATTCATTTTGCATTTTTGCAAGGACACCAAATGAACGAGAATCTCCGCTGGGACGATCTGCGCGTCTTTTTCCACGTGGCCGAGGCCGCCAGCCTCACCAACGCTGCCAAAATTCTCCGCATGGATCCCGCAACCCTGTCGCGCCGCATCTCCCGACTAGAAGAGGACATGAACGCGCGCCTGTTCGCAAAATCCCCCCAAGGTTATGCGCTAACGGATGCAGGAACTCGTCTTTTCGACCACGTAGAAGGCATGAACCGCGCCGTTCGATCCGCCCAGGGCGAGGTGCAGGATCAAGCAGATCAACTCTCTGGCTCCATCCGTATCGGCGCACCAGACGGCTCTGCAAACTACCTGCTCCCGCAAGTCTGCGCGGAACTTTGCGAAGAAAATCCAGCCCTCGACATCCAAATCGTCGCACTCCCCCGTGTCCTAAACCTCTCCAAACAAGAGGCCGACATGGCCATCACAGTATCGCCCCCAAACGCAGGGCGGCTCTCGGTTCAAAAAATCTCAGATTACAGCCTACACCTTGCAGCAACGCGCGATTACCTCGCGACCCACCCCGAAATCACAAAAATAGCGGACCTCAAGGATCACCGCTTCATTGGCTACATCAACGACCTCATCTTTGACGATGAACTCGACTACATGAACGAGTTGGGCGAAAAAATCCGCACGCCGCTCACCTCCAACAGCTTTTCAGTGCAGCTAAACTGGGCGCGGCGCGGGGCAGGGGTTTGCATCGTGCATGATTTCGCCATACCCACATTTCCCGAACTGCAACGTATCCTCACCGATCAAATCTCGCTCAAACGCGCGTTTTACCTCGTGCGCCACCACGACGATCGCAAGGTTGAACGTCTAAATCGTGTGGCAAAGCAGTTAATTTCCAAAATTCGGCTCGAAATCAAACGATTGGAAACTGCGGCTTGACACGAAACCACCCGCCAAGGCACGATGAACGCAACCCCAATTCAGCGAGGACGTGCGCATGCTCATCAAACAAATCCTAGCAGGTAAATCCTCTGGCAAAATCGCAACCGTAACCCCAGATAGCTCCATCAGCGATGCGGCCAACGTGTTATCGTCCCACGGCATCGGCGCGCTTGTGGTTTCAAAAACCGGTACAGATGTGGCAGGTATTTTATCCGAACGCGATATCGTGCGCGAACTTGGAAAACGTGGCGCTGGGTGCATGAGCGACACGGTAAGCGACTTGATGACCGCCAATATTATCACTACCTCAGCGGATCAAACCGCCGAAAGTGTGTTGTTGCAAATGACCGAAAAGCGCTTTCGCCACATGCCCGTGATGGATGGCGACAAAATGATCGGTATCGTCTCCATCGGCGATATCGTCAGCGCGCGACTGTCTGAAATCAACACCGAAAAAGACGCGCTCCAAGATATGATCATGGGGCGTTAACGGCGCGTCACTTCCCGTAATTCCTGAATTCTCACTTGCATTTCGCGCGTCTGCGTCCCATCCCTTCTTAACGAACAACTGCTGAGGCCCAAAATGCGCACTGGTCTGTACCCCGGAACCTTCGATCCCGTCACGCACGGTCATTTGGATATTTTTCGCCGTGCCTGCACGCTGGTTGATCGTCTGGTCATTGGTGTTGCGATAAACCGCGACAAAGGCCCGCTTTTCTCGCTCGAAGAACGGGTTGAAATGGTCGACAGCACATGTGGCGCTATTGCCCGCGAAATGGGCGTCGAAATCGTCGTTCACCCATTCGAAAATCTGCTGATCCACTGCGCCCAAGATGTCGGCGCAACGGTCATCATTCGTGGCCTACGCGCCGTGTCCGATTTCGAATACGAATTTCAAATGGTCGGCATGAACCGCGCCATGAACGACGAAATCGAAACTGTTTTCTTAATGGCCGATGCTGAATACCAATCCATTGCGTCAAAACTGGTCAAAGAAATCACCCGCCTTGATGGCGATATCACCAAATTCGTCCCGCCCGAGGTCGCAACCGCGCTCAAAGCGAAATACAAACGCTGAGCGCAAGGCGCGATAACGCGCATTTGCACCCCCCGCGACGAAACCGCACTTTCCCTTTTTTGGCGCATCCCTTAGTGTGCCGCAAAACCTAAAACTGGAGGCCAAAATGGCAGATTTCAAAGACCCCGAAAACGGTATCATCATCACCCTTAAAAATGGCGACGTAAAAATCGACCTGCTGCCAGATGTAGCCCCAAAACACGTTGCACGCATGAAAGAATTGGCGCGTGCTGGCAAATACGACGGCGTCGTCTTTCACCGCGTAATTGATGGTTTCATGGCGCAAACTGGCGACGTGGCCAACGGCAACAAAACTGCCGACAGCTTTAACATCCGCATGGCGGGTACGGGCGGGTCTGACATGGGCAACGTTCCGGCAGAATTCTCCAAAATCCCGCACGCACGCGGCTCCATCGGCGCAGCACGCAGCCAAAGCCCAGACAGCGCGAACTCGCAGTTCTTCATCAACTTCAGCGACAATGATTTCCTGAACGGTCAATACACCGTTTACGGCCAAGTCATTGAAGGCATGGACCACGTAGATGCCATCGTCAAAGGCGAGCCACCGGCAGACCCTGACACAATGATTTCTGTAAAAGTGGCTGCAGACGCATAATGCGGTTTTTCACATCCCTTATTGCTGTTGCGGCCTTCGCAGCAGCGCCCTTGTTTGCAGCGGATGCAGAAAACACGTTGGTAATCGAAGTTGCTGGCGAAACAACAGGCACAATTGAAATTGAATTGCGGCCAGATGTTGCGCCACAACATGCCGAGCGTATGAAGCGTTTGACGCGCGAAGGTCTGTATGATGGCGTGGTGTTTCACCGCGTGATCCCGGGGTTTATGGCACAAACGGGCGACGTAGAACATGGCAAGTTGGAAGGCTTCAATCTGCGCTTTGCAGGTCTTGGTGGTTCAGCCTTGCCTGATCTTCCAGCAGAGTTCTCTGACATCAACTATGAAACTGGTGTTGTTGGCATGGCGCGGTCGCAAGATCCAAACTCAGCCAATTCGCAGTTTTTCATCATGTTTGACGAAGGCTCATTCTTGAACGGGAAATACACCGTTGTTGGTCGCGTTTCAGTGGGTCAAGAAGTTGTCGATGCAATCAAAAAGGGCGACGAGGCTGCCAATGGCGCGGTCGCTGAACCTGATTACATGAAGACAGTTATGGTCAAGTCAGACATCGAAGCTGCCGCAAAAGCAGCTGCAGAAGAAGCTGCTTCTGAAACAACGACTGAAACGTCAACTGACTAAAACATCAAAGGCGGCCACATCAGAACTGGCCGCCTTTCAACACTGCGTGAGCAGGGCTGCGCTTTGCTAAATTTCATGTCACCATCGCCAGACCCAGTTCTGAGGATGCCATGATCCGTTTTATTTTTACACTTTGCATGATTGTTTTTACCGCTCCGGCAGTGGCGCAGGTTCAATTTTGGAAACACGAATGGCCCAACACTGATTTTGGCAAATCAGATGTGCCCTTCACCGAAATCCTGTCCGGCGGCCCGCCGCGCGATGGCATTCCCGCTATCGACAATCCTCAAATGATCCGCGTTGATCAATCCAAAAACATCCCGAACCGTGAACCCGTCATGGTCGTAGAATTAGACGGCGAAACGGCGCGCGCCTATCCGATCCGCTACCTCATGTGGCATGAAATCGCGAATGACACGGTGGGCAGCACCCCCATCGCGGTCACTTTCTGCCCGCTTTGCAATTCGGGCATCATCTTTGATCGCCGCGTGTCGGGAAAAACCCTTACGTTCGGCGTATCGGGCAAGCTGCGCAATTCCGATATGATCATGTTTGATCGCGAAACCGAAAGCTGGTGGCAACAGTTCAGCGGAACGGGGATTGTCGGCGTTCAAACCGGTCGTAAGTTGAAAAAACTACCAGGCTGGATGGAAAGCTGGGGCGCATTTAGGGCGCGAAACCCAGATGGTCTTGTGATGGCTGAACCCAAATCAAGCCGCCGTTACGGCCAAAATCCGTATGCGGGCTACGACAGTCTTGATCGTCCGTTTTTGTACAACGGGGAAATGCCGCCCCACGACATCGAACCCTTGTCCCGTGTTGTCGTAGTGAAAAATCGGGCGTGGCCGCTGGAACGGCTGCGCAAAATGAATGAAATCACCGAAAAAGGCGTCACAATTTCGTGGATTGCAGGAACCGCCTCGGCGCTGGACGCCGCCAAAATAGGGCAGGGCAAAGACGTCGGTTCTATCCGCGTCATAAACGCAAAGGGCCAAGATATCGCACACGACGTGGCCTTTGCCTTTGCGTTCCACGCGTTTCATCCGAACGGAAAGTGGATGCTCGGAAACTAATCCCCGAGCATCAAATTATAGGATTTTTGCCAATGCGTGGCGTTTTTTGCCAGCCGACAGCTTGATTGCGCCGCGCAACTGATCTGCAGAAATCATCGTTCCAGCATCTGTCACCGCAACATCATCCAGCTTGGCACCGCCATCTGAAATCAGCCGTTTTGCGTCTTTGCCCGATCCAGACAGGCCCGATTTCACGAACAACTGAACGATAGAAATCCCGTCGCCCACATCGTTGGCATCCAGAACAACCGTCGGCAAATCATCCCCAACGCCGCCTTTTTCAAACACTTCACGCGCTGTTGCTTCTGCCGCTTTTGCAGCCTCCGCGCCGTGTGCAAGCGTCGTCGCCGCATTCGCCAGAACTGTTTTAGCCTCGTTGATTTCCGAACCCTCAAGCGCACCCAAACGATCACATTCATCCAGATCAATCTCGGTAAACAGCCGCAGGAATTTACCCACATCTGCATCCAACGTGTTGCGCCAGAACTGCCAAAACTCGTACGAGCTCAACTTATCCTCATTCAACCAAATCGCACCCGCCGCCGATTTGCCCATCTTGGAGCCATCCGCTTTGGTCAGCAACGGCGTGGTCAGCCCAAACACCTGTGTCTGCGAAATCCGCCGCGTCAGATCAACACCATTCACGATGTTGCCCCACTGATCAGAGCCACCCATCTGCAATCCAACGCCGTAACGTTTGTTCAGCTCCATGAAATCATAGCTCTGCAACAGCATGTAGTTGAACTCAAGAAACGTCAGCGGCTGTTCACGATCCAACCGCTGCTTCACGCTTTCGAACGTCAACATGCGGTTAATGGTGAAATGCGGGCCAATATCGCGCAAAAACTCGATGTAATTCAGCTTATCCAGCCATTCTGCATTGTTGGGCTGCACCGCATCGGTCGGACCATCGCCAAACGTCAGGTATTTTTCAAACACTTTGAAAATCCCGCCAACATTCTGCGCAATCTTCTCAGCCGTGATCATCTGTCTGGACTCGTCCTTACCAGACGGATCCCCAATCTTGGTCGTCCCACCCCCCATCAACGTAACAGGCTTGTGGCCAGTCTTTTGCAACCAACGCAGCATCATGATCTGGATCAGCGATCCCACATGCAAGCTGTCCGCTGTCGCATCAAAGCCGATATAGGCAGGTAATACACCTTTGAGTAGGCGTTCATCGAGCCCCTCCAGGTCTGTACAGTCCTGCAAGAAGCCCCGGCTCTGCATCACGTGCAGAAACTCAGATTTGGGCTTGTAAGTCATCGGTTTTGTCTTTCTTTGTTATGTTTCAGGCCGCTACGTATAACGGGTGCCCCGCGAAAGGAAAGACCAATGGCAGATTTTACCCCCATCCGCGCACTTGGCCTAATGTCAGGCACCTCAATGGACGGTGTCGATGCTGCCGTTCTGCTCACCGACGGCGTTGAAATCCACGAGTTCGGCGAAAGCGCTTTTCGCCCATTCACTGCACGCGAGGTCGAAATCTTAGCGGCCGCCCAAGGCCTGTGGCCCCAAGACGACCCCGAAATCCTAAACGCCGCACGCCACGTTATCCAATCCGCCCACGCGGAAATTGTTGGTGAATTTGAAAACATCGATCTCGTCGGCTTTCATGGCCAAACCCTAAATCACGATCCTGAAAATGCACGCACCTTCCAGCTTGGCGATGGCATCGATCTCGCCAATCGCACAGGCATCCAAACCATCTGGGATTTTCGCACAAACGACATGAAACACGGCGGGCAGGGTGCACCACTGGCCCCCTTCTTCCACTTCGCCTGCGCCAAATGGGCGGGAATCTCAGAACCAACCGCCTTCTTAAACCTCGGCGGCGTTGGCAACGTCACCCTGATCGACCCCAGCAAACCCACACCCGAATCCGCAGACGCTTTGCTTGCATTTGACACGGGCCCCGCGAACGCGCCTCTAAACGATCTAATGCAATCACGCCTAAACCAACCCTTGGATGAAAACGGTGCGCTCGCCGCTACAGGGACGCCCGACGAAACCATCCTCACGCGCATCTTCCAACGGGCGTTCTTCGCACAAAAACCACCGAAATCACTGGACCGCCATGATTTCCACGATGCGCTGAAACTGGTCGAACACCTCTCCACCCCAGACGCAGCTGCGACCCTAACCGCACTCCCCGCCGCCTGTGTTGCCGCAAACCAACCTCACCTGCCAACCCAGCCGCAAAACTGGTACATCTGCGGGGGCGGCGCCCAAAACCCCACTCTGATGAACGAGCTTAAAAAACGCCTATCAGGCACGATCACCCCCATCGAAACCCTCAACTTAGACGGCAATATGCTCGAGGCCCAAGCCTTTGCCTACCTCGCCGTGCGAACCCTGCGCGGCCTCCCCATCAGCGCACCTTTAACAACAGGCTGCCACGAACCAAAAAGGGGCGGCAAAATCGCCACCCCTTAATTCATTCGGCCCTAATTCTTCTGGCCTTAAATATCCTCGCCGAAGGCGAAAATACTATCGCGTTGTCTCGGTCAAACGACGGCGCACGTAGGTATCGACATTGCCGATCATCGTATCCATGTGATCATTTTCAAAGAAGTGACCCGCACCATCAAGAACCTGGTGGGTAATTGTAATACCCTTCTGCTCGTGCAGTTTGTCCACCAAATCAATTGTGTCTGGCGGCGGCGCAACGCGGTCGCCTGATCCGTTGATGATCAAACCAGACGCAGGGCAGGGTGCCAGAAACGAAAAGTCGTACATATTGGCCGGCGGTGCCACACTGATAAATCCAGAAATCTCTGGACGGCGCATCAACAACTGCATGCCAATCCACGCGCCAAAACTAAATCCAGCAACCCAGCAATGTTTCGCATTTGGGTTCATTGCTTGCAAATAATCGAGCGCAGACGCCGCGTCAGACAACTCGCCAATACCTTGATCGTATTCGCCCTGCGATTTGCCAACACCACGGAAATTAAACCGCAGCACCGTGAACCCCATTTTATGGAACGCATAATGCAGATTATAAACAACCTTGTTGTTCATCGTGCCGCCAAATTGCGGGTGTGGATGCAAGATGATCGCGATGGGCGCATCTTTTTGCTTTTGGGGGTGATATCGGCCTTCCAAACGTCCGTCTGGTCCGGGAAAAATTACTTCAGGCATTCGTGCAATCAGGCTCCGTAATATCGGCGGTCCATTTAGCGGTTTTTTCAGCATCGTGAGATGTTGACTAAACTGCTCGGAAAACCTAGAACAATTCTAAATTGGGCGCGGGGGCCGCACTCAAGATATATTGAGTAAGCCCTCACACCGCGCACGTCAACACTTGCAAAGGGTTTAGTCACGTGAAACTCAGCACAAAAGGCAGATATGCTTTGATTGCCCTTGTTGATTTGGCACAAGAATCAAAAGGCGGTCTCGTGTCTTTGGGTGAGATTTCCGAACGCCAAAACATTTCGCTGGCCTATCTCGAGCAGCTTTTTGTTAAATTGCGCCGCTCTGGCGTGGTGCAAAGCGTGCGTGGCCCGGGCGGTGGATACCGTTTGGCGGAAACTCCAGATGCAATTCGCCTTTCAACCATCCTTGAAGCCGTAGACGAAACAATGGATGCGCTCAGCCAAGGGGCAGGCGCATCGGGGGCATCATCAGGCTCGCGCGCGCAATCCCTGTCCAACCGTTTCTGGGAGAGCCTGTCAGCCCACGTCTACGTCTTCCTGCACCAAGCACGGCTTTCCGACATCATCGAAAACCAAATGGTTCCATGCCCTGCCGTCCCCTCTCTATTTGAATTGGTGGATGAAAAATGATGGAACGGGATTTGGATATTTTTGGCCAGAAGAACGTGGGGGCCCGCACCCCATGAGCCGCGTATACCTAGATTGGAACGCCACAGCGCCCCTGCGCCCCGAAGCCCGCGCCGCAATGATCGCGGCGATGGATGTTGTGGGCAACCCGTCGAGCGTGCACGGTGAAGGGCGTAAAGCCCTAGCGATTGTTGAGACTGCCCGCGTTAAGATCAAATCGGCTTTTGGCGCAGACAGTGCAGACATCGCCTTCACCTCTGGTGCGACTGAAGGGGCAGGGTTAGCGCTCGCTGGGCGCGAAATTCATTGCGCCGATGTAGAGCACGACGCCGTTGCTGCGTGGTGCACGGCTGATATTTCCGTCGAAAACGGCACAGTCCTGACGAGTGCGCCAACGACAACCGCGCTCCAAGCGGCCAACAGCGAAACAGGCATCCTTCAGACAGGGTTCGAAAACATTGCGCTTTGCGATGCTGTACAGGCCTTTGGCAAAACTAGTTTCGCTTTTGAATGGTCGGGCGCGCAAATGGCCTTGCTGTCAGCGCACAAACTCGGCGGACCAAAGGGCATCGGCGCGGTTGTTTTGCAACAAGGCCTAGAGCTGAAACCACAAATCAAAGGCGGAGGCCAAGAACAGGGCCGTCGTTCTGGCACAGAAAACGTTATTGGAATCGCAGGGTTCGGCGCAGCGGCAGAAGCGGCGCAACGCGACCTCGATAACGGCCTGTGGGAACCAGTTGAAGCCCTGCGCGATCAATTCGAGGCCCGCCTTGCCGACGCCGTACCCGACGCTATCTTTGTGGGACAGGCAGCCAAACGCCTGCCGAACACGTCCTGCATCGCCGTTCCGGGATGGAAAGGTGAAACCCAAGTCATGCAAATGGACCTCGCGGGTTACGCAATTTCCGCTGGGTCAGCCTGTTCCAGCGGCAAAGTAAAACGCTCCCGTGTCTTGACGGCGATGGGCTTTGACGACATTACCGCCAGCTCCGCCATCCGCGTGAGCATTGGCCCGACAACAACGCAAAATGAGCTGATGGGTTTCGCAGACGCATGGCTCGCTCAATACAAGAAATTCAAGGCCCGCGCGGCGTAAGGAAACGACATGGATACTGTAGATCAAGTACAAGTCAAAGACGGCGTCGATCAAGACACCGTGGATGCCGTGCAATCTGTTGGCGGCAAATACAAATACGGCTTTGAAACCGACATCGAAATCGAATACGCCCCCAAAGGCCTGTCTGAGGACATCGTTCGTCTGATTTCCGAAAAGAACGGCGAGCCTGAATGGATGCTGGAATGGCGCCTAGAAGCGTATGAACGCTGGTTGCAAATGGACGAGCCTGAATGGGCTATGGTTGATTACCCAAAAATCGACTTCCAGGATCAGTATTACTACGCCCGTCCAAAATCTATGGTCGAAAAGCCGAAATCACTGGATGAAGTCGACCCCAAGCTACTGGAAACATACGCGAAACTTGGCATTCCGCTAAAAGAACAAGCCCTTCTTGCAGGCGTCGAAGCCCCCGAAGGCGAGCGCCGTGTTGCCGTGGATGCGGTGTTTGATTCCGTCTCCGTTGGCACAACATTCAAAGACGAGTTGCTCAAAGCAGGCGTCATCTTTTGTTCGATCTCAGAAGCGATCCAAGATTACCCCGAACTGGTGAAAAAATACCTCGGCACCGTGGTCCCACAATCCGATAACTACTACGCCACGCTCAATTCCGCCGTGTTCTCAGACGGCTCGTTCGTTTACATCCCAGAGGGCACCAAATGCCCGATGGAACTGTCCACATATTTCCGCATCAACGCTGAAAACACCGGCCAGTTTGAACGCACACTCATCATCGCGGACAAAGGCTCGTATGTCTCCTACCTCGAGGGCTGCACAGCCCCGCAACGCGACATCGCACAGCTTCACGCGGCGGTCGTTGAACTGGTCTTGCTCGAAGACAGTGAAATCAAATACTCAACGGTGCAAAACTGGTACCCAGGTGATGAAGACGGCAAAGGCGGCATCTACAATTTCGTCACCAAACGCGCCGATTGCCGTGGCGACCGCGCCAAAGTGATGTGGACCCAAGTCGAAACAGGCTCTGCTGTCACGTGGAAATACCCGTCCTGCATCCTACGCGGCGACGATTCACAGGGCGAATTTTACTCCATCGCCATCGCCAACAACATGCAACAGGCCGATACAGGCACCAAAATGATCCACCTTGGCAAAAACACCAAGTCGCGGATTGTGTCCAAGGGCATTTCGGCTGGCAAAGCGCAAAACACCTATCGCGGCCTAGTTTCAATGCACCCCAAAGCCGCCAACGCGCGGAATTTCACGCAGTGCGACAGCTTGCTGATCGGCGATAAATGCGGGGCACACACCGTTCCCTATATTGAGGTGAAAAACAACACAGCGCGGGTTGAACACGAAGCAACCACCTCCAAAGTGGACGACGAACAACTGTTCTATTGTCGCCAACGCGGAATCGGCGAAGAAGACGCCGTCGCATTGGTCGTGAACGGTTTCTGCAAAGAAGTCTTGCAAGCCCTCCCAATGGAATTCGCGATGGAAGCACAGGCGTTGGTCGCGATCTCGCTAGAAGGATCCGTTGGATGATCGGAAGCGGCAACAAATTCGTAGTCTTTTACGGCCTCGCGGTCTTCATCGTTCTGTTTGCCATCGGCTACGGAACAGGCGTTGGCGGCTCGTTCATGGTGAACCTCATCGCATCCGCCGTGCTCGGATTTTCCGCAGCGGCCTCCTTTTACTTAATCCGAAAATACGGCGGTCCCAAAGATTAATCGCCCCCACAGATACGCACGGCACTCCGTCGTCCCGAATGATAAATGAGAGAATAAAATGTTAGAAATCAAAAACCTCTGCGTCGATCTTGAAGAAGAAGACAAAACAATCCTCAAGGGCGTCGATCTGAAAATTGGCGAAGGCGAAGTGCACGCAATCATGGGGCCAAACGGCTCTGGTAAATCCACAACATCTTACGTCCTTGCAGGCAAAGACGGCTACGAAGTCACCGCAGGTTCCGCCACACTATTTGGCGAAGATATCCTAGAGCTGGACCCAGAAGAGCGCGCCGCCGCTGGCCTGTTCCTTGCTTTCCAATACCCCGTCGAAATTCTGGGCGTTGGCAACATGACCTTCCTGCGCACAGCCGTAAATTCACAACGCAAAGCACGTGGCGAAGACGAGCTGTCCGCCGCTGAATTCCTCAAAGAGGTGCGCGCCAAAGCGAAGTCCCTGAAAATCGACGCGGATATGCTGAAACGTCCTGTAAACGTAGGCTTTTCTGGCGGTGAAAAGAAACGCAACGAAATCCTGCAAATGGCGATGCTGGAACCAAAAATGTGCGTTCTGGATGAAACCGATTCAGGGCTCGATGTGGACGCGATGAAACTGGTTGCCGAAGGCGTAAATGCGCTGCGCGATGGCAAACGCTCGTTCCTTGTGATCACGCACTACCAACGCCTGCTCGATCACATCAAACCAGACGTGGTGCACATCATGGCAGACGGTAAAATCGTTAAATCTGGTGGCCCTGAACTCGCGCTTGAAGTTGAAAACAACGGTTACGCCGACATTTTGGCTGAGGTTGCCTAAGGCATTTCACAGCTAAAAACAAAATAATGAAACGCCAGTCGGTGCCGCAGGCCAACACGCCAACCAGCACCACAACAGGTTTCAGAATAAAGCGAAAAGAACTAAAATGATCTACGCGAATAGAAAACCGATCAAAAAAACGGCCTACGTTATGCCAGACGTGGCACTGCCAACAGGCGGCGCTTGGATTACGGAGGCCCGCAAAGCCGCCCTTGCCAGCGCTTCTGAATACGGCATGCCGCAGAAACGTGACGAGTATTGGAAATACACCGATCCAACGACGCTCACGTCGGATGCGCCAACACCAGCCGCGATCTTTGACAACAAAGAAGAACGTCTGTTTGACGATGTTGATCGGGTCAAAGTCTTTTTCGTGGATGGCATTTACAACGCAGAAATGTCCGACCCGTTGGATCTGGCTGGCGTTGAAATCGAAACACTGGAAACCGCAGGGCAGGCCGATATCCACTGGGCCTCCGCCCTTTATGGTGTGCTTGAAACCAACGGCCAGCGCCCCGTGCCACGCCCCCTTGCGGCCTTAAACACGGCAACGGCAACGCAGGGCCTCGTCATTCGCGCAACGGGCAAAGCGGCCAAACCTGTCAGCTTCATCTATCTGCACCAAGACGAAAACTCTGATGCCACGATCCACCACACGATCAAGCTGGAAGCCGGCGCAGACCTCACAATCCTTGAAAACGGCCCCGCCGCCGCACGTTGCAACATGGTCATGGAAGTCGACGTCGCAGACAACGCCTCTTTCCACCACGTGCGCGCCCAAGGCCGCGATCATGAACGCCGCGCCGTTACCCATATTTTTGCGCGATTGGGCAAAGAAAGCAGCTTTAAATCCTTCACCCTCACCGTGAACGGCGTGCTAACGCGCAACGAAGCCATCATCGAATTTAAGGGCGACGATGCCCACGCAACCGTGGCAGGCGCCTGCGCGGGGGACGGCACGTTCCATCATGATGACACTGTGTTCATCACCCACGACGCGGTAAATTGCGAGAGCCGTCAGGTCTATAAAAAGGTGCTGCGCAGCGGTGCTGTTGGCGTTTTTCAGGGCAAAATTCTTGTCCAACCCGGCGCGCAAAAAACCGACGGCTACCAAATCAGCCAAGGCTTACTGCTCGACGACAACTCCACCTTCCAAGCCAAACCAGAGCTGGAAATCTACGCCGATGACGTGGCCTGTTCGCACGGCTCCACCGTTGGCGCGATCGACGAAACCGCACTGTTCTACCTCACGTCGCGCGGTATTCCCCATGGCACGGCCCAAGATATGCTGACACTCGCATTCCTTGGGGAGGCCATTGAGGAAATCGAAGACGAGACCCTTTCTGAAACCATCCGCGCCCGATTGGAACGCTGGATGGCCCGTCGCCAAGGCTAATACATGTCGATCCTGATGGATATCGGCGCGGCCTTTCGCGGCCCGCGCGCGCAAATGCAGCATCAACTGAGCATCATGTCCGAACCACGGACCTTGATGCTAGGGCTGACCGCGTGTTTTCTGTCCTTTGTGGCCGATCTCCCTGGCTTGGCCGCTGGCGTAACCGCTGCTGGCGAAAGCAGCGATATCCTAAACGGCAAACTTGGCGCGCTGTTCATCTGGCGTGTTTTGTTTGGCACGTTGTTCCTCTATGCAATCGCCGCCGTGTTCCGTTTGATCCTCAAACTCTTTAAAGGGCAGGGCACTTGGGCACAAACCCGCCTCGCGCTAATGTGGGCCGTCATGGTCGCAACGCCGCTGGTGCTGATAAGCGGCATTTGCAAAGTGTTTACCCCACCGCCCGTTTTTTTAGTTGCTTCGCTGCTCACGACTGTGGTTTTCTTCTGGCAATGGGTCACGTGCCTTGCGGTTGTTGAATTTCCGCGCAGTACAAAGACCTGATTATCATGTTGAAAAACAACATAAAAAGCAGAGCAGGCATATGACACAGATCGAAGAAGAATTCGAAGCTGGCAACGGCGTCTTTCAATTTGAACGCAGCGGTTTGTTTGATCGCCTCAAGGATGGCTGGCAAGACATGCGCGCGTCCACACGCCGACTGTTGCGCGAAAAACCCAGCGAGGGACGGCTGCTTTTCTACGTTCTTGTCTCGGATATGGTGTTTTTCATTTCTTGGACTCTCAAAACTTTGGTTGCCCCAGCCTCCGCAGCAGGTGGCCTCATCTCACCCGATAAAATTGGCCTTTTGATGGTCGCAGCTCTGATGCTGCGTACCGCCCTGATGTACGGGTTTTCGATGCTCGTCTTTGGCGTGACCTCTCTTTTCAAAGGCGAGGCGAACTGGAAAGCCACGCGCACAGGCGTGTTCTGGGGCGCATTCGTGTCCGCTCCCTTTGGCCTCGCCGCCGCAGTTATCGCCGCCGTTATGGGCATGTACGAACCCCAAATGCCGATGCTGGGCAACAAATTGGTCGCACTTCCGGTCTATTGGCTCGGCCTTATTCCATTCGTTTGGTACATCGCTGCCGGCACAGCCGAGGCGAACAAATTCCGCCTCACATCGCCAACATTTATGGCCATGACCCTGTTTGCCTTGGCCCTGACCATCGCAACACTCACACTCGGCGTCGGAGATATGATTGGATGACCCCACAGCGACTGTTTGATTTTCTGCCCCTCGCAGTACAGTCGCTGACCCAGCCAAGGGTTGGTCTACGCACCGTTTTGGCCATCCCAACCCAGCGTGTAGACGTGATCAACGCCGCGTGGCTTGTGATCGTGCTCAATCTGATTATCTCTGCGGCTTTCACTGTTTTTGGCCCCACCCCGACAGGGCCCGAACAAGCCGTCGTTCCCATCACCACCAGCGCGATCATGCTGGCGCTCACGATGTTTGGCGGCGGTATCCTTGTTTACGTGGTTGGCAAAAAATTCGGTGGCACGGGCAGTTTTGACGACAGCATGAAAATGGTCGTCTGGGTCAACTTCATCCTTCTGCTCATGCAAATACCCGTCCCCTTTGCCGCCGCGGTGGGGCCTGAAATCACCGGCCTCGTTTTGATCCTGGTCGTGATCGTCGCGATGGTTCAAATGACCGCACAGGTTATGGAACTTCACGGCTTTACTCAGGTGTTTCCTGTGGTACTTGGCATTATCGGAACGCAATTTGCTTTTGGCATCCTGCTCCTTATCGTGCTCGGCTTGCTGGGCGTTTCTGTTCCCATCGAACCAGCGAATTAGTCCCATGTATGATGTCCAAAAAATCCGCGCAGACTTTCCAATCCTATCGCGAGAAGTGAATGGTAAGCCGCTGGTTTACCTCGATAACGGCGCCTCTGCACAAAAGCCTCAGGTCGTGATTGATGCAACCACGCGCGGCTACGCAGAAGAATACGCCAACGTGCATCGCGGCCTGCATTTCTTGTCCAATCTTGCGACAGAAAAATACGAAGCCGTGCGCGCCACGGTGCAAAAATTCCTCAATGCCGAACATGAAGACGAAATCATCTTCAACTCTGGCACAACCGAGGGCATCAACATGGTGTCCTACGGTTGGGGCATTCCAAACCTTCAGGCGGGGGATGAAATCATCCTCTCGGTGATGGAACATCACGCCAACATCATCCCTTGGCATTTCCTGCGCGAACGCATGGGCGTGGTGTTGAAATGGGTCGACACCGACGTGAACGGCGACCTTGATCCACAAGCGGTGATTGATGCCATCACTCCGAAAACCAAACTTATCGCCATCACCCACATGTCCAATGTACTGGGCACGGTTGTGGATGTGAAAACCATCTGCACCGCCGCCCACGAAAAGGGCGTTATGGTATTGGTCGATGGCTCGCAAGCTACCGTTCACATGCCTGTCGATGTGGTCGATATTGGTGCAGATTTCTATGCGATCACGGGGCATAAACTCTATGGCCCGTCTGCCTCTGGCGCGATCTATGTGAAACGTGAACGTATGGCCGAAATGCAGCCCTTTATTGGGGGCGGCGACATGATCCGCACCGTGGGCAAAGACGTGATCACCTACAATGATCCCCCTCATAAGTTTGAGGCAGGCACCCCCGGCATCGTGCAGATGATTGGCCTTGGCGCTGCGCTCAACTACATGATGGATATTGGCATGGACAACATCGCCAACCACGAACGTCTTTTGCGCGATTACGCACAGGAAAAACTCAGTGGGCTGAACTGGCTCAATATCCAAGGCAACTCTGCCACCAAAGGCGCGATCTTTTCTTTCACGCTGGATGGTGCAGCGCACGCGCACGACATTTCTACCGTGGTCGATCAGCGGGGCATCGCCGTGCGGGCAGGGCACCACTGCGCCCAACCCCTGATGGAACATTTGGGCGTTACCGCGACCTGTCGTGCGTCATTCGGCCTGTATAATACGACAGAAGAGGTCGATAAACTCGTGTCCGCGTTAGAACTGTGCCACGATTTGTTCGGTTAACGGGTCATTTCCTACCTAATTTTGCAATAATTTCAACGGCCTGCGTGCGGCTGAATTGACTCCAACGCCTCCTAACGTTAGAAAAACATATTCACGTTAAATAACGGATACTCCTAACATGGCGCGCAGACCAACCCTTAAAGACATCTCAGAACTCGCTGGCGTTTCAGAAATGACAGCCAGCCGCGTTTTACGGGGCAAAGGCGAAGCCTCCCCCACCACCCGCGACCGCGTGTTAGAAGCCGCCAAAAAGGTCGGTTACGTTCCAAACCGCATCGCAGGCAGCCTGTCGTCAAAATCTGTCGATTTGGTCGGCGTCGTGGTGCCTTCGATCAGCAGTTTCGTCTTTGCCGAAGTCCTTACGGGCCTGTCTAACATCCTAAAAACCACCGCCATGCAGCCGGTTTTTGGCGTGTCCGATTACGATCTAAACACCGAAGAAACCGTGATCCGCGAAATGCTCAGTTGGCAACCCAAGGGCCTCGTCGTTGCTGGGCTCGAACACACAGATGCAGCCCGTAAAATGATGGCCAACGCAGGCATTCCCATCGTCGAAATCATGGACGTGGACGGCGATCCTGTTGATCTCGCGGTTGGTGTGTCCCACCGTCGCGCAGGCTATGAAACAGGCAAAGCCATCATCGCACGCGGCTACAGAAAACTTGGCTTTATCGGCACGAAATACCCCCTAGATCACCGCGCCGCCAAACGGTTTCAGGGCTTTCAACAAGCGTTATCCGAAGCAGGCATCACCCTATGCGACCAAGAGTTCTTCTCAGGGGGATCAACCCTATTGTTGGGCCGCCAACTGACAGAAAAACTGCTCGAACGCTCGCCAGAAATCGAAATGATCTATTATTCCTCTGATACCATGTCGTGCGGCGGCCTGATGCACTGCATCATGAACGATATTTCCGTGCCAGACCAACTGGCACTCGCAGGATTTAACGGCCTCGATCTGCGCAACGGCATGCCGATGCTGACCGCCACAATGAACGCCTACCGCTTTGAGATTGGCAAAAAAGCCGCGCAATTGATCTTGGAACACGAACAACCAGATTATCGCGCCGTGCGCCAAGTGGTTGAGTTTAAACCGGATATCGAGTTTGGCGATACGTTGTAGGCCCGCGCCCGACAACCGCACAGCCCATCGTTTCTTGCAAGGCCTCGGTTAATTCCGCAACCGTATGTGTCAGCATAAAAATCCCATCCGTCGCATCAGACAAACACCGCGATGGCTCTCGTTTCAGGCCACCGGACTCGGCAAAATAGCCGGGCCACCGCTCAAAATTCTCATCAATCTTGAAGCCGATCACGTGCACAACCATGCCCTGTTCTGCGTATTGCGCCGTGTTTTTGCAGGCATCACCGCAGGTTTGGCGACCGTCGGTCA
>JABBAP010000005.1:64434-158949 GCA_018607905.1 Paracoccaceae bacterium | reverse complement strand
GACCTTCACCGCACAGAGAAAGTGCAAGCGATGCTAAGGTGCATAAAGTCTGCTCATCAGGAAGAATGATCGGGATGGTACCATTAAACAAATAAGAACACGCATCATATTGTTGGCATAGCCTGAATCTATGCGCCCAATAATTGACGCCACTCAGCGAGAGCTACGACACGGTTCAGCTTGAAATTGGTACGTGAATAGAGATGGCGTCCCTCCTATCTAAGAGGACCGCTTTCGGGACCACTTTAATATTTTTGAACTAAAATAAGTATCTGTAATTAAATCAGAACATAGAAAGTTCGACGTCCTCTTCTGGGCACCAAAAAGTCTTTCGCCAAAAAGGCCAAGCGGTTCTAGGATTGTTCGGCAGTCTGCACCAATCCATCCTAAACATCTTTGTTTGCGCTCTCTACCCCAGACCTAACGCACGTTTGCGCCGCTCTGCCCAAGCCATGATTGTCATGTCAAAGGTCAGCGCCATCAGCGACACGTTGATACCCAGAACAAAGTTTTTACCCAGCTCAGTTCCCGCCAAAGTTTTTTGCAATTCTTGGCCCAAATCCTGCGTGCCAATAAACGCCGCGATGATCACCATGAAAAAGGCAAAAATGATCGCTTGGTTAAAACCAACAGCCATCGTTGGTAACGCCAAAGGCAGCTGCACACTGGTCAATTTCTGCCGACGCGTTGCGCCCGACATATCCGCAGCTTCAATCATTTCGAGCGGCACAGTGCGCAAACCTTCGATGGTGTAGCGGGTCAGTGGCACAGTGGTGAAGATCACGATCGAGAACACGACAGCCAAATCATTCACGCCAAACAACATGATTGCGGGGATCAGATAGATGAATGACGGGAAAGTTTGCGCCGTATCACAGGCCAAAAGTATGCGCCGTGACCATTTTTCAGACCGCGCTGCTGTGATCCCAAGCGGGATACCGATGAACATGGAAATAATCACCGCAGATAGAACGGCATAAAGCGTGATGATCGAACGATCCCACCAACCCGTGAGCGCAACGATTGTAAAGAATGCAGCCGCGTAAATCGCGGGACGCTTACCACCAAGCCAGAATGAAAACGCGGTAACGACCAAGATGAACGCAGGCGTCGGAACCCACAAAAGTGCGGTGCGGAACGGGATCAGAACCCAAACGATAAAGAACCAACGCAAGAAATCCGTGACCGCTTGGATCGCATCGATAGCCAATATATTTTTGATCCATTTATCCAGAATTTTACCCTGCGAAAAATGCTGCTTGTTGGAGATGTGGTCTAAAGGTTGGGTTACTGATCTCAACACGCTTGGCTCCTCAGAAGGAAATATACCAAGATTAAAATATTCGATAAGTTGCGGTAGTTTCGCAAAAGCCGTTAGGCCAAAAAAGCAGCCCAGCGCGATGATTAAAAAGACATGCCGACGCCACCATGCAGTACCACGATCAAAATGTTCAGGCTGCTTTACAACCCAAGCCTTTGACATCTGATCGAGCATCACAGCCAGCAAAACAATCGTCACACCGATTTCAAGCGAACGACCGAGTTTGAAGCTGCCCATCATTGCCAAAAGTTTAGCGCCAAGACCCGGCATGCCGATAAACGCGGTTAGAACAACCATCGCTAAACACAGCATGATAACTTGGTTCACACCCACAAGAATCTCGGTCCGCGCGGCAGGAATGTATACGTGACGCAGCATTTGCCACCTTGAACAGCCAGACATTTTGCCTGCCTCGACGACCTCGGGTGACACCTTTTTCAGGCCCAGCGTGGTCATCAAAATCATCGGTGGCATCGCATAAACGATGGTTGCCACGGCCCCTGCGGTTGGGCCAACTTTAAAGAAAATAACGGCGGGCAACAGGTACGTGAAAAACGGCAGTGTCTGCAAAACACTCAGGATGGGTTTGACCGCTTTATCAACCATTGGAGATTTCCACGCCCAGATGCCGATCAACAGGCCAAGCGCAAAGGCAAATGGCGCAGCAACCACCAGAACAGACATGGTTTGCATGGCCAGTTTCCACTGGCCAATCAACGCGGTCCAAACAAGGGTGCCACCGACCAAAAGCGCCATGCGCCAGCCACCAAGATAATACCCAACCACGGCCATCGCAGCGGCGATTGCAGTCCATGGGATTGGGCCAAGGAACGGCCAACGGCGCTTGCCGTACAGCAAGTTACCCGTTGTATCGAGCATAAATTCCAACGGACCTTCGGCGAACCAACGGGTTAGAACCTCAAGTTTTAGCGTGTAGCGTAAGAAATTAAAGATCGCGTCCATCCACACAGCAAAAGGCGGGATCATAGCGTCTGGAATGCGGATCAATGCCTCTGGCAAAACGCCCAAAGCGCGTGCAAAACACAGCACAACTGCCGCCACAAGAAGGATCAGTCCAACCTGCAAACGGGTCATACCTCCGATGCTGTCTTGGGTGCCATCATCTACGATAGCCATTAGTCTGCACCCAACAAAATGTCTAAGGCTTCTTGGCGTTTCAAAACCCCAAGATATTCGCCTTTGCTGGTCACGACTGGCAGCTCTTCGCGTGTTTCGTTGATAAGCTGACGTGCAAGGTTTTGTATGGTAGCACCCGCCCGAACGGCTTCGCCTTCAGGGCGTTTTGCACCATCAACCAAATTGGCCAAAACGCGGGCATGCACGACGCGGGATTTTTCGATTTCTTCGGTGAACTTCGCAACGTATTCGGTTGCAGGGTTCAGGACAATTTGATCAGGTGTGTCGCATTGTTCAACAGCGCCGTCTTTCATAATCGCGATACGATCCGCAAGGCGCAACGCCTCGTCAAAATCGTGCGTGATGAAAACGATGGTCTTGTTTAGCAACTCTTGCAGACGCAAGAATTCATCCTGCATTTCACGGCGGATCAACGGGTCGAGCGCAGAGAAAGGCTCGTCCAAGAACCAAATATCAGGCTCAATCGCAAGGCTACGCGCGATACCCACGCGTTGCTGTTGGCCCCCAGACAATTCGCGCGGGAAATAATCTTCGCGCCCATCAAGGCCAACCAGTTTCACCACTTCCATCGCACGTTCACGACGCGTGTGTTTGTCTTGACCACGCATTTCCAAAGGGAAGGCGACGTTTTCCAAAACCGTGCGATGCGGCAGCAATCCGAAAGATTGGAACACCATACCCATTTTGTTACGACGCAAATCGATCAACTCTTTTTCTGGCAAGGACATGATGTCCTGCCCTTCAACAGTAATCTTACCGCCCGTGATATCATGAAGCCGAGAGAAACACCGCACCAGTGTGGATTTTCCCGAGCCAGACAGGCCCATGATCACCAGCATTTCGCCACGGTTCACTTCAATAGAAACGTCTTTCACACCCGCGATGTACCCATCCGCGCGAATGTCATCGAACGACCGACCTGCTGGCATGTTTTGCAAATATTTCTCTGGGTTATCCCCAAAAATCTTCCAAACATTTTCGCAGGTGATGACGGGTGCTTCGGTCATTTCATGATCTCCCTCAAAGGCCGACGTGCAGCCCGAATTTTATGTGTTTAGCTTAGTCAAAATTGACTTTGAACAAACCCCTATTTGTTCGAAACCAACTGTAAAAAAGAACCCCGCCCGAGCATGCCCGGACGGGGTTCAAATTATGTCTTCAGACTTGGATTATTGTGTCCAAGGCATCCAAACGTCTTTGTTTGCTTCCAACCATGCGGTCGCTGCTTCTTCTGGTTCCATCTCGTCTGTATCAACGAATTTAGCCATCTGAGCGATCTGTGGGTTTGTGAAAGAAATCTTAGTCAGCGCTTTGTACGCGGCTGGCCATTTTGCTTCCATGCCATCCCAAGCTGCTTTCTTGAGGTAGCCTTTTGCAGGGTTACCACAGTCATAAAGCGCATCTGGGTTTGGACCAACGGATGGATCTTTGTCACAGCCGTCTACCCATTCTGGGAATTCAACAAATTCGCCAGGCCATACAGCTTCGGCAAAGTTTGGTGTCCAGTTGAACACAACCACTGGCTTTTTGTCAGCTTCGGCAGCGCCGATTTCAGCCCACAATGCAGCAGCAGAACCCGCGTTGATCACAACGAAATCCATGCCCAGCGCTTCTACACGTTCTTTACCGTGCTTGAGCCAGTCAACTGGTCCATCAAGGTAACGGCCTTTGTCACCTGTTTCCGCAGTAGCGAATACAGACGCACAATCGTTGAGTGCTTCCCAAGATGGCAGGCCTGGGCATGCATCTTTTGTCCACATCGGGTACCACCAGTCTTCGCGTGTTACTGCGTCGTGGTCGCCCGCGTCGTGCAAGCCGCCTTTTTCAAGAGCTGCGCGGAAAGATGCGCCAAATGCGCCTTCCCATACTTCCAATTCCATAGTCACGTCACCGAGGCGAACTGACTCGTAAACCGCTTGGCTGTCTGTTGTTACGTATTCAACATTGTTGCCCATGCCTTCGAGCATTTGGCCAACCACGTTGGACATCACGATTTGTGAGGACCAGTTATGGATCGGAATAACGATCGGATCACTGCTGTCTTCTGCCATCGCGCTCAAAGGCATCATTGCCAAAACGCCGGCTGTCAAAGCTGTAGTTAGTTTTTTCATGTTTATCTCCCTGATGTAAGCGTCGTGAAAGACGCTCTTGTTGAAGCTGCATTAATTTACCGAACCCAAAGATGAGTTCGGTGATTCCCTCCAGAGCACTTCCGACTCCTTGGGTCATTGTGTCACATGAGTTTCCTCACAATCAAGTTTTTTTCTCTGCAAGGGTGGTTTTGGGATATTTTTTGGCAGAAAATTTTTCACCTGTAGTTTATTTTTATATTCTGTGAGTGAAATTTTGAATATGATTGGGTAACTAGAAAATCCACCTCGGGCTAAGTTTTGCAGCCAAATTGAAAGAAAAAGCAGTGAATATTGAGAAATTGAGTACAGATCAGGCAATTAAGCTTACTCAAGACCCCCATAGAACCCGCGACGGCGATCGGGAGAAAAATCTCGAAGTGGCGATCGGTCGCGAAGTACGTGCCTATCGCAAACAACAAAAGATCACTGTGGCAGAGCTTTCTCACATCACCGGATTGTCCGTTGGCATGCTGTCCAAGATCGAAAACGGCAATACGTCGCCGTCTTTGACCACACTAAAAACCCTATCGGACGCCCTGAGTGTTCCCCTAACCAGTTTCTTTCGCCGCTTTGAAGAAAGCCGCGTAGCCGTTCATACCAAAACAGGTGAAGGCCTAACAACCGAGCGAGCAGGTACGCGCGCGAACCACCAATACCAGCTGCTTGGGCATATTGGATCAAACGCCTCGGGCGTGATCGTTGAACCCTATTTGATCACGCTAACAGATGAATCTGATGTTTTTCCCACCTTCCAACATGGTGGAATTGAAACGATCTATGTTCTGGAAGGCGAGGTCGATTACCGCCACGGCGACGAGGTTCACTCTTTGAAACCTGGCGACACGCTATTCTTTGACGCAGATGCGCCGCACGGGCCAGAGGCATTGGTCAAATTGCCAGCGCGATACCTCTCGATCATTTCTTACCCACAAAGCACGTAAAAATCTGCCGGACTTTTACCTACTTTTGCAGGGGCGGCTCTGTATCAAACTCTGGCCAGATGCCGTTTGATGTGGGCAACCCGTCGTCGAACTTTGACAGGTAATCCAGCATCATCGGGCGGTTGTCGATAAAGCCTTTGTAGGTTGCCAGCTCTTCGGGCAAATCGCGGATCACACGGTGCAAACGACGGCCCCATTTCGGCGAGGTCATCAAATCCTGAAAGCTGCACAGGTAGCAGCGGATCGGAAACACGAGGCCGTTTGAGCGTGGCAAACGGAAGAAGGTTTGTAATTCCACCCGCAGATGTTGTTTCGAACCGATGTTTTCTGGCGTCAGCTCGGTCTTTTGGATGCCCCATTTGTGGTAATTTTCAGGCGACGTATCCAGCAACGGATTAACCGTCATGGTCCAGTTCAAACGACGCGCAGGCGCACCTTGCTGAATGTTCAACAAGAATTTCAACGCACGCACAAAAATCCCTTTTTCATGGGCCAATGGCACAGGCGCGTGCCATTCGAAAAAGTTCATGCCGATGTCGAAGTCCAGCGACCAATCAGCTTGCGTCGTGATCATGCCCGCGTCCATCCACAGGTTATCATCGCGCTGATCCAGCACACAAAAATCACCCTGCGTTTGGCGCGTGATGTATTCCATTGGCCCGTATGGCAGCGTGGTTTCGTCCATGAATGTGAACTTGTCATCAATGCCAAGTGGCTTGTTAATCCAATGCCACTGGTCGCCATCGCGGTGCAGCTGAAACAAATCTGGATAATCTTCGGACTTGGACACCATGATCAGTTCCAACAAATCCCAGCCAGCCAACGTCATGTGCGGCAGCGATTGGCAGCGCAACGGATCATCCGCCAGCACCATCGCACGATCGCGCATCTCAGACACGTAATGCTCGTCTACATCGAACCGCTTTTCATAGATGCTGTCGGACGGACCGCCACGATGCTGTTCCATGTTGACCGCATACATGTAGCTGTCTTTGTCGAACGGAAACGGAAAGCGTTTGATCGCGCGTTCAGAATTGCGGAACGAATAATCGTCGCGAAAGGTTTCGTCGTTGAACTGTATCGTCATTTTATCTGTCCAATACTAATGTTTTGCCTTCAAAGCGGGATACGCAAGGCATGATTTTCTTGCCAGAGGCGTGCTCGTCTTCTTCAAGCCAATGATCGCGATGAATAAAGTTACCAGAATAATCAATCACCGATGTTTCGCACATTCCGCACGCGCCACCACGGCACAGATACGGTGCATCTACGCCCGCACGCTCAATCGCTTCTAGCAGGCTTTCTCGTTCGCCCACTTGGATCACTTTGTTGGAAACGGCCAGTTTCACCTCAAACGGTTTGCCTGGTTGTGGCGCAAGGAATTCTTCATAGTGTATCGCCTCGCGTGGCCAACCCAACTCCGTCGCTTTGCCGCGCACCCAGTCGATCATTCCTTTTGGGCCACACACATAAATATGCGTCCCAAGCGGTTGCCCATCGAGCAGATTTTCCAGATCAATCGCTTGTTTCTGGTCGTCGTAATACACTTCGACATCGTTGGGGTGTGTGTTGGTCAGGTAATCAACATACGAACCCAACGCCTCTGAACGACAGGAATAATGCAGCTCCCAGTTACCGTGGGCGCGGTCCAATTGTTTGATTTGCGCAAGGAACGGCGTGATACCGATACCGCCAGCGATCATCAGATGCTTTTTCGCACGTAGATCAAGACTGAACAGGTTCACTGGGTTCGAGATCGTAATTTCATCGCCAACAGATATGTTCTTATGCATAAACAGCGATCCACCACGCCCCTCATCATCACGGCGCACCGAAATAGTATAGGCCGTTTGATCGAACGGATCAGACATCAGGGAATACGGATTCATCCGCGTGATATCACCGTCGCGCATTTCAACAACTGTGTGCGCACCACCTGAAAACGTCGGCAACAAACCACCCGCAACGGGCTCAAATTTGAACCGCGTGACCAACTCATTCAGCGGGCTCACTTCGGTTACGCGAACTGCGATTTTTTCTGCGCCGCTCATTCGTAAATCCCTTTTTGCGGTGGAACATTTCCAGGGTCTTCGGCGTCGATGCAAACACCCTGATAGGCCGCCAAGCGACGGGAATAGTGATCACGCACAAACAGGTTCAACCCACAGTGCGAACACACAAATGGATCGGTTTCCACGTCTTCAGTAATACCTTTGCAATGCACGCACTGCATGCGCCGAGCGATGGAACCACGATGTTCTGTCTGAATTGCCGTGTGCGGAATGCCAGCTTTCATCGCTTCGTTCTGGGCTTGGCCCATCAACCCTTCTGTCCCGGCAAGATACACCTGCAATCCCATCTGCGCGTCTTGCAAAACACGCTGAATGCGCGTGACAGACGCAGCATAGGTCGGGCCTTCGTAAAACTGTGCAGGCTTCAAAGCGCGCAATTTATCCGCGTAGTCTGTTCCCTTAGGGATATAAATAATATGCGTTGCCGCCATCAAATCAGGCGTCGCAACTGCAAGGATCGCCTCAGCGCCCTCTGCGTCAGCGATCATCAAATGGGTTTTACCTGGTCGGGCTTCTAAAGTCCCGTAAACGGGTCGGCTGCGGATAGAAGGTGGAAATTCAAATTTAGACATATCGTCCTCGTCAAGACAGTTAGGCGCGGAATCACTCCCGCGCCTGTATTTTAGATCAACCTTTTGCAGCGCGGATGACTTTTTCTTTGTCGTAGAAAGGCATCTCTTCTGCGGTTGCTGCCAGCTCGGTTCCGTCAGGCTGCACAACTGTCAGCTTGGTCCCTGCTTTCGCCGCAGATGGATCAAGACGCGCAATCGCTACGGAATAGCCGTTCAGCTCGGATGACAGACCATACGTGATAACACCAACGTCTTTGCCGCCAGCCATAACGCGGGCGTGCATTTCCATTTGGGCCATGCTGTCGGACAGTTGCACGCCATAGATTTTGAAACGCTCTTTGCCTTGTGCTGCATAGTGGTTTTCAGCACCGATGAAGCCTTCTTTGCCAGGAGACACCGTGAACTCGAGACCCAATTCCCAGATGGTGTCGCCGCATGGCTCGTCATCGAATGGGAAGGTTTCGGAATTGTCACCTGGGTAAAACAGCAGATAGCTTTCGATCCGCAGCATATCGAGCGTTGAGAACTGACACGGACGAATGCCAATGCTTTCGCCATCAGAAAGAATGTTGTCCCAAACATGAACCGCATCTTTCGCGCCGACGAAAATCTCGTAGCCACGTTCGCCAGTGTAACCCGTACGTGAAATCATAACGCTTTTGCCAAACAGCTTCGTGTGAAGGATACCAAAATAGGCCAAATCACGAATACCGTCGATGTGCTTGGCAAGAAAATCCACAGCCAGTGGGCCCTGCAAAGACATATCGTGCAAATCATCGTCCATAATGACAGCTACGTTTTTCGCCGCTGCAACAGATGTCAGTTGCTCCATGCCGGTGCCTGTACCGTGCACAACCATCCATGTGTTCACCGCTAGGTGATAGATGATGCAGTCATCAATGAACTTGCCATCGGAATTCAGGATAGATGCGTAGGTGGAACGACCCACTGCAATCTTTTCCACATTCCGCGTTGTCACGCGATCAATCACGTAGGCCGCGTCTGGGCCAACAAGGTGTACTTTTTTCAGACCCGATACGTCCATAAGGCCAGCTTTGGTGCGGATCGCTTCATAATCTGCTTTGGCGCGTTCTGGCGTATGGTCATAAAACCATGCCGTGCCCATGCCGTTCCAATCTTCCAACTCGCCGCCAATTGCTGCGTGACGATGTGCGAGTGCGGAGTGTCTCCAGATGATAGCCATGATTTTTTCCCTGATTTGTTTAAGTCTTGTTGGCGCGCATTCAGCATCATCGCGATCCAAAAATCAAGAATGACATTCAATTTATTTTCCTAAGAGGCAATATTTATTAACAGCACTAAAACTCTTTATTAACAGCACTAAAACTCTAAGGTGCGACAATTTGGAGTTTTTAGTTGACATGTGGTCTATTATTGCCGCTATTTTGCGGAATAAAATTTTCTTAAAAAGAAAAACAACCACGGGGAGACAGAAAGTGGACGGAAATCTTGACGCACTAACCACCATATTTACCGAGTTTTATTACTGGGTAACGGTGGTTTTCATGTTCTTAATTCATGTTGGGTTTTGCATGTATGAAGTTGGCGCAAGCCGCAGAAAAAACCACCTGCATACATTGATGAAGAACGTGATGATCATTCCATTAGTCACTGTAACCTTCTTCTTCTTCGGCTGGTGGATCTATTGGGCATTCCCAAGCTTTCCGATCATGGGCGGCATTGATTTTGCAGCTGGCCAAGCAAACCTTCCAACATCCGAAACGATGGCGACAAACCTTGGCGATCGCATCACGGGTGTGTTCTGGGCGGCCTTCTTGTTGTTCTCATGGACAGCGGCTTCGATCGTTTCTGGTTCGGTTATCGAGCGTATTCGCTCTTCCGCTCTTTGGGTTCACGCGGTTCTTATCGGTTCTGTTTGGTGGATCATTGATGCGGCATGGGGCTGGCACTACGCGGGTTGGATGGTTCAAAAACTGGGCTACCACGATGCGTATGCGTCTGGCGTTATCCACGCGATTGCGGGTGGTTATGCTCTTGGTGTGCTTTGGGTTCTTGGCCCACGCCTTGGTAAATTTGCAGAAGATGGCACACCGCGTGACATTCCTCCGCACAACCCTTGGATGGTCACACTTGGCATATTCATGATCTACACAGGGTTCTGGGGCTTTTATGCCGCCTGTAACGTGCCTCTCATCTCACCAGAAGTTATTGGTGGCGAAATCACGGGCACCACATGGACAGCCACAAACATCTACCTGGCACCAACGTCACTTGGCGCGATTACGTTCAACTTCTTGCTGTCACTCTCTGGCGGCCTGATGGCATCCTATCTCGTTTCAAAGGGCGATGCGTTCTGGACGTTCTCTGGCGGTCTTGCTGGGATCATAGGCGCATCTGCTGGTAACGATCTGTATCACCCGATGCAGGCTTTGATCATCGGCGCTATTGTTCCGGTCCTTGCCTACAAACTGCACTACTATGTTGAGCGGAAGTTCAAAATTGATGATGCGGTTGGCGCAGTCGCAGTACACGGCTACGCAGGCTTCATGGGTGTTGTGATTGCAGGCTTCGTTCTTTGGGGCGCACCATCATCACCATTCGAAGGCTACGCTACGATTAACCCACTGGGCCAACTCGTAGGTGCTATCATCATGTTCGGTGTGTTGGGTTTCATCCCTGCCTTCGTCGTGACCAAAATTCAGGCCTCAATGGGTACGCTTCGCATTCCAGCCGAAGTGGAACTACAGGGTCTCGATTTTGGTGAAAACCAAGCCTACGAAGATGCGGTCGCGGAAATCACGCGCGCAAACCTCAACCTAGTTAAGTCTTAAGGAGCACTAAAATGTCTACAATAGGATATAGCAGTTGGGCAGTAGATTTGGCCGATGTTGGCGCAATCTATCCATTTCAAGGATACGAAGTTCCGATGGTTATTGTCGGTGTGGTTTTCTGGCTCGGATGGCACGTCATCCAAGCGCGCCGCGAATCTGAGGAATTGGCCGAAGCTGCAAAAACGGCATCAGCCGAGCGAACCAAAGCTGCAATAGAACGCTACTAAGCTCGATTTACAAACAAACCCAAAGGGGCGCCCTAAACGGCGCCCCTTTTTGCATTTTTCTTCGTAAAAATTGTTTACCTACAATGAAAAAAAGTTTCTTGTCAGTTGAAACAGGGTTTTTTTGGTGTTAGCATTTGAGTCGAAAACACTCACCACTTCAGGAGGACGTTGCGCCATGTGTGGGATCGTCGGACTTTTTCTAAAAGACAAATCGCTAGAGCCAAAGCTCGGCGACATGCTGACTGATATGCTGATTACCATGACAGATCGTGGGCCAGACAGTGCTGGCATCGCGATTTATAGTGGAGAATCAGAAGGTAAGGCCAAAATTACGGTTCAATCCGATACGCCTGAAACGAGCTTTCACAAACTGGATAATGCCCTGCGCAGTGCCATCCAAGGCAAGGTGAAAATGGATGTCAAAGACACCCATGCGGTGCTTGAAATTAACGCCGATCAGATGGTCGAAGCACGTGCCTTCTTAACCGAAAACCATTCTGAGTTACGCTTGATGAGCCGTGGTGAATCTCTTGAAATATTCAAAGAGGTCGGATTGCCCAAAGATGTGGCAGAACGCTTTGATGTTCGTCAAATGAGTGGTTCACACGGAATCGGCCATACGCGCATGGCAACTGAATCAGCCGTTACAACAATGGGCGCGCACCCGTTTAACACGGGCGACGATCAATGCCTCGTTCACAATGGCTCGCTTTCAAACCACAACTCGCTGCGTCGTAAATTGCGCCGTCTTGGGGTTCACATCGAAACCGAAAACGACACCGAAGTTGGCGCGGCATACCTGACATGGAAAATGCAAACGGGTTCAACCCTCGGCGAAGCGCTCGAAAGCGCACTTGATGATCTCGACGGGTTTTTCACATTTGTGGTTGGAACAAAAGACGGCTTTGGTGTTGTTCGCGACCCAATCGCCTGCAAACCTGCGGTGATGGCCGAAACGGATCAATACGTTGCCTTCGGGTCCGAATATCGTGCCTTGGTAAATCTGCCTGGCATCGAAGACGCCCGCATCTGGGAACCAGAGCCCGCAACCGTTTATTTCTGGAGCCACAACGCGGCCCCATCTGCGCAAGAAAAGGCAGCTTAAATGCAAAGTTTCGATTTAGAAGCGCAGGGTCTGCGCGAACTTAACAAAACCCTTCACGCACAAGCCGAAGACACAAACCAAACGGTTTGGGAAATCGTAAACCCAAAGGGTTCACACGCGATTGCCGTTGGTTTGGATGCCCCGATTGAAGTGAACGTCAAAGGCTCCACTGGCTATTACTGCGGTGGCATGAACCAACAAGCGACTGTGCATGTGCATGGTTCTGCGGGTCCGGGCACAGGTGAAAACATCATGTCTGGAAAAATCATCATCGAAGGTGACGCAAGCCAGTATTTGGGCGCAACGGGCCACGGCGGCTTGATTGTTGTCAAAGGCAACGCATCATCGCGCTGCGGTATTTCCATGAAAGGCGTGAACATCGTTGTTCAAGGCAGCATCGGCCACATGGCCGCATTCATGGGTCAATCTGGTAACCTTGTTGTCTGCGGTGATGCAGGCGAGGCGCTGGGCGACAGCTGCTACGAGGCACGTTTCTTTGTACGCGGCACAGTCAAAAGCCTCGGTGCGGATTGCGAAAAGAAAGAGATGCGCGCCGAACACATCGAGATTTTGCAAGGCTTGTTAGACGAGGCTGGCATTGATGCCGACCCATCCGAATTCACCCGTTATGGGTCCGCACGGACCCTGTATAACTTTGATGTTGATAACGCTGGCGCGTATTAAGGGACTTAGAAAATGACCGACAAAAACATCCCGAACACCACGCCACGCCAATCGGCTACGTTCACACAAGACGTGAACAGCGACATTCGTCGTGCAGCCGCAACTGGCATTTACGACATTCGCGGCGGTGGCGCGAAACGCAAGGTTCCGTCTTTTGATGACCTGTTGTTTATGGGCGCATCTATTTCGCGTTATCCGTTGGAAGGCTACCGCGAGAAGTGTGAAACCTCCGTTACCATCGGTGGTCTGCACGCAGAAAACCCGATCGAGCTGGATATCCCAATCACGATTGCTGGCATGTCATTTGGCGCGCTTTCTGGCCCCGCAAAAGAAGCATTGGGTCGTGGCGCATCCGCCGCTGGTACTTCCACCACAACTGGCGACGGTGGCATGACCCCCGAAGAACGCGGTCATTCCAACAAGCTGGTCTATCAATATTTGCCATCCCGTTACGGGATGAACCCAGACGATTTGCGCAAAGCAGACGCGATTGAAATCGTGGTTGGCCAAGGTGCCAAACCAGGTGGCGGCGGTATGCTTTTGGGTCAAAAAATCTCTGACCGTGTGGCCCACATGCGCAACCTTCCAAAGGGTATCGACCAACGCTCCGCCTGTCGTCACCCTGATTGGACGGGCCCTGATGATCTGGAAATCAAAATCCTAGAGTTGCGCGAAATCACAGGCTGGAAAGTGCCAATCTATGTGAAAGTTGCAGGTGCGCGTCCTTACTATGACACAACACTTGCGATCAAAGCGGGCGCGGATGCGGTTGTTTTGGACGGTATGCAAGGCGGCACAGCAGCGACGCAAGATGTGTTCATCGAACACGTTGGCCAGCCAACACTCGCAATTGTACGCCCTGCGGTTCAAGCACTCCAAGACCTTGGAATGCACCGCAAAGTGCAGCTGATCCTTTCAGGTGGCATCCGTTCTGGCGCAGACGTGGCGAAAGCAATGGCGCTTGGTGCAGATGCAGTTGCTATTGGCACGGCAGCCTTGATCGCGCTTGGGGACAATGATCCGAAGTGGGAAAAAGAATACAACGAACTAGGCACAACGGCAGGGGCGTATGATGATTGGCACGAGGGCAAAGACCCTGCTGGCATCACCACGCAAGATCCTGACCTTATGGCACGCTTTGATCCCATTGAGGGTGGGCGTCGTTTACGTAATTACCTCAAGGTGATGACACTGGAGGCCCAAACCATTGCCCGCGCGTGTGGCAAAAACCATTTACACAACTTAGAGCCAGAAGATCTTGTGGCGCTAACAATGGAAGCCGCCGCAATGGCACAGGTTCCACTGGCGGGCACAAATTGGTATCCAGGGAAGCCAAACACATCCTTCTAAATTTTCAAAAAGGCGCGGTCTTGTGACACGCGCCTTTTTCAATCACAGTCAACGAAACAACAATAGGGAGCGATCACATGACAACTGATCTCGCAAAATTCGCCGAAGAAAATGGCGTCAAATATTTCATGATTTCTTTCACCGACCTGTTCGGTGGACAGCGGGCCAAATTGGTTCCAGCACGTGCAATTGCTGATATGCAAGAAGACGGCGCAGGATTTGCAGGCTTTGCGACTTGGCTTGATCTGACGCCGGCGCACCCTGATATGTTGGCTGTACCTGATCCAGAGGCCGTAATCATCCTCCCTTGGAACAAAGAAATTGCATGGGTGCCTGGCAACTGTGTGATGGAAGGCGAAGACGTTGCACAAGCACCGCGCAACGTATTGCGCCGTTTGGTTGCCGAAGCCGCCGAAGAAGGCATGCACGTCAAAACCGGGATCGAAGCAGAATTCTTTTTGCTCACACCTGCTGGCGATCAAATCTCTGATCCGTTCGATACCGCTGCCAAACCGTGTTACGATCAACAAGCATTCATGCGCCGCTTGGATGTGATCCGCGAAATCAGCGATTACATGCTCGATCTTGGTTGGGGCGCGTACCAGAACGACCACGAAGATGCGAATGGCCAGTGGGAAATGAACTGGGATTATGATGACGCGCTGAAGACTGCCGACAAGCATAGCTTCTTTAAATTCATGACCAGAACCGTCGCCGAAAAACACGGCTACCGCGCGACGTTCATGCCTAAACCGGTCGAGGGCCTAACAGGCAACGGCTGCCACGCGCACGTCTCTGTTTGGGATGCTGCTGGTTCAGACGCAAAAACCAACGTGTTTGCAGCACCGATCAGCGATGAAAGCCAAACAACCGAGTTGGGACTGTCTGAAAAGGGCCGCCACTTCCTTGGCGGAATCATGAAGCACGCCTCCGCATTGGCTGCGATCACCAATCCAACTGTGAACAGCTACAAGCGTATCAATGCGCCGCGCACGATTTCTGGTGCGACTTGGGCGCCAAATACCGTGACATGGACAGGCAACAACCGCACGCACATGGTTCGTGTGCCAGGCCCTGGCCGATTTGAGCTGCGCCTGCCAGATGGCGCGGTGAATCCTTACCTTTTGCAAGCGGTGATTATTGCCGCTGGTCTGTCTGGCGTTCGTTCCAAAGCAGACCCTGGCAAACGCCACGACATCGACATGTACGCAGATGGCCATAAAGTACGTGGCGCACCAAAACTGCCGTTGAACATGCTGGATGCTTTGCGCGCGTACAACCGTGACAAAGAATTGATGTCTGCGATGGGCGATGAATTCTCTGCCGCGTTTCTGAAGATGAAACACCAAGAGTGGAATGATTTCTGCAACCACTTCTCGTCTTGGGAAAAAGCAAACACGCTGGACATCTAATGCTGATATTCATCGTATAAATTTTTAGGGCTGTAGTGGAAATCACTGCGGCCCATTTCTGTTTAAAGGACCAATAAAATGACAAAACGAGTAGCAATCATCGGCGCAGGCCCAAGCGGTTTGGCCCAAATGCGTGCCTTTCAATCCGCCGCCGCTAAAGGCGCAGAAATTCCAGAAATCGTTTGCTTTGAAAAGCAATCTAATTGGGGTGGATTGTGGAATTACACGTGGCGCACGGGCCTAGATCAATACGGCGAACCCGTGCACGGGTCGATGTATCGCTACCTTTGGTCCAATGGCCCAAAAGAGGGTTTGGAGTTTGCGGATTATTCGTTCGAAGAACACTTTGGCAAACAGATCGCATCTTACCCACCACGTGCGGTTCTGTTCGATTACATCGAAGGCCGTGTGAAAAAGGCAGATATCCGTGATTGGATCAAATTCGAAACTGTTGTGCGCAACGTAGAATTTGAAGACGGCAAGTTTTCTGTCACCGTCAAAGACCTGCCAAGTGGTGAACGCACCACCGAAGAATTTGACTACGTTGTCTGCGCATCGGGTCACTTCTCAACGCCGAACGTCCCTGAATTCGAAGGATTTGATAGCTTTAAGGGCCGCATTCTGCACGCCCATGATTTCCGCGATGCTTTGGAATTCAAAGACCAAGACATCCTGATCGTCGGCACATCCTATTCCGCCGAAGACATTGGTTCGCAGTGTTGGAAATACGGCGCGAAATCTATCACCGTGTCCCATCGTACAGCACCTATGGGCTTTAAATGGCCCGACAATTGGCAAGAGGTTCCGTTGCTTACGAAAGTTGTCGGCAACACCGCGCATTTCAAAGATGGCACAACCAAAGACGTGGATGCGATCCTTTTGTGTACCGGCTACATCCACCATTTCCCGTTCATGGCCGAAGATTTGAACCTGAGAACAGCAAACCGTCTGGCGTCTGCGAACTTGTACAAGGGCGTGGCATGGGCCGATAATCCGAACCTGTTTTACCTTGGCATGCAGGATCAGTGGTTCACGTTCAACATGTTTGACGCCCAAGCTTGGTGGTCGCGTGATGTGATGATAGGGCGCATTGAAACGCCGTCCACAGCCGACATGAAAGCCGACGTTGAGGAGCGCATCGCCCGTGAAGACGCGCTTGAGGATGACTATGGCTGCATCTGGTATCAGGGCGATTACACCAAAGAACTGATCGACGAAACTGACTATCCGTCGTTCGATGTAGAAGGCGCGTGTCAGGCGTTTAAGGCTTGGAAAGGTCACAAAGTTGCAGACATCATGACCTTCCGCAACAACGCTTATGCTTCAGTGATCACAGGCACGATGGCCCCGATGCACCACACCCCGTGGAAAGATGCGCTGGATGACAGCATGGAAGTTTACCTGAAAAACTAATGTCAAATACCCCGCCGCCGATGCACAAATATTCGGCGGCGCGGCAGGTTAAGCTCAATCGTCTGTTGGAACCAATTGCTGCCCTTTGACCATTTTGAAAGGCGTTGGTGGCGTTGATTTGCTGACCCAAAAATAGGTCCCCAAATACTCCATCACGTACCAACCCTCCCAAACAGTATCACGCGCCCAAATGCTTTGGTATTCATCGCGATCCGTATCAATGCGCCATTTGCCCAGCGCAGAGCGGCTGTCATTTTGCGCATAAATCGTTGAGCCGTCCTCGCTGAAATACTGTCGGTACGGCGCACCTTGCCATGTTCCAACAGCCGTGTTTCCCGTTAACAGATCAGCGATTTCTGCTGATTTTAGCTTCACCGATTGCGCAGCTGCGCCAGTTGCCGCAACTGCAAGACCACAAATCAATGCCAAGGTTTTCATTGCGCAATTTTCCCATCATTCACCAAGATCATCGCCACACGTCGCAGCGTTGCCTTCATCCGATCAATATGCGCGCCAGCGTGTTTCAGCTCTGACAACGCGCGATCCATCGTTTGCAACCATACCTCGGCATCTTCAACACGAATAGGCACATGGGCGTGGATATCTTTCACATTCATGTGTCGATGCTTTTCCATATAATATTGCCGCCCACCTAAGAAACCTGACATAAATTCAAACTGTTCTGTGCGGGTATGCGCAAAGCCATGCCCATCCATATGCAGAACACGCAATTGTTCTGTTTCTGGCAAGGTTTCCACCAAGTCATAAAAATGCTCGACCAGTTCGCGCAGCGCGCCTTCTCCGCCTAATTTATCTAAGGCGGAAGAGGTCATGACCGTGGGCGTTCTTTCTTTTGATCGTAATGCGCGAACGGCACAATCTCGGCTGGCAAGCGCTTTTGGTGGCCGTCCAATTTACCCACTTCAATTTGTGTACCGATTTCAGCGTGCGCCACGTCAATGCGCGCCAAAGCGATGTTTTTACCCAGCAAAGGCGAGCGCATCGATGACGTCACTTCGCCGATTTGCGCACGGCCAATATGGATGCAATCGCCGTGCTCCACGTCAACATTGCTGTCGATATCAATGCCAACCATTTTGCGCATCGGGTTTTCTTTGCGCCGGATCAACGCATCGCGCCCAATGAAATCATCGGTCTTAGATTTCAGTGGAACGGTGAAGCCAATGCCAGCCTCAAACGGGTCAGTTTGATCGCTGAAATCATACCCAGCGAAAATCAGTCCTGCTTCAATCCGAACCATATCCAACGCCTCAAGGCCCATCGGTTTGATATCAAATTCTTGCCCAGCGCCCCAAATCGCGTCGAAAATCTCTTCGCAATGTTTGGGGTGACACATCACTTCGTAGCCCAGCTCGCCCGTGTACCCTGTACGCGAAACAATAAACGGCGTGCCGCTTTCGTTGTTCAAACGTGCAGGCGTGAAACGGAACCAACCCAATTGATCAAACTCTGGATTATGGGGCGCGGTCCAAACGATCTTGCGCAGCAAATCGCGGCTTTTGGGGCCCTGAACGGCGACATTGTGCAGCTGATCCGTGGAAGAACGAACCAAAACATTCAGCCCCAGCTTTTCGGCCTGCTCACGCATCCATTCACCGCCGTAATCATTGCCACCAATCCAACGAAAGTTGTCTTTGGCCAGACGGAACACCGTGCCGTCGTCGATCATGCCGCCGTGTTCATAACACATCGCCGTGTACACAACGCCACCGACAGCAAGCGTTTTCATGTTGCGCGTAAAGATATACTGACACAGCGCCTCTGCGTCTGGACCGGTGATTTCGAATTTGCGCAACGGCGAAAGATCCATCATCACAACGCCTTCGCGGCACGCGTGGTATTCTTGGATCGGCCCTGCTTCGGCAAAGCAATTGGCCAACCAATAGCCGTTGTATTCAATAAAGTTACGCGTGTGCTGGGCGAATTTGTCGTGGAATCCAGTTTGTTTGGTCATCTTAGCTTCCGAATCTGGTGTTGGGCGATATGCCACTGAGCGTTGGAATGTTTCGTTGCCGCTGTAGGTGCGAACGTGAATATCTGTGGGGTTCCAGCCATTGGCGGCCGTCGTGTCATCTGGGCAGGCGGAACTCACGCAAACGATGTCTGTCAGTGCGCGCAATAGAACGTAATCACCGGGCATCGACCACGGCTCATCCGCGTACATCACACCGTGATCATCAAGCCCAGTGTTGAAAAAAAAGTTGATCGCCATCCAGCCCTTACGACCCGCAATTCCGTATTTATCCAGCGCGTAGTTGAAATTATCCGAACAATTCACGTGGCCCGGATAGCCAATATCGTCGTAATATTTTGCCGAACACGCCAGCGCAAACGCATCGTGACGCCCACAGGTATCTTGCACCACCTCAACCAACGGCAACATTTCTTGATCGTAATATTTCGCGTGCAAACCCGGCATCGGATAGGCATGGCCCATCAACGTGCGCGTGGTCGTAACGTCCAACGCGTGCTCAATGCCTTTGTCCAGTTTACGCGCACTAAAACATTCAAAATCCGAACACTGTCGCCCATCCACATCAATGATCTGAATGTAATCGCCAGCCTTAACGAAAAAGCTCTCGGCGGTCTGCGTGTGCACGCGGATGTCTTGCATCGGGTCGGCCAACGGATTTGGCAACTCAAACCGCGCCGCAAATTTTAAGGTCGCACGCTTCACCATCACAGTCAGCGGCGTTGCGGTATCCTGCTGTTCAAAATCCATTCCCTGCGACGGCGTTGCGATAATGACAGTACCATCGCGTTGAACTGTCAGGGATTGCTCGGATTTTGGTCGCGTTTGGGCATCAAAAAATCGAACGGCTTCGGCATTTCCAAGGTAAATATTGCGCGCCTCAAGTCCCATACGCATTCCACGCAAGGATTGATCATTGCTTGTCAGCAGATGGCGCAACCCATCAGCGGGGCCGTTCGCAGCTTCACCAACAATACCTAGATCAATTGCACCTTTGGAATCGGCGGCAACCAATTCGCAAACCTGCCCACCTTCATCATTGATAACCGTAATCTGATCGCCCGCGTAAACAGGCACAAGGATCGCCCCCGCGCCCTCTACAACGTAGCGTTCCGTCCCTTGCGGCAGGGAAAACTGTTGCGGCATGATAATTTTGCTGGGCTTTGGCGGGCCGGGCTGGACCTTTGCGTAGAGATCATCGAGCATGTCAGCGTCCTTAAGAAATCCGCTGCGGCACGTGTTGCATGAGCGGAATAATTATTTAATCCTAAGAATATCAATTTACCTTCGCAAATCAAGTGAGTCGCGTTAAATATCAACAGAATTCCTGCGATGTACTGCGTGGGTTCACACGAAAGGCACCTCATGCTCTCACTCGCGCTTGGCCTGATTGCTGCTCTTGCTTGGGGCGTGCACGATTTTTGCGTGCGCTACATCGCACAACACGGTGGCATCCTACCATTGTTAGCCACTGTTTTGGTGGCAGGCACGATCATATTGACGCCAATCTCCCTGACTCTAGGGGATTGGTCAGCGATGTCACAGGCTGGTTTTGGGTACAGCATCCTAGGCGGCATCGTCTATTTGCTCGGCTGCATCGGCCTGTATAACGCCTTCGCCATCGGTCCAGTTCGACTGGTCGCGCCAATCATCGGCGCTTATCCCATTCTTTCCATCACGTGGGCTGGCATTTCAGGCCAAACTGTTCCGTGGGACCAATGGCTCGCCGTGGGTGCTGTGATCGCAGGGGTCGCAATCGTTGGGTTTTTATCGCAATCAGACGAAGGCGAAACCTCAGCTACATCAGCAATCGGCTGGGCTTTGCTGGGCGGAGCAGGCTTCGCCAGCGCCTTTGCAATTGGCCACATTGCAACCCAAGCAGGGGATGAATTACCCGTTATTTTCATCAGCCGTTTGGCCGCAACTGTCGGCGTGCTAATTCTGCTTTTGTCACGAAACGGCCCGAAATTACCAAGCCGAAGCGCATGGCCATTCCTCGCAGCAATGGCCTTTCTCGATACAACGGCGCACAGCATTGTCATTGGCTCAGGCAACCTAAACCGCCCAGAATTTGCAGCCGTCGCAGCATCCATGTTTGGCATGATCACCGTCGTTCTGGCATGGATGTTCCTTAAAGAAAGAATGTCGCCCATTCAGTGGTGCGGCGTTGCACTTGCCTTCGGGGCGATTGGCTATCTGGCGTTTTAGCCCCGCCATGATCGGCGGGGTTTTGGGTTGCTAGTACGTGTTCATCGTCAGCAATTCGTATTCCGCCACCAATTCTTCTTCTTCATTGGTTAGCGTCACATGCCACTGCACTTCGCCGTATTCATCCGTGCGACGGGTTTTCTTTTTCACGGTTAACCGCACTTTGATGCTGTCACCAGCCGCCACAGGCTTCATAAATTGCAGGCTATTCAGCCCGGTATTTGCAAGAACTGGCCCCTCATTTGGCTCAACAAACAGACCCGCCGCAAACGACAACAGCAAATACCCATGAGCAACACGACCTGGGAAAAACGGGTTCCGCGATGCGGCTTCTTCGTCCATGTGTCCATAGAAATTGTCACCAGTGAATTCTGCGAAATGTTCAATGTCTTCCATCGTAACGATGCGTGGTTCCGTATGGATTGTCTCGCCAATTTGGACTTCATTAAAAGTTCTTGTGAACGGATGGGCTGGCGCGATTTTTTCCGCCGCACCTGGCACCCAAGTGCCCCCGATCGCTGTCAAAATATCAGGGCTACCTTGGATCGCTGTGCGCTGCATGTAATGCATCACACCGCGCACACCGCCCAGCTCTTCTCCACCACCAGCACGCCCGGGGCCGCCGTGCACCATGTGTGGCAGCGGTGAACCGTGGCCCGTGCTTTCCTTCATGCTGTCACGATTATTGAAATACAGCCGCCCGTGATACGCGCCCGCACCCAACGCAACTTCACGCGCCACATCGCTGTCATGGGTAATCACCGAGGCAACCAAACTGCCCCCACCCCGATTAACCAGCGCGATTGCGTGATCCAGATCACGGTACCCCATGACGGTTGAAACAGGGCCAAATGCTTCGGTGTCGTGAACACGCATCGCGTTGTCAGGATCTGCACAGTGGTACAACATCGGTGGCAAAAACGCGCCCTTTGCGCCATCCGCCCCCTGTACTTCAAACGCATTAGGATCGCCGTAAACCCGTTCTGCCTCGCCGCCAATAATCGCAGCCTTTGCCAAAACATCCCGTTTCTGGCTGTTGGACACCAAGGCTCCCATCCCCGTTTCTTTTGCCGACGGATCACCAATCACAGTTTTCGCCAAACGATCAGACAGCGATGCGATAACAGCATCCACCTGTGATTGCGGTGCAAATATGCGCCGAATAGCCGTGCATTTTTGCCCGGCTTTCGTTGTCATTTCCCGCTGGACTTCCTTCACAAACAGATCAAATTCTGGCGTGCCAGCAACAGCATCTGGCCCCAAGATTGAGGCGTTCAAGCTGTCCTGCTCTGCAACGAACCGTATGGAATTTTTCAAAATATGCGGTGCAGATCGCAGTTTAAATGCGGTATCAGCAGAGCCCGTGAAACTCACCACATCCTGATGTCCAAGGTGATCAAGCATGTCACCCAATCCGCCAGATACCAGCTGCAATGCACCGTCAGGCAACAACCCACTGTCGAGCATGATTTTCACAGCCAGCTCTGTCACATAACTCGTGGCAGTTGCAGGTTTAACAATCGCAGGAACCCCCGCCAACAACGTCGGCGCCAGCTTTTCCAACATGCCCCAAACAGGGAAATTGAACGCATTGATATGAACCGCAACACCCTGCAAAGGCGTGCAAATATGCTGGCCTAGGAACGTGCCATTTCGACTTAGTAGTTCGACATCGCCATCAACATAAATGTGCCCGTCTGGCATTTCGCGCCGCCCTTTGGATGCAAAAACAAACATCGTTCCGACGCCGCCGTCGATATCAATCAAGTGGTCTGATTGCGTGGCACCCGTCGCGAAAGAAAGATCATACAGCGCCTGTTTGTGTTGCCCAAGATGCGTCGCCAACGCCTTAAGCATCCGTGCACGATCATGGAAATTCATCGCCCGCAATGCAGGGCCGCCCTTGGTTCGTGCATACTCCAACATCCCAACAACATCCAACGTCCCGCTGCCAGCACGCGCCATCACATCACCCGTCACCGCATTTTCAATACTGCGCGCCGATGCGTCTGGTGAAATCCACTGACCAACCGCAAAACTTTGTACGTCGAGAATTCCCATAACCGTTTCCTTTGGTGTGTGATCGAAGTTGAATAATTAATTGACCAACCGGTCGGTTTATGCAAGAAAAATATCAACTCAGCATGGGGAGATGCACAATGAGCGAGACTATTCTTGTTGAACGTGATGGCGATCTGACGCAGATCACATTGAACCGCCCTGACCGCTTGAACAGCTTTAACGAGGAAATGCACCTCGCGCTACGCACCGCGCTAAATGATGCCGCATCCAATGGTACCCGCGCGATTTTGCTTACAGGGGCTGGGCGTGGCTTTTGTGCTGGGCAAGACCTTGGTGATCGTGACCCATCCAAAATGGACGGCCCGCCAGATTTGGGCGCAACGCTCCTCAATTTCTACAATCCATTGGTTCGCCAAATCAAAGCCTTAAACTGCCCCGTTATTTGCGCAGTGAACGGCGTTGCGGCAGGGGCAGGCGCAAACATCGCATTGGCCTGTGACATTGTTTTGGCCGCGCAGTGCGCGAAATTCATCCAATCTTTTGCCAAGGTCGGCCTCGTGCCAGATGGTGGTGGCACGTGGAGCCTAACGCGATTGTTGGGCGAGGTTCGCGCCAAGGCGCTCGCCTTAACCGCTGAACCGCTTTCGGCAACACAAGCCGCCGAATGGGGGTTAATCTGGAAAGCCATCCCAGACGCGGATCTATTGGCAGAGGCGCGCAAACTCGGCCAAAAACTCGCCGTAGGGCCAACCATCGGCCTCAGCATGACAAAACAAGCCATTCAGGCCGCATCGACAAACTCGCTAGATGAGCAGCTCGAATTAGAAGCGGAATACCAGCGCATTTGCGGCGCAACACCAGATTATGCCGAGGGCGTTTCGTCTTTTCTAGAAAAACGTGCGCCAAATTTTTCGGGCAAACAAAGCTGATACAAGGAATATCACTATGAAAGATTTGGGCGCTAAAAAATCAGAACTCGAACCCATCGAAATTGCATCCCGAGATGAGATTGAGGCTTTGCAACTCAAGCGGCTGAAGTGGTCTTTGAACCATGCCTACACGAATGTTCCGATGTACAAAAAACGCTTTGACGAAGCGGGCGTTCACCCGGACGATGTGATCAGCCTTAAGGACCTTGCGAAATTTCCATTCACCGTGAAAAACGATTTGCGGGATAATTATCCTTTCGGTCTTTTTGCTGTACCACGCGAACAAATCCTTCGAATTCATGCGTCTTCTGGCACAACTGGGCAATCCACCGTGGTTGGGTACACGCGAAACGATTGTGATCTGTTTGCAAATATGGTTGCGCGATCCTTGCGGGCATCGGGTGTGCGGCCCGGTGAAATGGTGCACAACGCCTATGGTTACGGCCTATTTACGGGCGGTTTGGGTGCGCATGTTGGGATCGAACGACTTGGCGCAACTGTTGTGCCGATGGGCGGTGGGCAAACCACCAAACAAGTTCAATTGATCAATGATTTCAAGCCTCAAGCGATCACTGTTACACCGTCATACATTCTGAACCTGCTCGAAGAGTTCAAACGTCAGGGTCTTGACCCGCGCGAAACATCCCTTCAAGTCGGTATTTTCGGTGCTGAACCATGGACTAACGCAATGCGCAATGAGGTCGAGCAAGCCTTCGATATGCATGCCGTTGATATCTATGGTCTGTCCGAAATCATGGGCCCGGGTGTCGCCAACGAATGTGTTGAAACCAAAGACGGGCTTCATATTTGGGAAGATAATTTTTATCCCGAGATTGTTAATCCTGAAACAGGCGAGCTGGTCGAAGATGGTGAACAAGGCGAGCTGGTTTTCACCACGCTGACGAAAGAAGGCATCCCGATGATCCGCTATCGCACCCGCGATCTGACACGGCTTTTGCCCGGAACGGCGCGATCAATGCGGCGCATGGAAAAGATCACTGGGCGTTCGGATGACATGATCATCCTGCGCGGTGTGAATGTGTTTCCCACCCAAATCGAAGAACAGCTGATGGCGACAGACGGCCTCTCGCCGCACTTCCAAATCGAATTGTATCGCGAGGGGCGTATGGATGCGATGCGCGTACATGTCGAAGCTGATTTGAACGCCACCAGCCAAGACAACCGCGCCGCGTCTGCCGCTGCTCTTAAACATCGGATTAAAACAATTGTTGGCGTCAGCACGGACGTGGTTGTTACGGATCCAGGAGGTGTTCCCCGCAGCCAAGGCAAGGCGGTTCGTGTGGTTGATAACCGTAAGGGCGAGCGCTAAGTGGCACGCCCAATCGCCAAAGATTACGGAACAAAACGCCGTTTGATTCTGAATCAAGCAGCGCGTTTGTTTGCCAACGAAGGGTTCGATCGAACCTCCGTAAGTCGCGTGGCCCAGGCCTGTGAAATATCCAAGGCGAACGTGTACCATTATTATGGCGGCAAGGATGAAATCCTATTTGATATTCTGGATGCCTATTTGTCTGGTTTGCGAGATCGCATTGTTGGGATGGATTTGGCCGATCAAACTGCACAAAAACGGTTTTCGTTGACGATCACAGAAATACTACTGGCGTATCAGGGGGCCGATTTCGAACATCGCCTCCAAGCAAACGTGATGGGTCACCTCCCCCCCAAACAGCAGGCCATTTTACAGGGCTATCAGAAAGACCTTGTGAGCCACCTCAGCGGTTTGGTTTCAGGGATCGCACCGCAGGTTTTTGAGGGCGATAAGCCAAAATTACGGGCGGCGACGATGTCCGTTTTCGGGATGCTCAACTGGTTCTATATGTGGAATCCAAATGCCGACGAAAACGCACGCAAAGACTACGGCGAACTCGTCAGCAAATTGTGCCTAAATGGGGTACCAAACCTTTAGTGCCCAGCCGCATCGTAATCCCAAACCACCTTATCTGTGACAGGGTAGGATTGGCACGAAAGCACGTAACCGGCCTCAACCTCGTAATCTTCAAGCGCGTGGTTGGTAAGCATCTCCACTTCGCCCTCTAACACTTTGCATTTGCACGTAGAACACACACCCGCCTTACAGGCATGGGGCGCTTCAACATCGTTTTGCAGCGCGGAATCCAGCAGGCTCATGTCCTTAGAGATATCAAAACTGCGCGATTCTCCATCCAACGTCACCTTGCCTGCAACGGCCTTAACCGCCGCTGCACCCGATGCTTTGGCTTTCTGTTTTGCACGGCCTGGCTGACCACTGGCAAACAGCTCAAACTTAATCTGCTTATCGGTTAAACCGTGGTCTTTTAGGGCAGCCGAAATTGCCAGCATCATCGGTTCAGGGCCACAGATAAACGCCGTGTCGATATCGTCGATGTTAATCCAATGTTTGAACAGCAAACCACATTTTTCGCCATCAACACGGCCTGTGAACAGGTCGATATCTTGCGCATCTTGTTCCAAAACATGGATGATATTCACACGCCCCATGTAACGGTTTTTCAAATCCTCAATCTCGGATCGGAACATGATCGTGTTCACAGCGCGGTTTGCATAAACCAGCGTGAAACGCGAATTTGGCTCACGCTGCAAAACTGTGCGCAAAATTGACAGTACCGGCGTGATCCCTGAACCACCCGCAAAACAAAGGTAATGTTTGCTGGTGCCCGCATCCAAATCTACGCCAAAATTACCCATCGGCGGCATCGCTTCAAGCGTGTCACCGACTTGCAAATTCTCATTGGCCCAGGTCGAAAAGGTACCGCCATCGACCTTTTTGATGCCAACTTGCAGAACCCCATCATCTTTGCCTGCACAGATCGAATAGGAGCGGCGCAATTCCTCGCCGCCAAACTCACGGCGAAACGTGAGGTACTGCCCTTGCGTAAAATCGAACGCATCAGGGGCATCGGCAGCGAGCGTTAAAACCACCGCATCGCGAATGGTTTTGTGGATGTTCGTAACTGTTAGCGAATGGAAACGCGCCATGATCAAATCCTCATATGCACTTAAAATAATCGAAGGGTTCTAGGCAATCCGTGCAGCGCCACTGCGCCTTACACGGTGTTGATCCAAACTGGCTGATCCGTTCAACTTCTTTGGATTTGCAACGGGGGCATTGTTCTGGCCCGCCGGCTTCATTTGGCGGGGAAATGCCATAATCTTCTAACTTTGCACGCCCCTTTTCTGACAGCCAATCAGTTGTCCACGCAGGAGCAATTTGTGTTTTGATGCGTACATGTTCCACACCACGATCCATCAGCGCTGTTTCGATATCCATCGCGATAACAGACGTCGCTGGGCAGCCAGAATATGTCGGCGTCACCGACACTTCAAGCGTGTCCGCATCCCACGCAACGCCGCGCACTATACCTAAATCAACAACAGAGATCACTGGGATTTCAGGATCAGGCACTGCATCAAGCCATTTCCATATTTGTTCATTGGTTGCGCGTGACATGCTACCACTGCGCATCTGGATAGGCCCGCGGCAAGAACTGCATTGTTGCAAGCATATGGCCAAGGTGTTCAGAATGGCGAACACCCGTTTTGCCGCCTTTATGTGCGAAATCACTTTCAGGAAGGGTCAGCATCGCAGATGTTAGAACGGGTTGAATTATCGCAACCCATTCGCCCCGCAACGCGGCCAAATCAGGCCCAATGCCAGCCTTTTGCATTTCAGTATCAACAGCATCGACCACAAACATTTCACCTGCAAACGGCCATAAAACGTCCAGCGCCTTTTGCATCCGCCGATTGCTTTCTTGCGTCCCATCGCCCAGCGCAATTACCGTTTCACGAGACCGCTCCAAATGATATTGCGCCTCTTTCACAGACTTCGCCGCGATCTCTGCAATCCGTACATCAGCCGATCCAACCAGCGCCGTTAAATTCAAAACATTGAACGCGTCAAACAAGAACTGGCGCATCAGGGTTTTGCCAAAGTCACCGTTGGTTTGTTCGACCAACAGCAAACTGCGGAAATCCCAAACGTCACGACGAAACGCCAGCGCATCTGCATCGCGACCTTTGTCTTCAACTTCTGCGGCATAAGCCAGCCACATTTGCGTCTGCCCAATAAAATCCAGCGCAGTGTTTGCCAATGCGATATCTTCTTCCAATGCAGGTGCAACGCCACACCATTCTGAAACACGATGGCCCAGAACAAGCGTGTTGTCGCCCAATCGAAGCAGGTATTCAAACAATGCGGCAGACATCACATCGCACCAACATCGTCAGGAATATCAAAGAACGTCGGGTGGCGATAAACTTTGGAATTCGACGGCTCATACAGTGGGCCTTTTTGATCAGGCGAAGACGCGCCGATATGCTTGGCCTCAACCACCCAAATCGAAACACCCTCATTGCGGCGTGTGTAAACGTCGCGTGCATTCAGGATCGCCATTTCCTCATCCGAAGCATGTAAACTACCAACATGGCGATGGCTCATCCCGTGTTGTCCACGGATGAAAACCTCCCACAACGGCCATTCTTTTTTCAAATCACTCATTGTGCTGCCTCTTTCAATGCTGCGCGTTTCTCGGCGTGCGCCATCAAACCTTCACGGACCCAAGCCCCGTCGTCCCACGCCTTTTGGCGCGCCTCGATGCGTTCCACGTTACACGGGCCATTGCCTTGCAAAACCTCAAAGAACTCATCCCAATCTGGCTCAGCGAAATCATAGCCGCCTTTTTCTTCATTCCACGCCAGCGTTTCATCGGGGATCTTCAGACCCAAATACTCTGCTTGCGGAGCAGTTTGATCCACGAACTTTTGGCGCAGCTCGTCATTGGTGTTCATCTTGATTTTCCAAGACATGGATTGCACAGAATGGGTGCTGTCCTTGTCGCTCGGTCCGAACATCATCAAGGATGGAAACCACATACGGTTCAACGCGTCCTGCGCCATATTTTTCTGCGCCTCAGTTCCCTTGCACATCTTCATCATGATGTCGAAACCTTGGCGTTGGTGGAAACTCTCTTCCTTACAAATGCGAACCATCGCGCGGGAATACGGCCCGAAAGATGTGCGCTGCAACGGCACTTGGTTCATGATCGCCGCGCCATCAACCAGCCAGCCAACCGCACCCATGTCGGCCCAAGTCAGCGTCGGATAATTAAAGATCGACGAATATTTCATCCGCCCATCCAGTAGCATTTCCGTCATCTCGTCGCGCGTCACACCCAGCGTTTCTGCAGCGCAATACAGGTACAAGCCGTGGCCCGCTTCATCCTGAACTTTCGCCAACAAAATTGCTTTGCGCTCCAGCGTCGGAGCACGGGTGATCCAATTGCCCTCTGGCAACTGACCAACAATTTCCGAATGCGCATGTTGCCCGATTTGGCGGATCAGCGTCTTGCGATACCCTTCTGGCATCCATTCTTTCGGCTCGATCTTATCGCCTGCATCAATGCGGGCCTGAAATGCGGCCAGCTTTTCTGGATCATCTAACGTCGCTTCGGACTTAATCATCTGTGCATACATCTGGTGTTTCCTTTAAACGCGTTCAATTATCATGGCGGCCCCTTGGCCAACGCCCACACACATTGTGCATAGGCCATATCGACCGCCGGTTCGTTTCAAATGATAGGCTGCCGTCATCACAAGACGCGCCCCTGACATCCCCAAGGGATGCCCAATTGCAATGGCGCCACCGTTCGGATTTACGTGTTCCGCATCATCAGCAATGCCCAGCGCGCGCAACGTCGCCAAGCCTTGGCTCGCGAATGCTTCGTTCAATTCTATCACATCCATCTGTTCGATTGTTAGACCCGCCAGCGCCAAAACCTTGCGTGTTGCAGGAACAGGGCCAATCCCCATGATGCGCGGCTCCACACCCGCGGTTGCCATCGCAACAACTCGGACAATAGGTTCGTGGTTTTGCGCCAAAGCTTCGTTGCACAACAACAACGCACCTGCGCCGTCATTCACGCCCGACGCATTTCCAGCGGTCACCGATAAATCTGGGCCGTTAATCGCTTTCATCGTTGCTAGCTTTTCTGCCGTCACACTTGGGCGCGGGTGTTCATCTGTATCAAAGATAACATCGTCACCTTTGCGCTGAGGGATCGTCACTGGAACGATTTCATCTGCAAACAAACCCGCTTTGCTCGCCGCGTTCCATCGTGCTTGTGAACGCGCAGCAAACGCATCTTGGTCTTCGCGGCTGATATCAAAATCTTCCGCAACATTATCAGCAGTTTGGGGCATCGAATCGATCCCAAACCGACCTTTCAGTTTCGGGTTTACAAACCGCCAACCAATCGTCGTATCAAATACCGCATTGCTGCGCGAAAATGCGCTGGTGGCCTTTGGCATCACAAACGGGGCACGGCTCATGCTTTCGACACCACCCGCGATGGCATAGCGATAATCACCAGCTTTAATTCCGCGTGACGCCATTCCAACACTGTCCATACCAGATGCGCACAAACGGTTCACCGTTGTACCCGGTACTTCGATCGGTAATCCTGCCAGCAAGGTGGCCATACGTGCGACGTTGCGATTATCTTCGCCAGCTTGATTGGCATCGCCAAGAATTACATCATCCACCTGCGCCCAATCCACATTGGCATTCCGCTCTTTCAACGCCGCAATTGGCAATGCTGCCAAATCGTCCGTGCGCACAGACGAAAGAGCACCGCCGTACCGGCCAATGGGTGTACGTACTGCGTCAATAATGTAAGCATTCATGCTGTTGGATCCCGAGTGATAGAAATGTATTTGATACCTAAATAGCAGGACGTGAATGCGTTGTAAAATAAAATGTTACAAAAATCTACTAAATACCTATACTTTGTAACGTGATTACATTTACCTTCCCCCGTGACTGCCCTTTAATCCACATCATAAACAGCATACATTGCATGCTGAAACTTCGAGCTGAAATTGCGAAAGACGAAATATGACAAACCATCTTCACCAAGGCGATCTGCCCAATGAATTGGATCTTGGTCCGATTGTGGCAATTGACTGTGAAACGATGGGCCTTATTGCAAGGCGCGATCGGCTTTGCGTTGTTCAGCTTTCGTCTGGGGATGGTAACGCGCATTTGGTGCAACTCACCAAAGATCAGACCCAAGCCCCCAATTTGTGTAAATTGCTAGCCAATCCCAATCAGCTAAAGCTATTTCACTTTGGCCGCTTCGACATCGCCGTGATGGAAAACTGTTTCGGCGTTCGGGCTGCCCCCGTTTACTGCACCAAGATTGCGTCGAAACTCGTGCGCACTTTCACGGATCGACACGGTTTGAAAAACCTAACGCAAGAGCTGATCGGCGTTGATATCTCTAAGCAGCAGCAAAGCTCTGATTGGGGCGCTGAAAAACTGACCAAAGCACAAATCGCCTATGCTGCCTCTGATGTGCTCTACCTTCATCGTCTTAAAACCGAACTTGATATTCGCCTTGCGCGCGAAGGCCGCACAGAAATAGCCAAAGCATGCTTTGATTTCCTACCCCAACGCGCAGGACTTGATCTTTTGGGTTGGCCTGACACCGACATTTTTGCGCATTAACAGATGAAAAACCAAGAACCCACAATTGGCGTTGAAACACGCGATGGTTATTCCAACATGGTGCGCGTGTTGAAATGGGCATTTCCGATCGTCGGCATCTTGCTTGTGGGCAGTGTTTTCCTTTTGTCGAACGCAACGAAACTCAGCAAACTTATCGACGAAATTGACGGGCCAATCGCCGAACTGGCCGTGGGCCAGCGCATCACAAATCCAAATTTTTCTGGCGTCACAAAATCTGGCGATGCTTTTTCCATCACGGCCGAATGGGCATTACCAGATGGGCCAAAACCGTCCAAAGTCGAATTGAGCAAACCACGCACAACGATCAATTTTCAAAATGGCGGCACCATGCGCACAACGTCTGGACTTGGCGCATTGGACCTAAAATCTAGCGAAGCAACATTGAGTGATGGCGTAAATTTGCGCACGACAGATGGTTACACCGCGACCAGCACAAGTGTTGAAATAGACTTTCAAACAGGTAATGTTTACAGCGAAGGGCCGGTGTTTGCCCAAGGCCCGGTTGGATCAATCCAAGCAGGCACAATGACGCTGACACAGAACCTTGATCAAAATCAATCAGGTAACGCCGTTCTTATGTTTAACAACGGCGTCAAATTAATATACAATCCCGCCGAGGGATAAAGTTGAGGATTACAATGCGCCATCACATTTTGCGAAGCCTTGCGCTGGTTGCAGCACTTGCAGCAGGACCGGCCCTGGCTCAGGGAACTGGCATCTCGCTTAGCCCGATCGAAATTGACGGCAGCCAACCCATCGAGGTAACAGCCGACAACTTAACCGTGGAGCAGGATTCAAATTCGGCAGTGTTTGAAGGCAACGCACGGGTTGTTCAGGGTGACCTTATCCTTGCGGCAAATAAAATCCTCGTTCGCTACAATGCCGAACAAACCGGAATTGAACGTGTCGAAGCCACTTCCAACGTAATGTTTACCAACGGCACCGAAATCGCAGAGTCGCAAAGCGGCGTCTACACCATCGGGTCTGGCACGGTAAAATTATCTGGCGATGTGGTTCTTGTCCAAGGCATAAACGCCATCTCTGGCGACACACTTAACCTTGATCTAAAGACCAACCGTGGCACGATGAACGGCAATGTAAAAACAGTATTTGTACCCAAGACCGATCAATGAACAAACCCGCCCCCGATGACACAGCAACAGGCCTATCTGTTGTTGGACTAAGCAAAGCATTCAAGAAACGCAAAGTCCTCACAGACGTTTCCATGCGCCTGAACAGAGGCGAAGTGGTTGCGCTTCTTGGGCCAAACGGGGCTGGCAAAACCACGAGCTTTTATTCCATCGCGGGGCTGATCGCCGCTGATACAGGCAATGTTTCGATTGATGGGCGCGATGTGACGAACTTACCAATGTATCGCCGCGCAAGGCTGGGTCTGGGCTATCTTCCCCAAGAAGCCAGCATCTTTCGCGGCATGACTGTGCAGCAAAACATCGCTTCAGTCGTCGAGCTTTGGGAAAGTGATCGCACCCAGCAGCGCCATCGCACCGAACAATTGATGGAAGAATTCTCGGTTACGCACCTGCGCGACAGCCCAGCCGTCGCTCTTTCAGGTGGGGAGCGCCGCAGGGTCGAAATCGCGCGTTGCCTTGCAGGTAACCCAAATTACATTTTACTGGATGAACCCTTTGCAGGCGTCGATCCAATTGCTGTCGGCGATATTCGGACCCTCGTTGCGCAACTAAAAAATCGTGATATCGGCGTGTTAATCACCGATCATAACGTACGCGAAACCCTCGAAATTATTGATCGCGCTTACATCTTGTACGGCGGCTCAGTGCTCATGTCTGGTTCCCCCGAAGAGGTCGTCAAAGACAAAGATGTTCGCCGCGTTTATCTGGGCGACGAATTCCGCGTTTAGCCTTCACGGGTTTTCACAGTTTTAAGATTTTGCAGCTAAAAAGTTGCAACATGAACTCAGCCATACTAACATTTCCAAATGGTCGTCCCTTCAATTTTGACGTTACGTAATCAGAACCGCCGCTTTTCAGCAGTCTGATTGCTGCATGCTGTGCACAGTGCACGGGGGCAGACCTATGGATGAATACCATCCAACAGAGCAACGCTCTGAAACTCTTGAAAGGAGCCTAAATGCGTTACCAAATCAGCGGAAAACATCTCGATATCGGCGAATCTTTGCAAACTCACGTAAAGCAGGAACTAGACGATGTGGTCGCAAAATATGCAGAGCGCCCCACCGAAGCCTTCATCACTTTTTCCAAAGATAGGCATGAATATGTCTGCGAATCATCGGTTCATTTATCCACAGGGCTAACGGTTAACGCCAAAGCTCACGCATCTGAAATTTATGCATCCCTCGATGCTTGTCGAGAAAAGATGGAAAAACAACTCCGTAGATATAAACGCCGACTAAAAGATCACCACACCCACAGATCGACACCGGTTGAAACCTTCGGCGCTCCGTCGTATATCCTCGCTCAAGAAGACGTAGGCGAAGATGCGAGCGAACCTGATACGTTGCAGCCCATCATCGTAGCCGAAACACAGACCAAGATTAAATCTTTGTCCGTAGGAGAAGCTGTCATGCAAATGGAGCTCGCCAACGAGAACGTTTTGGTATTCCAAAACGAAGCACAAAAGAGAGTAAACGTGGTCTACAAACGGGCTGATGGTAACATCGGTTGGATCGACTCGGAGTAATCCGGTGAGTAGAGCTGGGAAATAAGATGGAAATGACTGAAATTTTGGACCCGAACGCAGTGCGTTTTGCTGCGGGTGCGTCCAGTAAGAAACGTCTTTTGCAAGATATCTCTGAACAAGCTGAATCGGCCTATGGCTTGAACGCAGATGAGATATTTTCCGCTCTGCAAGCGCGCGAAAATCTTGGCACCACGGGCGTTGGCCGTGGTGTTGCCATTCCCCACGCGCGATTTGAATCGCTCGATAAAATCGTCGGTCTTTTTTATCGGCTCGAAAAACCAGTGAATTTTGACAGCATGGACCGCCAACCAGTTGATCTGATCTTTACGCTACTGGCACCTGCAAACGATAGCCCAGAGCATTTAAAAGCACTTGCCATGGTGTCACGCACTTTGCGCAATGATGAAAATTGCAAAACCCTGCGGGCGAACAACCAATCGGCAACGCTGTTTTCAATTCTGACAGAACTGACAACCTCCAAAGCAGCCTAAGCTACCGCCAGTTTTCAAACCCATACATGACATAGTCGCGCGCATACACATCGCGGCTCAGGTCATTCATTTGCTGTGTGTAAATGTCTTTTAACGTGTAGCAATGGCCATCTTCAGCTGTGTCTAGTGGGACATTCGAAAGCCCCATATCATCCTCAACCCGTTTCAACTCGGCCGCCAAACTATCGTGACGAATGATCACATCTGGAAATACCAAACGGCAATACCCCTGAAGAATAGAGTTTTGCGAAGCCCAGGATTGATCCACACGCGCACGGGTTTGCCCCTGTAAATTTCCCTTTAAGAACCCCAAAAAGATCAAAAATGCCCTCTGGTGTTCTTTCGCGCCATATCCAGAATTCTCCAAAACAGTTCGGTTTGGTTCCTCTGTCACAGTAACACTCGGCAATTCCATACCGTAATTATTTTCCAGCGCGGTTCGAATCCACGGAAACAAATCATCGCCCGAACAAAAGATGTGCTTATAGAATGCGCCGTAGGCACGTTCTAGCGGATGGCGCAAAACCGTGAAAGATTTGCGCGCAGGATGCGCCGACAGCCATTCATTCAGCTGCTTTTGGTTCATACCTTTGCTAAGCTGTGCGTCCCCCGATTGATGCGCGCGCACCCACGATTCAATTTCAGGAAAATCGCCTTTTTGCATCGGCAAGAACAACAGTGGCGCATTTGAACCAGCCACAAAATTCTTCGAGCCAGGGTTACGGACCGGCTCCATAACAGGGACCACATCCGAGCCAAGTAGATCCAGCATCTTCACCTGCTCAATCATCTCATCGTAGTTTTCAACTTTTTCGCGCAACCCTTCTGGGTTTTGACGTACGATTTTATCGCCAAGCTGCTTCAGCTCTTCCTCGCTCCCAAGGAATTTCGCCAGCCCATTATAAACATCCAGATTGTTCAGATCATCAAACGCCAAAGGGAATGCAGTTTGACCATTCTTTTGCAACGTGAACTTAATCTCGCCCAGAAAAGCCTGCAATCGCGTGAGGTACGCTTTGAACTCAAGGAAATCAAAAACAACTTTTGCTTTCTTGCGCTTGCTAACGTCGGTCAACTTCCACTGGTCCGTCGCCTTGGCAATTGCATGGGACACAAAGCTATCAAGCGGATTGCGCGTCAGAACAATTTTGGCGCATTCAGGATCATTCAAGCAATGTTCCAACACGCGCGGATCATGATCCGAGAATAATCGAAACCCTGGCAAAGTGTCTTTTTCCTTGGACGTCATCCGGTTCAACAACCGTTGCGGTTTTATCTCACGATCCTGCATCGTCACGCCAAAGGCTTCGTGCTGGTTTAGAAACCCAATAAAATGCGGATTAAACAGCTCGCCATGGCTTGAAAAGGACTCGAACAGTTGGATGTTTTGCTCAAACAGGTTTGAGCCTGTCCGCATATTTCCCAAAAGAACAAAGTATTTAAAATTGCTAGCCATCTATTTCACCACATACGGTTTTTCAAAAACCGTGTCCTGCTTTTTATTTTCTTTTGGCCGCATCGGCGGTTCATAGTCGATTTTCAAACCATTATTGCGCAGTTTACGCACCAGATTATCCAATTTTTCGGCGTTGTTCCGGTCGGGTATCACACTCAAGGAACTTTGCGTTTTGCGTGGCATGTGTTCAATCGCTGAGTGAAGGGCCTGCGCTGGATTCGCCAACGCATTTTCTAAGGCAACAACAACCAACTTCGAGTTCGACGTTTCCTTCGCAAACTCTGCCAAAAACCGCCGCTCAAGCCGCTGGAGCCGTTTGGCATTTGCCAACTGGCTCGCGAACGAAGACGGCTTATTCACCAGCTCCATTAGCCAAGAATGACGAATGATAACCACATGCGCCATTGCGTCGTGCGCTAAGGTAGCAAGGATCCGTGGGTTGTCCCGAAAATCGTACATCAAGCTTTGATGCTGATCGCCATGACCCCACAATAAATTCGCAAGATACGATTTTGGATTTCGATTTCGAATTTTCGTCTCGGCTGGCAAATTGCCGGCAAAGTGGGTTTCTGCATCAAAATTACCAACCTGTTTTCGCGCAAAAACATTGCCGTACTGGACGCCGCGGGTATTCTGTTCGAGCCACTCAGGAAAGGTTTGATACAATCCCTTAAAGCCGACAAAAACAGTAAACGGCGCGCTTGAAACGCCGGTACGTCTCGATTTGTCATACGGAAAACGGCCCTGATGAAAACGGCCTTGCCCACCTTCGCAGCGTGCCAGATCCGCCTGCTCAAATTGCGCATCAAACGCCTTGGGATCAGCGCCCGACATCGGCTGATTTGCCCGGTTTTCGCTTAACAAATTCGAATAGAGCTTTTCTGCTCCTGCCCAAATTTTACGCGCCCAAAAGCAATCAGACAGGGTCAATTGCTTTAGATGATCGTCGTAGAAAACAAACGGTTTTCCAAGATAATCAAACTTAGAGAACGTCAGCGAACGCGATTCAATAGAATCCGAATGAAGGCGCGCGAGCGTTTAAAAATAACTCTCATCAGGGATCCATGACCAACTGAAATACGCATCGTAATAAGGCCGCTTTGGATCATTGATAATCGCGCGCAACGTCTTTGCGGTTAAACACCACCATTGGGAGCCAATATGAGGCACCAAAGGTTGCGGAATCTTGCGTTTAATCTTTGCCCACCGCTGGACGTTCACCCAACGATCAAACGAGCGGCGCTGCTTTCGCCATGAAAACGGGAAATAGAACGTAAATCGCTCCTCGTTCAGGCCATCTTTCACCCAGTAATTGTTCTTTACCGATACAGATTCAATATAATCCGTTCCAGCATTGCGCTTCAAAAATCGTTTCATCTGGCGAACGGGCCTAATCGGTAGGCACGATCCGCTGATCAACGAAACATGGCTAACATCAGCGAAGGTTTCCAATAGTTCCGCTGACGCATCCAACGTCGCCTTCACCAATGAAAACTCGCCCCACTCGCATGCAGTCCGTTTCGATAAAACGACCGAGTCAGTATGTGCGACAGCCTGTTTGAAACGATCAAATTCGACGGATGGCACCTTTTTGTCAATGTGCACCGCAGTGGCGCAGCCCTCTGATGAAAGATGCTGAACAAGCTCTTCGACACGGTGAAGATCGGTATGCGCCAAGATGACAAACCCCAAACGCATGCTCACGCCCAATTCCCGCGTGCCATCAAACCGAGGTCTTCTAATTGGCGCCAATCTTGATATTCGCTCGATTGTTCATTCCACAGCAACAAATCACCATTTAGTTGCTTTAGGTACGTGCGATATTCACGGCTTGCCGCATAATGCTGTTTGCGTGCCATTTCTTCTTCGGCTTTTTCCGAAAAGGTGTTCATAAACTTGGTGTGCAATAAAACACCGCATGGTTTTTGCCCGCCCCACTCGTCGTAAACAAGGTTCAGTCCACGCGGCAGCAACGTGTGCGTCGAGCTCACATAAACGTATTCTTTGGACCATTTCACCAAAGGCGTTTTGTTCAAAGCAGGTGCAAATTGTGGTCTATCGCGAAAGAATGATCGCAACCTTGGGCCGCCCTGAATCCAAAGATTTCCGTATTTGTTGTTCTTTTCGATAAAGTAATTCGAGGCGTCAAAGAACGGTGCAGTTTTAACAGGGTCCTTACCCTCTCGGATACGGGCATGTTGGATTTTGCCCTTTGGATACATGTCCAACAACATCGTTCCAAATGATTTTATCGACCCCGCATCAAGCCAATCTGTCAGCGCACGCAACGGGCGCGTATCGCAAAACGGATAAACCAGCAATTCATCAACATCGACCACCAAAACCCAATGACCATCTGCGTATTTCGCTTTCAGTCCGTTTAGCCAATCCACACCAAACTTTGATCGCTTATAAGACGCGGTAGTCGTCCAAACTGATGTGTCTGATTGTTCTTGCAAATATTCCCGACTGCCATCCGAACTGTCGTTATCGACAAAGAAAAAATGGTTCACACCCAGCTTGCGATAGTAATCCAGAAAATACGGCAACCGCGCCTTTTCGTTCCGAAGCGTGGAAAAAATAAGAATGTCAGAAGGCTGAATTTGGCGTGTTCGATCAACAACGTTGGTCAGCTCTCGCCGCTTACGCAAAGACCGCACGCGCCGTCGCTTGCGTTCAATCCGTAATTTATACTGACTCCAAAGACCCATATGCCTTACTACTCGTGAAACCCCTGCCTTGTCTCAGTATCATGAAAAAACATGGCAGAAATGTGATTCCCAACGCGGCACAATGCAGGGGTCGGGTGCCCAACCGCCCTCCTCGGGCGATTTATTCGTCATTTTTGCAACAGATCGAACGATTTCAGCCCAGGCATCTGCATCTGACGCATCTAAAAATGTGGCGTAATTGCCCAAAATCTCGCGGAACACAGGCAAATTTGAACAGATCACAGGCACGCCCATTTGAGCCGCTTCTAGCGCAGGCAAACCATAGCCTTCTGCAAAACTTGGGAACACCAGCCCGGCGCATTGGGAGATTTCTTTGGCCAGCTCATTATCACCCAAATCCGAATATTCAAAAATGTGGGTACCGACCAAAGGCGAGGTATCCAGAAATTCGAACACGTCTTCATTGTTCCACCCGCGCCGTCCGATAACATGCAATTTTGGCATCTTTTCTGATGGCAATTCCGCCGCCAACTTTTCCCAAACCTTGAACAACACAGCGTGGTTTTTACGGGGCTCAATCGTTCCCAAACACACGAAATAGGGCGCGCTCAAAAGAGGTTGGTGGTCCGCTTTCATTTCCTCCACCCCCAAATGCGCAACGACAGTTTCAACGTCAGAATGCCATTTCGAAAAATAGTGTTTTACCCGCGCTTCGGTGTCTGCGGAATTGCAAATCACACGATCCGCATAACGTGAAACACTTTGCATCCGCGCCTGAAATTGCTCGGAGATACCGGTCTTCGTGAACTCAGGAAAATCCAGCGGGATCATATCGTGGATCATAACCGATAGCCGCGTGCATCCAGCATTCGAGATTGCGGATAAGAAATCATCTGCCAAGTTACTGTGGCCCACATTTACATACTCAACACCGTCCATTGGGTACGCCGCGAAAAGCGAGCCCACGGTCTGAGAAGACCCAAGAGCGACAGATCGAAAATACTGCCGCGCCTGCCGTTGGGCCTTGGGTAATTTCAGACGGTAAAAATCCTTCAGCCCATCACGCCCCAAAGTACGACCCGCACCTAACACAGCTATCGCTCGACCAGCATCTTGCCCACGAACCAGCACAAAATCCTTACCCATTTTCGCAACAGCCAAACAATCGGGATCACGTCTTGATAATTCTGAAATATACGCAATTTCAACACGGTCGATACCAGTCGGCTTCCCCCGCCCAATACGGGAGATAAATCGAGTTATATCAATAAGATACCTCGTCATATCGAAGTTTTGAATGCAGCAAAGCCGAGGCGCTCAGTGCCTCGGCCTAAATCTCTAAATCGCAACGCTTTTACTGCGCAGCGCGGCGACATTCTAACGTCTCAATCAGGAAATCGCGGAACTCGTCACACAAATCACCGCGGGCCAAACCAAAGGCCACCGTCGCCTGTAAGAAACCCGCCTTAGATCCGCAGTCATACCGTGTACCTTGGAACCGGAACCCATAAACATTGTCCGAGGTTGTGATCTCTTTCGCGATTGCATCTGTCAGCTGAATTTCACCACCTGCACCACGCTCTTGTGTTTCTAAATTCTTAAGGATTTGCGGCGTCAAAATATAGCGGCCAATCACTGCCAAATTTGATGGCGCATCTTCGGGCTTTGGTTTTTCAACCATGCCTTTGACGGACACCAATGAACCCATATCTTCTTTGATATCCAACAAACCATAAGCAGACGCTTTGCTTGGCGCCACTTCCATAGCCGCAACCATGTTGCCGCCAGTTTGTTCATGCGCTTCGACCATCTGTTTCAAAACAGGTTGCTCCGCTTCAATCACATCGTCTGTCAGGATAACCGCAAACGGTTCATCTGCGATCAATCGACGGGCGCACCAAACGGCATGGCCCAACCCCAATGCTTCGCGTTGGCGAACATAAGCAATTTCACCACTGTCCATTGTCGATTTCATCAATACGTCCAAAAGATCGTCTTTGCCTTTTGCTTTTAATGATTGCTCTAGTTGCGGAGCCCCATCGAAATAATCTTCCAACGCGCCTTTGCCACGCGATGTGACGAAAATAAATTCCTCAATGCCTGCCTCACGCGCCTCATCAATTGCATATTGAATCAGCGGTTTGTCGACCAAACAGAGAATTTCTTTCGGAATGCTTTTTGTCGCCGGAAGGAACCGTGTTCCCAATCCTGCAACAGGAAAAATTGCTTTTGTTACTCGTTGTTTCATTGTGTACCCCTTGTTAACAACTTTTCATCATTACTGCGTTACGAACTACCATCGCAGGCAATGGTTAATCAGCTATCGTCACTTTTTGTCTTTTCTAAGACAAAATTGCCGAACATTTTAACGATCCACAATTCTGTCCCCGGGAAGATTACTCGAAGGCGCTCAAACTCTGATTTGATCCGATCTCGCAGGTTCGTTGTGCGAAAAATTGGATCCAACCTGTTCGATTTACCAAAAATACCCCCCGATTGCACCCAAAAACCACGGACATCATAGTCACGTCTGTGAAACAAGCTGGTGATCGAAAAAAGCATTACAACCACGGGGTGGTTCCTTTTCGCCTCCACCATCGCTTTGCCCAACAGTTTTTGGCGCGACAGGGTGCTGCCACCGAACACTTTGTAAGACGCGGGCGCAAAATGCCCAAACGGCACAAACCCACGTTCTGGAACCGCATTTTGCAACGGTTTATCGCCCGTCAAAGGCGCATCAAACCCATCCTGCAAAGTTTCAAGCAAGCGTTTCACGTCCCTCGGCTCAACACGCCCATCCACCATCATCTGAACAAGCCGCGCGTGCTGGTTTTGCACAAATTCCGTCGCAGATCGCGCGTGATCCACCTCGTCTGCATGATTTGTTAAAAACCGCTTCTTACTCGCCCCTAAATCAAACAGAGTTTTTGGAACCCGCGCATCAGATCGTTGCTCACTCGCTGCAAACCCATGATGTACCTGCGCAAACGGCACAAACGCGCTGTGATATCCCGCCTTGGCTAACCGCAAACACAGGTCGGTTTCATCAAGGAAAAATCGATACCCCTCATCAAACCCACCAACTTGCTCCAGCGCATCTTTGCGAAACGCACAATTTGTACCCTGTAGTTTGGCGAAACGAACACCATCATATTTCACAACGCAAAACGGTACCGTTTCATCTATTTCTAACTGGTGATCATCCCCGCGATCGTCACACAACAGCGCACGCCATTGAAATTCAATCCCGTTGCGTCCGCGCACATACCCACCTGCACTCCCAACTCTCAAATCTTGAAACGGCGCAATCAGGCGCTCCAGCCAACACGGGTCAGGAACCGCATCATCGTCACAAAATGCAACGATCTGACCATGCGCCGCAGCAATCCCGATATTTCGGGCAGCGGAGATATTGGGTTCATCGAATTGCAAATGACAGATGTTTTGAGAAAACGGCAAATCCGCAAAAAACAAACCGTCTTTTGCGTCAGACACGACAATAACTTCGAAATTTTCATAACTTTGAAAGCGCAGCGCCGAAAGTGTACGCCGCAAAGACGTTTGCCGTTTTCGGCTAACGATAACCAAACTGACGGTTGGCAAATCGCTCATTCAAGCCCTAACTGAACCAGGATTTTCTCGACACGCGGCACATCTTCTGGGTTGTTCAATTCCCAAAATTCCTGCCCTGGGTTTTCGACTTCGACGCATTGAACGTGCAATCCGTTTTCCATGAACCGCAACTGCTCCAAGCCTTCTTGTTTTTCAAGAAACCCCTCAGGCAACGCCGCATAATCGCGCAGTGATGCTGGCCGATACGCGTAAACCCCAACATGGTGATACACAGGCACATCCAGATCGGGCGCGAAGGGTATGACTTCTTTGGAAAAATACAGCGCGCGCTTCTTGTTGTCATAAACAACAGTCGTGCCGCCGACCCGATCATTTTTGCGATCTTCTTTGAAACTGGAAAGCGCCTCTTTTGAGCACAGCAACATCGGCGTCGCAACATGGGCATCGGGCGCGTTGTTCAATCCCTCAACCAGCTTTTCCACAAACCAAGGCGGCGTCAGGGGCGCATCGCCCTGCAGGTTCGCAACGACGTCATAGGTTTCATCCAAACGCTCAATCACATCCGCGCAGCGTTCGGTGCCATTGCGACAAGTCTCAGATGTCATCACCACCTCTGCGCCAAATGCCTCGGCTGCATCTTTGATACGATCATCGTCTGTGGCGACAACCACACGATCAACACCTTCAACCTTCATCGCAGCATCCCAGCTGCGGCGGATCAAGCTTTTCGCCTCGCCCGTTACACCGCGCAATTCGACCAGCGGTTTACCAGGGTACCGCGTGGATGCGTAACGCGCGGGAATAACGATTAATGTGGACATTAGATTAGGCCTTTTGAAGCGTCATCCCAGGAGCATAAGCGATGAAGTAAGGATTTTCAAAGATTGGCTTGCCGTAGCTTAACGGCTCGTGATTATCAAACCGAACAACACGCCCACCAGCGCCCTGCAAAACGGCCTGTCCAGCGGCAGTGTCCCACTCCATCGTACGCCCAACACGCGGGTAAATATCCGCCTCGCCTGTCGCCACCAAACAAAACTTCAGCGAAGACCCGGCACTGCGGCAGTCTTTGACATTGTATTTGTTGATGTAGTCTTTCGTTTCATCCGTCAGATGTGATTTCGACGCCACGACAATCAGCGCATCCTCGTCTGGAGTGGAAACAGAAATGCGTTTCATCTCGCCCACAACATCCACTTTGTGATCACCCATTTCCTCGTGCGAAACACCCTCCGCATCGGTAATGAACAACCGCTTTTTCGCAGGCGCGTAAACCACACCGAGCGTCGGCATTCCGTCTTCGACCAGCGCAATATTCACCGTGAAATCACCACGGCGATGGATAAATTCTTTGGTGCCATCCAGCGGATCAACGATGAAAAATGTATTCGCAGTTTCAGTGTGCGTATCGGATTGCTCTTCGGTCACAAGCGCCACATCAGGAAAGGCCGCACGCAAACCAGCAGAAATAAGAGCATCCGCCGTTTCATCCGCAATCGTCACTGGGCTCTCGTCGGACTTTGATTTCACTTCAAAATCATCGCCGTCATAGATTTCCATGATCTTTTCACCGGCTTGAATCGCCAAAGTACGGATGACCGTAGAAATTTCCGATTTGTTCATAATTCTGCCCCTATTGTGCTGCCACAGCAGCGATTTCTTGCGAAATTTGTTAGTGGCTTTATGGTCCGATCAACAAAAAACAGCAAGCAGTGAATAAATCACGCACTCACTAGGCAGACGGCATGAGCATAGTTAACAATTCGTCGTTTTCACGTATCCTATTTTCACATATCCTGATTGTCTCGAACGCGGCTTTCGTGAATTACACGCCACACCACACGACGTTGTCTTACGCGGTTCATCTCTCACTGGTGTTGATTTGTATCGGCCTCATGCTTGAACATTATGCCCGCAACACCGTTTCCGAAAGCTGGGGCAAGCGCAATTAATCGACCACGCGAAGTGTCAGGTTTATGCGCCCCGCGTTCTTTAGCAACGTAGACGTGCCAAACCGAATGCGATCAATGCCGTGATACGCCAATCGTGCGCCACCACCCATGACACACACATCACCGGATGACAGCCAAATGCTTTCGGTTTTGTCCTTTCGATCCGTGCCACCAATCCGAAACAACGCGTCATCACCAAGCGAGATTGAAACCACGGGAAAATCGAAATCCTGCTCGTCATTGTCTTGGTGCAATCCCATCCGCGCCTTTTCGCGGTAGTGGTTCACCAAACAACAATCTGGCTGGCGCGAAACATCTGAAACCTCATCCCAAATCCGCAAAATCGATGCTGGAATTGCGGGCCAGTCATTCCCATTCGGATGCTTGGGCTCGTAACGATATCCATCGCTGTCAGAATACCACCCAAACCGCCCCGCAGATGTCATCTGAACAGACATCGGCTTGCCCCAAGCGGTGCGCGGCGAAAACATCGGTGCTTGGGATAGACCCGCACGGATATTCTCAACAATTTCTGCCTGTTCATCAGCAGAAATCAACGATTTATAGATCAAGAATCCACGCAGATTCAGGGGTTTTGCTCGTGCCATCCACAACATCTAGCGGTACATGCCCTTAACGCCAAGAAATCAAACGAAATGTGACAAGAATCCGCATAGGAATACTTGCAGATATGCAATCGGCAACCTATATACCGTCAATGCTAAAACGCCTCTGATTTCGGGGGCAGACAATTGGGATGAAACAAGGGCGCCGAATGCGGGCCAAAGTTTCACATCGCCACAAGAGAGGAAGTCTAATGGCTAAAGTTATTGGTATTGATCTAGGTACAACAAACTCCTGCGTTGCAATCATGGATGGTTCGAAACCAAAAGTGGTCGAAAACGCCGAGGGCGCACGCACCACACCTTCTATCGTAGGTTTCACAGACGACGAACGTCTGGTTGGACAAGCCGCCAAACGGCAGGCAGTCACAAACCCTGAAAACACGCTTTTCGCAATCAAACGCTTGATCGGTCGTTCCGTAAACGATCCGCAAATCAAGAAAGATTCAAAACACTTGCCGTATAACATTGTCGACGGCGGCAATGGCGACGCATGGGTCGAAGTGAAGGGTGAGAAATACTCCCCATCACAAGTATCCGCGTTCATCTTGGGCAAAATGAAAGAAACCGCCGAGAGCTATCTCGGTGAAGCAGTAACAGAAGCGGTTATCACTGTTCCTGCATACTTTAACGACGCACAGCGCCAAGCAACCAAAGATGCTGGTAAAATCGCTGGCCTCGACGTGCTGCGCATTATCAACGAGCCAACTGCTGCGGCATTGGCTTACGGTCTTGATAAAGAAGGCGGCAAAACAATCGCTGTTTATGACCTTGGCGGTGGCACATTCGATGTTTCCGTTCTGGAAATCGACGAAGGCTTGTTCGAAGTAAAATCCACCAACGGCGACACTGCTCTTGGCGGCGAAGACTTTGACATGCGCATCGTGGAATATCTTGCTGCTGAATTCAAAAAAGAAAACGGCGTTGATCTGTCCAAAGACAAAATGGCCCTACAGCGTCTGAAAGAAGCTGCTGAAAAAGCCAAGATCGAGCTGTCCTCTTCTGCACAAACAGAAATCAACCAGCCGTTCATCTCGATGGATCCAAAATCGGGCACGCCTTTGCACATGGTTATGAAATTGACCCGTGCAAAACTCGAAAGCCTTGTTGCTGATCTGATCAAACGCACCATGAAACCTTGTGGCGACGCATTGAAAGATGCTGGTCTTTCCAAAGGTGACATCGACGAGATCGTTTTGGTTGGCGGTATGTCCCGCATGCCAAAAGTTATCGAAGAAGTAACAAAATTCTTCGGCAAAGAGCCGCACAAAGGCGTGAACCCTGACGAAGTTGTGGCTCTTGGCGCTGCGATCCAAGCAGGTGTTTTGCAAGGCGACGTGAAAGACGTTGTTCTTTTGGACGTGACACCTTTGTCCTTGGGTATCGAAACCCTCGGCGGCGTGTTCACACGTTTGATCGACCGCAACACCACGATCCCAACCAAGAAATCGCAAATCTTCTCAACTGCCGAAGACAATCAAAACGCGGTGACTATTCGGTGTTTCCAAGGTGAACGTGAAATGGCGGCGGATAATAAAATCCTCGGTCAGTTCAACCTCGAAGACATTCCACCAGCACCACGCGGTTTGCCACAAATCGAAGTGACCTTCGACATCGACGCCAACGGCATCGTGTCCGTGTCAGCCAAAGACAAAGGCACCAACAAAGAGCACCGGATCACGATCCAAGCTTCTGGTGGATTGTCTGACGATGACATCGAACAAATGGTTCGTGACGCAGAAGAAAATGCCGAAGCGGATAAGGAGCGCAAGGAATTGGTGGAAGCCAAGAACCAAGCGGAAAGCCTGATCCACGCGACGGAAAAATCTGTGGAAGAGCACGGCGACAAAGTGGATGCCTCCACTGTCGAAGTGATCGAACTGTCGATCAAAGCGTTGAAAGAGACGTTGGAAACCGACAATGCGTCTTCTATCCAGGCACGTTCACAGGATCTAACAGAATCCGCGATGAAACTTGGCGAAGCCATCTATCAGGCAGCAGCAGAAGAAGCTGGTCCTGGTCCAGAAGGCAGCTCATACGACGAAGACGGGCCAAAGCCAGTTGACGAAGACATCGTTGATGCTGATTTCGAAGATCTCGGTAAAGGCGACCGTTAATCCAACATCCACAACCAAACATGCGGCTGAGGGCGAAAGCTCTCGGCCCCGTGCTACGCGGAGGCGATAATGGCAAAAGCTGATTATTACGACCTGCTGGGTGTTTCAAAAGGTGCGTCTGAACAAGAATTGAAGAAAGCCTATCGCAAAAAGGCGATGGAACTTCATCCGGACCGCAACAAAGACGACCCAAGCGCAGAAGCAAAATTCAAAGACGTTAACGAAGCTTACGAAGTCCTAAAAGACGGCGACAAGAAAGCGGCCTACGACCGGTACGGCCACGCCGCATTCGAAGGTGGCATGGGCGGCGGCGGACAAGGCGGCGGTTTCAGCCCCGGCGGATCAGCATTTTCCGATGTTTTCGACGATTTATTCGGCGATTTCATGGGCGGTGGGCGACGTGACGGTGGCGGTCAACGCGCAACACGCGGATCTGATCTGCGCTACAATCTGACGATCACCCTAGAAGAAGCCTTTACTGGAAAACAGCAAAATGTATCCGTAAACAGCTCGGTAGCTTGCGACACCTGCGAAGGATCTGGTGCAGAAGGCGGCGCAGAACCATCAAACTGTCCAACCTGTTCGGGCATGGGCAAAGTGCGCGCACAACAAGGCTTCTTTACCGTTGAACGCACCTGCCCAACCTGTTCGGGCCGTGGTCAAATCATCACAAACCCTTGCAATGCATGCTCTGGATCTGGTCATCAACAACGCGAACGCTCGCTCGGCGTCAACATCCCTGCGGGTGTCGAAACTGGAACACGCATTCGTTTGACTGGCGAAGGCGAAGCAGGAATGCGCGGCGGGCCAACGGGTGATCTCTATATCTTTATCGAAGTAGAGGATCATGAAATATTCGAGCGCGAAGGACCAAACCTGTTCTGCCGCGTGCCCGTTAGCATGACCACAGCCGCGCTTGGTGGCGAAATCGAAGTGCCGACAATTGACGGTGGCAAATCCCGCGTCAAAGTTCCTGCAGGATCACAAACCGCAAAACAGATGCGTTTAAAAGCAAAGGGCATGCCAGCGCTTCGTTCAAACACATCAGGTGATTTGTTCTTGGAATTGGCCGTTGAAACCCCAGTGAACCTCAGCTCTCAGCAAAAAGAATTGCTGAAAGAGTTTGAAAAATTAGGCGAAAACAACAGCCCCGAAAGCAGCAACTTTTTCGGCAAGGTCAAAACCTTCTGGGATGGAATGAAGAGTTAGACCCTTTCACCAAACAATTTAGAAAACGCCCCAACTTATCACTGGGGCGTTTTTCGTTTAGCTGCCTACGTTACAGGCGGCCATAACAGCCATGTTTAGAATATCATTCACCGTAGACGTCACCGAACACATCTTCACGGGTGCCTCAACGCCAGCCAAGATTGGCCCGATCACCGTTGCGCCACCCATTTGCTGCAACATTTTCACCGAAATAGATGCAGAGTGACGCGCGGGTACAACCAAAACATTCGCAGGGCCAGACAGGCGACAGAACGGATACTGCTTCATCAATTCAGCATTCAACGCAACATCAGCCGTCATCTCACCGTCGTATTCAAAATCAACGCCGCGTTCATCCAAAACCTCGACCGCGTCTTCCATTTTTGATGCCCGCTCTGAAACCGGGTAACCAAAGTTCGAGAAACTTGCGAATGCGACACGCGGCTCCAGCCCCATGTTACGCGCAACGCTCGCCGCCCGCTCTGCGATATCCGCCAAATCTTCGGCCTCTGGCCATTCATGCGCCAGCGTATCGGCGACAAAAACGATCTGCCCACGCAATAATACGGCCGTAACACCAACCGCACCATCCGCTGGCGTTGCGTCGATCACATAGTTCAGCAATTCCATCACTTGCGCCGATTTGCGCGTCGCGCCAGTGACCATCGCGTCACCGTGACCATGGATTAACATCAGTGCCGCAAACACATGGCGATCCCGCGATGCAAGGCGATGAACGTCTTTTTCGTTGTACCCTTTACGCTGTAAGCGTTTGTAAAGAAAGTCTTTATACGTTTCCAGCTCATCGGCCAGGCTGGCATTTGTGATCTCCAGATCATCAAACGCATCGCCCATTCCCGCTTCTTCTAACTTGCGCTTAATCTCATCCACACGGCCAACGACAACGGCTTGGCCTAATCCGTTGCGTTGATACGCCACGGCAGCCCGCAGCACCCGCTCATCATCGCCCTCAGCAAAAATCATCCGCGCCTGCGCATTGCGTGCGCGCACATACAACGATTGCAAAACAGACGCCGCAGGATCAAGACGCGATTTCAACGCCAGCTCATACGCCTCGATATCCACAATCGGGCGACGCGCAGCGCCAGTATCCATCCCAGCCTTTGCAACAGCAGGCGGAATCACGTGAATCAATCGCGGATCGAACGGTGTTGGGATGATATAATCAGGCCCGAACACCAGTTTTTCACCATAGGCAATCGCAACTTCGTCAGGCACTTCTTGCCGCGCCAAATCAGATAGGGCTTTTGCACAGGCGATTTTCATCTCGTCGTTGATGGCCCGCGCGTGAATATCTAGCGCCCCGCGAAACAGATAAGGAAAGCACAGCACGTTGTTGATTTGATTGGGATAATCTGAACGCCCCGTCGCCACAATCGCATCGGGGCGAACGGCACGCGCTTCCTCGGGTGTAATTTCTGGATCAGGGTTCGCCATCGCAAAAATCACCGGGTTTGGCGCCATGCTTTTCACCATATCTTCGGTCACGGCACCCTTGGCAGAAACGCCCAAGAACACGTCCGCATCCTTCATCGCGTCTTCCAACGTGCGCAGATCAGTTTTCACCGCATGGGCCGATTTCCACTGGTTCATACCCTCTGTACGACCCTGATAAATCACACCCTTTGTGTCACACGCGATGCAGTTTTGTGATTTCGCGCCCATCGCCTTGATCAACTCAACACAGGCAATCCCGGCCGCGCCCGCACCGTTCAAAACGATCTTCACGTCCTCGATCTTTTTCCCGCTAATATGCAACGCATTGATCAAACCCGCCGCACAAATCACCGCTGTTCCGTGCTGATCATCGTGAAACACCGGGATATCCATCAGCTCTTTGAGCTGTTGTTCGATGATAAAACACTCAGGCGCTTTGATATCTTCAAGGTTGATCCCGCCAAACGACGGCCCCATCAGCTTCACCGCATTGATAAACTCATCCGGGTCTTCGGTATCCAGCTCGATATCAATCGAGTTCACATCCGCAAACCGTTTGAACAGAACAGATTTCCCCTCCATCACAGGTTTAGACGCCAGCGCCCCCAGATTACCCATGCCCAAAATCGCCGTGCCGTTGGTGATCACCGCAACCATATTGCCTTTGGATGTGTAATCATACGCAACCTCCGGGTTCTCCGCGATTGCCGCTACGGGCACCGCAACACCGGGTGAATAGGCCAGTGACAAATCACGCTGCGTGTTCATCGGCGTCGTCGGCACAACCTCCAACTTTCCAGGTGTCGGCTCAAGGTGATAAGCAAGCGCCTCAGCATCGGTAATCTTGTTGTTCTTGGTCATCTTTTGCGCCCATAATCCCTGTTTCAGCGCACAGTCTTAGCGTGTTCCAAACAATCGCACAACACCGCCAAACGATTGCTCTTTTCCTTGCGCACCGCCTTCGATATCGTCGCCAAACGCAAAGTGGAGACGTATCTTGGCAACGGAATCGGGTGCAGTAACGCCAATGATGGCGCAGTTCCTAGAGATTAAGGCAGAGTACCCGAACGCCCTGCTGTTTTATCGCATGGGCGACTTCTACGAGATGTTTTTTGACGATGCCATCATGGCCGCCGAAGCGCTCGATATTGCGCTCACAAAGCGTGGCAAACACCTTGGCCAAGACATCCCGATGTGCGGCGTCCCTCATCACGCCTCTGAATCCTATCTTTTAACGCTAATCCGCAAAGGATTTCGCGTCGGCGTTTGCGAACAACTCGAAAGCCCAGCCGAAGCCAAAAAGCGCGGCGGCAAATCCGTTGTAAATCGCGGCGTCGTTCGGCTGGTCACACCGGGAACATTAACCGAAGACAGCCTTCTTGACGCGCGCCAACACAACTACCTTTGCGCATTTTCAACGGTCCGCGATAAATCTGCTGTCGCGTGGGTCGATGTCTCCACTGGTGATTTCCACGTTCAATCCTGCCCAACCGTTGGCCTGTCCCCATTGCTCGCACGCTTAAATCCACGCGAAGTCCTTGTCGGTGATTCCCCCGAAACGTGGCTACGTGAAACAATCGAAGAAACGGGCGCAGCCGTAACCGAGCTAGCCCGCGCCAGCTTTGACAGCACCGCCGCCGTAGAACGATTAACCGATCTGTTCGCCGTCAAATCGCTCGATGGATTTGGTACATTTGAACGCCATGAACTCGCTGCGATGGGCGCGATTGTCGATTACCTGCACATCACACAAAAGGGCAAACTCCCCCTCGTCAAACCACCGGTGGCAGAGGCAACCGACACCTCCATGCGCATTGATGCCGCCACCCGCCGCAATCTGGAATTGACCCGCACAATCAGCGGTGATCGCGCGGGCGCACTGCTGTCTGTGATCGACAAAACCATCACTGGCCCCGGTGCGCGCCTGTTGGAAACGCGGCTGAACAATCCTTCACGGCATTTAGAAACCGTTCAAAATCGCCTCAATGCAGTTTCGTTTTTTTCTAAAAATCAGCAGATCAAAAATGAGCTGCGAACGATCCTGCGCAGCGCCCCAGACATGGATCGCGCTCTCACCCGTATCTCGCTTGATCGTTCTGGCCCCCGCGACCTTGCGGCAATCCGCGAAGGTTTGATTGCCGCCAATTCAATCCTTTCGATTTTTGGAAATTCGCAACATTCAACACTCGTGGCAGAAGCAATCAAAGGCCTAGAAAATCACCAAGATCTCGTGGATTTCCTGACGGCCCGTCTCGTTCAAGAACCGCCCCTTTTGGCACGCGACGGCGGCTTTACCGCCCAAGGGTATCGCGCCGATATAGACGAGGTTCGAACCCTGCGCGATGAAGGACGCAAAGTCGTTCTGTCTATGCAAAAAGACTACGCACAAACCGCTGGAATATCCGCCCTAAAGATCAAACATAACAACGTCTTGGGATACTTCATTGAAACGCCTGCAACACACGCAGAAAAAATGCTGGCAGCCCCACTTTCAGACACGTTCATCCACCGTCAAACAACTGCCAATGCCGTACGTTTCACAACATTGGAACTGTCCGAACTAGAGACCAAAATCTTAAACGCGGGTGGCCGAGCGCTCGAAATCGAACAAGAGGTGTTCAAGGAACTTTGCGCCGAAATCCTGTCCAAAGGCGTGGAAATTGGTCAGGCCGCCAAGGCCCTCGCCGAACTCGATCTGCAATCCGCGCTCGCTGAACTTTCACAAACTGAAAACTGGACTCGCCCTCGCGTAAGCAATGACCGCAGCTTTAAAATCACGGGCGGACGTCATCCAGTTGTCGATGCCGCCCTGCGCAAACAGGCCAGCGGCAGTTTTATCGCCAACGATTGCGACCTGTCCGATGAAACCGATGCGAAACGTCTTTGGTTGCTGACCGGTCCAAACATGGCGGGTAAATCCACATTCCTGCGCCAAAACGCGCTCATCGCGATCCTTGCGCAGATGGGGTCTTTTGTTCCCGCGACCGACGCACACATCGGCCTCGTTTCACAACTATTTTCTCGCGTTGGCGCATCCGATGATCTGGCCCGTGGCCGTTCCACATTTATGGTTGAAATGGTCGAAACCGCTGCAATTCTAAATCAAGCCGATCAAAACGCCCTTGTTATCCTTGATGAAATTGGGCGCGGCACCGCCACCTACGATGGCTTGTCAATCGCGTGGGCAACGCTTGAACATCTGCACGAATCCAACAAATGCCGCGCGCTATTTGCCACGCATTATCATGAACTTACCCAGCTGTCTTCAAAGCTCGAGCATCTGCTGAACGCCACCATCGCCGTGCGCGAATGGGAAGGCGAAATCATCTTTTTACACGAGGTAAAACAAGGCGCAGCCGACAGATCATATGGCGTTCAGGTCGCTCAGCTCGCTGGCCTACCAGCATCTGTCGTTGAACGGGCGCGCGTCGTTCTCGAAGCACTTGAAAAAGGGGATCGTGAGGGCGGCAATAAGGCCGCGGCACTGTTCGAAGACCTGCCACTTTTCGCAGCAACACCGCAGCCAGCGCCTCAAAAAATTAAAAGCTCTGAAGTCGAAGACATGCTCATCGACGTTCTACCTGATGAGCTGTCCCCAAAAGACGCGCTCGCGCTCATTTATCAACTAAAAGACAAACTCAGCTCATAAACCTGGCCCATCGGCCCCTGGTTTCAAATCCTGTGCAACGCAAAGACGATTGCCATGTGGATCGGCAATTTCCATTTCACGGCAGTGATAAAAACTATCTTCTGGCCCGCGCAAAACCTTTACACCGCGTCCCAAAATTTGGTCGGTAAAGGCATCAATATCTTCAACGTAAACATACGCGGCCCATTCATCGCCAGAACCAACCCGTTCTGATGCTGACAGACCCAGCGTAACATCGCCCAATTGAACAATCGCAAAATTCGGTGTGCCATCATCGTTTTGCCACTGACCAGCCAGATCAAAACCCAGCTTGCCCGTGTAAAACGAAACCGCTGCCGCCAGATCACTGGCAGGCAAAATCGGCATTGATCGCACACCTTGTTTCACGTTTTACGCTCCACCACCGGATGACACGCCTACTTGCGCAGGGCGCAACAAACGATCGCCAATCATAAAGCCCTCGTTCATCACTTGCAAAATATGGCCCGCTTTCACATCAGGAAACGGCGCTTCGAACATGGCTTGGTGCACGTTGGGATCAAATTTATCGCCAATCGCAGGGGAAACAGGAATAATTTTATGCGTCGCAAAGGCGCTTAGCAATTCACGCTGCGTCAGCTCGATCCCGTCAATCAAACCTTTGTTTGCTTCACGTTGATCGTCCGTAATCGTCTCCAACGCCCGCTTCATGTTGTCATTCACCGACAACAAATCACGCGCCAGCTTTTGCCCGCCATAGGTTTCCGCATCACGGCGATCCCGCTCTGCACGTTTGCGCAGGTTTTCCTGCTCTGCCAACGCCCGCATCAAACGATCTTTCAGCCCGACAACTTCGGCCTGCAATTCTGTGATCGGATCAACCTCTTCAGGCTCTTCCGTCAGATCATCATCTTCGACTTCTTCTTCGTCGATATCATCCAACGGGAACACCTCTTCATCCAAGAAGCGATCCAAGCTTACATCCAAATCTTCGTTCTTTTTACCCATAGTCTTCGCCATCTATTTTCTGTTCGACATCATGCGGCTAACCAGCTGCGCGGTATAGTCAACGATAGGAACAATCCTACCATAATTCAGCCGTGTTGGCCCGATCACACCGACCGCACCAATGACCTTTCGATCAGCGTTCATATAGGGCGAAACCACAAGACTCGACCCCGAAAGTGAAAAAAGTTTGTTTTCAGAGCCAATAAAAATGCGCACACCGTCGCCCTGCTCTGTCAGATCCAAAAACTGCGCGATATCTTGCTTACGTTCAAGGTCATCAAACAGCGATTTCACCCGCTCTAGGTCCGCCTCACTCACTGATTCATCAATCAAATTGGAGCGCCCGCGCACAATCAACCGCTCTGGCCCTCCAAAACCCTCATCAGCCCACACCGCGACGCCAGCTTCAATCAGCTTTGTCGCCAGCACGTCCAGCTCCTGTCGCCGCCGCCCAATCTCTGTTTCAACAACGGATTTCAAATCACTGACCGTGTGCCCAGCCATCACCGCATTCAGAAAATTCGCAGCTTCGCGCATCGCAGACGGCGTTTGCCCCAACGGCGGCGTGAAAATACGGTTTTCGACCTGCCCATCAGCCATCACCAGCACAACCAACGCCTTGTCAGGCGACAAAGACACAAATTCGATATGTTTGATCGGCGCTTCGGTTTTTGGCGCCAAAACAACGCTCGCGCTTTGTGTAAGCCCCGAAAGCAACGATCCAGCCCGATCCAACGCACTGGTAATATCATCCGAATTGCTCTGCATCGACGCGTCAATCGTGCGCCGCTCGTCCGTGGAAATATCCCCAACTTCCAGCAGCCCATCCACAAACATCCGCAACCCAAATTGCGTCGGAATACGCCCAGCGGATACATGCGGGCTGTCCAGCAACCCCAAATGCTCCAGATCTTGCATCACATTTCGAATTGTCGCCGCTGAAACGCTTTCATTCATGGTGCGCGTTAACGTCCGCGATCCCACAGGATCACCCGTGTCCAGATACGATTCAACCAACAGCCGAAACACTTCGCGGCTGCGCGTGTTCAACGTCTCAATGCTGGTCGATCCACGATCACTCACGGCAAAATCCATTTCTTTCGAACGACGTTATAGTTAGGAACTCTTGCGCGACCCGTCAATCTAGGTTTGCGCCAACACCCCTAAACAGATATCACCCTTTTCAAACGCAAAAGGAACAAACACATGCGCCCATCAGGCAGAACCATCGACACAATGCGCGACGTTAGCATTGAAACCAACGTGACGAAACACGCCGAAGGCTCTTGCCTGATCAAAATGGGCGACACGCATGTTCTGTGCACTGCATCCCTCGAAGGGCGCGTTCCGCCTTGGATCAAAGGCTCTGGCCTTGGCTGGGTCACCGCCGAATACGGCATGCTGCCCCGCGCAACCACAACACGGAACCGCCGCGAAGCAACGGCAGGCAAACAATCAGGCCGCACACAAGAAATCCAACGCCTCATCGGGCGATCCTTGCGCGCTGGCGTTGATCGCGTTGCCCTTGGCGAACGCCAAATCACCATCGATTGCGACGTTATCCAAGCAGACGGCGGCACGCGTTGCGCTTCCATCACCGGGGGCTGGGTCGCGCTTCGCCTTGCTGTTAACAAACTGCTCAAAGCAGGCGACATCAAAGAAGATCCGCTTACAGATCACGTCGCGGCCGTATCTTGCGGCATCTACGCAGGCCAAACTGTGCTCGATCTGGATTACGCCGAAGACAGCGAAGCAGGCACCGACGCTAACTTTGTAATGACAGGCGCACAGGGCTTGATCGAAATCCAAGGCTCAGCCGAAGGCGCAACCTTCAGCCGAGAAGAGTTCAACCAACTCATGGATCTCGCTGAAAAAGGCGTAGCAGAGCTGGTTATCGCCCAAAAAGCAGCCACATCCTAAATCATGCGCAAACTCACCGAACCCAAAATCGTCCTCGCCAGCCACAACGCAGGTAAATTGCGTGAAATCGCAGAATTGCTAGTCCCCTACGGGATCGAAGTCGTGTCAGCAGGTGATTTGGGTTTGGAAGAACCAGAAGAATCCGAAAGCACGTTTGTCGGGAATGCGCGGATCAAGGCCCACTTTGCCGCGAAATCATCTGGCCTGCCCGCCCTGTCAGACGACAGCGGCATTCAGGTCGACGGGCTAGACGGCGCACCGGGTGTTTACACCGCTGATTGGGCAGAAACCCCAAATGGCCGCGATTTCCCGATGGCCATGACCAAGGTTTGGACCCTGCTAGAAGAGCGCAACGCACCAGAGCCCCGCACCGCACGGTTTTGCGCAACCCTGTGCCTCGCGTGGCCCGACGGACACGACGAAATATTCGAGGGCAAAGCCGAGGGGCGCGTTTCATGGCCAATGCGCGGCGATCTCGGCTTTGGATTCGATCCAATGTTCATCCCAGCAGGTGAATCCGAAACATTCGGCCAAATGGACCCCGCTAAAAAACACGCCATGTCCCACCGCGCCGACGCTTTCCAAAAGCTAAAAGCCTGCCTCGATGGCGGATGATTGGGAAAACGCAGGGTTTGGCGTTTACGTTCACTGGCCATTCTGCGCCGCCAAATGCCCCTACTGCGATTTCAATTCACACGTTCGAAACGCCGTTGATCAAAAAGCATGGGCCGATGCGCTTGTCTCTGAAATCCAAGTCACAGCATCACGCACCCTAAACCGCACCGTAGACACTATTTTCTTCGGCGGCGGCACACCAAGCCTCATGCTGCCCGAAACTGTAGACACTATTTTACAAGCAATCGCATCAAATTGGACTCTTTCCGCGACTGCCGAGATCACGTTAGAGGCTAACCCCACTTCCGTAGAAGCCACACGTTTCAAAGGCTTTGCCGATGCAGGCGTAAACCGCATTTCTATGGGCATCCAAGCCCTAAACAACACTGATCTAAAAGCGCTCGGTCGAATGCATACCGTAGAAGAAGCAAGGCAAGCCTTTGATATTGCACGTAAAACATTTATAAATGTCAGCTTCGATCTGATCTACGCACGCCAAAACCAATCTCTTACCGATTGGCGCTCAGAACTTACCGAAGCTCTTGATATGGCGGTTGATCACCTGTCACTGTACCAACTGACAATCGAACAAGGCACGCGTTTTGGCGATCTTTACGCCCGAAACCGCCTGCGCGGCCTGCCAACAGATGACGTTTCCGCAGATATGTACGATGTGACCCAAGAAATCTGCGATGCAAAAGGCCTGAACGCCTATGAAATCTCAAATCACGCGCGAAAAGGCGCAGAGTGTCAGCACAATCGCATCTATTGGCAGTACGGCGATTACGCAGGGATCGGCCCAGGCGCACATGGTCGCCTAACGATTGACGGCCAACGCATCGCAACAGACACGCCGCTCCTGCCAGAAGATTGGCTTGCAACCGTACAAAAGAACGGCTCCGCAACACGTAATGCAGAAAAGATTGCACCATCTGATCAAGCCGCAGAATATGTGATGATGTCGTTGCGCCTGTCAGAAGGCACTAACCTGACCCGTGTCAATGAGATTTCAAACCACCGCATCACTCAATCAGCGATGGATGACCTGATCAGCGATGGGTTTTTGTCACTTCAAAACAACACCCTAACTGCTACATCTCGTGGGAAAATGGTTCTAAATGCCCTGCTCGGCAAGCTCCTCGCACAGGATTCACCTTAATGCGGGTTTTCTGGTTCATTTGCGGAGTATTAAGCCTCGGTCTTGGCATCCTCGGCATACCTCTCCCGGGGCTTCCAACCGTTCCACTCCTCCTGCTCGCAGCATTCTGCTTTGCAAGATCATCCGATCGCGCGCACAACTGGCTGATAAATCATCCGCGTTTAGGGCCACCAATTGCCGATTGGAACAGAAACGGCGCAATCCGCAAACCAGCCAAAATCGCCGCCTCCGTTTGCATCTGCGCCAGTTTTCTTATTTCTCTTTTGCTCGGGTTACCAGCCTACGCTCTTGTACTTCAGGCAATCACCCTTTGCTGTGTCGCGTTATTTATTTGGACCCGGCCGCACGCGTAGCAGACAACAACTGACACAACGCATCCAACTCATCAAACGACTTGTAGCTGATTGAAACCACACCCGTTTCCGATCCATCTTTATGAGCAATATTGACTTTCATTCCCAAATTCGCTGAAAGATCGGTCTCTAAGGACACAGTATCACTGTCTTTTTCCGTTTTTCGCGCTGATTTCTTTGGTGGCACGTCCCCGCGCTTAACCAATGCCTCGGTCTGGCGAACTGACAGGCCTTTCTCAACAACTTGCTTGGCCAAAGTCAGCGCATTATCCGCTGGAACCAACGCCCGCGCGTGCCCTGCGGTTAAACGCCCATCGATCATCATGTCCTGAACCGCACTTGGCAGGTTCAATAAACGCATCGAATTCGCCAAATAGCTTCGGCTTTTCCCCAATGCTTCGGATAGTTTTTCCTGTGTATGGCCAAACTTCTCCATCAATTGATGGTAACCGTTCGCTTCATCCACAGGATTCAGATCAGCACGTTGAATATTCTCTATGATGCCAATTTCAAGGACCTCAACATCGTTCAGATCGCGCAAAACAACAGGAACAACATCCAAACGCGCCGTTTGGGCTGCACGCCAACGTCGCTCGCCAGCGACGATCTGAAAATCACCCTTGTTGTTGGGATCTGGCCGCACAATCAAAGGCTGAATAATGCCTTTTGTTCGGATAGATTTCGCCAAATCTCGCAACTCAACATGATCAAATGAACGACGCGGCTGATCTGGATTTGCATGAACTTGCGTAATTGGAACCAACCGCTCACTGCTGCGCGGTTGCGTCGGTGCATCCGCATTGGTCGCCGGCTCGTTAATATCCGCCATCAGTGCAGACAACCCACGGCCCAAACCACGTTTTTCGTTCTTTTTAGCCATTTTACAATCTTTCCAATTCGTTACCCTACTTTTGCAACCTTACGATTTTCCCGTCGCAGGAACTCAGCAGCAAGTTTTTGATAGGCAATGCTACCCCGACTTTTGTGGTCATATAATATCGCAGGCATGCCAAAAGACGGTGCTTCAGAAAGGCGAACATTGCGCGGCACAATTGTTTTATACACCAAATCACCCAAGTTTTCTCGAACATCTTGTTCCACCTGTTGAGAAAGGTTGTTCCGACTATCAAACATCGTCAAAACAATCCCCTCGATCTTCAAAACTGGATTGAGGCTTTGGCGAACCTCACGGATCGTCAGCATCAGCTGTGATAAGCCCTCCAACGCAAAAAACTCTGCTTGCAACGGCACAATAACCGATTGGCTCGCAGCCAAGGCATTCAACGTCAACAGGTTCAAAGACGGTGGGCAGTCTATTAGAACATAGTCAAATTCGTCCTCAAAGCTCTGCAAATCCTTCAACGCAGCACGCAAACGCAAAACCCGTTTCTGATCATCGACCAACTCCACATCAGCTGAACTTAGATCAACAGAAGACGTGGCGATAAACAGATTGGGCACCGCCGTGCGCATAATCGCACTTTTTAGATCTGTTTTATCAACCAGCACATCGTACATCGTCACCGTACGTTTCGATGGATCAATACCAAGCCCGGTAGATGCGTTGCCCTGAGGGTCCAAATCCATCAGCAAAACACGCTTACCTACGGCAGCCAATGCCGTACCAAGGTTAATTGCAGTGGTCGTTTTACCGACGCCACCCTTTTGATTGGCTACAGAAAGCACTTTTACAGGCTTCAAATCATCGCTTTCATCCGACACGTGCAATATCCTTGATCCGTAAAACTGTTGCGTTTTCATCGGTTTCGCTGGCGAATTTTTCGGCCTTGAATGTCCAAAACCGACTCGCCTCTTTCAACTCACTGTCGCAATTCTGACCTTTCAAATAAAGACAAATCGCGTCAGGCCGTAGCAAATTTTCGGAATATGTGAACAGCTGATCCACCGACGCAAGCGCCCGGGCAGAAACAATATCTGCATGCAAGCATTCGATATCCTCAATTCGCTTTGTATGAACAGTTGTCGGTGTATTTGTTTCACGTGAAACATTTCTCAAGAAGGCGCACTTTCTCGCGTCGCTCTCAACAAAATGAAAATTGCCATGCCCATTTGATAGAATTGCCAAAACCATACCAGGGAAACCAGCGCCCGAGCCGATATCGACCCAATTTTCAAAATCGGACCGCAAAGACCAAAGTTGCAAACTATCGGCAAAATGACGGACAGGCGCGGTATCCAAAGTTGTTTTGCTAACAAGATTGATGGAACGGTTCCATTTAGTGAGCAATTCTTGATAAACCTGTAGCTTTTCAAATGTTTCACGTGAAACATTGAAGTGATCACTGACAGTTTTCAAATCCGCTTTGGAATCAATCATGCCGATTTCGCTGCGTTAAATTGCTTAACTCGGCCCAAAAGAAGCGTTAGGGCAGCAGGCGTCATCCCGTCTATGCGTGATGCCTGACCTAATGTTTCAGGCATAGTAGCCGACAATTTCTTCTGAAGTTCATTCGACAATCCCGGCAATCCAACGAATTCAAATCCACGCGGGATCTTTAGGTTTTCATCTCTTTTCAAGGCCTTGATGTCCGCGTTTTGCCTTTGGATATAATTCGCATACATCGCATCGTTCTGAACCTGCTGCCCAATTGCGCTGTCAAATGTCGGCAAATCTGGCCACAGCTTAGAAAGCGTTACCAAAGTAACATCCTTAAACGACAAAAATTCCAAACCAGAACGTCGCGTTCCATTTTGATTGATCTTTATCCCCACCTTTGCAGCTTCGTTTGGCGTTGCGTTTACGCCTCCCAATATTTCACGGGCGGTATGTAACGCATTCATTTTATTACCAAAAACTTGCAATCTCTCAATCCCAACACATCCAATCTCAATACCACGAGGCGTCAATCGCTGATCAGCATTATCCGCTCTCAGAGACAACCGATACTCGGCACGAGACGTAAACATTCGATACGGCTCCGTCACACCACGCGTCGTTAAGTCATCAATCATCACACCGATGTAGCTTTCGGCGCGGCTAAACGAAATCGGTTCACCACCTGCCACCGAACGCGCCGCATTCAACCCAGCAACCAGTCCTTGCGCCGCGGCTTCTTCATAACCAGTTGTTCCATTTATCTGACCTGCCAAATACAGGCCCGGCACACTTCGCAATTGCAGCGTAGTTTCTAGCGCACGAGGATCAATATAATCATACTCAATCGCATACCCTGGTTGGAGGATCTTTACATTTTCCAAACCAACAATCGAAGTGACATATTCTTCCTGCACAGCAACTGGCAACGATGTAGAAATGCCATTTGGATAGATCGTTGGGTCGTTCAACCCTTCTGGCTCCAGAAATATCTGATGCGAGTTCTTTTCTCCAAAACGAACAATTTTATCTTCAATCGAAGGGCAATACCGCGGGCCAACGCCGTCAATATGCCCACCATACATCGCTGATTTTGCGAGGTTTTTCTCAATAATCTCGTGTGTCCGTGTGTTGGTATGTGTAATTCCGCAAGAAATTTGTGGCGCACCAGCTTTGGTAGACAGAAATGAAAACAGGCTCGGATCATCGTCCGGGCCCTGCATCTCCAGCCCATCCCAATTGATCGTCCGCCCATCCAAACGCGGAGGCGTTCCCGTTTTTAACCTTCCCAAAGGAAGGTCAAAACTGTCAATTCGATCTGCAAGAGCAATAGAGGGCTTGTCCCCCATCCGTCCGCCAGGTTTAGAAACGTCGCCAATATGGATCACACCGCGCAAAAACGTACCCGTCGTCAAAATGACGGATGGTGCTTTAATCTCAGAAAGATCGGCAAGAATCACACCGCAAACTGCGTCCCCTGACATCAGAAAATCAGTGACCTCCGATTCAATCACGATCAATCCATCGCGATTCGAAAATTCTGCCTGCATGCCGGTTCGGTACAGCGCGCGATCTGCCTGTGTTCTAGGCCCTTGAACCGCTGGGCCTTTACGGCGATTAAGCAACCGAAATTGGATGCCAGCCTGATCCGCAACACGCCCCATAACACCATCCAAGGCATCAATTTCGCGGACCAAATGCCCCTTCCCAAGGCCACCGATCGCTGGATTGCACGACATTTCGCCAATCTTATCAAAGCTGTGCGTAATAAGCGCTGTTTTTGCACCCATGCGCCATGCCGCCTGCGCCGCTTCTGCCCCTGCATGACCTCCGCCAATTACCACTACATCAAAATCTGTGTGTTTCACGTGAAACATTCCTAGTTTGCGCGCCTATTTCCCCAAGCAGAAACTGGCGAAAATCTCATCCAAAAGGTCTTCTACACCAACGCGTCCAATAATGGAATTCATTGCGTGCAATGCCGTGTTCAATTCCATCGCGACAAGCGCGCCGTCATCTTCATCATCCATTAGGGCAACCGCAGCCGTAATGTAACCCATCGCATCTTCCATCGCAGTTCGGTGCCGTAAACGAACCGCGCTTTGTGTCAGCGCAATACGGGTGCTAAGTATTTGGGTAATATGGCCAATCATCTGATCAAGCCCAGCACCTGTTTTACCCGAAACGCCACCGCCTTCATCTGCCTTACCTTTTAGAATAAGATCAGTATCTTGCGGGAAAACACCAAAACCACCTGTATTCTCATCCACTGTCAGAAATACGCGAATATCCGCTGCCTCTGCCCGTTTTCGCGCCAGATCAATTCCAAGAGCTTCGATAGTGTCGTCCGTTTCGCGCAAACCCGCCGTATCTAAAACCGTAACGGGAATACCCTCCAAATCCATCCGAACCTCGATAACATCTCGCGTTGTGCCCGCAATTTCAGAGGTAATTGCCGCCTGACGCCCAGCCAATGCATTCAATAGCGTAGATTTTCCGATATTCGGCGGCCCAATAATCGCAACCTCAAACCCATCACGAACACGTTCTGCAACGAAACTACCCCTAATTTCTTGGCTAAGGTCTTCTGAAACACCGATGATTAAAGCTGACACTTCTGGTGAGACATCTACAGGAACATCTTCATCGGCAAAGTCGATTGTTGCCTCAATCAGCGCAGCAGCACGGATCAAATCTGTGCGCCACCGTTCCACTTTTTGGGTAAGCCCACCGTCCATCAAGGCAAAGGCTTGTTTCCTTTGCGCCTCTGTTTCCGCTTCTATCAGATCGCTCAAGCCTTCGACTTGGCTCAAATCCAGTCGCTCATTTTCCAACGCACGGCGGGTAAATTCCCCTGGATCAGCCAATCGCCCACCGGCAACTGACAAGGCTTCGCAAACAGATGCAATAACGGCGGGGCTGCCATGACATTGAAATTCTACGACCTGTTCACCCGTAAAGCTTGCGCCTTGTACGAAGGTTAAAACCAACGCCTGATCCAGCACAACGCCATCAGCGCGCAGAAAACGTAAACCTCGATCTTTGGGCACGTCACCGCATAATTTAGCCGCAATATCAAACGCCTGTTCACCCGACAAACGGATCACAGAAACGCCAGCTTTACCCCGCGCGGAGGCAAGTGCAAATATTGTATCAGACATAACGTAACCCTTTGTTTTAAAAGGTTAACTTAGGTGTTCATTGAATCGAAGAACTCTGCATTGGATTTGGTTTGCTTCAGCTTACCAAGCAAGAATTCAACCGCGTCTGTCGTTCCCATCGGGTTCAAAATACGGCGCAAAACAAACGTCTTGGTCAGATCAATCTTCTCAACCAACAGCTCTTCTTTACGCGTGCCGGATTTCAGAATGTCGATAGCAGGATAAACCCGTTTGTCCGCAATCTTACGATCCAGAACAATCTCGCTGTTGCCCGTGCCTTTGAATTCTTCAAAGATCACTTCGTCCATGCGTGACCCTGTTTCAATCAGCGCAGTCGCGATAATTGTCAGGGAACCACCTTCTTCGATGTTCCGCGCAGCGCCAAAGAAGCGCTTAGGGCGCTGTAGGGCGTTCGCATCGACACCACCCGTCAGAACCTTACCAGAGGACGGCACAACCGTGTTAAAGGCCCGTCCAAGGCGCGTGATGCTGTCCAAAAGGATCACAACATCGCGTTTATGCTCCACCAAGCGTTTGGCTTTCTCGATAACCATCTCTGAAACGGCAACGTGACGGGTCGCTGGCTCATCAAATGTGGACGATACCACCTCACCCTTAACAGAGCGTTGCATGTCGGTAACTTCTTCAGGCCGTTCATCAATCAGCAGCACAATCAGGTAACATTCTGGGTGATTTGCTTCGATGCTTGCCGCGATATTCTGCAAGATCATCGTTTTACCGGTGCGGGGTGGCGCAACAATCAGGGAACGCTGGCCTTTGCCGATCGGGGCAACCAAATCAATCACACGCGGCGTTTTGTCTTTGATAGTGGGATCTTCGATCTCCATCTTCAGACGTTCATCCGGATAAAGCGGCGTCAGGTTATCAAAGTGAACCTTGTGTTTCACGTCTTCTGGATCAGAAAAGTTGATCGTCGTCACGCTGGTCAGCGCAAAATAACGTTCGCTGTTGTCATCTGGCGCTTTGATCACGCCTTCAACGGTATCGCCCGTACGCAGGGAATGTTTACGAATTTGCTCTGGGCTAACATAAATATCCTCAGGACCAGCCAAATAGTTAGATTCTGGCGAGCGTAGAAAGCCAAAGCCGTCTTGCATCAGTTCCAGAACACCATCGCCTGAAATCTCTGCACCGTCTTCGGCCATTTCTTTCAGAATAGCGAACATCATGTCGCCTTTACGCATCGTCGACGCGTTTTCAATTTCCAGCTCTTCTGCTTGTTTCAACAGATCCGCTGGGCTCATCGCCTTTAATTCAGACAGAGAGACTTTTTCTTCTTCTTCCATGGAAGTCATTCCTTAAACGCACGCCAAATCAGCGCGCTTCATCATCATTTTGTTTTGGGGTGCAGCTTATAAAGCGGTTGGGGAAACCAAGCTGTTTTTTACCGTGTATCTGTTCATTTCAGCCGAGTCAATTTCAGTGTCAATTTTCGTTAGAACGGTTTCACAACAATCATCACCACAATCACGATCATCAGCAGTGACGGAACCTCATTTGCAATGCGATAGGTTTTGGCTGGCAGCGTGTTTTGATCCGCTGCAAATTCTTTGCGCACTTTGATCAACCAGTGATGATATCCCGTCATGCTCGAAACCATGATTGCCTTGACCCAAGGATAGGCAGAGGACCAATCAACAATCCCGGGCGTAAACGCCAACATCAAACCAAACACCCAAGTCGCAATCATCGCAGGGGCCATAATGATCCGCATAAGGCGTTCTTCCATGCCTTTAAAAACCTCAGATGTCTCAGATCCAATCGGCCCGTGTTCAACATGATTCACAAACAACCTCGGAAGATACAACAACCCAGCCATCCAACTGATAACCGAAATGATATGCAGGCTTTTTACCCAAGGATAAAAATTTGCAAGAAAGTCAGCCATTCTTAGTCCTTAATCTTTTCTTAGGTTTAGCGTTGCAGGTTATCTGTACACACTTAGTCTTATCTCACTTAATAAATATATATATTTAAGAAAGATGTTTATGTTGTAGGGACTCCCAAATCCTGTGGATCAAATATTTTTCCACAGAAATGAACATTGAAATCGATTACACAGAATTTCATCGCATAATCTGTGAAGAAATTCAAAATCTCGTTCTTTTAAAGGCGTCACTAAATCGCAGCCTGTGTATAAAACTGTGCATTAAATCCGTCGTCAAAATTCTATCCCCAAAACACAGTCCCAAAATTTATTCTTATCCACCTGTGAAAAACCGCCCCCAACCACGGGATGAAATAGTGGAACTTACGTATTGACTGGTTTTACTCTGGATAACTTCGATTCCCCCACATTTTTCAGCTCGATTCGTCCACAGGTGACTGGAACAACTTTTGCGAACGCGTTACGCACTTATATATGGAAACCGTCAGAACTGCATCACCGTGTCAAATCTAATTCTCGCCTCAGGATCCGCCATTCGCGCCAAAATGTTGCGCGATGCAGGCGTTGATTTCTCCGTAGATATCCCCCGCGTAGACGAGGAGACAATCCTCCGTTCCTTAGAATCCGAGGGCGCAAAACCATCCGATATCGCAGATACATTGGCCGAATACAAAGCCCGCCGCATTGCCGATAAAAACCCATCCTCCATCGTGATCGCGGCTGATCAAATCCTTGCGCTTAACGGACAAATCTATTCAAAACCCAAAGACATGGCGCAAGCCCGCGAACATCTTCAAGCGCTAAAAGGGCAGGGGCATCAACTGCTCTCTGCCGTTGTGGTGTACGAGGACGCGAAACCCGTTTGGCGTCACGTTGGCCGCGCACAGCTCGCCATGCGCGATTTCTCGGATGCCTTCCTAGACGATTACCTCGCCAAAACAGGCCCAGATATCTTGCACTGTGTGGGGTGCTACAAGTTAGAGTCAGATGGCGTGAACCTATTTTCCCGCGTCCAAGGTGATTATTTCACCATCCTCGGCTTGCCCCTGCTCGAACTTCTCGCCTTTCTGCGCACCAGAGGAGCATTGCCCACATGATCCATCCCAAAGCTGCTGTCATCGGTTGGCCGATTGAGCACTCCAAATCGCCGCGCATCCACGGGCACTGGTTGCAAAAACACGGCATCGCGGGTGAATACTCCCGTCTTGCCATTTCACCAGATGATTTTCTGTCAGAACTGAAAACCCTCCCCGCAAGGGGCTTTGTTGGTGTAAACGTCACGATTCCGCACAAAGAAACCGCACTCGCCAACGCGGCCCAAGCAACAGACCGCGCTCGCGCCATCGGGGCCGCCAACACACTCGTCTTTCTGCCAAACGGCGGCTACCGCGCCGATAACACCGACGGCGAAGGCTTCATCAATAACCTCAAGCAAAACGCGCCAAATTGGGATGCGAAATCAGGCTCAGCATTGGTGCTTGGGGCAGGGGGCGCATCCCGCGCAATCCTCTATTCCCTGCTCGCCGAAGGCACGCCAGAAATCCTGCTGGCGAACCGAACCAAAGCCCGCGCTGATGCCCTCGCCGCAGAATTTGGCGACCGCATCAAAGTCATCGACTGGGCAGATATCTCTGCCGCTACCGCTGATGTCGCTACACTCGTAAACACCACATCGCTTGGCATGACAGGCCAAGCCCCGCTCGAAATCACCCTGCACTGCGGCCAAAACACCCTCGTCACCGATATCGTTTACGCGCCTTTGCAAACCGACCTCCTCAAACAAGCCACGGCAAAAGGCTGCCAAATCGTCGATGGCCTCGGAATGCTTCTCCACCAGGCCGTGCCAGGGTTCGAAGCATGGTTTGGCACCCGCCCAAGCGTCGATGAAACCCTCCGCCAGATTGTCCTGAAATGAGCAAACCTTTCATCCTCGGCCTCACTGGCTCTATCGGCATGGGCAAATCCACCACCGCCCAAATGTTCGCAGACGCGGGCATTCCCGTTTGGGATGCCGATGCCACCGTTCACCAACTGTATTCAGGCGACACCCCGGCCGTGCATCAAATCGCGCAGATGATCCCGAACGCCGTTGAAAACCAAACCGTCAATCGCGACGTGCTGAAAGCCGCAATCGCGCAGGATAAAACGATCCTCGGCAAACTCGAAGCCATCGTTCAGCCGCTCATCGCCGCCAGCCGCGAAGCCTTTATCGCCTCCGCGACCACAGACATCGTCATCATCGACCACCCTCTCCTGCTCGAAAGCAAATCCGACAGGTATTGCGACGCAATCCTTGTGGTCAGTGTCGATGCTAAGACCCAACGCCAACGTGTGTTGGATCGTGGAACAATGGATGCGCAAACACTCGACATTATCCTCGCAAAACAAATGCCAGACGCCGAAAAATGCGCCCGCGCCGATTACATCGTTGAAACAACAACCCTAGACGCTGCCCGCGCACAGGTTCAAACTGTCATCAACCAAATCAGGGAACAGCTTCATGCGTGAAATCGTGATGGATACGGAAACCACGGGCCTTGATCCGCGCACGGGTGATCGCATCGTTGAAATTGGCGGTATCGAGCTGGAAAATCACCTGCCCACGGGTCGCAGTTACCACCAATACATCAACCCCGAACGCGATATGCCCCAAGGCGCGTTTGATGTGCACGGTCTGTCGATTGATTTCCTCAAAGATTTTCCCGTTTTCAAAGATATCGCCCAAGATTTCCTAGATTTCGTTGGCACGTCCAAACTGGTGATCCACAACGCCGCGTTTGACATGAAATTCCTGAACGCCGAGCTGGAAGCGATCCAAAAGCCGAAACTGCCGTGGGAACAGGCGATTGATACGCTCGATATGGCCCGTCGCAAATTTCCGGGTGCACAGAACACGCTCGATGGCCTGTCTCGCCGCTTTGGTATTTCGATCGAGCGGGATCTGCACGGCGCATTGCTCGACAGCCAAATCCTCGCGGCTGTTTACCTAGAACTGATCGGCGGTCGCCAACCAGATTTCGCGCTGGGCATTGTGGGTGGCACCGACACAAACAACGTAACTGCCGCCACAACTTGGGCGCCAAAGCCGCGTCCAAAAACACTTCCGCCCCGGACAACCGAGGCGGAAAAAGAAAATCATAAAAAGTTCATCGAAACTCTAGGCCCCGACGCTGCGTGGCTTAAGTAAACCGCGAAACGGCTTAATTCGCTGGTGCTTCGGCGGCTGCTTCTTGTTGACGACGCATCAATTCCGCGCGGTACAACTGCATGAAATCAATGTTGTCGATGTTCAACGGAGGAAAGCCACCATCCGCTGTTGTGTTGCGCGCGATTTGGCGCACAAACGGGAACATCATGCGCGGGCATTCGATCATCAAAAACGGGTGCAGCTGTTCATCTGGCAGGTTTTCGATTGTGAACAAACCAGCATAGTCGATTTCCAGAACAAACACGGCTTGCTCGCCTGATTTGGCGTTCACATTCAGCTTCAACGCAACTTCGTAGTTGTTGTCGCCCTTTTTGTTCGCATCCAAGTTCACTTGGACATTCACTTCTGGCTTCAGATCACCGCCGAGGTTTTTCTGTGCTGCGATATTCTCAAATGACAGATCACGAATGTACTGGTTTACGATTTTCATCGCCACTGGTGCAGGTGCTGCCTCTGGTGCTGCCGCTGCTGCGCCATTTGTTTCGTCGGCCATTGATTTACTCCGTAAAAATGTTTCGCGTGGTGGTAACAAGTCTGGGGTGAAAGAACAATGTTAATCCCGCTTGGTCCAACCAGAATTCCCCGGCTCTGACGGTTCATCATCCAGAACAACATAATCCACATCAACGGCCCCAGAATCCCGCGCTTGGGTCTGACTTGGATGGGTGAAAACCACATTTGATCGGCCCGCAAACTTGGCCGTTGCCCACTTAATAACCACTGCACGAACCGGCGGCGTTAACAACGCGAAACCAACGCCGTCCGTGAAAAATCCAGGCGTCAGCAGTAAAACGCCTGCCACCAAAATCAACGCACCATTGGCAATCGGTCCAACGGGGCTTTGCCCGCTGCTCATGCTGCCTTGCAATTTTGCCAACTCCGCCATGCCCTGCAATCGCAGCAAATACGTGCCAATCACGGCGGTCAAAACCACGATGCCCAGCGTTGGCCACAAGCCAAGCCAACCCCCGACCTGAATAAACAGGGCAATCTCGATGATTGGTATCGCAACAAAGATCAATAATAGCGGCATCTGGCCTCACTTGTTCATTTTCGCATTTGGTGGACTTGATCCACGCTGTGCCCTAGATATGTGTGAAAGGCGGGTTTTTCCACCGCAGATATGAAAATATGAAAGAACATCCATGAATTCTGCCCTTATTCAGTTGCTGGTTCTTGCCGGAATCGCCGTTTTTCTTGTGTTGCGTTTGCGCAATGTTTTGGGCACCCGCGACGGATACGAACCACCTGTCGAACGTGCCCGCGATGCCCCAGTGAAAAAGGCCCATGATTTTGAGGTCATCGAAGGTGGCCCTGATCCAGATATCGCCGACAATGTTGATCCAGACAGCCGCGCTGGTAAGGCGCTCGCCGCGATGAAGCGCATTGAACCAGAATTTTCCGTCACCGAATTTTCGGGCGGCTCACGCCAAGCCTATGAAATGATCCTCATGGCCTTTGAAGGCGACGATCTTGAAACGCTCAAGGGTTTCTTGTCGCCCGATGTCTACGACAGCTTTGAAGGCGTAATTACGGAACGCCAATCCAAAGGCCTCAAAGTATCGGCCAACTTTATCGGCGTGCGCGAGCTGAAAGTCGCGGATGCAATGTTTGACGAAGCCAACAACGAGGCTGAAATCACCATGAAATTTGTTGGTGAAATCACGTCTTGCGTAAAAAATGCCGACGGCGAAGTGATCGAGGGCGATCCAGCCGTCATCAAACGCCAAAAAGATGTTTGGACCTTCGCCCGCGTTATGGGAAGTGATGATCCGAACTGGGAATTGGTTGCGACCGGAGAATAACGATAAAACGGGCGGCAGGAATTTTAACGGCCGCCCTTTTAACGTGGGGCGCGCTAACACAAGCTGAGGCAGGTGCGATGACTGTGAAAGCTGTTTCTTTTTCCGAACTAGCAGGATGGGAAACGGACGATCACGCCGCCGCATTTGCCGCATTCCGTAAGTCGTGCAAAAAGTTACGCGCAAACGACCTGACCAAATCTGCGGATTGGAAAGACCTCTGCGCGATCACCAAATACGTCAGCAATCCCAAAGCATTTTTCGAAATTTTCTTTCAACCCGTCCTGATCGAAGATGGCAAACCCACGCTGTTCACGGGTTACTACGAACCAGAAATCGTCGCGTCGCGCAGCCGCGTTGGCAGCTTCAAATACCCGCTCTACAAACGCCCGCCCGAACTCAAAGAAGGCGTTCCGTGGAAAACCCGCGCCGAAATTGAAAATGGGGCATTGGAAGGCCAAGGGCTCGAACTCGCTTGGCTCTCTGATCCCGTTGAAAATTTCTTTCTCCACGTCCAAGGGTCAGGTCGATTAAAACTGAACGAAGGCGGCTCCATGCGGGTCGGTTTTGCGGGCAAAAATCACCAAACCTACCGCTCCGTTGGCAAAGAGCTCATTCGTCGCGGCGTTCTAAACCAAAGCAACGCATCGGCAGGTTCGATCAAAGAATGGGTACGCAGCAATCCGTCTGACGGCCGCCTTTTGTTGCAACACAATCCCTCATTCGTGTTCTTTCGCGAACTGACAAACCTGTCAGAATCCGATGGCCCCATCGGCGCGATGGGTATCTCGGTTTCAAGCAAAAGAACCCTTGCGGTGGACCCAAAATTCCAACTCCTCGGCGCACCCGTCTGGATCAACAAACTGGGCGCAAAACCGCTGCACCGTTTGATGATCGCCCAAGACGTTGGCTCTGCCATCAAAGGTGCACAACGGGCAGATATTTTCTATGGAACAGGGGCCGAAGCAGGCCGCATCGCAGGCACCACCAAAGACAGCGGTCGCATGATCACGTTGCTCCCCCACGCCTCCGCGCGCCGTCTTTTGCCCGAGGGTTGAACAATGGCCCGCAAAAAACGCGCCCTCACGACGGATGAACAAACGCTCTGGGACAAGGTCATAAAACAGGTCGAAACAATCGAGGCGATGCCGCCCCTCATCATCGCCCCAAACGCAAAACCAGCCAAGGCACCCAAGGTCGAAACACCGCGCGAAATTAAACCTTTCAAAATTGGCGCAAAGGCGGTTTCAAAACCGTCACCGCAATCCGCGCCTTCCTTCGTGGATCGCCCCAGCCAGACATCCCCCAACATGGATCGCCGCAATTTTCAGCGCCTTCTGAAGGGCCAGTTGGAAATCGACGCAACGCTCGATCTGCACGGCCTAACTGCGGATCAAGCCCGCATGCAGTTGCAAATCTTTGTCCAAAACGCCAATCGTCTGGGCAATCGCCTGCTGCTGATCATCACGGGCAAAGGCAACAAGAAAACTGTCGATGAATTTGGCCGCCCGCGTTCTGGTGTCCTGAAATCCGGCGTGCCAGAATGGCTTAAGACCGGCCCAATTTCCGATGCTATTCTGCAAGTCACGCAAGCCCACGGCAAACACGGCGGCGGCGGCGCGTATTACGTCTACCTCAGGCGTCAGCGGCGCTAGGCTGCATGTCGGGCCAAATCTTGCTCACCACAAACACGCTCCATACCGCCACAACAATCATGTAAATCGCATACCACACCATCTGCTGTGGAAAATTCACACCGGCATCAATCCCCAAACCCGTCAGCGCAGGCCCGATGGCCGACCCAATCACCATCAACGCCGTCGCCAGCGCCTTGATCGCACCGATAAACCGCGTTCCGTAAATCTCGGGCCAAAACGCGCCGCTTACGGTGCCATAAATCCCGCCAGACAATCCAACCAGCGCGAAACCGATCGCCAACATCAGCCAGCTATCAGACAACCCCATCACCGCAAACCCAGCCGCCATCGGCACGGGAATAATCGGCAACAACTGAACCGCGCCCCACCGATCAATCGCCAGCCCGCTAAAAATTGCGGCAATCCCCGTTGTGATCGTGTAAATCGGGAACATCCGAACGATATCGCGATGCTCCAGCCCCTTCACATCGCCCAGATGAACCTGCTGAAAAAACAGCGCCGTTCCAAAAATGGATGAAACAGTAATAATCGGAACCAGCGCCCAAAACCGCCAATCACGCACCACATCCGCGCGCTTCCAATGCCGCCCCTGCATCCCCAAGGCATCATCGCGCATCGACGCCACCGATGGCACCCGTTCGCTGCGCAACAGCCACACCAAAACAGGAATGGACAGCCCGGCAATGCACGCGGCAACCACCCACAAATTGCGCCACGATCCGCTGGCCAACAGCCCAACAAACATCATGGGCAACAACGCCTCGCCCATCGAATAACCCGCGCCGGCAACCGACAATGCCTTGCCCCGCGCACGCACGTACCACCGCGCCATCGCCACCACCGCGATGTGGCTCGTCATGCCTTGCCCCGTGAACCGCAGCCCGAAAATCACCACAGGCAGCATCCAAACCGACGACACTGCGCTCATGGCCAAACATACCGCCACCAGCGTTAAAATCACCACAATCGCCAGCGTGCGTACCCGAAAATGATCCGCCGACGCGCCAGCCCAGATCATCAAAAACCCAGACGCCATCGTCCCCAGAAAATACAGGCTGCCCCACTCCCCGTCAGACAAGCCAAACTCGGCCTTAATCTCACCCGCAAAGATTGAGATGAAATACGTCTGCCCAAAACTGGAAATAAACGTCAGCAAAACCCCCGCCGCCAACCAGCGGGCATTCTCTCGGATGAAATGGATAAGGCTCATGCCTGATCAAGAACAGGAAATGGGGCGCAGGTCACGCGTTAAAGCACGTAACGACTAACATCCGCACTGCGGGCCAGATCGCCTAGATGCTGCTCGACGTAAGCCGCATTAATCACCACAGCCGTTCCACCTTGATCGGGTGCCACAAAACCCAGTTCGTCAAACACCCGCTCGATAACCGTGTACAACCGCCGCGCGCCGATGTTTTCAACGGATGAATTCACCTCTGCCGCGATTCGCGCAATCGCCGCGATGCCGTCTTCGGTGAACTTCACAGACACGTCTTCCGTTGCCATCAGCGCCGAATATTGCCGCGTCAGCGCATTGTCGGTCTCTGTCAAAATCCGCACAAAATCTTCTTCGGTTAACGCACGCAATTCCACCCGAATGGGCAAACGGCCCTGCAATTCTGGCAACAAATCAGACGGTTTCGCGATGTGAAACGCACCAGATGCAATGAACAGAATGTGGTCCGTCTTCACAGGCCCATGTTTGGTTGAAACGGTTGTGCCTTCGATCAAAGGCAGCAAATCACGTTGCACGCCTTCACGCGAAACATCCGCCCCACGGGCATCCGCGCGCGCGCAAACTTTGTCGATTTCATCCAGAAAAACGATCCCGTTTTCCTCAACCGCGGCCACTGCTTCTTGTGTCACAGTTTCCTGATCCACCAGCTTATCCGCTTCTTCCTCGATCAAAACCTTGTAGCTTTCGGACACAGACAATTTGCGCCGCGTCGTCTTACCCGAGAACGCTTTGCCGAAAATATCGCCAAGGTTCATCATGCCCTGATTGCCGTTCGGCTGACCCGGAATTTCAAACATCTGCATCGGGTTGCTGGTATCCGCGACATCCAGCTCGATTTCTTTGTCGTCCAAAATTCCATCGCGCAGCTTTTTGCGAAACATCTCGCGGGTTTGCTCACGGCTGTCTGGCCCTGTCAGGGCATCAAGAACCCGTTCCTCGGCGGCACTGTGGGCGTTGGCTTTCACGTCTTCGCGTTTCAGCTCGCGGATCATCACAATCGCACTGTCCACCAGATCGCGTACAATCTGTTCCACGTCGCGCCCAACGTAGCCAACTTCGGTAAATTTCGTCGCCTCAACTTTCAGAAAAGGCGCCTTTGCCAGCTTTGCCAAACGCCGCGAAATCTCGGTTTTGCCAACGCCAGTTGGTCCGATCATCAGGATATTTTTGGGATAAACCTCATCGCGCAAATCATCGCTCAACTGCTTGCGCCGCCACCGATTTCGCAGCGCAACCGCAACTGCGCGCTTGGCATCGTTCTGTCCAATGATGAACCGGTCCAGTTCTGAAACAATTTCACGTGGGGTCAAATCAGTCATGTTACAGCGTCGCCTTATATTTCATTGGGTAATTTAACTAAGCAGATCACGTTAATTTGCAACCCAATTCACGTAAAGTCACAAAAAGAAGAGCCACCTTTCTCGCAGCTTTTTACGGAGTAATGATGGCTCATCTTAAACCTATGGAGTATTCCAAAATGACAAACCGTCGCAATTTCCTGAACGCTGGCTTGGCCCTATCTATGGTCGCCATGACATCCCTTCCGGCCTTCGCAGAGACTACAAACCTTCGCTCTGGCACATTTGAAGGCCGCAGCAACCACGTCACCACTGGTGGTGTATCCGTGTTCGAAAAAGATGGCCGTGTCTTTGTAGAACTTGCAGAAGATTTTTCCCTTGATGGTGGCCCCGATCCGCGTGTGGCATTTGGCAACAACGGCGAAGTAGACAAAGCAACCTACCTCGGCGCACTCGTTTCCCTGAATGGCAAACAGCTCTATGCGCTGCCGCCAACCATCGAAAACCGCAACTACTCAGAAGTGTACATCTTCTGTGATGTTGCAGGCGTTCCGCTCGGCGTTGCTTCAATCAAATAACCACTTTGGGGTCTGGCTTTGGTCAGGCCCCAATAACTTCTACAGTCATGTTTCCATTGGTATAAACGCAAATCTCAGCAGCGATTTCTATCGCTTTGCGGGCAATCTCTTCTGCTGACATATCCGTCTCGCTCAGTGCACGTGCAGCGGCCAAGGCAAAGTTTCCGCCAGATCCAATCGCAGCCACATCATTTTCGGGCTCCAGCACATCGCCCGCACCTGTAATCACAAATAAATCCGCGCCATCGGTCACAATCAACATGGCCTCCAAATTGCGCAGATACTTGTCCATCCGCCAATCTTTTGCCAATTCCACAGACGCCTTCGCCAATTGCCCGGGCGATGCTTCAAGCTTGGCTTCCAAGCGTTCCAGCAAGGTAAACGCATCCGCCGTGGACCCTGCAAACCCGCAAACAACATCGTGTCCGCCTGGCGAAATCCGCCGCACTTTGCGTGCAGTTCCTTTGATCACTGTCTGACCGAGCGAAACCTGCCCGTCACCCGCAATCACAACTTGTCCGCCCTTACGAACGCCTACAATCGTGGTCCCGTGCCACCCTGGAAATTTATCATCAGCCATCACACACCTCTTTCCTCAATCAACATAATCATCGCTATCAAAACAACAACGCCCCAAACGAAAAAGGGCGCACCCTGCGGCACGCCCCCTATTCAAATTCCAACAGGATCAATCCAGATTACGTTCGATCTCTTCAGTCTCGAAAATCTCGATCACGTCGCCTTCACGGATATCTTCGTAGTTTTCGAACGCCATACCGCATTCTTGACCACCCTGAACCTCTTTCACTTCGTCCTTAAAGCGTTTGAGAGTCTTCAGTTTTCCTTCGTGGATTACAACGTTATCACGCAGCAAACGCACACCCGCTTCGCGACGCGCAAGGCCTTCGGTGACCGTACAACCAGCGATCTTGCCGGTGCCAGAAATCTTGAACACTTCTTTGATCGTGGCGTAACCGATAAAGGTTTCCTTAATCTCGGCTGACAACAGGCCAGACGCGGCTTGTTTCACATCGTCCACCAGATCGTAGATGATGGAATAGTAACGAATTTCCACACCCTTCTGGTTGGCGGAATTCCGTGCAGGTGCGTTGGCCCGGACGTTAAACCCGATGATCGGCGCGCCAGATGCCTCGGCCAATGTCACGTCACTCTCTGTGATCGCGCCAACACCCGAATGCAGAACCCGCACACGCACTTCGTCGTTGCCGACTTTTTCCATCGCCTGAACGATCGCTTCTGCAGAACCCTGAACATCGGCCTTAACCAAAATCGGCAGCTCGGAAACATTTTCATCCGCCTTAGCTTTCGCCAACAACTGATCCAACGTCGTACCCGCACCAGCGGCAGCTTTCTTATCTTTTGCTGCTTTATGGCGGTAATCCGCAATCTCGCGTGCTTCTGATTCGCTGGAAACCACGTTCAAAACGTCACCCGCTTCTGGTGAACCGTTCAAACCCAGAACCTCTACAGGAACCGATGGGCCAGCTTCGTCAACACGTTCGCCTTGGTCGTTGATCAATGCACGTACTTTACCAAACTGCTCGCCCACAACAAAGATATCACCTTTGCGCAGCGTACCGTTTTGAACCAGAACCGTTGCAACAGGGCCGCGTCCAACATCCAGCTTCGCCTCAATCACAGCGCCTTCGGCATTGCGATCAGGATTGGCTTTCAGTTCCAGCAATTCAGACTGCAAGGAAATTGCTTCCAGCAATTTGTCCAAGCCTTCGCCTTTCAGCGCAGACATTTCAACATCCTGAACGTCACCAGACATGGCTTCCACGATCACTTCGTGACGCAGCAATTCTGCACGCACAGCCTGTGGATCCGCACCCGGTTTGTCCATTTTGTTGATCGCAACAATCATCGGAACTTTTGCTGCATGGGCGTGATTAATCGCCTCGATTGTTTGGGGCATAACGCTGTCATCAGCGGCCACAACCAACACAACAATGTCCGTCACTTGCGCACCACGGGCCCGCATCGACGTGAACGCCGCGTGACCGGGGGTATCAAGGAAAGACAATAACGTGCCGTCGTCCGTGGTGATCTGATACGCACCAATGTGCTGCGTAATGCCACCCGCTTCGCCAGACACGACGTTGGTTTTCCGGATCGCATCCAAAACAGATGTTTTACCGTGGTCAACGTGGCCCATGATCGTAATCACAGGCGCGCGCGGCAACAAATCTTCGTCTTTGTCATCAACAGTTTTGATGGCTTCTTCCACGTCAGCATCGGAAACCCGAACAACCTTGTGGCCGAACTCTTCAACCAACAATTCCGCAGTATCCGCATCAATTGTTTGGTTTTGCGTTGCCATAATACCGTTTGTCATCAATGCTTTAACAACAGCAGCGGTTTTTTCCGCCATGCGGTTGGCCAGCTCTTGAACCGTGATCGCCTCAGGCACCTGAACGTCGCGCACAACTTTTTCGCGCTCAACATTGCCGCCCATCATTTTACGACGTTCACGCTCTTGCGCGCGCTTCATCGCAGCCATAGAGCGTTGACGCCCACCTTGGCGACCAGACAGGGCCTGGTTGATTGTCAGCTTACCAGACGAACGACGATCATCGCCGCCTTTGCCGCGGGCTGGTTTTTTGTCTTCGACGCGCGTCGCAGGCTGTTTGTCGTCCCGCTTCGGGCCTTTAACTGGCGCTTTGGCTGCTGCCGCTTCGGCCGCTGCTTGGTCAACCACTTCTGGTTCCGCCGCTGGGGCCGCTGGTTTTTCTTTTGGCGCAGCCTTTGCTTCGGCTTCAGCTTTTTCAGCCTCTGCCTTGGCAATCACACGCTCTGCGCGCTCTGTTTCTTCGCGCTCTTTTTCATCTTTTTCACGACGACGCTCGGAACGTTCTGCTTCGCGGCGCTCAGTTTCCTGAGCTTCTTTCGCAGCACGTTCGGTTTCTTGCGCCGCTGCGGCAGCCAACGCCTTTTTGCGGCGCTCCAATTCCACGTCGGAAATGCCAGGGGCGTTTACGCCGCCCGCTTTACCGCCCGCACCGCCAGCCGCACCAGATTTTGGTACGAAAACGCGTTTACGTTTCTTCTCAACCACAACAGATTTTGTCCGCCCATGGGAGAAGCTTTGCCGAACACGGCTTGTCGATGGGCCGCTACCGCCCAAACCCAATGGCTTTTTAGTGTCGTCGCTCATTCGTCTTTAACCTTTCACCGCCGGATCATCCGGCTGCTTTGCCTCAATTAAGGCGTCCTCGCCGCGTATTCCGGCAAGCCTTGCAATGTCCTTCTTAACCGATCTGGTTAAGCCACCTGCCGCAAGCGCCGCATGTATCACATAGTCACGCCCAAAAGCCAAACCCAATTCGGCGGATTTCAAGCAGGAAATATAGGTATTCTGGCCATCTGGGGGGCGCAACTTGCCCTTTTGGGGGCCTGAACCGTCTAAGGCTTGTAACAGCACAACGGCTTTTCCAGAAATTAACGCGCCTTTGGTCTTTTCAAAGCCACAAATAGCACTCCCATTGCGTCGGGCAAGGGAAATCAGATCAATCACCCGCTTCAACAACAGGCTTTCGACCAATTCAATCAACCCGTCAGGGATGGTCGCTTGGGTTTTGGCACCCCGTGAAAACAACTTTTTCCCGATTGCCAGTTCCATCGCATCACGTTGTGCGCTTACCCAAATCCCACGGCCGGGCAACCGTTCCGCAAGATCAGGTGTAACGATCCCATCAGGGGATAACACAAACCGAATAAGCCCTGCACGTGGCTGGGTTTCACCCGTCGCGATACAGCGGCGCGTGGCTTCTTCAGTTTCTGTCTTTTTTCCAGCGCGACCCAAAGGCATATACCAAAATCTGACGCATCAGACTTCGGCTTCCTCTGTTGTTTCGCCGTCTTCCGCTTCGCCTTCTTCGGCAGCCGCATCCTCGGCCAATTGCTCTTCTGTAACCCAACCGAGCATAACACGGGCGGTCATGACCAACTGCTGGGCTTCTTCCAAACTCACTTCGAACGATTCCAACAAACCGTCGTCTTTCACGCGCTCGCCATCGATTGTGGTGTAACCACCCGCCAATTCCCAGTCTGCACAGGTTGCGAAATCTTCGAGCGTTTTCACGCCGTCTTCGGCCAATGCGACCATCATTTGCGGTGTCAGGCCTTCAAAGTCGATCAAGGACTGTTCCACACCCAATTCTTTGGCTGCTTCCAACGCTTTGGAGTTGATTTCATCCAGCGATTCCCGCGCACGGGCTTGCAATTCGTCTGCTGTGTCTTGATCGAAACCTTCGATTGTCAGCAGTTCGTCGATTTCCACGTAGGCAACTTCTTCCAAAGTCGCAAAACCCTCAGAGACCAGCAATTGTGCCACAACTTCGTCCACGTTCATCGTATCCATGAACAGTTTAGACCGCTCTTCGAATTCTTTCTGACGACGCTCGGATTCGTCTGCTTCCGTCATGATGTCGATATCAAGACCAGTCAACTGAGACGCCAAACGCACGTTCTGGCCACGACGACCAATCGCAAGCGACAGCTGATCATCAGGAACAACAACTTCGATACGCTCTGCATCGTCGTCCAGAACAACCTTAGAAACTTCGGCAGGTTGCAACGCGTTCACAAGGAATGTCGGCGCGTCTTCATTCCAAGGAATGATGTCGATTTTCTCGCCCTGCAGCTCGTTCACAACGGCCTGAACACGGCTACCGCGCATACCAACACAGGCACCCACTGGATCAATCGAGTTATCATAAGAGATAACGCCGATTTTCGCACGCGAACCTGGATCACGCGCAACGGCTTTGATCTCGATGATGCCATCGTAAATTTCTGGAACTTCCATCTTGAACAGCTCGGCCATGAATTCTGGCGCTGTACGGGACAAGAAGATTTGCGGCCCACGCATTTCGGAGCGCACCTCTTTGATGAACGCACGGATGCGGTCGCCATTGCGGAACAGTTCGCGGTTGATCAATTGATCACGGCGCAAAACGGCTTCGCCGCGGCCCACGTCCACGATAACATTGCCGTATTCAACACGCTTAACAGACCCGTTGATGATCGTGCCTTCGCGGTCTTTGAATTCTTCGTACTGACGCTCACGCTCGGCTTCACGTACTTTTTGCAGGATAACCTGTTTCGCTGATTGCGCTGCGATCCGGCCAAAATCCATCGGTGGCAGTTGGTCAATCACCCAGTCGCCAACTTCGGCGTTGTCCAGATGCGCACCAGCTTCTTCCACTGTCATCTCGATAAAGTGGTTTTCCACCTCGGCCACAACTTCGCGCACGCGCGTCATTTCCAGCTCGCCAGATTTGCGATCAATCTTGGCGCGGATGTCCAATTCGGAACCGTACTTTGACTTGGCCGCTTTGGCGTAGGATTCTTCCATCGCCTGCAACACAAGATCGGGGTCGATCATTTTTTCGCGGGCAACTGCATCTGCGATTTGCAGCAATTCCAAACGGTTTGCACTGGTAATGCTCATGACGGATCCTCTTCGGTTTCAATATCGTCAAACTTGCTTTCATCCAGCCCACCATTTTTGCGGGCCTTTAAACTTTCGTCGATCAGGGCGTCCGTCAGAACCAGCTTTGCATCTGCAAGCCACTCGAACGGCAATCCAATCGTTCCTTGCTGAATTTCAATCAGCACTTCGCCATCTTGAACACCGCGCAATTCACCTTTGAATCTGCGTTGGCCTTCAATCAGCTCATTCGTTTCAATCTTGGCTTCATAACCCTCGTAGGTCGCGAAATCCTTCAACCGTGTTAACGGGCGGTCGATACCGGGGCTGGAAACTTCCAGCGCATATTCCGCATCAACGGGGTCTTCCACATCCAAAATCGCCGACACCTCGGTCGAGATTTTGGCGCAATCGTCCACTTCGATCCCGCCATCAGGACGTTCCGCCATGATTTGCATGATGGTTTGCTTGCCTGTGATCAGACGCAAACGCACCAACTCATAGCCCAGATCCTCGATCACGGGCTGCACGATCTCTGCAATACGTTTATCAATGGCCGCTTTCGCGATCAGATCAGACATTGGTCAGTCCCTTTTAGGCACAAAAAAACGGGCGCGCGGCCCGTCGTAAATTCCGATGGAAGTCTGGGGTTGGAAGCCAGTCTTTCGCTGTTGAAAGGGATATACGCCCCCAAAACCAAAAGCGCAAGACGCAGCGTAAAAATACCCAAAACCATGGTTTTTCCAAACAAAGTTTGCCGCACAGAAAATACTGGCGTCTACTTACAGTAGAGAATCATTAAAAAGGGAGATTTTAATATGCGTAAATTTCAACTCTTGGCATCCGCCGCGTTTATCGCCGCCGCCCTGCCATTTTCTGCACTTGCACAGGATATGACCCTTGTTCGGATCGCAACGATGCCAGACGGGGCCGAGGTTACAGGTATTTCCACCAACGCCCTTGGCGATCTATTCCTAAACGCGCAACACCCGGGCGGCAAAAACACATTCAAAGACGATGCTCCAGCAGCATTGGTTGGTTACATTTCAGGGTTCGATGCCAGCGCACCGTCGATGTCGATCCCAGCCGAGGATATGCGCGGCGGTATTTCCACCAACTCTGGTCAATACGTCACCTTTGGCAAAGCGGGCGATGCAATGGGCAACGGCCAGATCATGGGCGGCGTCTATAACGCGGCAGGCGATCTGATGTACGTATCCAACACGCCAGATTTCAACGGCTTCATTCCAACAGGTGCAAACTCCGCCTACCTTTACACGGGCTGGGAAGGTGCGGGCCGTGATGGCGCCAGCGGGGTTTCCAAACTTTCGCTCACCCGCAAAGACGGTATCTGGTCTGCCGACCTCGCATCCTCAAAAATGCTGGATCTGTCGTCGGTCCACGGCGGCGCGGTTCTGTGTTCTGGCATCGTCACCCCTTGGGGCACGCCTTTGTTGGCCGAAGAATACTTCTTCTATAACTCCGCCACATGGAACCACCCAGACAACCACGACGCAGACGAAGTTGTCGGCTTTCGCGGTGGCAACGACATCAACTATATCAAACCCAAAAACATGTCCCAGTATTTGGGCAAAATGGCCAACCCCTACCGCTATGGCTACATGATCGAGGTTAACAACGCCGCCAGCGCGAGCGGCGAAGAGCTGGTCAAACATTACGCCACGGGTCGCTTGTCCCACGAAACAGCGGCCATCATGCCCGACAACAAAACGCTGTACATGTCAGATGACGACAGCGCTGTGTATTCGGACAAAAAATACAACACGGCGTCGGGCGGTGTTCTGTTTAAATACGTTGCAGACGTTGCGGGTGATCTAAGTTCTGGCACGCTTTACGCCGCGAAATTAACCCAAGACGCTGGCGTCGCCGACCCCCACAAAGCGGGCTTTGACGTGACTTGGGTCAAACTAGGCCACGGCAACAACGCCGAGATCGAAGGCTGGGCCGCCGAATATGACAACGTCACGGTCGCTGATTATGTAGACGGTCAAACCAGCTATATTTCCGACGATGAAATCCGCGCCCACGCTGCGGGTTCCGCCAAAGACGGTCGCGCCGCGTTCCTAGAATCCCGTCGCACGGCTGCTGCATTGGGGGCCACCAACGAATGGGATAAACTTGAAGGCGTCACAACGGACGGCAACAAAGTCTACATCGCGGCATCCGCGCTGGCCTTCACGATGGACAAAAGCTGGGGTCACAAAGATTGGTCCACTGGTGAAATCGACACTGCAAACGGCGGCGACATCGCCCTGAACGCCGAGGGTTGCGGTGGTACATATGTGTCCACAACCGATGCGTCCTACAACATCACCCGCATTGATCCGTATGTGATTGGCAAAACCGATGCCGAAGGCCGCTGCGATGCGAACCTGCCAGCAAACCCCGACAACATCATGAACCTGAACGACGGCACATTGTTGATCGGTGAAGACGCGGGCAAAAAACGCCACGACGTTGACATGCTGTGGATGGTCAAAGGCTAAACCCCAAAACAAAAGCCGCCCCAGAACCATCTGGGGCGGCTTTCTATTCTAATGCTAGCGCGTGCTTTAGGCGCAATCCCAATAGGTCTGGCGCTCAAACTCACCAACAACACCCGCAAACTTTGCCATTTCCTGCCGTTTTGCTTTTGCAAATGACGTGATCAAAACCGCGTCAAACATTTCCGAAATCAAATCGCCGCGTTCAAACGCATCAACCGCCAATTCCCAAATCTTTGGCAACTGTGGCAAGTTCGGATCGTAACCATCGCCGTTTGTCGGCGCAGGCGGTTCAACCTTTTGCTCTATCCCATGCAGTGCCGCGCCCAAAACCGTGGCCAAAACCAGATACGGATTGGCATCGGCCCCAGAAACACGGTGCTCAATGCGCCGCGCAGCATCTGGCCCACCTGGAATTCGTACCGCAACCGTGCGGTTTTCATAGCCCCAGGCAACTGCACTCGGCGCGTGGCTCATCGCTGCGAACCGACGAAACGAATTTAGATGCGGCGCAAAAATCGCCATAGATTCTGGCATCGCGGCGATCAGCCCGCCAACCGCATGGCGCAATACATCAGAACCCTCATCCGTTTCATTCGCGAAAACATTGTTCCCATCCGCGTCCAGAATTGAAAAATGCACATGCAATCCGCTGCCAGAACGATCCCCGTAAGGTTTCGCCATAAACGTCGCGCGTTTGTTGTGGGAATGTGCCACCGCACGCACGATCCGTTTAAACGCCATCGCATCATCCGCCGCGCGCAAAGGATCGGCGACATGCATCAGGTTAATCTCAAACTGCCCCGTACCATTTTCCGATATTGCTGCATCCGCTGGCACGCCCTGTTCTTCGCAGTGGCGGTAAATGTCATTCAAAATCGGTTCGAAATGATCCAGCTCATCCATCGCGACGGTGGCATAGCGATCCGACACGCGCCCCGAAATCTGACTCGTCGGAAAATCCGCCTCCGGGTCTGTCAGGTAAAATTCCAACTCTGTCGCGACAACTACGGTCAGCCCCTTTTGCGCAAACCGATCCACCACATGCTTTAACGCCTGTCGTGGGTCCGCCAAAAATGGTGATCCATCTTCATTCGCAAACATCAGCTGCACAAACGCGCTTGGCTCTTGGCCCAAATTGTTCAGCACAACACCTTGCTGCGTTGGCACGCAAATGCCATCCCCATCGCCCGTTTCAAAAACCAGCGCATTGTCCTCAACGTCGTTCCCCCACACATCCGTAACGGCAAGGGAAACGGGCATGCGCACTTGGCCAGCCAAAACCTTTTCTAGGTTTTTGATCGGCATCCGTTTGCCGCGCAGCTGCCCGCTAATATCATACGCACCCGCCTGCACAGTTTTCACAGACGGATGCGCTGCGATCCAGCTTTTGGCATTTTTGTGGTCGGGCATTAACCCGCCGCCATCAAGCCATCCGCTTTCGCCTTGGCGTGGGTTTCATCCAGCGTCTTCCACGCGGCAGCAACCAATTCATCCACTTCGGATTTCGTAATCACCAGCGGTGGGGAACAGGCGATGCTGTCTTTTACAGCGCGCAACATCACGCCATTCTCGGGCGCGATCTCCTTGAAGATTTTCCCGATGGACCCCGGTTGCGCAAACCCTGCACGGCTGCTGGCATCTGGCGTCATCTGAATTGCCCCGAGCAACCCGCACAAACGAACCTCGCCCACCAGCGGATGATCCCCCAAGGAGCCAAATTTCTGAGCAAAGTAAGGCGAGATATCCGCCGCATGATCGACGATCTTTTCTTCTTCCATAATCCGCAGGTTTTCCAGCGCAACCGCAGCCGCCACAGGATGCCCAGAATAGGTGTAGCCATGAAAGAAATCGCCGCCCTTTTGGGCAAACTCATTTGCGATGCGGTCACTGATGATCGAGCCAGAGATCGGCATGTACCCAGATGACAACCCCTTAGCGATGGTCATGATGTCAGGGCGAATGTTGAACGTCTCACAGCCAAACCATTTGCCCGTGCGCCCAAATCCACAAATCACCTCATCCGCGATCAACAAAATATCGTAAGCATCACAGATTCGCTGAATTTCTGGCCAATAGGTGCTTGGTGGTACAATAACGCCGCCCGCACCCTGCACAGGTTCCGCCACAAACGCCGCAACATTGTCCTCACCCAGCTCAAGAATTTTCGCTTCCAACTCTTGCGCAGATTTCAGACCGAATTCTTCTGGCGACATATCACCGCCGTACACCCACCAATAGGGCTGGCCGATGTGGGCAATCCCAGCAACACCTTCAGCACCCTGAACATGCATGTGCGCCATGCCGCCCAGCGCCGTCGCGGCAACTGTCGATCCGTGGTACGCATTTTCGCGCGAAATAATGGTTTGCTTTTCAGGCTTTCCTTTTGATGCCCAGTAATGGCGCACCAAACGAATGTTCGTGTCATTCGCATCCGAACCCGAATTGCCAAAGAACGTGTGGTTCAAATCCCCGGGCGTCAGTTCAGCAATCTTGGTCGCCAATTCAACAACGGGCGGGTGGGTCGTCTGAAAGAACGTATTATAATAAGGCAACTGCTGCATCTGGCGCTGGGCCACATCTGCCAGCTCGTCGCGGCCATAGCCGATGTTCACACACCACAATCCCGCCATGCCGTCCAGAATGCGCGCACCTTCACTATCATACAGGTAAACACCCTCGGCCCGCGTGATCACACGGCTGCCCGTGGTCTTAGTAACCGCACCATTTGCAAAAGGCTGAATATGATGTGCCGCGTTCAGCGCAACCAGCTCATCTGTGGGTCGGTGGTTCATCGGTGTTTGCTTGTTCATGATCGTCTCCCAAAATAGTGTTGCTGTAAGCCGTGATACAACAATACCAACGGGTCAACACCTTTCCTGCACTTTCGTTTCCAGAATCAAAACAATGGCCAGATCAAAGATTGACCGTGATTCCGCACCAATACGCCTTCCTCAAGCGGATTATGTCAGACGCTGCCTTTTTTGTTTTTGTGAAAACTTAACAATTACAACAGGATAGCCACTGTTTCCCATTTTTTCGCGATTGTTTCATTGTTCGCATTGCCCCAACAATACCCAAATGTGACCAGCGAATGTCCCTTTGTTTCCAAATTGGTGACGCAATCGCCCTCCATACATACCCCATCGAGAAGTTCAGTTATGAGGTATTGAGTTATGGATCGTTTAACAGAAATGGAAGCATTCGCCAGCGTCGTTGACCTGGGTGGTTTCACAGACGCAGCCCGCAAAATGGGCCTGTCAAAATCAGCAATTTCAAAGCATGTGTCATCTTTAGAAGCACGCCTCGGCGCACGTCTTTTAAACCGCACAACACGCCGTGTTAGCCCGACAGAAATTGGTCTCGCGTATTATGATAAAGCACGCCAAGTGCTGGATGATGCAGGCGAAGCAGATGCGATGGTCACATCCATGCAATCTACACCCCGCGGTTCTCTTCGCTTGTCAGCCACTTCGGATTTTGGTGTGAACCACATCTCCAAAGCGCTCGGCGCGTTTTTAAACCGCTACCCCGAAATTAACGTCAACATGGTTCTGTCAAACCGAAATGTTGACCTTCTGTCTGAAGGGTTCGATCTGGCTATTCGCATCGGCGAAATGCAAGACTCCTCCCTTCGGGCCCGGAAATTGGCCGACACCAGCATGCGTGTGATCGGCTCCCCGAAATATTTCTACGAACATGGTGTTCCCCAAAAGATCGACGATCTTGCACAGCACAAACTGCTGCATTTCTCGAACCAGTCTTCTGGCAACTCGTGGAAAATTACATCGGCCTCTGGCGAAAAACGCCTGATCCGTGCTGGTGGCGCGCTAACAGTAAACGACGGTCAGTCCTTGCTTCAAGCCGCAGAAGCAGGCCTCGGCATCGCGTATTTGCCAAGCTTCCTGTACCACGAAGCCGTAGAATATGGCCGCTTGAAAGCCGTGCTTCCTGATCTGCCAGTTGAACAATTGGGCATCCACGTGGTTTACCCACCGGGCTTGTACACACAACCAAAACTGCGCGCGTTCATCGACTTCTTGGTCGAGCATTTCAAAAACAAAGGCCCAGAAGACTGGGGCTAGAGCGTTTTATTAAAAACGCAAAACATCTCGGTCATGCAATTCAATTCGTTTCACCACAATTTGGTAGGCAGGCATTGTCAGCGCTAAAATTGGGTAAGGTTTGACGCCTCATCAAACCTCTACTTCGAAAAAACCGCCTCTACACGGCGGTTTTTTTGTGCGCCTTCTTCCGTGTCATTGCTGGCACGGGGCGATAAAAACCCAACGCCGTGTGCTTCCAAACGGCTTTCTGCAATCCCATGATCGCGGATCAACGCTTCACGCACAGATTGGGCGCGCCTCCGCGACACGGTGATATTGCCCTCAGCTGATCCAGACATATCCGAATGCCCCACCAACAAAACCCGAAGGCCCTCATTCGCCTTCATCTCTTCAGCCAACGCAGCCAGCGCACCATTTGGATCAGCGCCTAATTCCGTGCTGCCTGCTTCAAATGTCAGCCCTTCCAAAACAATCGAAATCTCGCTGGTGATCTGCAACGGCACGCCTGTTACCGCCGCTGGACCAACCTCCACAGTTTCAACCAGGGCACCGCCATCGGCGGTTGGTCGATACTCCGTCATCTGCACATAAACCGACACGGGCGATTTGCTGAGCAGAAAGGTCACATACGCGGGGCTTTCTAAAACGGTTTGCTTGGCGGTGATAAACTGAAATTCACGTAGATCCACGCGCATCATCGGCTCGTCCACGACCTCAATTGCAAAGCGAAAATCATAGCCGCCACATTCTTTTGCAACACAGGATAAAACCTCTTCGTAACCTGATCGTTCCAATTGCGCGGCGATGCCATCGCGCACCTCAGAAATCGTCCGCTCTCCGCCCATTGCCCAAACCGTGCGCTTGATATTTTTCGGCGCTTTTTCGGTTGGCAAAACACCATTTGTAAACGGCGCAACAGGCACGTTTGCAGGCAGTGAAGTTTCAACTTGCGAATAGGTCGCTTTGGCCCCCAACGGCAATCGCAACACAAATTCAGCCGCACCAAAGGATGGCGCGGTGAGTGCAAGACAGAAAAGGGCGAGGCCAAATTTCATCGGTACGCGCTATGATACTCCGCATTCGGTTCCATCGCGACCGCAGATGAAAACCTGTTGGACATATTATAAAACGATGCAACTGCAGCAACATCCCAGATATCCGCATCTGACAAACCCGCATCGCGCAAAATCTGGCGATCTGGCTCTTCGATTTTCGCACTGGCTTCGGTCATCTTTACAGCAAAATCCAGCATCGCACGTTGTTTTGGCGTCACATCTGCAACGCGGTAATTCATCACCAGCGCCTCTCCCAACTCAGGTTTGCCGCTTAATTGACGCACAGCCGCACCGTGGGACACCAAACAATAAAAACATTTATTGTGCGATGAAACCACAACCGCAATCATCTCGCGCTCTAACTTAGACAGCCCGCTTTCACCCAGCATCAGATCATTGTACATGCCCGTAAATGCGTTCAGCTTGTCCACGTTATGGGCATAAGATTGCAGCACGTTCGGGATAAACCCCAACTTCTCGGTGCAAATATCAAAATATCGCTGCGTTTCAGGTGGCAAATCCGCCATCGGCAAGTCCAGCGCGGTTACTTTCTCAGTCATGATAATCCCCTTATGTTTTGATACGATAATGGTACTGCGTCGCGGTTTCCATGCCCAACTTGCGATACAGGCTTTGCGCACCAGAATTCGCCTGCGTTGTTAAAACACAAAATGTCTCTGCTCCGCGCTGCAAGCCCCACCACGCGGCCGCGCGCATCATTTTTTCCGCCACACCGCGCCGCCGTTCACGCTCCAAAACCTCAACCGCGTGGGCCATGCAAATCCCGTTTGATGCCCCAACAAACGCCGCCGCCGCCGCGCGCGCATCAATGCGCCCCATCACAAATGTCTTGTCACAATTCGCGCGTTCCATCACATCCAACCGCGCTGGGCCAATCCCACCCTCGGCCCAAATTTCGGCCAGAATTGGCATCGGAAATTCCGCAAAAATCGCATCCAATTTCGGCGCAAACCCATCCGCAATCGCCGCCGCATCGCCAACCAGCAAATCCACAGGGTCTTTCACTTCGTACCCGCGATCCGCCAACTCGGCATCCAGTTCTGCCTGATCCCCTTGGATCATGAACAGCTTTTCCTGCCCCATCGCCACCATCGCAGCCTCGGCCACAGAAATATCCCCAAAGCCAGAGGCCGCCGAAACCCGTTGCCCGCCGCCACGCCCGTCGCGAATAATCCACCCCTCCACATCCGTTAACGAATGCGCAGGCCAGGTCGCGTCAACCGCGCCAAACAGATCGGCTTCACTCGGCATCAAAAACCACCCGCACCTTGCCCGCCGCCTGTGCCACCAACGCCAAATCTGTCCCGCGCATCACAATATTTGTGCCGTACCCCTCCGCATTCGAAAACGGATAGGACCCAATCGAAACCGCAGGAAACGCGCTGGCGATTTCACCCAGCGGCCCCGCCACATCCCCCTCAGGAATATGCAAGCGCACCGTTTCTGAAACCACAGGATCACCCCCCGTCAATTTCGCCAGCAACCCATCCAGCATCACTTCAAATATCTTCGGTACACCGGCCATCACATGCACATTTCCAATGCTAAATCCAGGAGCCTTAGAAATCGGATTATCGATCAAAACCGCGCCCTCAGGTATCCGCGCCATCCGCATCCGCGCCGCGTTAATATCATCCCGCCCATTCGCGTAATTCGTCGCCAGTATCGCAATTGCATCCTCGCGCGGCCCAATCGGCACACCAAACGCCGCCGCTACATTATCCGCCGTGATATCGTCATGGGTTGGCCCAATCCCACCGCTGGTAAACACATGATCAAACTTACCGCGCAACCCGTTCACCGCCCCAACAATCTCGCTGTCTTCATCCGAAACAACCCGCACTTCCTTTAGATCAATTCCCATCTCCGTCAGCCGCCCCGCCAGATGGTACATATTCGCATCCCGTGTCCGCCCCGATAAAATCTCATCGCCAATTACCAACATCGCCGCCGTAGGATTACTCATGTATCTCGTCCTTCTATCGCCAAACTTTTCATCTAGGCAGAACTAAGTTGCATCATAAAACTTGTCCTTCTGTTGCCTTACTCATACGCTCGCCAAATGCAATTCTCCACCCCCCTCATCCCCGCCACACTGATCCGCCGCTACAAACGTTTCCTCGCGGATTGCGCGCTGGAAAACGGAGAGATCGTCGTGGCTCATTGCGCCAACACGGGCGCAATGACTGGCCTAAAAGACGAAGGCCTGCGCGTCTGGCTAGAACCCAACGACGATCCAAAACGCAAACTCAATTACAGCTGGAAATTTGTTGAACTGGCTAACAACCACTTCGCAGGCATCGACACCGCCCTCACCAACCGTTTGATCAAGGAATCCCTCCTCGCGCGTCAAATCCCAACCTTTGCCCCCTACGCCAACATCCGACCCGAGGCCAAATACGGCCAAAACTCCCGCATCGACTTCCTACTCACGGACCCCAACCTCCCCGATTGCTACGTCGAGGTCAAAAACGTCACCCTAACCGCCGCGGGTGGCTGGGCTGAATTCCCCGACACCGTCACCGAAAGGGGTACAAAACACCTCAATGAGCTTACCCAAATGGTTCACGACGGCCACCGTGCCGTGATGCTCTACCTCGTGCAACGCACCGATTGCGACAAATTCCGCCTCGCCCACGCGCTCGACCCTGCCTATTCCGCTGCCTATAAAACCGCCACAGCAGCAGGCGTTGAAACCCTCGCCTACGCCTGCGATATCACGCCCGCCGATGTCAAACTTGCCGCCGAACTCCCCGTTTCACAAAAATAAATCACCCCACTGGCAAATTCGCACCAATTCCTCTATCACCCGCACGATCAATCTACCGGAGACTCCTCGTGGCACCACGGCTCAACAAAGACGGCATCACCCTTCATTCCCCCGAAGAATTCGACGGCATGCGCCGCGCTGGCCGCTTGGCCGCAGAAATCCTCGATATGATCGGCCCCCACGTTGTACCGGGTGCAAAGCTCGACGACCTCGATCAACTGTGCCACGATTTCATGATCGAAAACGATTCCGTCCCCGCCACGCTCGGCTACAAAGGCTACCCGAAATCGTCGTGCATTTCGGTCAACCACGTGGTCTGTCACGGCATCCCAGGCAGCAAAATCCCGTCTTGGAAAAACGACAAAAACAAACGCAACGATGACACGTTGTTCGACGGCGATATCCTCAACATCGACGTCACCTGCATCCTCGATGGCTGGTACGGCGACAACTCGCGCATGTACGTCGCGGGCAAACCAAAACCCTACGCCGAACGCCTGATCCAAGTCACACACGACGCGCTGATGATCGGCATCGACCAAGTCAAACCGGGCAACACTTTCGGCGATATCGGCGCGGCAATCCAACGCTACGTCGAGGCAAACAAATGCTCGGTCGTGCGCGATTTCTGCGGCCACGGTCTGGGCCGCGTCTTCCATTCGCCGCCAAACGTGCTGCACTACGGCCGTTGGGGCACTGGCCCCGTTCTGGAAGAAGGCATGTTTTTCACGATCGAACCGATGGTGAACTTGGGTCGCCCAGAAACCAAAGTCCTCGCTGATGACTGGACAGCAATCACGCGGGACAAACACCTGTCCGCGCAATTCGAACACTCGATGGGCGTCACCGCTGACGGCGTGGAAATCTTCACCCAATCCCCGGCGGGTCTATTCCACCCAACACAGTCCTGAAATTCAGCGGTGATTCACGTCTGATTAACCATTGCCGCGCAAACTTGCGGCATGACAAACGCATTCAACGAACAACCGCTGCTGCAATTCGATCAGGCTGCCCAACCCGCCGCCTTTGATCGCGCCACGCCTGAATTTTCCAAAGACCACCGCAAACGCCTGCGCGAACGGTTCATGCGCGCTGGGCCCACGGGCCTCAACGATTACGAACTTCTCGAACTTGTCCTGTTTCGCGCAATTCTACGTCGCGATGTGAAACCGTTGGCCAAACGCCTCCTCGCCCGTTTTGGCGATTTCAACCGCGTCGTGTCCGCCCGTCCTAGCCTACTGTCCGAAATCCAAGGCGTCGGCGACGCAGTTATCCAAGAACTAAAGATAGTCGAGGCAGCGGCCCATTCCCTCGCCCAAGCCAAAGTCCTCAACACAGATGTCCTGTCCAGTTGGGACGCACTGATGAGCTATTGCAAAACAGCAATGGCCCACCGCGAAACTGAACAATTCCGCATTCTGTTTTTGGATAAAAAGAACGTCCTCATTGCGGACGAAGAACAACAAAAAGGCACCGTCGATCACGTCCCCGTCTACCCGCGCGAGGTCGCGAAACGCGCCTTAGAACTGAACGCCAGCGCGATGATCCTTGTCCACAATCACCCCAGCGGAAACCCCGAACCCTCGCAAGCCGACATCGACATGACCATGCTGGTCGAAAACGCCATAAACGCCATCGGCATTACCCTGCACGATCACATCATCATCGGCGCGCAAACAGACAGCAGCTTTCGCGCAATGGGCCTGCTCTAGCCCATTCTTCTGGCTCCAAATATCTCGGGGTCTGGGGCAGCGCCCCAGCCTCAAAGGTTATTCAAGAACCAGTTCAGGCTCCACACGATCCTTCACCCAAACTTCAACGCGGCGATTGATTTGCGCATCCCCCACTGTGTCTTCACACACCAAAGGCGATGCTTCACCGTATCCCAAAACCTCAAAAACCACATCATCCAACGCCCCGCCAGGCGCCGCTTTGATCAATTCCGCCCGAACCGCCTCGGCCCGTTCTTTTGACAATGCCTTGTTCTGGCGCGCACGCCCGTTCCCATCGGAAAACCCCATGAGGTAAACAACCTTATCGGCGTAATTCCCAAGGATCATCCCCGCAACCAACGCCTCCGCGTTTTCCTTGGATGGTCCATCAAGCCGCGTTGATCCCGCTTGAAACCGAAACGTCGAAGACAGCAATTGCGCCCCTGACATGATCGCTGTCATCTCGCGCACATCTTTCAGCGGCACTTCTTTGCCAATAATCATCATCGAATTGGCCAACCGCTGCCCCTGCGAATCCAATTCCCGTGTGCTGATCCCCAGATCGCCAAACCCCAGATCGGCAATAACCGCCTGCGCCTGTTCCGTTTCTAAAAACTCCAGAAACTCACGGGCGAAAATCGGCAACCGCTTATTCGGCTTAGAAACCGACAACGCAAAACTCAGCGGATAAGATCCGGATTGCACGTTAAAAACCTTCGCCTCATTGTGCATTCCACAGGTTCCGCGCAACCCCATCGCGCGTGCCGTTCGCAACCCCGAAAACGGAACGACCGCCACGCCAAACGGATCATTTGCCACCGCATCCGCCAAATCTTTCATTCGCGCGTGACGTGTGACAACCGTGCTCGCAGTCGGCTCCAACCCCAGCGCCTTAACCTTGGCCTGAAACCCAGCATCCCCATCCGCCACGTGA
>JABBAP010000005.1:23140-64334 GCA_018607905.1 Paracoccaceae bacterium | reverse complement strand
CAACCCCAGCGCCTTAACCTTGGCCTGAAACCCAGCATCCCCATCCGCCACGTGAACTGTAATCACAGAATCACCACTGCCCAAATCTTTCCAATTTGTGATCGAGCCGTTCAAAACACCCCGCATCTGATCGAGCGTGATGGCCCCCACAGGATTCACATCTGACGCCGCGATCACAACGGCATCCAAGCCGATAACTTGCGCGTTCGATGGGTTGGCCGACTGCAAAGTCGAAAATAGGATCGTGTCTGAGCCGTCTTTCAAGCCGCTTGCCGATCCTTGCGAAACGGAAATTTTCGCCAAGGCATCGCCGCCCTCGGTTGTGATCGTCACAACCTGCGGGTCTGACCCTGCAACAGAAACCGATCCCCCTTGGAACAGCGCAAATGCCTCGATCAATGGTAGCGTTATTGACGGATCACCCAGTGCGTTAAACTGCTCAACATCATCCGAAACCGCAGGGCATCCCGCGCCTTCACACGAAACGGTGCGTGCATCCACGGTAACGGGACCAAATTCTGTTTCCACACGGAAAAACTCGCCGTCATATTCGATCAACGTTCCCGTAACTTTTTGGTCGTCATCTTTTGCAGACAGGATAATCTCTTGGGTCAGACCGATAGACGGGGTGAAAACACAAACAGCCGCAATTGCTGCCGCACGCAGATCAAAGAAACGCATAATAGCCCTCGTTTTTACTTACGCGCCACTTTCATGTCTTTGATCGTGTTTTTCAACAACAGACTGGTTTCATCTGCACCGCAAACTGGCAGGTTAAGCGACAATTTGCTTTGCGCCGCGCCGCTATTTACACGGTGATGCGCCAACCGCAGCGCCATTTCGCCGCCACAAGCCGTGTCTGCGCGCAGCGTTTCAATTTGCAATTCCACGATCTGTGCGCGCTTTTCTGCACGTTGTGGCAATGTGTAAACCTGCGCCAATTGCGCGTTTTCAATGCTTGGATCGCCCAGCGCAACCAGATATCCGCCACCGTTCATGCGCGATTTCGCAAATGAGTTTGGGTTCACGCGCCAAATATGGCCCGCATCGCCGATATCCGCGCCGTTTTGCAACGCATGCAAGAACGTGTCGTTTTCACCAGCCCAGGCAATACCAACCCGTTCCAGCGCAGACAGACCCGCGATATACGCACCAACTGTCGATGTTGTTCCATCCGCCAGCTCAATGTCGAAACGCGAATATTCTGCAAACGCAGGGATTTTCAACTCAATCGCACCGTCTGCATCCAAACGCTCTTTGAACTGCAAACCACCGTGTTTGATTGTCACGACAACATTTGGATGACACGGCGCAATCAGCTTTAACGTTACGCGCGCGCCAAAAATTGGCGTTGCACGAATGTCCAATGCACAGCTTGCTTGCGCAACGGTCGGAATTTTCACCAAATCAGCGATGTTAAAGGTCAGATCAGGCAAGTTCGAGGCAACACGTGGTTGGCTTGGTGTGTCAAACGCCGCTGGTGTGCGTGTCAGTGTGATATCGCTGAAATCTTGCGGCATCGCCAAGGCCGGCATCTCTGCCAAAACAGCAACTTCGCTTAAATCCGTACCCGCATCATCGCGTTCGGCCCGTTTTGCTGGCTCAACCGCTGCAAAAATCAGCTCAGCCTCAACACCAGCTATTGCGGCGTCTTCTTTGGCAGGCATGTCAGGCTGCGCAGGCGCATCCGCCACTATGGCATCTGTATCAACCCGCGTCATCGCAACATCCGAGGCAGTGGGAATGGACGGCGTCGCCAAACTTGCAACGACAATGGTTTGCGGCGGTGCTTCTTGCCCAGCATCTTCGCCCAGAAACAAGCTGGCCGTTGCACCACCGATCGCCAGAACCGCGCCGGTAACCAAAGTCATAAGTCTGTCGTTAATTTGCATGATCGCCTCGATAAGTTTTTGAACTTACCTAAAACTAACGATCAATATGGGCGGCTTTGGGTGGGCAACTTGGTCCTTTACAGGCCTTTTTGTGCCGAGCAGGAAACAATCAAAATTCAGATTTTGGCGGAAATCTGGCTTTTACCCTGTTTCAGGGGTGATGCGGGACAATTTGACATTGTCCCGCCACAAACTGCCTAAATCACAACTTTCCGTGACACTGTTTGAACTTTTTCCCGCTTCCACACGGACAAGATGCGTTTCGTCCGGGGTTGCCCCAGGTTGTCGGATCATCTTCTACAAATCCCGCAACAGGGTCCGTCGGTTCGGCCACAGGCATGCCAGCAGCAGCTTGTTCTGCCTCTGCCTCGGCTTGCATTTGTTGCATGATTTCATCGCGTTCCGCCTCAGAGAGAATGCGAACATGGCCCAATTGACCCGTCACTTCTGAGCGCAATCCATCCAGCATTCCTTGGAACAGCTCGAATGATTCCGTTTTATATTCGTTCAGCGGATCACGGTTGGCATACCCACGGAACCCGACAACAGATCGCAAATGCTCCAGCGTGACCAGATGCTCGCGCCAGTTCTTGTCGATGGTTTGCAGCAGAACCTGCTTTTCAACATTGCGGAATTGATCGGCCCCAAAATCCACAACCTTTTTGGCCATGAACTTATCGGCCTCTTTCGTGATCCGCTCGCGCAGATCATCGCCGTCGATGCCTTCTTCGTTGGCCCAATCAATTACAGGCGCATCAAGACCGACCTGTTCGATAACCTTGCCATAAAGCCCTTCGATATCCCATTGATCTGGATAGCTTTTTGGTGGGATGTGTTCGTTCACCAAATCATCAATAACATCGTCGCGCATGTCCTTTACAGTTTCAGACAGGTCGTCTGATTCCATTATTTCAAACCGCTGACCAAAGATCACTTTACGCTGATCGTTCATCACATCATCGAATTTCAGCAACTGTTTACGAATGTCAAAGTTGCGTCCTTCAACCTTCGCCTGTGCCTTCTCCAACGATTTGTTCACCCACGGATGAATGATCGCCTCGCCCTCGGCCATGCCAAGCGTGCCCAGAACCTTGTCCAAACGCTCAGAGCCGAAAATCCGCATAAGATCGTCTTCTAAGCTAAGGAAAAAGCTAGATTTTCCCGGATCGCCTTGGCGGCCAGATCGGCCCCGCAACTGGTTATCAATGCGGCGGCTTTCGTGGCGTTCTGTTGCCAAAACATACAGCCCACCCGCATCCAGCGCCTTTTGTTTATCCACCGCAACCGATGCCGTGATCGTTTCGCGAATGGCAACCGGATCCGCATCATCGCCAGCCGCTTCAATCGCGTCCAACACCTGCATATCGACGTTACCGCCCAGCTGAATATCCGTACCACGACCCGCCATGTTCGTCGCAATTGTCACCGCACCAGGTTTACCAGCGTTCGCAACAATGCCAGCTTCCTGTTCGTGGAACCGCGCGTTCAAAACATTATGCGGGATACCGTCAGGTAGCTCTGCCAAGGCGGCAATCCCATCGGCCCAGTCGGTGTATTTCTTCTGGTTTTCTTCCTTCTTCATTTCCCCCGCACGCACGCGCAGGTTTTCGGAAATGACCTTCAGCAAACCAGTGTCTTTCATCAAAGTGGACAAATACTCTGATTTCTCAATCGAGGTGGTCCCAACCAGCGTCGGTTGCCCCTTCATGTAGGCCTTCGCGATTTCCTCGACGATGGCCGTGTATTTTTCCTTGGCCGTGCGATAAATCGCATCGTGATCATCAATCCGCGCAATCGGCTGATTGGTTGGCACTTCGATGACACCCAAACCGTAAATCTCGCTAAATTCCTCGGCTTCGGTTTGCGCAGTCCCCGTCATGCCGGCCAATTTGTCGTACAGGCGGAAATAGTTTTGGAACGTCACAGATGCCAGCGTCACGTTTTCTGGCTTAATATCGACGCCTTCTTTGGCTTCAATCGCTTGGTGCAGGCCATCGGACAGGCGACGCCCATCCATCATCCGACCCGTAAACTCGTCGATCAGCATGACCTCACCGTTCTTCACGATGTAATCTTTTTCCCGCAAAAACATTTTATGCGCACGCAGCGCATTGTTTACGTGATGCACAATTGTCGTGCTTTCGGGGTCGTACAGCGATTGCCCTTCTTCCAACAAACCGAGCGCGAGGAACTGTTGCTCAACAAATTCATTGCCCTCTTCGCTCAGCACAGCAGAGCGTTGCTTTTCGTCGATGGAGTAATGTTCTTCGCTCAGCGTTGGGATAAATTTATCGACACTGATGTACAGATCAGAGCGATCCTCAGCAGGGCCAGAAATAATCAGCGGTGTCCGCGCTTCATCAATCAAGATTGAATCAACCTCATCCACAATCGCGAAATAATGGTCGCGTTGGGCAATCTGGCTCAGCTCCGATTTCATATTGTCGCGCAGGTAATCAAAGCCCAACTCGTTGTTCGTCGCATAGGTAATATCCGCGCGGTAGGCCGCAATTTTTTCGACCTCATCCATGTTCGGGTACACAACACCAGTCGTCATCCCAAGGAACGAATACACCTGATCCATCCACTCTGCGTCACGTTTCGCAAGGTAATCGTTCACCGTCACAACATGCACGCCGCGCCCTGTCAGCGCGTTCAAATAAACGGGCAGGGTCGCCATCAGCGTTTTACCTTCACCCGTTTTCATCTCTGCAATGTCACCACGGTGCAGGAAAATCCCGCCCACCAGCTGCACATCAAAGGGTCGCAACCCCAATGTCCGCTTGGCCGCTTCGCGCGCGTTGGCAAATGCTTCTGGCAGCAGATCGTCAAGACTCTCGCCTTTCGCCAACCGCGCTTTAAATTCCTCGGTCTTGGCTTTGATCCCATCATCATCGAGCGCGATAAAATCCGGCTCCAATGCGTTGATCTTCGTTACCAATGACTGCACCTTTTTGACCTTGCGATCATTGGCCGTGCCAAAGATTTTCTTACCAATCGTATTTAAGCCCAGCATACCTGCTCCGTTTTATCTTCAAGGCCGCTTATTTTGCGGCAATTATCTGACGCGACTGTGAAAGAACGTGCCAAAGCCTATCTTGTGGCTTTGTCCCTGTCAGCGTAAAGGTTTTTCAACGCTGCACACTCCTTGCATTCATGCCAGAATTGCATCTAAGCGGGTCTGTTGGTACTGTCAACGTCGCCCCTAAAAACAGGCGACACAAATACTTTATCCGCCCGCGTAAATTCGGGTCAATTTCGGAGAGAATTCATGAAAATCGCACGCTTTATCGCAACATCCACTTTGGCCGTTTTTATGGCGACAACTGCCATCGCCCAAGATGCCCCAACGGCTGAAACAGTCGTGGCAAGCGTGAATGGCAAAGACATCACCGTGGGCCATGTGATTGCGTTGGCCAACCGCCTTCCAGAACGGTTTCAACAGCTCCCCGATGCAGATTTGTATAAAGGTGTGCTGGAGCAGTTGATCCAACAAACCACGCTGTCCACTGGCGTAGACGTAAACCAAAAGGCCATTCAACTGGCCATCGAAAATGAAACACGCGCGCTGTTGGCCAGTGAAACTCTGACCAAAATCGAAGAGGCCGCGACAACCGAAGCCTTGATCGAAAAAGCCTACGCCGATCAATACACAGATGCCAAAGGCGAAGAAGAATATCGCGCGGCACATATTCTTGTGGAAACAGAAGAGGAAGCCAAAGATTTGGTCACAACTCTTGAAGGCGGTGCAGATTTTGCTGAGCTGGCAAAAGAGAAATCAACAGGCCCATCAGGCCCCAGAGGCGGCGACTTAGGATGGTTTGGTTTGGGCCAAATGGTTCCAGAATTTGAACAGGCCATCGTGGCCCTTGAACCGGGCACGATTTCTGCGCCCGTGAAAACCCAATTCGGCTGGCACGTCATGAAGCTGAACGAAAAGCGCGAAAAACCAAAACCAGCCTTGGTTGAGGTCCGCAGCCAATTGATCGAAGATATGAAGACCAAAGCAGTCAGTAATCACCTCGAAAAACTGGATCTTACCGCCGATGTTCAACGCGCTGAAGTCGAAATCGATCCGTCCGTTATTCGCAACACTGATTTGTTGAACGACTAAGATCATGGCAAAACCAAAGGCAAAGCTGAAACGCAAGATCAGTAAATTAAAGAAAAAGATCAAAGGGCTAAAGGCTGAACTAAACACTCAGCCTGCCCTGCCAACAGTCTCACCTTTGGCGCCATCCGCAGGCTTTCCAACGCTGCCAGAAATCGGCGGCGTCACTTTTGCGGCAGGGGCCGCTGGCGTGAAATACCAAGGCCGCGATGATGTCATGCTCGCACAAATCGCAGCAGGTAGCGCAGTCGCAGGCGTTTTCACCCGCTCCGCCACCCGCTCTGGCCCGGTTCTCGATTGTCAGGCGAAACTGGCTGAACTGCAAAAAACAGACACAGTCGCCGATGTGATGGGCGTTGTCGTGAACTCTGGCAACTCCAACGCGTTCACGGGTAAAACAGGCGACGCATCGGTCGAATTTGTGTCAGCTTCCGCTGCTAGCGTGCTGAAAACAAAGCCGCAAAATATCCTCACATCCTCCACTGGCGTCATCGGTGAACCGCTCCCGCACGACAAAATCATCGCAGTTTTGGGCGACCTATCGGCAAACCTCTCCCCCGCAAACGCCCCCATTGCCGCTGGCGCAATTCTAACCACCGACACCTTCGCAAAAGGCTCCGCACACAGCGTTGAAATCGGCGGGAAACCCATCCAAATCGCTGGTTTCGCCAAGGGATCAGGCATGATCGCGCCAGACATGGCCACCATGCTCGTCTATATTTTCACCGACGCCGCTGTCACCTCGTCTGCACTGCAACACATGATCAGCGCGCAAAACCAAACCACATTTAACGCCATCACGGTCGACAGCGACACCTCCACATCCGACACGCTGCTCGCCTACGCCACAGGCGCGGCGGGCAACGCACAAATCACCGACCCTGACAGCCCAGAGGGCCAAAAACTCGGTGCCGCCTTGCACCAAGTCATGCGGGAATTGGCCCATCTGGTCGTAAAAGACGGCGAAGGCGCAACGAAATTCATCGAAGTCGCCGTGACTGGCGCATCCTCAGATGCCAGCGCACAAACAGTCGCGCTCGCCATCGCAAATTCCCCGCTGGTAAAAACCGCCGCCGCTGGCGAAGACCCAAACTGGGGCCGCGTTGTCATGGCTGTCGGAAAATCGGGCGAACCCGCCGATCGCGATAAAATCAGCATTCATTTCGGTGATATTCTTGTCGCTGAAAACGGCTGGGTTTCCCCCGATTACACCGAAGACGCAGGCGTCGCTTACATGAAAAATCAAGAGCTGAAAATCAGCACTGATTTGGGTATCGGAACCGGCACTGCACAGGTTTGGACATGTGATCTAACCCACGGATACATAACGATTAACGCGGATTACCGTTCATGAAAACAATCCTCGTTTCCGCCGTTGCGCTAATCGACAAAGATGGCCGCGTTTTGCTGGCCCAGCGCCCAGAAGGCAAATCAATGGCGGGCCTGTGGGAATTTCCGGGCGGCAAGGTCGAAACAGGCGAAACACCCGAGGCCGCGCTCATCCGCGAATTAGAAGAAGAGCTGGGCATCAACACTTGGTCCAGCTGCCTTGCGCCGCTCACTTTCGCCAGCCACGCCTACGATGATTTTCACCTGTTAATGCCGGTATTTGCCTGCCGCAAATGGGATGGCATCCCCACGCCACGCGAAAATCAAACCCTGAAATGGGTCGAAGTTTCACAAATGCGCGACTACCCAATGCCACCCGCAGACATCCCGCTCATCGCAACTTTGCGCGATCTACTTTAACCAGCCAGCGGCCTCGTTCTTGACGATATCTGCCATCATTTCAATGTGATCGGGGCGCGCATTCAAGCATGGGATATAGGTGAATGTTTCACCGCCCGCCTCAATAAATGCGTCCTTAATCTCTTCGTTGATCTCTTCCAACGTCTCGATGCAATCGGATGAAAACACAGGCGCCATCACCGCGATATTTTTCTTACCTTCTTTTGCCAACCGGGCAACTTCCTTCACCGTGTACGGCTTTAACCACTCTTCGCGGCCGAAAATTGATTGGAACGTCAGGTGGATTTTCTCCGCGTCCCAACCCAACTCCTCGCGCAGCAATCGCGTCGTTTTTTGACAGTGGCAATGATACGGATCACCTTCCATCAAATAGCGCAACGGAATACCGTGATAAGACGTGATCAAAACATCTGGCTCCACATCCATCTTGGCATAGGCCTCACGAACTGTGGCTGCCAACGCCTTGATGTGTAACGGATTTTCGAAATATGCAGGCACGCATCGAATGCTCGGTTGCCAGCGCATTTTCATCAATGCGCGAAACGCCTGATCGTTCGCCGTGCCCGTCGTTGTCGCAGAGTATTGCGGATAAAGCGGGAAGAACACGATCCGATCACAGCCGCGTTTTTGCATGATTTCGATCACGCTTTCTGTCGATGGATTGCCGTAACGCATGCAAAAATCTACCTCAACCTGATCGCCAAACATGTCCTTCAGCACAGGCGTCAACGCCTCGCATTGTTCGCGGGTTGTGGTCAGTAACGGGCTTTCGTTCCGCCCCTCGTTCCAGATCGTTTTATACGCCGCACCCGATGTAAACGGGCGAAACGACAGGATAACCAACTGCAAAATCGCCTGCCATTTCCACGTTGGCACATCGACAACGCGTTTATCGGACAAAAATTCACTCAGATATCGGCGCACAGACCAATAATCGGTCCCGTCAGGGGTGCCGAGGTTGCACAGGATCACCCCAACTTTGCCAAAGCTAACAGTTGGGTGATCTTCACCAGAATGGGGCGGGCGCGTATCAATCATCATCTAAAAACTCTCTGTTGTTGGGCGGGAGTTATCCCAATTGCGCAATCAATCAAGCCTTTTCGCCATCTTCGCCCATTTCTGTCGCACCCAGGAAATCCGCCAACCGCGTTGTGGCCGATCCTGGGCGAAGCGGTTTCTGCTGCGTTTCGCTTGGGGCCCAGCCCGTCAAAAACGCCAACTCAAACGTCGCCATCATCCGTCCGTCCTCGCAATAATCACGGGTATAAATCTCGGCCATGCGCACAAAAATCTGCCGTCGCGCAAATGTTTTGGCGCGATCCGTCAGTGCATTTCCTTCACCCATCGCGCGCAATTCGCGCATCAAGTGCCACGGCGTTTCATAGGCAACGCGCAGGGGTTCGATATCAGCCACCGGCAGGCCAAAATCAGCCCGTTGCAACAACGCCCCCAGCCCGCGCAATTCTGCCATCGGGGCCACACGCGGGGAAATCCCACCGACAACCTCCGCCTCGGCTTGGGTCAGCGATTGGCGCAGCTCATTCAGCGTTTCGCCCGCAAACATCACCGCAATCATCAACCCGTCAGGGCGCAGCGCACGCCGCATTTGAATCAGTTGCCCAACAGGGTCATTCGCCCAGTGCAATCCCATGCAATGCACGATCAAATCACAGCTTTCGGGCTCTAAATCCAGAACGTCCGCATCGGGAATAAATCGTGGAAAAATCACAACCTCTTTGGCCCACAAACGGCCCTGCCAGCCCACAAACACTGCATCTGTAAAGGTTCTGTTAACGTCTTTCAGTCTTTCTGAAACCTCAGACGCTGCAAATTTGTGTAAAAATAGCGCATCATCGCCCACGACACGCGAACGGTGCGCAGTCAGGGCATTTGGATCGAAAAGGGCAGGTGTATCCATCGGGGTTTCCTTCTGAAACACTCGATACACCGAAGGCATGTGAAAGGAAAACCACATCCATCATATCGCAAAAAAAATTATCCGCTTAGCCTATCCGCCACGGTGTTTGTCCTGCGGCGATGACACCGAAATCGAAAGCATGTTGTGCCAAGTCTGCTGGCCTGACGCGCATTTCATCGCAGGATCAGTGTGCGATGCTTGCGGTGTTCCGTTGCAAGGTGAAACCATTGAAACTGACCTGTGCGAAACCTGCCATGCCTCTCCGCCGATCTGGAAAAAGGGCCGCGCCGTTGGCATGTACGTAGGCCCATTGCGCCGCATGACCCTCGCGCTGAAACACGGTGATCGCCAAGATATTGCGCTGCACATGGCCCGTTGGATGGTGGGTGTGGGGGATCAATTGTTCACCCCCGAAACCACGCTTATCCCCGTTCCGCTGCACTGGACCCGCATGATACGGCGTCGCTTTAACCAATCGGTGTTGATCGCAAATGCCATCGCTTCGGAACGTGCCGTGCGCCATATTCCTGATGCTTTGCAGCGGATCCGTGCAACCAAACCGCAAAAAGACATGACACGTGATCAGCGGTTTGAAAACCAGCGCGGCGCGATACGCGCCCATCCCAAACGGGCCGATCAGATTGCGGGAAAACCGATCCTGTTGATCGACGATGTGATGACCACGGGCGCAACGTTGTCAGCCTGTGCCGAAGCCTGTTTTGATGCCGGTGCTGCATCTGTGAACGTGCTGGTGTTCGCCCGCGTTGCAAGGCCCGAATAAGACCCTATATATGGCAGCAACCAAGTTAGGATTGCTGAAATGAAAAAAGTTGAAATTTACACCACGCCGATCTGTGGTTTTTGCTCTGCGGCCAAACGGTTGTTGAACTCTAAAAAGATCGCGTTTGATGAAACCAACGTGATGATCAACCCCGCCAAAAAGGCCGAGATGATCAAGCGCGCCAACGGTGGCCGCTCAGTGCCGCAAATCTTTATCGGCGGCAAACACATCGGCGGCTGTGATGAACTTCACGCGCTGGAACGTGCGGGCAAGCTTGATAAAATGTTGGCAGTCTGATGCGTGTCGGTCTGATCCAACTTAACAGTGGTGACGACCCCACCAAAAACCTGTCGCAGGCAAAAGCGTTTATCGCGGATGCGGCGGGACAGGGCGCGACCCTGATTACAACGCCTGAGGTCACCAACATCGTGTCCACCAGCCGCGCGCACCAAAACTCAGTGTTGCGGCACGAGTCCGAAGATGAAACCCTCAAATCACTCCTTGCCCAAGCAGCCGAGCTGAGCATCTGGCTGCTCATCGGTTCCCTCGCGCTTAAAACCAACGATCCAGACGGGCGCTTCGCCAACCGCTCTTTCTTGATCAACCCGCAGGGTGAAATCACTGCGCGATACGACAAAATCCACATGTTTGACGTGGCCGTATCTGAAACCGAAACCTACCGCGAAAGCGCGGGCTATCGGCCAGGCGAATCCGCAACCCTCGCCACAACACCTTTTGCCAAAATCGGCATGACGATCTGCTACGACATGCGGTTCCCGCATCTTTACCGCCACCTCGCCCAGCAAGGCGCATCCATCCTAACCGCGCCCGCCGCGTTTTCCCCGATCACAGGTGCTGCCCACTGGCACACGCTTTTGCGCGCCCGCGCCATTGAAACGGGCGCTTTCGTGCTTGCCCCTGCGCAAACGGGCCAGCACGAAATTTCCACAGGAAAACCCCGCGAAACCTACGGCCACTCCCTTGTTGTCGATCCGTGGGGGCAGGTTCTTTTGGACGGGCAAACCGACACTGGCGCACATGTCGTTGATCTAGACCTCAGTTGCGTGCAAACTGCGCGCAATCGCATTCCCGCGCTGACCCATGATCGTGATTACAGAAAACCAATCTTGTGACTGACCAACCCGATATAAACCTTGCCGTTGCGCTGTTTTCCGAATTGATCGCAGCGGATCAAGCGATCAAAGGCGTGCTGTCGCGCAGGCTGCCCAAGGGCATGGAAATGTCGCATTTTTCGCTGCTGACCCATCTTGGCCACGTCGGTGAAACATCGCCCGTAAAACTCGCGCGCAGTTTCGCGCTGACCAAAGGCGCGATCACGAACACGCTGAAAAAGCTGGAACTTGCGGGCTACATTCACATCCGTCCCGATTGGGATGACGCGCGCAAAAAACAAGTGTCGATCAGTGACGCAGGCCGCGCAGCACGCGATCAAGCGTTAACTGCGCTTGTGCCAGAATTTGAAAAAATCACACGGGCTTTGGGCGATCAAAAGATCAAAGCAACCCTGCCGGTGCTGCGCGAATTTCGCGCCACTCTAAAATCCTAGGGCTTCACGCTCGCGGTCACGTAATTCACGCTCAGGTCTTTGGCGGAAATCGACCAGCTCCATGTGATCGGGTTAAACACAAACCCCTTACGATCCACAGGTTTCAGCCCCGCCTTTTCGATAAGCGAAAACAGCTCGTCTGGCGTGATAAATTTCGCCCAATCATGCGTGCCTTTGGGCAGCCAGCGCATAATCCACTCTGCACCGATAATCCCCATCATGAAACTTTTCGGGTTACGGTTCAGGGTCGAACAAATCATAATTCCACCCGGCTTCAGCAGCGCCTGACACGCATCTAAATACGCCTGCGGGTCAGCAACGTGCTCCACCACTTCCATATTTAGAACCGCATCAAATTGCTCGCCGTTCGCGGCCAGTTCTTCTGCGGTGATATGACGGTAATCAATATCCAGCCCCATCTGCTCTGCATGAACCTGCGCCACAGGGATATTCCCCGCCGCCGCATCAGCCCCCACAACCGTTGCGCCCAACCGCGCCATAGGCTCAGACAGCAATCCACCGCCACACCCGATATCCAGAATGCGCAACCCCTTCAAACTATCGAGCGCATCGCGGTCCCGTCCAAATTCGGCGGTCAACTGATCGACAATATAGCCCAGCCGACAGGGGTTCAGCATGTGCAGCGGCTTAAACTTGCCGCCCTCATCCCACCATTCCGCAGCCATCGCTTCGAATTTGGCAACTTCGCCTGCATCAACTGTTGATGGTCCCGCCATTGCGCTCACTTTCCCAAACTGTCACTGTTGGCCAACCCAACTCACGTTAATATAGTCTAAGCATGCGAAATTCCGAGAGCCAAATTGGCGCATCCCGTCCCCTTTACCCCTTAATCCAGCCATACAACTACAGTATGATGACGGTTCCGGGCGATCACGTGCTGTACGTGGAGGAATGTGGCAATCCCAATGGCATCCCTGTTGTTGTGCTGCACGGTGGCCCAGGTGGCGGGTGTTCCCCTGGCATGCGCCGCTTTTTTAACCCCGATATTTACCGCGTTATCCTGTTTGATCAGCGTGGCTGTGGCCGCTCTCGGCCCCATGCCTCGACCACGGACAACACGACGTGGGATTTGGTTGCGGATATCGAACACATTCGCAAAGAGCTTGGCATCAATGACTGGATCGTGTTTGGCGGTTCATGGGGCGCGACCCTTGCGCTGATCTATGCTGAAACGCACCCGACCCGTGTGAAACATCTTGTCCTGCGCGGTGTGTTTTTGATGACCCAAGCAGAGCTGAAATGGTTCTACGGTGGCGGTGCCGCGGCATTCTTCCCAGATGATTGGGCGAATTTCGCAGGTCTTTTGCCCTTGGCCGAACAAAACGATATTGTCGGGGCCTACGCCAAACGGTTGTTTTGCGACAACGAAGACATCCAAATCCGTTTCGCCCGCGCCTGGACAGAATGGGAAAGCGCGCTGGCGTCATTAGAGCAATCGCCAAACCGCGGAAGCGTTCCTGCATCCTACGCGCTGGCCTTTGCGCGGATTGAAAACCATTATTTCGTCAACGCAGGATTTTTGCGGGAAGACGGCCAAATCCTCAAGGATATTCACAAAATTGAACATATTCCGGGGTCTATCGTTCAAGGGCGCTACGATATGATCTGCCCGCCCCACACGGCATTTCGCTTGCACGAACACTGGCCTGCATCGCGCTTGATAACCATTCCAGCAGCGGGCCATTCCCTGTCTGAACCGGGCATTTCATCCGCGCTCGTCACGATAATGGATGAACTTTCCTAGGTTTTCGCCATCGCGCCGCTTGCATTGTGCATCGATACCCGTAACCTGTTGAGGTCAGAGTAATAGCTCGACCAATAAAAACAAATAGGGAGATAGGTGTGAATTCCGTATTGGGAATTATCCTACAACGTCTGGGCCTCGGCCTTTTGACACTGCTCGTCGTGTCCATTTTGATTTTCGCTTCTGTGAACGCACTTCCGGGTGATTTTGCACAAGCCATTTTGGGCCAAGGTGCAACCCCCGAAGCGGTTGCCGCAATTCGCGAAGACCTCGGCCTTAACAAACCCCCTATTACCCGCTATTTCGATTGGCTTGCTGGCGTGATCACTGGCGATTTCGGAACCAGCTTTGCGCAGGCAAACATGTCCAGCTTTGCAGGCGCGGATACGGGCAAAGGCGGCATCGCCTCCGTTGCCGATCAAATGTGGCCGCGTTTTAAAACAACGCTGTTCCTGGCGGGCACGGCTGCGGCGATTTCCATCCCGCTTTCCCTGCTCCTCGGTATTCTTGCCGCGCTCTATCGCAACTCCGCCTATGATCGTTTCATCAACGTCTCAACACTGTCAGCGATCTCCTCGCCCGAGTTTTTTCTGGCCTATATCCTGATCTTGTTCCTGTCCTTTTTGAACCCAATCCTACCCTCGCTTTCCAACATCAGCGAAGGCATGCCGTTCTTGGACAAACTCTATTACACGCTCCTCCCCGCGCTCACGCTAACACTCGCCGTAACGGCGCAAATGATGCGCATGACGCGGGCCGCGATCATCAACCTGCTCGCGTCGCCCTACATCGAAATGGCCCGCTTGAAGGGTGTGTCACCGATGCGCGTCATCCTGATCCACGCGCTGCCAAACGCACTGGCACCCATCATCAACGTCATCGCGCTCAACCTCGCCTACCTCATTACGGGCGTGGTCGTGATCGAGGTTGTCTTTGTCTATCCGGGCATTGGCCAGCTGTTCGTCGACAGCGTGAAAAACCGCGATATCCCGATTGTTCAGGCCTGTTGCCTGTTGTTCGCAACCGTCTACATCCTGCTCAATCTAACCGCCGACATCATGTCGATCCTGTCCAACCCGCGCTTGCGGCACCCAAAGTAAGGATCGCACCATGACATTCCTTTTCCAAGTTGCCGCTTACGTTTTCGCCCTCGGGGGTGCCGCGTTTCTGTTCCGCCTTATTGGGCGCAATATCACAGACAATGCGCCCTATTTCCGCGATATGTCTGCGGGCGTTGCGATCGGTTTCGCCATTGGCGCATTTGCAATCTTCTGGGTGCTTTACACCTATCTCGTAAACTTCAGCGGTTGGTGGAGCCGTGACCCTGCCTCAAACAAATATTTCTTCTTTTACGTCGCAATCCACGGTCTGATCATCTTCGCCATTGTCGCCTATGCCTTCCGCTGGCTTGGCCGCAACATCGGCACCGAAGCCACGAAAAAGCTGTTCCGTCAAATGCCAGCCACCGCATCTTTTGGCATTCTCGTCATTTTCATCTACGCCATCGTGTCCATCTTCGCAGGCTTCATCGCGCCTTACGGCCAAGAAGAGGTGCTCAAAACCGCGAACCTTGCACCGGGCGCTGATCCTGCGCATCTTTTGGGAACCGACCAAATCGGCCGCGATATCCTGTCCCGCCTGATCTATGGCGGGCAAAATACCGTCGGCATCGCATTTGCCACAACCTGTCTTGCCTTCCTGATTGGCATCACAGGCGGGTTTTTAGCCGCAATCAAAGGCGGTTGGATTGACCAGATCCTGTCCCGCTCCGTCGATGCGCTCATGGCGATCCCACAACTTATCTTTGCCCTTTTGCTGATGACAATCGCCACCGCATGGGCGGGCAACAACGGCCTGCTCGTCACGCTCTACATGATCCTGATTATCGCCGTTCTCGACAGTACACGGGTCTTTCGTCTTTCGCGCGCCGTGGGCCTGAACATCGTCGTCATGGACTATATCGAGGCTGCGAAACTGCGCGGCGAAACACTGCCCTATCTGGTGTTCAAAGAAATCCTGCCAAACGCCTACGCACCGCTGCTGGCCGAATTTGGCCTGCGCTTCTGCTTTGTGTTCCTCACCATCGCCTCCCTGTCGTTCCTCGGCATTGGCATCCAACCACCGCTCGCGGATTGGGGCACTATGGTGAAAGACCTCTCCACTTTCCTCAGCTACGCGGCGTTCTTGCCCGTACAGGCAACCCTGCCCCTTATGGCCGCTGGCGCCATCGCGCTCCTGACTGTGGGCGTCAACTTTGTGGTTGATTGGATGCTGCAACGAACATCAGGCTTGAAGGAATAATCGACATGTCAGACCAAGAAATCCTTCTCTCCGTGCGCGACCTCAAAATCGAAGGCCGCGCTGACGAAACATGGAACCCCATCATCAACGGCTCCTCCTTTGATCTTCGCAAAGGCGAAGTCCTCGGCATGATCGGTGAATCTGGCGCGGGTAAATCCACTGTTGGCCTTGCCGCGATGGGCTTTACGCGCGATGGCTGTCGCATCTCTGGCGGCTCCGTTGTGTTTGATGGCATCGACCTTGTCACCGCAGACGCGGCAACCAAACGCGCCCTTCTTGGCAAGCGCATCGCTTATGTTGCGCAATCCGCCGCCGCCAGCTTTAACCCTGCGCACCGCCTGATTGATCAACACACGGAATCACCAATACAACACGGCGTGTCCAGCAAATCGGACAGCGAAGCAGACGCGATGGAGCTGTACCAACGGCTCCGCCTTCCAAATCCAGAGGAGATCGGCTTTCGCTATCCTCACCAAGTGTCTGGCGGCCAACTTCAACGCGCCATGACAGCAATGGCCATGTCCTGCCGTCCAGACCTCATCATCTTTGATGAACCCACAACCGCCCTTGATGTAACCACCCAGATCGAGGTTCTCGCCTCCATTCGCGACATCGTTGAACAGTTCAACACCGCCGCCATTTACATCACCCACGACCTTGCCGTCGTGGCCCAAATGGCGGATCGGATCAAAGTTTTGTTGCGCGGTGACGAAGTAGAAGAGGCCGACACCCGCACGATGCTGTCGAACCCACAGCAGGATTACACCAAATCCCTCTGGGCTGTGCGCAGCTTTCAACGGGAGCTAAAAGCCCCGGTTGCGATCCACTCCACCCCCGTTGTTTCCGTGCAAGGCGTCTCTGCCGCTTATGGCAAAGTCCCCGTTCTGCACGACATCTCGTTTGATATTCACCCGGGCCGCACGGTCGCCGTTGTGGGCGAATCTGGTTCAGGTAAATCCACCGCCGCACGTTGCATCACGGGTCTTTTGCCCCCCGGCAAAGGCCTGATCCAATTTGACGGTGAAAGCCTGCCCGCCGATTACCGCCAACGAAATCGCGATCAACTGCGCCAAGCACAGATGATCTATCAAATGGCGGACACCGCGTTAAACCCACGCAAAAAGATCGGTGAAATCATCGGTCGTCCCGTGGAATTTTACATGGGGTTAAAAGGCGCTGAAAAACGCAAACGGGTCGAACAACTGCTCGAAAAAATCGAACTTGATCCCGCAACTTACATTGATCGCCTGCCCTCAGAACTGTCTGGTGGGCAGAAACAACGTATCGGAATTGCCCGCGCCTTGGCGGCTGAACCCAAGTTCATTATCTGCGACGAAGTCACCTCCGCGCTCGACCAACTCGTGGCCGAAGGCATCCTTCGCCTGCTCGCAGATTTGCAAGATACCCTTGGATTAAGCTATATGTTCATCACGCATGATCTGGCCACGGTCAAATCCATCGCGGACGAAGTCGTTGTTATGAAGGAAGGCAAGGTTGTGGAACAAGGACCAAAGGTTGAAATGTTCCAACCGCCGCACCATCCCTACACTGATTTGTTGCTGTCTTCGGTTCCAGAAATGGATCCAGATTGGCTAACGAATCTGCTCAACGAACGGGGTGTCGACAACATAGGAGATGCCGCCAGCGCGAAGATATAATCGCGCGATAACGAAGAATTTGGATAGGGGACCATTCCTTTTTCAATCGCTGGACGTTCCAGCACACTGTCAACAACTAGGGAGTATAGTATGACATTTAATATGAACCGACGTGGAGTTCTCAAAGCCGGCGCAGCCGCTGGCCTTGTGGCTGCCACCGTCAAAACAGCATCTGCTGCCGCACATGCAACACCGAAAAAAGGCGGCACATTGCGTCTTGGTCTTGCAGGCGCGAACACATCCGACAGCTGGGATGGCCGCACACACTCTGACAGCTTCATGATCGTTATGGCACACGGTGCCGTTTTTGATTGCCTAACAGAAATCGCCGCCGACGGTTCGCTCAAGGGCGAGCTGGCAGAAAGCTGGGAGGCATCTGCAGACGCGAAAACTTGGACGTTCAACCTGCGCAAAGGCGTTACGTTCCACAACGGCAAAGCATTTGGTGCAGACGACGTGATTGCGTCCCTGAACATGCACACAGCCGAAGGCGCGAAATCAGCCGCCAAACCTATCGTTTCTGCGATTTCAGAAATGAAGAAAATGTCCGATCATCAGATCGTTATGACACTGGCAGCCGGCAACGCCGACTTCCCGTATCTGCTGTCTGACTATCATATCCTGATGTATCCAGCAGGCGGCGCAGACGAAGCGATTGCCAAAGGCATCGGTACGGGCCTCTACAAAGTTGATAACTTTGACCCAGGCGTGCGCTGTAACTTGTCACGCGTTGCCAACCACTACAAAGGCGACGATGCTGGTCACTTCGACAGCGTAGAAGCCATCGCCATCAACGATTCAAACGCGCGTCAAACCGCGATGATGACGGGTCAAGTGGACTGTATCAACCGTGTCGATACTAAAGCAGAAGCGCTGTACAATGCGAACCCGAACGTGGAAATCTTTGAAGTAACAGGCAACCAGCACTACACGCTGCCGATGCTCACAAACGTTGCTCCGTTTGATACCCTCGAGGTGCGCCAAGCCCTTAAGCACGCGATCAACCGCCAAGAAATGGTAGACAAAATCTTGCTCGGCCACGGTGCTGTTGGCAACGACCACCCAATTGGTCCTGCGAACCAGTATTACGCCGCTGATCTGCCACAAAACGAGTATGACCCAGAGAAAGCCAAATCCCTGCTGAAGAAAGCTGGCATGGACGGCCTAAAAGTGGATCTTTCTGCTGCAAACGCTGCCTTCCCAGGCGCGATTGACGCGGCACAGTTGTTCCAAGCCTCTGCAAAAGCGGCAGGCATTGAAATCAACGTGGTGCAAGAACCAGATGACGGCTATTGGTCCAACGTCTGGCTGAAAAAGCCTTGGTGTGCGTGTTACTGGTCTGGCCGTGCGACCGAAGATTGGATGTTCTCCACGAACTATGAACTAGGTGTGCCATGGAACGACACGCATTGGGAAAACGCACGCTTCCAAGAGCTGCTTTTGACCGCACGTGCCGAACTTGACAGCGGCAAACGCAAAGACATGTACACTGAAATGCAAATGCTCTGTTCTACGGACGGCGGCACGGTTGTTCCAATGTACGCAAACTACGTCGATGCGCACTCCACTAAGCTGAAGCACACAGAAGCCGTCGGCAACAACTTCCAAATGGATGGCTCCCGCATGATCGAACGCTGGTGGTTCGACGCGTAAACACCGCGACTATAAAACAACAAAGGGCGCTCCAATCGGGGCGCCCTCTTTCGTTTCTTTGTTCTTCAAATACTCAAATCTAAAACCCAGCCGCCAAACGCGACCCTTGATTGATCGCCCGTTTCGCATCCAACTCTGCGGCCACATCTGCGCCGCCAATCACATGACACGCCACGCCTTTGGCTTCCAACTCATCCGCCAAAGATCGGTTCGAAACCTGCCCCGAACACAACACAACCGTATCGCATTCAATCACCCGTGGATTTTCACGCGCCTCGCCAAATGACACGTGCAAACCTTCATCGCTGATCCGCTCGTAATTCACGCCCGCTACCATTTCCACATTCTTCATCGCCAACGCCGAGCGATGAATCCAGCCCGTCGTTTTACCCAAACCCTTGCCCAGCTTTGATGATTTACGCTGCAACAACGTCACTTGCCGCGCTGGCGCTTCTGGCTGCGCACCTGCCTTGGCCAATCCGCCACGGGTATTTGCAGGATCACCAACACCCCACTCGCGTTTCCACAACTCGATATCTTCCGTGGGGCTTTCGCCTTCATGCACAAGGAACTCCGACACATCAAACCCGATGCCCCCCGCGCCAATCACGGCCACACGTTTGCCCACCGCAACCTTGTCGCGCAGCACGTCAATGTAATTCACCACATTCGGCCTGTCTTGCCCGTCAATCTGCGGATCACGCGGCGTTACACCCGTGGCAATCACCACCTCGTCAAATCCATCCAGATCATCCGCGCCCACAAATGCACCCAGCTTCAACTCAATACCCAGACGCGCAACTTCGTTTCGGTAATAGTCTACCAAGCCAAAGAACTCTTCTTTTCCAGGCACTTGCTTGGCCATATTCAACTGGCCGCCAACTTCGGATGCGCCATCAAATACGGTCACTTTATGCCCGCGCTCTGCTGCAACCAATGCTGTCGCCAACCCCGCAGGCCCCGCCCCAACAATCGCCACAGATTTCACCGCATTTGTCGTATCATAATTCAGTTCCGTTTCAGAACAGGCACGCGGGTTCACCAAACAGCTGGTCAATTTCATCGAAAATGTGTGATCCAAACAGGCCTGATTACACGCGATGCACGGCGCAATTTGCTTCGCCTCGCCTGCTGCCGCTTTGTTCACAAAATCTGCATCCGCCAAAAATGGTCGCGCCATTGAAACCATATCTGCGCAAGCATCTGCCAAAACATCCTCGGCCACTTGCGGCGTGTTGATGCGGTTCGACGTGACAATCGGAATAGAGATTTCGCCCATCAATTTTTTCGTCACCCAGCTAAACGCGGCCCGTGGAACGCTGGTTGCAATCGTCGGAATCCGCGCTTCGTGCCAGCCGATCCCCGTGTTGATGATCGTCGCACCCGCCGCCTCAACCGCTTTGGCCAACCGCACAACTTCTTCCCAAGTTGATCCATTTGGCACCAAATCAATCATCGAAAGGCGGTAAATGATGATGAAATCCGTCCCAACAGCCTCGCGTGTGCGCCGCACAACTTCAACAGGCAGACGCATCCGATTTTCGTAAGAACCGCCCCATTCATCGGTGCGTTTATTTGTGTGCGTCACCAAAAACTGGTTTAGGAAATACCCTTCAGAGCCCATAATCTCGACCCCATCATACCCCGCCTTTTGCGCCTTCTCTGCGCAAGCAATGATATCTGAAATCTGCTTTTCAATCCCATCCGCGTCCAACTCTGCAGGCGGAAAAGGCGAGATCGGTGATTTCACTGGCGAAGGTGCCACGCATTTCGGGCTGTAGGCATAGCGCCCCGCATGCAAAATCTGCATCGCGATTTTACCACCCGCACCGTGCACGCGATCCGTTACGATTTTATGATCCGCGATGTCTTTGTCGCTCTGCATTCCAGACGCACCGGGCAAAACACCGCCTTCTTCATTCGGGGCAATCCCGCCCGTAACCATCAACGCCACACCGCCACGGGCCCGTTCCGCGTAATATTCCGCAACGCGGTTCCAATCGCCGGTTTCTTCCAACCCTGTATGCATCGAACCCATCAAAACGCGGTTCGGCAAGGTGGTGAATCCCAGATCAAGTGGGGCAAGGAGGTGGGGGTAAATCGCGTGTGTCATCTGGCTGGGCCTAGCTGGTTGTTCCGTGTCCAGCTCACCTTACTTTACGTGAACGTCATGTCACGCAAAACGTCACGTTATCTTCCGATTGTTTCGATGCAGTGGCGGCGAAACGCCCGTTTCACCATGTCCAATTCCTCGCGCAGCAGTTGGATTTCTGCCCGCAAATCTTCTTCTAACGGCTCACCCGTAATGATCGAAAACCGATCCAAAATTTCGGTCTGGCCTTCAAACACAAACAAAAACGTCTGCACGCCATCCATCAGAAATTCCTTGGGAATATCGGCTTTCACCTCCCAATTGTCGCCATCGTCACCAATCGGATCAACAAAAACAGACCCGACAACATTGCCAAGATGAATCATTTCCAAGGTCGGCGTCGGGTTGCCCTTGCCGCGCGCGCGCAAAATGCCGGTGTATTTGCCGCCAACGATGTTCTTTTTGTTCAGCCGATACTTCGCAGCCATATTAATCCCCTAAATAGATGCGCGCGGACGGCGGATCATCGTTACATCGCGAATCGTGACTTGGTTCATGGAGGGGCCTTCAAAGATCAGATCGACCCACATACTGTCGCCCCGCGCCTCGTCATATTGCGTGTAATATAGATCAAATTCGACCCAGATTTCGCGTCGCCCCATTTCGATTTCCCGCACCACTTGTTCCGTGTTTGGGCCATGGCGAATATTCAGTCGCGCAAACATTTCTTGCGGGCGTTCACTGTCGACAATCATATCAAGGCGCAACAGATGCGAGCGCCGTAATCCCTCAACCGCGTCTTTGGGCATTTCAATCGCCAAAGACAGGAACGAGCCGTCGAAATTGAAAACATCCATGCGCAGCCCGAAAGGCGCGAAATCATCCTCATTTGTGTTGCGAACTTGGCGAAAAGACAGCTCGGAATGGGTGCAATCGTGAAAAATCGTTACTTCTGACCCGATCTTTTGCTTGGTCGCGACCGCAGCAATCCCCGACGGATACACAGGCCCGGCCCAGGCTTCGGGTCGATACGACCACTCCGTTCTGGGCTGTTTGCGAATGGCGTTTGATCCGATCACAGGCAGGGTCAGGCGTGACACCGCGATGTGGTTGATCGTGTCGATCCGACGGCGCACCTGATTGGCACGCCTGCGCAATTCACGCAGCTCGGACAGCGGCATTTCCTGCGCCTTTTCGCCACCACCAGCCCACCGCCGCAGTTGCCTGCGGTAGCGATAGTCGTCGATAAGCGCGCGTACTCTGTCCAGCATGGAATTAGGGTCTTTGATTGGGTCTAATTGATCTTTAAATTAGTGACTGTTTGGAAACAATACATCCCAACCAGATCATTTAATCTAAAATAGAAACAATAGCATCCGTGCCGCAGGTTTAGTTCAGCGATCTAATCCGCTTTGCCACCGCTTCTGCATAGCCAAAAACCAACCCGTCCGTCATTTGATCGTCGATAAAATTCACCACGCTGACAGATACCAAACGATCCGCCACCACAAAAAACACGCGCCACTGATCATCGGTTGTGTCGGGAATAACAGGGCCATCAGCGTCGCGCGTGTGCACGTAATAGATCCCGTCATCTTCCATCGTCCCCAAAACAGTCACCTTATCTGCATTGCCACGGCGGCTTAACGCGGCGCGCCCTTTGTCAGATTGGAAATAACCCTCTAGGTCGCGCGATTTGATCGCCGCCATGATCCCGTCTTTGTCCAAAACATTGATCAGTATCAAACCCTTAGCCGTGCTACCTTCATCCAACGGGTCACACGGCGCCAGCACAACAAACGCACCCGTCGTTGTGATTTTGCTTTGCTGATCGTTGAAACAATAGCCATCCGTGCGCCCTAAGGTCACCGCCGTGCCGTTCACATTCACAATCTTGGTATCGGCAATCACGTCCGCCTTTGATGCAGAAACGGGCGTCAAATCGCTCGCCTCAATGCACCCGGACAGGCCCAAAGCGAAAACCGAAACGGCGGCTATGCGTGCCACATACGGTACTGTCTTGCTGATCATGGAATCACCCCTTAAACCCACCCACACAGCGTTTAGCTGTCAGCGCGCGCAAGGGATACAGTAGATGTTGCCAAAAATGAATGACAATTTTGCAGCCTTCATCGAACCCGCGCGCTACAAACGCGGTGGACTGCGCCTCGCCCTCGCCTTGATCACGCTCATGGTTTTATACGCAATCCTGTCAATCGGCGTCATTCTCGCCTTTGTCGGGATCGAGTCAGCGCAAACTGGCCTCGATCTGGAAACTGCATTTGCGATTATCGGCGCGGGTCTTGCCGAGCCAAACACCCCTGGCGAAATGATTATCGTCCTCTCCACATTTTTCGCTATGCTCGGCGCTGTCTGGCTCACAACCCTGATGTTCCGCCGCCAAGGTCTGCGCCACCTTATCGGCCCCGCCCCCGTTTTGCGCAATTTCGCCACCGCTGTGCTGGTGATGCTGCCCCTTACACTCATTGGCTTTGGCCTCTCGCTCTGGTCAGGCGATGCAATCCTCAACCTGCCGCTCTCCACTTGGCTCATCTGGATGCTCCCCGCACTCCCGCTGCTCCTCGTCCAAGTTTCCTCCGAAGAACTCATCTTTCGCGGCTACCTCATGCAAGAACTTGCCGTGCGGTTCAAATCTCGCTGGATCTGGTTCCTGCTGCCATCTTTCATCTTTGGCTGCCTGCACTACGACCCTGCACGCATGGGCTCAAACGCGCTGTACATTGTGGCCGTCACCACCTTTTTCGGCATCATCACGGCTGATGTCACGGTCCGCACAGGCAACCTCGGCGCGGCCATCGGCCTGCATTTCATGAACAACCTACAGGCCATGATGCTGATTTCGCTCAACGGCACGCTCAACAGCCTCTCGCTCTACGTCACAAAAACCCACGTTTCAGACGAGGAAGCGGTGCGAACCCTCCTGATTTCCAGTGTTGCCTATGTCCTTGTGATCTACGGCATCTATCTCTTCATAATGAACCGCCGTGAACGCCGATTATTGCAATCATAAGCGACGAGCTTTACAACAGAACGAACCGCTAATCAGGACAGCCCCATGAACTGGATTTCTAACTACGTTCGCCCACGGATCAATTCGATTTTTTCCCGCCGCGAAGTCCCAGACAACCTTTGGACCAAATGTTCCGAATGTGACACGATGCTGTTCCACCGCGAGGTGCTGGATAACCTGAATGTCTGCACAAATTGCAACCATCACATGCACATCACGCCGCGTGATCGGTTCCACGCTCTGTTTGACGGTGGCCTGTTCACCGAAATTGACGTGCCGACGCCAAACGCCGATCCGCTCGGCTTTCGCGATCAGAAAAAATATCCGGACCGGATGAAAGCCGCGCTCAAAACCACTGGCGAAAAAGAAGCAATGCTTGTGGCCACTGGCAAAATGGGCCGTTCCACGGTTGTTGCCGCCGCGCAAGATTTCTCTTTCATGGGCGGATCAATGGGCATGTACGTCGGCAACGCGATCATCGCCGCCGCCGAAGCAGCCATTAAACACAAATGCCCAATGGTGCTGTTTTCCGCTGCAGGTGGCGCACGGATGCAAGAAGGCATCCTCTCCTTGATGCAAATGCCCCGCACCACAGTCGCGGTCGAAATGCTGAAAGAGGCGGGCCTGCCCTACATCGTCGTTCTAACGCACCCCACCACGGGCGGCGTAACCGCCAGCTATGCCATGCTTGGCGATGTTCAAATCGCCGAACCAAACGCGCTGATCTGTTTTGCTGGCCCCCGTGTTATCGAACAAACCATCCGCGAAAAACTCCCCGAAGGGTTTCAGCGCGCCGAATACCTGTTGGATCACGGCATGCTGGATCGTGTGACCCACCGCAAAGACATGCGCAAAGAGCTGATCCTCATCACCCGCATGTTGATGAAGCAAAAACCACCTGTCATGGGCGATTTGCCAGCACCTGTTCCTGTACAAGCTGATGCAGGGTTCGAGGACGCGAAATAGTGACCACGAACGCATCGGCCCACAGCGACGTCATCCTTGAACGGTTGATGAAATTGCACCCCAAATTTATGGATCTAAACCTCGAACGCACGGAGCGTTTGTTGGCAACCCTTGGCCATCCCGAACGCCGCGTTCCCGCCGTGATCCACATCGCTGGCACAAATGGCAAAGGCTCGACCCAAGCGATGATCCGCGCAGGCCTAGAATCCGTGGGCCATGCCGTTCACGCCTACACCTCGCCCCATCTTGCACGGTTCCACGAACGCATTCGTCTTGCGGGGGATTTGATCAGCGAAGACCACCTAACCAAGACACTTGAAATCTGTGAAAAAGCCAACGCTGGTTTGCCAATTACCTATTTTGAAATAACAACTTGCGCGGCGATCCTCGCCTTTGCTGAAACCCACGCAGATTACACCTTGATGGAGGTCGGCCTCGGGGGCCGCGTTGACACCACAAACGTCTTTGCCAAACCCGAGCTTTGCGTCATCACGCCCGTCTCCATCGACCACGAACAATTCCTTGGCGACACGCTGGCAAAGATCGCATTTGAAAAGGCAGGCATCCTCAAACGCAACACATTCTGCGTTGTCGGCCCCCAAGAAGACGAAGCGTTAGAGGTTATCGAAAAGCAGGCCGCCAAGGTCGGCGCGACCCTGAAAATTCACGGCCAACACTGGCACGTCTGGGAAGAAAACGGTCGCCTGTTGTTCCAAGACGAAACGGGCCTGTGGGATTTGCCGATGCCCGCCTTGATCGGTGCGCATCAGGTGCAAAACGCAGGGGCGGCGATCATGGCGCTGCGCACGCTTGGCCAATCCGAAGACGCCGCCATTGATGCGATGCTAAACGCCGAATGGCCCGCACGTTTGCAACAGTTGAAATCGGGCCCGTTGGTTGATGCCGCTGGTTCTGCCGAGCTTTGGCTCGATGGCGGCCACAACGCCGCCGCAGGTGCGGCACTATCCGAAGCATTGGAACGGTTACCAAACCGCCCCTTGCACATGATCACGGGAATGCTGTCGACCAAAGATGTGACAGGCTACCTCAAGCCGCTGGCCAAAAACGCGCTCACTTTGCACGGCGTTTCCATCCCCGAAGAAGCGGCGACTTTATCCGCGCAAGAAACCGTCGATGCGGCGCTGTCCGTTGGAATGGACGCAACGGTCGCAGACACCGTCGCGGAGGCAATTGCAGACATCACCTCCAAAGACCCAGCCGCGCGCATTCTAATCTGCGGCTCGCTCTATCTCGCGGGAAATATTCTGCGCGACAACGCGTAAGGCGTTTTGCGAAAATCTGTCGCACGCGCGTTTCGCAAAAGGCACGACCCCTCAAAGGAGCGCAGTGTTGCAAGTGCTACAAGACGATTTGGGATAATGCGAAAACGCGTAAGGCACTAGATATAGCCCCCGATTCGTTGCGCCAATCGGCGCAACACAGCCCGCCTAAAACCCGTTTTTGCCATACAGGTGCCATACGCTTTGCATACCGTTTGCAGACGCTTTGCGGACATTTTTCAAACGCGCAAAATAAAAGGGCCCCCGAAAGGGCCCTCAAATTCGTTAACTAGGCTTAACCACTAGATGCTGTCGTTGATCCAACCTTGGATGGCAGCCTTTGGGGCCGCGCCGGTTTTGTTGGACACTACCGCGCCGTCTTTTACCAAAAACAGTGCTGGGATGCCGCGGACGCCAAATTGTGCTGGTGCGCCTGGATTTTCATCCACATTCACCTTCACAATTTTCACTTTTCCGGCCATCTCGTCAGACAATTCCTCGAGCGCTGGGCCGATCTGTTTACAAGGGCCACACCACTCCGCCCAAAAATCCACAACCACTGGAATATCAGAGTTGGTGACTTCTTCAGCGAAGGTCGCGTCGGTTACTGGTACTGTTGCCATTTTATAATCTCCTATCGCTTTTCTATGAAAAGCATTTCATTTCAGACGACCCCAAAGTGCCAATCACCGCGATATTTCTAGGAAATACGGCACGACCACAGGGAATCTATCGTGTTGCTGCCAACCTATGAACCACGGCTCCGAACGTCAAGATGTAGGGGGTGTTTGTAACGCATCCATCACGATGTCGTGGTCGATCACCATCAATTCGCGCGTCGCAGTCCACAAAACAGCCACGTCCACCACCCGATCAGGATAGATTTGCAGCACCGCTGAACGGTACGCCCCAAGTTGGCGTAAAATCCCGTCTGGGGTCTTTTCTGGTGCATCAGGAACCACAAAATTGGTCTTGAAATCAACGATCAAAGCGCGATCAGGCGTGACCACCAATCGGTCAATAATTCCGTCCATAACCGCGTTATCCATCTCAGGAATCGCCGCAGAAACCGCCACCTCAGCCAGTGTTTCAGCCCCAAACAAATACGCCAATTCAGGATCATCCAAAACCGCAACGGCCTCGGCCAAAACCGCGTCAAATTCCCCGTCATCAACTGGCAAACAATCCCCCACCAACAACCGCCGCGCCGCCATTTCTCGGTTTGCAATTTCAGATTTCGCAAGGTGCTCCAACAACAAATGAACCTGCCGCCCCTTGCGCAAAGCCGTGTCCGAATCCACGCCGTCACCACCCGAAACAACCTTCGCGCCACCCATTCCGCTCGGTGAAAAAGTGGCCTTTGCATCGCCCACAACAGGCGCAGGTGAAACCGCCCAATCGGGCAATTTTCGATCCGCTGTTGCGCCGCCAGACGCCGCATTCATCTTTTCTTCAGACCAATTGTGTAACACAGTCGAACACACACCAACGCCAGCCACTTCGGTTTGCTCAACGGGCATCCAATCAGATTGCTCCATCGCATCCGCAACCAAATTATACCAACTCGACGTGGGTTCTTTGCCCGCGTCCCCTGCACCCGCAACGACCAGCCATTGTTCCGCGCGGGTCAGCGCCACATACAACAGCCGCATGCGTTCGCGCTCGGCAAATTCCTTCGCCGCCGTTGCCGCTTCCATTTGGGCCGCAGGCATCAATTCCTTGGGCGATTTCCACAAAAACCCCTCACCCTCCAGCGCGATAATTTGCGAGCTGTCGCGATTGCCTTTGCGCACCTCGGTATCAGGTAAAATCACAATCGGCGCTTCCAGACCTTTGGATCCATGCACCGTCATCACCCGAATTTGCCCCGCCGCCGCATCCATCTCGCGCTTAATTTCAACCTTGCCTGCCGCGAACCAATTCAAAAATCCGGGCAGGCTCGGCGCTTCCAATTGCTCATAGCGCATCGCTTGGGATAACAGCTCGTCAATCCCATCTTCGGCCTCTAATCCCAACCGTGCCAGTATATTTTCACGTCCCTTATGGCGCGTCATAATGCGTTCAATCAGCTCAAACGGACGCAAGAAATCTGCGCTGTTTGAAATACTGACAAGCATGGCAACTTGGTCTGGATATTGATCGGCAAAATTGTCTCGTAAGTTTTGCCAAAGCGTCTGTTTGCCGCGCCCATGCGCCACGCGAAACAGGTCATCTTCGCTAAATCCCAACAGCGGCGAACGCAGTGCCTCGGCCAGTGAAAGATCATCCTCTGGCAGGTCCGCAAACTTCAACAAAGACAGCACATCCCGCACCGCTAATTCCTGCCCAACGTTCAGGCGATCTGCCCCCGCAACAGGCAATTCCCGCGCCTTCAGTTCCTTGATAATATTGTGAAAAATCGGTCGGCGTCCTTGCACCAAAATCAAGAAATCACTGGCCTGAATGGCACGTCCTTTGCCCGGTAATTCCTGTCCAGACGCCAGAATCCCTGCAATCCAATCCGCTACTTTCCGTGCTAAAACGATCTGCGGGTTGTCGGGTTCTGGCGTGTCCACAGGTTTAAACCAAGGGGTCTCATCCTTGTTCGTGACCTTCTCCTCAAACGGCCAAAGATCGACCCGACCCGGCAATTCAGTAAAGAATGGACGGTGCAACGATTGCTTGCGAAATCCTGTTCCAGCATCGCCATCAAACACCTTATCCACCAGTCGCAAGACAGGATCGGATGATCGGAAAGAATACGCCAAATCCTGTTCTTCCAGCCGTTGATCCACCGATGCCAATCGATCCGAAAACCGCTGTCGCATCACGTCAAATTTCTCAGGGTCCGCCCCTTGGAAGGAATAGATCGACTGCTTTTCATCGCCGACAACAAACACCGTGCGCTTGGTGTTTTGACCGCCATCACCCGCAGTAAATTCATCCGTCAAAGACTTGACCACATCCCACTGGCTTGGGCTGGTGTCTTGTGCCTCATCCACCAAGACATGATCAATGCCACCGTCGAGTTTGTACAAAACCCATTGCGCCGATTTGGAGTTGGACAGCAACGCCGCCGCCCGCGCGATCAAGTCATCATAATCCAACCGACCCGCATCCAGTTTTCGTTGATCGTACCGCCCTAAAAACGCATCAGAAAACGCGGCCAACGCCTCGGCCCGTTCCAACGCCAAATGGTTCACGTACAGCCAGTAAACTTCCTCTGTGCGCTCCATGATTTCGTGCACTGCAGCGACCAAATCCGGGTGCGCCTCGCGGCAGGGTTTTTGCGACGGCAACTTGTCGTACTTCGCCGAAAACGGCCCTGCCTTTGCCGTCCCGCCATAAATCAGCAAGCCACCAGCGGCGTTCAAAAATCCGTCAATTGTCTTGGCGAGGATCAGTTTTTCAATCTTCGCGACATCCGCAATATTGCTCTGTTCTTCGCTAATAACACGCGCGGCATCGCGTAAAATATCACGCCCGTCAGACTCCAAAATGTGATCCAAAAACGTGCTTGGGTCTTCGTCTTTTGCCAGTGCGAACAATCTGCGAACGGCATCAATGTTCAACTCCTTTCGCTTGCTCGCAATCTCTGCCAGCAACGCATCAGGCTCCAACCCAGACATAAATCGTGCGAGCCGATCCACGGCCACGATGCCGCTACCAACTGCCAATTCTTCCAGAATTTCAGACCTCAATAATTTCGCCTGACGATCTTCCAAAACTTCAAATTGCGGCGAAACACCAGCTTCGAGCGGGAACCGTCGTAACAGCTTATCGCAGAACGAATGGATCGTCTGAATTTTCAATCCACCTGGGGTTTCCAACGCATTCGCAAACAGCCGCCTTGCCGCGCGCAAACCTTCCTGCGTCAGCCGGTCTTCCTCGCCCAGTTTCGTCAGCGCCACACGCAAATCCGCATCGGGCATCATCGCCCATTCGCCCAGCCGTTCAAACAGCCTGTTCTGCATCTCGGACGCGGCAGCCTTGGTATACGTTAGGCACAAAATCTTTTGCGGTTTTGTGCCGTGCAACAACAGCCGCGCCACGCGATCCGTCAAAACCCGCGTCTTACCAGACCCGGCATTTGCCGCCACCCAAGTGGAGGCATCAGGCTCTGCCGCACGCACTTGCGCCAATGTTGCGTCGTCAAATTCGATCATGACCGATCCCCCACAGGCACATCCACGGGCGCATCGCTTTCTTCCCATTCACCCTTGCGCGACAGGTGATCAAACTCATAGGCAAAGCCCATCTTTTGCATGCGGGGCCGCGCTGGAAATCCCTTATCTGGATCGGCATAAGCCGTGATCAGCTCGGTCAATTCCGCCCACACAACTTGGGCATCCGCCAGCGATGTCGGCTCATCGCGAACCTCCCCTGTGTCGCCCATAGATTTGCCGCTCAGCCCAATATATTCGAGCGTCGATGGCGTGTCCGCGGGGATATCATCAAACCCGCCAACCGCTGCAATCGCGGCCTCTAATTGGAGCTGTTTCTTGAAATATTTGATCTCATCCGCGCTGGGCGGTGACCCAGATTTATAGTCGTAAATAATCAACCCGCCGTCCGCATCTTGGTCAATCCGATCCGCCTTGGCCGTAAGCGTAAAGCCCAGATCTGCAATCTCGCGGTGGCCCTTAACTTCTTGTTTCAAAACGGTTCCACGTTTGCGCCGCGCCGCTTCGCCCTCCACAAACCAACCGGCAATCCGTGCCAATCTGGCCAGCCAAATACGCTGCACGGCAGGCCAAGGAACCTCCTGCGCTAAAACCTCCTCGGCCACACCTAACAACGCAGCACGCAAATCATCAGGCAGCTCATTTGGCCAAGCCTTCACGAACTGTTCAACCACCGAATGCAACGCAATCCCACGGATCATTGCGTCGGGTTCACGGCCCAGCGGATCAACGCTTTTCAACTGCAAAATCTTGGCAGCATAAACCGCATAAGGATCGCGAATAAGCCGTTCAACTTGCGTAACAGACAACCGATCCAACCGCGCATTTGCAGGGGGCATCGGGGCAGGGCGCACCGCTGGTTTCACGGGCGTATTTGGATCGGGGCGATCAACCAAACGGGCCAAATCGACCCAAACTTGCCCGCTGTCTTTGATCGTTTTAACAGCCGCTTTGCCCTCAACGTCCAGCCCATTCAGCAGGTTCAAAATCCGCACCATCCAGCGCGATGCAACCGTTGGCGCATCGCCGTCGCGCACAGATCGGCTCAACACCAATTCACCCGCGCCACAGCCAATTTGAAAATCATGCGCCGACAGCCCGATCAAGCGTTCTGGCGGGGGCAACCCAATCTGTTGCCGCATCGCCCGATTTAACCACGGATCAGGGCTTTCAACGCCCGGCCAAACGGTGTCATTTAATCCGCCGAGGATCACGACATCCGCACTTTCAACACGCGCTTCCAACGTCCCCCAAATCGCAATTCTAGGATGCGTTGCACGGGCCTCACGCACGGTTTCTGCCCCCAAAACTGTGCGAAACAATGCTTGATAATCAGGCACTGATAAAATGCCCGCCGCATCTGCTTCGCGCGTCAACCGATCAAAAACAGCGCGCGCTTCTTTGCCCGTTTCCTTGTCCCAAACACCATGTTTTTCGGCTTGTAACGGCCCCGCCGCCAACGCTTCTGCGGTTGCCAAATGCACATTCAGAAACGCCATCAAATCGCCCTTGGCCACATCTTCCAAAGGCGCAAAACACCGTTCAACCCAGTCGGCCCAAACACGCCGCGCAGGTTCTTTTTCAAACCGATCCGCCCAGTCTTTGATGCCCTCAAAATCCACAAACGGCGCACCGCCGCGCAGCTTTGATTTCTCGTATTCTCGGGCAAATCGTCTGCTAGAACCATCCTCAGCGCCACTGTCTGTCAGCGGGTGTTTCAGCAATCCAATCAGATCAAGCGGGGTCAATCGGTTCCCCATGCACGCCGCAATCATCCGCAGAAAAACACCAGGCGGCGTAAGGTGCAACGGCCGCCCCGCACTGTCATCAGGCAGGATTTTCCACCGCTCCAACGTGGCTGTCACACGGCGGGTCAACGTGCGATCAGGCGTGATCAAAACCGCCGATTGCCCAGCCGCTGCTGCTTCGCGTAATCGCAACGCCAACGCCAGCGCCTCCTCTTGCGGGGTGTCCGCCTCGATCAGGGAAACACCCGAAACGGCGTCCCCCAAATGCGGGCTAAGTTTAGGGCCATCATCCAGCCATTGATCCGTGAACGGCGCGGGTCGCAAGGCCAGCGAAATCAGTGCATTTCGCGCAGGGTTGGCTGGTGCACCCTCGCCCCAATTTTCGATATCTGTCAGGGCAACGCCCGCGCCCTTACAAAACACGGCCAACGCCGATTGCGGGTTGTCCAACGCGACGTTTTCGCCCGTCAACGCATCCCAATTTTCTTGCGATAATGCACGGTCCAATCCGGGCAAAACTACAGCACCCTGCGGCAGGGCAGCCACGGCCTGCATGAACAATGCAGTTTCCCCCCGCGACCCGGTAGAGCCAACCACAATGACAGGATGTTGCGGCGGATCAATCGCCCATTTGGCGGCAAAAGCAATCGCCGCTGCACGCTGTCGATCCAGCGGGTCCGTTGGATAATCAACGGTCCAATGCTCGGCCAAAATGTTCAGAAAATTAAGCGATCTTTGCCAATGCCCTGATTGATCCTCGACCTTAATTTCGGCCAATTTTTGAACGGCAACGCCTTCGCCCTGCATCTCATCCAAAACCCCTGCCAAAGATTTCGCCAAATCAAACTTGGCCGATTGTGGCGCGATACTGCCATCCGCATCCAACAGCCCGCCAACCAACTGCGCAAGCGTAAGTTGACGGCGCAACTTGGACACAGGTTCTGGCAGGATAATCGGCAAATCAGGATGGTTTGCGATGTCCGTAATTGCGCGTATTTTCGGCAGTAAAATCGCCCCATCCGCAGACAGTAATTCCTTCAACCGCCGTGCCATACGCCGCGTGTTTACGAAAATCTCAACCCGCGCCAATTCCTCTGGCGGGGTGCCTTTCAGCCGAGTTTGTAGCCCGTTCACAAAGGTCTTGGAAAAATCACACCCAATCGGAACAGCGAACACGCGCGGCCTAACGGATTGCTCAAACATCTGCCAATACCTGCTCTGCGACTGCGATCCCTTCGGGGCGACCAACATCAACCCAAGCCCCGTCATAGGGCAATCCAAATGCGCGTTTCTGTGCGATCATTTGGTCCCAAATTACGTTCAGCGAAAACGCGTTTTCCGTGATTTCCGCCAACAAATCCGTCTTGATAATTTGCACACTGCCATACACAAATGGTGCTGTGCTGCGTGATCCGCGTCGCGAAATGCGCCCCTCACCATCCGCAAAGAAATCGCCAACACCAGAATATTCCACCGTATTTTCCACGGGAATAAGCGTTAGCAAAGCATCCATCCGATCGGGATTCCACGCCTTCTGCAACGCATCCACAGCGTTTTTACCTGCAAAAATCACATCCGAATTCAGCGTCAAAACAGGCCCATCGCCCAGAACAGGCAGCGCGTTTTTCAACCCGCCACCCGTTTCCAAAACCTCGGGTTCCTCGCGCAGGCAGGTCACATTTCGCCCCGCAAGATGGGCTTCCATCTGCGCCGCACGGTAATGCGTGTTCACAACGATACGCGAAATTCCATCCAGCAATTGCAGCGCGTGATCAATGAGCGGACGGCCAGCAACATGGATCAACGGTTTGGGCAAGGTATCGGTCAGGGGTGCCATCCGCGTCCCGAACCCAGCGGCAAAAACCATCGCGCGATCAACTTTCATTCATCTGCTTTCTGATCCGCGACTGCATTGTCAGAGTCGGCGGCGGCACATTTCGTGCGATCCAATCTTGCAATTCTGCCAATGCTGGGTCGGTCAAATCGTGCTGTAAATGCGCCCAAACGCGCGGCATGTATTTTAGGTAATCTTTCTTTTTGTCGCGCAGGCAAAGGCGGGCAAAAATGCCGATAATCTTGATATTTCGTTGCGCCCCCAAAACATTATACGCCGTTTCAAATGCCTCTGGATCGACACCGCTTTGGTGGATGTAATGATCCAACATCGCACGTTGCAGTTCAGGCGAGGTATCGCGCCGCGCATCTTCTAATAACGATACCAAATCATACGCAGGGTGCCCTACCAACGCATCTTGATAATCCAGCAATCCAACCCGCGCAGACCCCGCGCGTTCAGGTAACCACAACAGGTTTTCCGAATGATAATCACGCAAAGTGGTCACGAAAACTTCGTTCAAAATGGCATCGCACGCCTGCGTAATCAACGCGTCAAATTCGGCCGCTGTTTCAGCAGAAGTTGGAAATCCTGTTGCGGCAGGCAAGTACCATTCTGTTAAAAGGCGTGCTTCGCGCAGCAAGGTCGCGCCGTCATAGGGCGCTAAATCTTTGGGTGGTTTTTGGCCTTTCAGATCAACCAAAACCTCCACGGCGGCGCGGTACAATGTGACCTCAAGCGCGGGGTCACTTATGCACAGGCGGGCAAACAAATCGTCGCCAAAATCCTCAAGCAATAAAAATCCGTTTTTCGGATCACTCGCCAGAATTTTGGGTGCCGATAAACCGCCCTTTTGCAACCACTCGGTGATCTGACCAAAAGGCGTTGTATCCTCGCCTTTTTCGGGTGGCGCGTTCATCAAAACGGCGCGCCCAAGCGTGGCATCTTGCAGTCGATCATAACTGCGGTTGGACGCATCCCCAGCGAGAATTGCACGCTCGGCGTTTGCCCATCCCGCTTCTTTCAGGAATGTTTCAATTAGGCTGGATCGGTCACTCAATTTCGCTACCCCGAGGGAAAATTCAAATACTCTAACAGAGCGATTACACTGTCCCATTTGCTGTCCGACCATTCAAGCGAAACTCGCCGCGTATCGTCGTCAATTGTTTCCAAATGCAGCGACAACGCATTTGCGGGTCGGAGCGAGCCGAGCCGCTCTGGCCATTCAATCAGGCAAATGCCCTCCTCGAATGCTTGATCCAAGCCCAACTCATACAGCTCACCCACGGATGTCAGGCGATACAGGTCCGCATGCCAAATTTGCGTGTCCGCGAGATCATAAACCTGAACCAGCGTAAAGGTCGGTGAGGGAACATCCTCAACCGCGCCAATTTCTTCCAACCGTGCTTGGATGCACGCCCGTGCCAGCGCCGTTTTGCCCGCACCAACATGGCCAGACAGCAACACGGTATCACCCGCGACAATGCTCTCAGCCAAGACATGACCCAGCTTTGTTGTTTCGCCCTGTGTGGGCAAAAGAAAGGATTTTTGCATCGGAAACCTAAAGGATCGAGAGCTTGAAATTAGAACGTCACCCGTCCTACGCGCAGCGCCGTGCAAAATGCAACGCCCAAGGCCTAGCCCGCCAGTTTAGAATGTTCGAATTTCGACGAAATCTCCTGAAACTCGCATAAAACACGGCCATCCGTGATTGGGGAAACCATCATGGCAATGGCACGCCCGTCTTTCAGGGTGATATCTGTCTGCCACTGGCTGCGCTCTGAGATGTCATTTACGAAGTTGCGAAATTCGCCCCAAACAGGTGTCGGTTTGCTTTGTTTCTGAAAGACGCGGCTTACATCATTTGCCGTTGCACGATTGACAGAGGACGACAAAGAACAGCTCCACAACTCATCGAATTTATCATTGGCATAGGCCAGCTCGCCCGCCTGATCAAAGATAACCACCGCCCCCGAGAGGCATTCAAATGCCGCATAAAGTTGGCGCAATTCCGCGCGGTAATTTGCCTCCAGCGCCGCCGCGCGTGTGATATCCTCGAACAATAACGCAGCCCCACCCTGTGGATGTGGTCGCCCTGTTACGCGGTAAATTTGCCCAGACGGCAGCGCCCAATCAACCTCGTATTTTCCAGTAAATGCACCGCTTTCCAGTTCTGCAAATTCGTGGCGCACCGTAGTGAAATCTTTGGGTTCAGGAATGGCACCTTCATTGCGCAACCGATCCAAGAAAGACCGCATGCTCGGTTGTCGCGCCAGCCAATCAGGGGCCAGGCCCAACAGGTTCGAAAGGGCAGGGTTAAACAGCGTCAAATCCCACTTTTTATCAAAAACAGCCAGCCCAATTGGCAAATGTGCAAAGGTCGCCGCCAGCGTTTGAACAAACCGTTTCAGCGCGCTTTCTGTTTCAACCAAATCTGTGGCCTCATGCGCGTAATATACAACTTTTGATCCAATCGTCTGAGAGTGCAGCGTGTAATTCTCCGCGCTATTTACGCGGGTGTCTTTCAGATCATAAACAATCGTGTCGCTTTTGGGTTGCATGGTTTTTGATTGAACAAATTCACCGCGCCCCAGAAACGGTTTTTTGTGTTCTGATAAATGTTTCGTGCAAAAATCATTCGCCCAAACAACAACGTCTTCTTCTTCGATCCAGATGGAAAACGGCGCGGATTGCGCGATTGCGCAAATGGAATTCTGCATCTTTCCTGTTCGCCCATTCGAAAGGGGCATGATCCAAGCAAGGCAAGTGCCAAGGCCAAATAGAAGCACCAAAATTACCAACGCGGATGTGTCAGTCATCATAATCATAACCAATTTGCAAACAGTTGCGATCAGTCTTGGCTCTATCCGTTAATTTCGCGTTAACGAATTAACCATCAACAGGAATGCGCTGGTTGTCCCCAAAACCACCTGTTTGCTCAACCTCAAGGGCGCCGCGTGCCCAGCGCACGTTTACAATCGCGCCGGTTGCGCCCTGCAACGCCTGCATCGCCGCACTTTGGTTTTTCAGCTGATAGCCATCGGGGCGACCGTTGGTGAATGTCAGCTCTGCCCCCGTGCGCTCTAACATGGTTTTCGCAATAAACAGACCCAAACCCATGCCCTCATATTCGGGCCGCGACTCATCTTTCGCGCTCGCCGCTTTGCGTTTGCTAAGGAACGGATCGCCAATCCGCCCCAGCAATTCGCTCGGATATCCAGGACCGTCATCCCCAACCACCACACGAATGGACCCCTCGCTCCACACTGTTTGCACCCAAACGGTCGTTTTTGCGAAATCCACCGCGTTTTGCACAAGGTTTCGTACGCCGTGAATAAATTCTGGGTTCCGCATTGCGATGGGGATCGTCTCCAAACGCGGTTGCTCCTTTGATCCGTTGTACAAAAAGTGAATGATGATCCCACGGTTTTCATGGGGCTCTGCGGCCTCCTGAACAATTGCCGTCAACGGCGCCATCCGCAGGTGCAAATCGTCTTTGCCCGCCCGCCCCATATCGCGCAAAATTTCGCGTAAACGCTCTGCCTGCGATGTGATTAACTCCGCATCTTCGCGCAGTTCGGGCTTGTCACTCAATTCCTCTGCCAGCTCTGATGCCACCAATTTAATTGTCGCCAATGGTGTGCCCATTTCATGGGCCGCAGCGGCAACAACGCCACCCAACAACGTCAATTGATGTTCGCGCGCCAACGCCATTTGCGTCGCAGACAAGGCTTGGCTCATGGAAAAGGTCTCATTTGTGACGCGCCGTGCATAGCCGCCCAAAAACAAAACCCCGATCACCAAGGCCACCCAATACCCCGCAACAAACAACTGCGGCAATTCCACCGTTTCACCCGAATTTAGGTGCAGCGGAATATACAGAAACGGCAAAACACTGATCGCCAGCATCGCAATGCCGCCGACCAACAGCGTCGCATTCAGCCGCAAAACAGTGGCTGAGATCGTCACGGGCGCAAGGATCAACAACGCAAACGGATTGTGCAGCCCACCGTTCAGATACAGCAGAAACACCAGCTGCGCCAAATCGAACAGCAACGTCAGTGTCGTTTCACGTTGGGATAAGCGTTTGTTTTCAGGCAAAATAAACGTGGCCGCCAGATTGAAAATGACCGACGCACCGATGGCCGCGACGCTCAACCCCAGCTGTAATTCCAAATCCAAGCCGTAAAATGCGAACGCAATCGCGAAGCATTGGCCAGCAATCGCCAACCAGCGCAAATTGATCAGCGTGCGCAATCGCACCCATTCGCTGCGGGCCGTATTGGCAAAAATTGCCTGTGCTTGGTCTGACATCGGCGCGGTGGTTCCTCAACAGGTTGTGACTTTTTGGCGTCTTGCTGTTTGTCGCATAACCGTCCTGAGTGGTGCAACGTCTGATCAAGAAAAGGAAGAACCCCATGCAAAAAGCAATCGCCATCGCAGCAGGCGTCGTCGTTGCCTCTGGGCTAGGCTTTGGTGCATACACCGTTCTTACCTCTGAAACGCAATGCAGCGGTGGCACCATCATCGCGGGTGGCAAAGCGGCTATCGGTGGGCCGTTCACGCTTGTGGATCACACAGGCACAACTGTCACCGATAAAGACGTGATCACAGGCCCAACGCTGGTTTATTTCGGCTTCACCTACTGCCCCGATGTGTGTCCGCTGGATACTGCACGCAACGCCGAGGCGATCGACCTGCTGGCCGAAATGGGGCACGACGTGAAACCCGTTTTCATCACGATTGACCCCGAACGCGACACGCCACCCGTCCTCGCGGATTTTGTCGAGGTGATGCACCCCAAAATGATCGGCCTGACAGGCACACCAGAACAGATCAAAACCGCATCTCAAGCCTATAAAACCTACTACCGTAAAAACGGCGAAGGCGAAGATTACCTCATGGATCACAGCACGTTTAGTTATCTCATGGGGCCAGATGGCCTGTGGGAGTTCTTTCGCCGTGACGCCACACCGCAAGAAATGGCGGACACTGTCTCTTGCTATGCAAATCAAGCGTAAGGGCTATGCGTGTTAAATCTAAGGCTTTGTTTGACCTTCGTTAAACCAAACGATATTTGTGTTTGTAACGAATAAGGGATGGAACATGTCTGAACTGGAATTGCGCGAAATTGGCGAAGACAATTCGCTTATGATTTTGGATGATGATGAACCGTTTCGCCGCCGCCTTGCCCGCGCGATGGAAAAACGCGGCTTTAACCCAACAGCGCTGGAATCTGTTGCCGCAGGGCGCGCATTTTGCACTGCCACACCGCCAGCTTACGCCGTTGTTGATCTGCGGCTTGAAGATGGCACAGGCCTTGATGTGGTCGAAGTGCTGCGTTCTAAACGTGCGGATGCAAAAATTATTGTTCTTACGGGGTACGGCGCGATTGCCACGGCTGTTGCTGCGGTGAAAATTGGCGCAACTGATTACTTGTCAAAACCTGCCGATGCAAAAGACGTCACAAACGCGCTTCTGGCGCTTCCGGGCGATAAACCTCCGCCCCCAGAAAACCCGATGTCCGCGGATCGTGTGCGTTGGGAACATATTCAGCGTGTGTTTGAGCTGTGTGATCGCAACGTATCTGAAACGGCGCGTCGCTTGAACATGCACCGCCGCACCTTGCAGCGGATTTTGGCCAAGCGCAGCCCAAAGTAACTAGGTTTCTTTCGCTTCTTGGCGCAGCCATTTCCTGAAAATGCGCAAGGACGGGCTGTCAAAGTTCTTGCGGGTCACAAGGTGGTACCCCAACCCCTCAGACTTCAGCACACACACGGCTTGCAGTTCGCCCGTGTTAATTTTCGGCTCGATCAACGTGCGTGTGATTGCTGAAATCCCCAGCTTTGCATTCACCGCAGCAAAGACCAAATCACTGGAGGCCAGTGTATTCACCTCCGCTGTGTCCAGATCAAAACCCTCGCACGAAACAACCAACCGACGTTCGCGGGCATAAATTTTTTCAAAAAACCATGTTAAACCAGTCAAATCCTTCATCGAATTTGCATTTGGATTGTTGATAAGGTCTGGATGCCCAACAACGACCAAATCACCATTGGTCAAATACTCCACATCGCACCCGGCCCAGTTTCCGTCACCAAAACGGATGGCCATATCGACATTGTCCTTGGCTAAATCCACCAAATTATAGGTCGGGCTGATGTTCAACGTAATGTCGGGATGCGCTGACCAGAACGATCCGATACGAGGCATCAACCAGCTGGTGGCAAACGCGGGCGTCACCGAAATTGTCAGGGGGCGATCAACACCCATCTGGCGAATATCTTTCACACCGCTGGCGATTTCACCAAATCCAGCAACCAACCGCGCCGCCAGTCGTTCACCCGCATGGGTCAGCGCAATTCCACGTCCCGCCCGCACAACCAGCGATTCTGAAAACTCTGCCTCAAGCCCACGAACATGCTGCGCAATCGCGGCGTGGGTCACATTCAGCTCTCCCGCAGCCTTGCTAAAGCTCAACAACCGCGCCGTTGCCTCAAATGCCCGCAATGCAGACAGGGATGGGATTTCTCGCCAGTCCATTAAGATGATAGTTCAGCTAACATTTCAGAAATATTCCAGATTCGATCCGTGAACGCAACCCTGTTAGAAAGATTACAGAAACTGAAAAGGAGAACCCCATGTTCAACGCAATCGCAAACACTCTATTCCTCGCCACACGCAA
>JABBAP010000005.1:0-23040 GCA_018607905.1 Paracoccaceae bacterium | reverse complement strand
AGGAGAACCCCATGTTCAACGCAATCGCAAACACTCTATTCCTCGCCACACGCAATGAAACAGGCGCACCGACACATCATTCCGAACTGTTCCACCACGAAGCACGCAAACGCGAAGAATTGCACCGCCAGCAACTAAATGCGCGTTTCTACACCCGCCGAGGATAAACCTCAACTCTCATTTAAATCGTTAAAGACCTCAATGAACGCACCCTTCGATTCCATCGGGGGGTGCGGCCGCAAACGCCGCCTCGGGATGTCGTCGAACACGGGTTTGCCAAACAATTTGTCCGCTTCTTCACGTGAAAATCCAGCAATCTCCACCGCTTCCAACCAAGCCGAGATTTTATCCGCCCGCTTAATCTGTTTCTTGATCGCAATCGGCAACGTGGCGGGCAGGCCAAACCGCAGATGAATCGCAGCCATCAACCGCTTGTCTAGCGCGTCATATCCCGGCCCAACTGCAGATTTCACAGGCGAAATCATATCGCCAATCACGTATTCAGGCGCATCGTGCAACAGTGCCGCCAACTGCCATTTTCGCTCCGCCTTGGGATACAAACGGCGATACAATTCCAGCACAAAAACCGAATGTTCGGCCACGGAATACGGATAATCCCCATAGGTTTGCCCATTCCAACGTGCCACAAACGCCAAGCCATGCGCGATATCCTCGATTTCGATATCCAGCGGCGACGGGTCCAACAAATCGAGCCGTCGCCCCGATAACATTCGCTGCCAAGCCCGTGGTTGTGCCATTCAAAAATCTCGCTTTTTAGTGCGCCTTGTCACTGTTTTGGCGCGTCTAACGTGTTTGGATGTTTTTATACCAAAGGAACACGATATGAAAACGACGATTCTAGGCCTCGCAGCCGCAACGCTTTTCGCAGCACAGGGCGCATTTGCGCAGGTCTGCATGGAAACAAACGAATTGCACGCGGCCTTGGCGGATTGGTATCAAGAATCGCCAACTGGCCCGCAGACAGAACATCGTTATTTTCAAACGCAACTCTGGGCCTCGCCTGAAAACGGGACGTGGACCCTTGTGCGATATTATTCCTCCACATCGGCCTGCGTTGTGGACCAAGGCAAAAACGCGCCTCAACAGGTTGCAGAATTGATCCTGAACGACTGATCACGCGCATAAATACATCCAATCAAAACAACTGATGTCGCAGTGCACCCGTTTTTGTTGCCCTCAAACCCTTTCTTTGCTAGAGCCAGCCCAAGTTTTCTGGGGCAATGCGGCCTCACCCACAAAAGAAAGAATTAAAGATGAGCAACGACTATTTCGTCAAAGACATCTCCTTGGCCGAATTTGGCCGCAAAGAGCTGGATATCGCTGAAACTGAAATGCCGGGATTGATGTCCTTGCGCGAAGAATTTGGCGAAAGCCAACCGCTCAAGGGCTCACGCATCGTTGGCTCCTTGCACATGACCATCCAAACCGCTGTTCTGATCGAAACACTGACAGCTCTTGGCGCGGACGTGCGCTGGGCATCGTGTAACATCTTCTCAACACAAGACCACGCCGCTGCCGCAATCGCTGCCTCTGGTGTTCCTGTATTCGCTGTAAAAGGCCAAACACTGACAGAACATTGGGATTACCTCGATAAATCCTTCATGTTCGAAGACGGCCCAAACCTGATCCTTGACGATGGCGGCGACGCGACTTTGTACATCCTTTTGGGTGCGCGCATTGAAGGCGGCGAAGCCTTCGGTGTTCCGGGTTCTGAAGAAGAAGAATGTATCCAAGCACAAATCAAACTGCGCATGGCAGCATCGCCAGGTTGGTTCACAAAAATGCGCGGCCAGATCGTTGGTGTGTCCGAGGAAACAACGACAGGCGTGCACCGTTTGTACGAATTGCACAAAAACGGCGAACTGCCGTTCCCAGCAATCAACGTGAACGATTCTGTGACCAAGTCGAAATTTGACAACAAATACGGCTGTAAAGAATCACTGGTTGATGGCATCCGCCGCGCAACTGACACCATGATGGCTGGTAAAACAGCGGTTGTTTGTGGCTACGGCGATGTTGGCAAAGGCTCCGCCGCATCCCTTCAGGGTGCTGGTGCGCGTGTTAAAGTTACCGAAATCGACCCTATCTGTGCGCTACAAGCAGCCATGGACGGGTTCGAAGTTACGACTCTTGAAGACACAGTGAAAGACGCTGACATCTTCATCACCACAACAGGCAACAAAGACATCATCCGCATCGAACACATGCGCGAGATGAAAGACATGGCCATCGTTGGCAACATCGGTCACTTCGACAACGAAATTCAGGTGGCAAACCTTGCCAACTTGAAAATGACCAACATCAAAGACCAAGTAGACATGTACGAAATGCCATCTGGCAACCGTATGATCCTTCTGTCCCAAGGTCGTTTGTTGAACCTTGGCAATGCTACGGGTCACCCATCGTTCGTTATGTCCGCATCCTTCACCAACCAAGTGTTGGCGCAGATCGAATTGTGGACAAAAGGCGACGAGTACAAAAACGAAGTCTACATCCTGCCAAAGCATCTGGACGAGAAAGTAGCCCGACTGCACCTCGCCAAAATTGGTGTGAAATTGACAGAGCTGTCCAAAGACCAAGCCGATTACATCGGTGTGGCAACCGACGGCCCGTTCAAGCCAGAGCACTATCGCTATTGATCTGAACGACAAATAAAATAAGTTAAGCCTCGTAATAATTTACGAGGCCTTTTTTATGCGATATTTTTCAATTCTATTTCTAACCTGCGTGATGGCGACTTCACTTAATGCCAAGCCCAAGGTCAAAGAGAATCTCAAACACTATACGATCACCGGCGACAGCGTGAATGCTCTGAAATCACAAATGAAAAAGAAGGGTCCCAAAGGGTTCTGGGGCTACACAGAATGGTACGTGAAATGGACGGGTTCATGCAAAGTGTCCGTGAACGTGACCATCACGATGCCAAAGTTGAAGGAATCATCAAAAACGCCAAAAGAGGTGCGCAAAGAATTTGATGAAATGTATGCCGCACTTCTGAAACATGAACGCAATCACGGCAAAAACGGGATTAAGGCGGCACAGGCAGTTGAAAAAGCCAACTGCGAAAATACCGATCCGATTTTTAAGAAATACAACAAGGCAGACAAGTCCTATGACTTGAAAACCAAACATGGGCGCACCGAAGGGGTAAAACTGCCTTAACGATGCGAACGAATCGCAATGATGCAAACTCGCAGATACGATCTAGATTGGCTTCGTGCCATCCTTTTTGGCATCCTTGTACCCTATCACGCGCTGATCGGGTTCGTTAGTTACGGCGCCGATGTTTATGGGTATCGAAACCAAGACATCGGCGGCGACACACCAGAATTCATCATCTTTATCCTGCACACGTGGCGCCTGCCTGCGCTTTTCCTTATCTCGGGTGTTGGCACCTATTTTCTGATGCGCCGTCGCGGCGTGGCAGCTTTTGTCGGTAACCGAATAATCCGCATTCTGTTTCCTTTGATCATCGGCGTGGTGTTCTGGAGTTCGATCATCGCCTACCACCAAAGCACGATCACCCATATTGTACCCGCATTCCCGCAATTCTGGTGGGAGCGACTTTCCAAACTTGATCCTAATCGCACGGGCCATTTATGGTTCTTGATCAACCTTTTCTTCTACTCAATCCTTGCGGTGCCGCTGTTTCGCGTTTTGCTGCAATCCCCAAGCAGTAAAATCGCCCGGGCTTTGCCGATTTTCGCGGGTTTTATCATCCTCTTTGCGGCGCTCTGGATTAAACCGCAAGGTGCAGTGTTCGGAGAGTATCTTACATGGAAAACAGTCATTTACGCTATGTACTACATCCCTGGTTTTTGGCTGATGACCACCAGTTTTCCTGTGTGGGCGCTTGCTGCAAGATTTAGATACGTCTCGCTGATTGGTGGCATCATAACGGTGGCAATCTTGGGTCTTTATCTTATCTCAATGTACTCTGATACCGACGACATGAACCGCATGATCAACGGCTATTGGATCAACCAAAACTGGCCGCGTTTTTCGCTCATCAATTCCAGCTATTCTACACTTTACGCGCTGACAACATTGCTGTGGTGCGCCGCAATTTTCGGTTTTGGCCATCACCACCTCAACGGTCCACATCGGTTCTTGCCAAAATTAAACCGTGCCGTTTACCCCTTCTATATCTTCCACATGGTGGTGCTGCTTGTCGTCCTTTTCTACCTGCGTTTCACCCCGTGGCCGTGGGTCCTCGAATTCTTCATCTTAACCATCACCACCTATTTAGGGACCGCAATTCTCTACCTGATTTTCGACAAAACACCGTTCCTCGGCCCCCTTGTTGGCCTGTCGCGCCGGAAATCGACACCCCCTTAAATCTGCCGAACCGCAAAGAATTTCATCTCACCCCTTTTTTTGCGCACCAACATCCCCTACATTTTGTGTTGGGGGAGGACGCTAGCGTTCCTTCTAAACAAAGACCTAACGCTTGAAGGAGCACAACATGGGTAAACGCGACGATTTGATCGTACAATATGCAGACGATCTGAAAAACAAATGCGGCATGACACCGGACATGGATCTGCTGACCAAAGTCACAATCGGCTGTGGCCCATCCATTTACAACGCTGACGCATCAACCGTCGCGGGCAGCCAACCTGCTGAAATCGAAACCGTGAAGAACAACTTCCTCATCAAAAAACTAGGCCTATCCGCCAGCGATGATCTGGACGGCGCGATTGCAAAAGCGATCGAAACTTACGGCAAATCAGAGCGGAACAAATACCGCGCTGTGGTCTATTATATGCTGACAAAACACTTCGGCAAAGAATCTGTTTACGGCTAATCGCCAAAGCAGAGATGTTTCGGGGCGTCCAAGCGGGCGCCCCATTTTTTTGGTAAACCATGCAACGCAATCCCAATGAACCACGCCAACCGTTCAGCCTTGGCCGATTGATCGGCGGCTTGTTCCTGCCCGTCGTTGTGCTGGCAATGGGCATCGGCGCGTTGTTGTATCACCCCGAAACGCCGCTTGCCGATCCGTGGAACCCGACAACCCCGCTCGATCCAATTGCGCGCCTCACGCCGATCACCCACTGGAAACTGATGCGCGCGGTCGCTGACCCTGTGCAATGCCGCGCAGCCCTTGCCAAATCGGGTGCAGCCTTCACCACGCGGCCAGATCAACTCACCTCTGCGCAATGCCACATCAAAACCCCGACACGCATTTCCACAACAACATCTGCACGTCTTTCGCCGCTGGAAACCCGTTGCGAAATGGCCCTGCGCCTCACGATGTGGGAACGTCACGGTATCCAACCCGCAGCCCGCAAAAACCTAGGCGCAGATGTTGCACGCATCCACCATTTCGGCAGCTATTCCTGCCGCAAAATCGCTGGCTCGGAACGGATGAGCCAGCACGCCACAGCCAACGCCATCGACATTTCAGGTTTTGATTTCACCAACGGCAAAAAGATAAGATTACGCAGTGATTGGAACGGCGAAGCAGACAAACGGGCATTCCTGCGCGACGTGCGCAACAGCGCCTGCACTTGGTTTGGCCTCGTGCTCAGCCCAGATTACAACGCCGCCCACCATGATCATTTCCACATGGATCAAGGCCGCTGGGCCCGCTGCCGCTAAAGCCCACCCATTTCACAAATCAGCGCCCATTCATCAGGCGTCACTGGCTGCACTGACAGGCGCGAATTTTTCACCAAAACCATATCCGCCAGCCTCGCGTCCGCCTTTACCATTTCCAGCGTCACAGGCGTTTTCAGCGGGGCAACCGCCTTGATATCCACGCATTCCCAACGGGGGTCATCCGTGGTGCTGTCAGGGTGGATCAACGCGCAAACCTCGATAATTCCAACACAGGCCTTTTCCTTCATCGAGTGATAGAAAAACCCACGATCGCCAATCTCCATCGTGCGCATAAAATTACGCGCCTGATAGTTTCGAATGCCGTCCCATTCCTCACCAGCCTCGCCTTTGGCAACCTGCTGATCCCAACTCCACGCATTCGGTTCCGACTTAAACAACCAATATTGCATCGCCTATCCCTCCCGTTTTAATGGCCGCGACATCAACGTCGCCAAGGCCTGCGCAATCTGCATGCGCCCATCCAAAACATCCGCAACGGCCTGCGCAATTGGCATCTCCACATCAACCGTTTTCGCCAGCGACAAAACCGCCTCCGCCGTCGCAATTCCCTCAACTGTTTTGCCCGTTCCAAACGTCCCCGTGCGCCCCAATTGTTCCCCAAACGCAAAGTTACGCGATTGCAGCGACGTACAACTTAACGCCAAGTCGCCAAAGCCTGACAACCCCATCAGCGTTTCCGTATGCGCCCCAAGCGACCCCGCCAATCGCGCCAACTCGGCAAACCCACGGGTCATCAACGCCGCGCGCGCACTTTCGCCCAAACCAGCACCGACAACCAATCCACAGGCGATGGCATAGACGTTTTTCAACGCCCCACCCAACTGCACGCCAACTTCATCTGGTGACAAATACAGCCGTAAACTTTGCGTCGATAACATCGCCTGCAACTGCGCACCAAGTGCTGCATCTTTGCTTGCAATCGACAGCGCAGTCGGCATTCCCTTGGTCATTTCACTGGCAAATCCTGGCCCAGACAGAACCGCCGTTTGCAAATCCGCAACCTGTTCCACGATCTGCGTTTGCAGCAACCCCGTACCACCCTCAATACCCTTGGCACATAAAACCACAGGCGCATCGCTGGTGAATTTTTGATCTTCCAAAAACCCCCGCAGGCGTTGCGCAGGCAGCACCATCAGCACAACATCCGCGCCGCCAATCTGCTCCAAATCCGCCGTCACATTTAACCGGTCAGGCAACGCAACTCCTGGCAAATACCGCGCGTTTTGCCGCTCCACCTGCATCAAAGCGATCTGCGCGCCGTCACGCCCCCACAGGGTTACATCCAGCCCGCCAATCCGCATCACACTGGCCAAAGCCGTGCCAAATGCACCTGCACCAATCACCCCAACATGCGTCATGCTTTGGCTCCCTTTTTTCCAGACCCCAGCATCGGCGCGGCCTTTCGATCCAACGGCCAACGCGGCCTCGCGGACAGGCTCATGTCGTCCACATGCCCCCCCGCAAACCGCTCCAATCCCGCCCAAGCAATCATCGCCGCGTTATCCGTGCAATACTTCAACGGCGGCGCTAAAAACGTAAATCCTTGCTCGTCTGCAACTGCCTGCAACGCCGCGCGAATGGTCGCATTCGCCGCCACACCACCCGCAACTGCCAGCACAGTTTTGCGCCCAAACGCCTTACACGCCCGCCGCGTTTTTTCCGCCAGCGTATCGGCAACAGCCACCTGAAAGCTCGCACATAAATCTGCGCGATCCTGCACAGTTAACCCGCCTTTTTCGTCGATCAAAGCATCACGCGCCCGTCGTAACGCGGTCTTTAGTCCTGAAAAAGACATGTCCATATCAGGGCGATCCAACAGCGGACGCGGGAATTTAAACCGCTTTGCATCGCCACTCATCGCCTCTGCTTCAATCAACGGCCCACCAGGGTATCCCAGCCCCAACAGCTTGGCCGATTTATCAAACGCCTCGCCTGGGGCATCATCAATTGTGCCGCCCATGCGGGTAAATACATCAGGGCCATGCACGCCCAAAAACTGGCAATGCCCGCCCGACACCAATAGCATCAAATACGGATATTCCACGCCATCCGTCATGCGCGGCGTCAACGCGTGACCCGCCAAATGGTTCACGCCAACCAGCGGTTTACCCGACCCAATCGACAGCCCCTTGGCGCACATCACGCCACTGATAACCCCGCCAATCAACCCCGGTCCAGAGGTCACTGCAATCGCATCCACATCGCCCAAACCCATGTCTGCCTCACGCAGCGCCCGTTCAACGCATAAATCCAGCCGTTCGGCATGGGCGCGGGCCGCAATCTCTGGCACCACGCCGCCAAAATCCGCGTGCAACTGTTCTTGGCCCCAAACCACAGACGACAAAACATCGCCCGCGCCATCAACAGAGCCACGCACTACGGCGGCTGCCGTGTCGTCACAACTGCTCTCGATCCCTAAAACCGTGTAAATCTGCGTCATTGCCAATTGTTTCTCGTCGTGGTTTGCTTGCCTCGCAGGTAACATTTGCACCCCGTCACAGCAATGGCCCGATCAAAATCATGCCCAAACCGACCCTTCTGATGATCCGCCCTTTGCCACAGGCCCGCGATTTTGTGCAGGCGCTTTCCGATCAAACGGGCAAAGCGCCGCCCACGCTCTATTCTCCCGTTCTGCAAATCAACCCGATCACCGCCGACCCTGTGCCAGACAACACGCAATTTCTGCTGTTTTCCTCCGTTAACGGCGTGAATTCCTTCGCGACTCAGGCGCAATCGCGCGCCATTCCCGCCCTTTGCGTTGGCGAAACAACCGCCGCTGCCGCCCGCGCAGCAGGGTTTTCTGCCCAATCCGCAGATGGCACCGCGCAAGATTTGGTTGAATTGGCGATAAAACTGGCAAACCCAGAAAAAGGCCCGCTCATCTACGTCTCAGGTGCGATTGCGGCCCGCGAAATTGACCTGCAGTTGGCCAAACATGGCATCCCATCGCAGCGGCGAATTGTTTACGAACAGGTCGCACAAAACCTATCAGTCATCGCGCTAAAATCCCTTAAAACTAACACCATAATTCCCATTTCCTCCCCAAACACCGCCGCTATTTTCGCTGCTCAAACCGACGGAATCGACCTGTCCAGCGTCACTTTGGTCTGCATTTCGCAAAACGCCGCCACGCCCCTGCGAAACTCCAACGCCATCCAAATAATCGCGCAAACCCCCACCCGCGCAGGCATGATCGCCGCAATTTCTCGCCTTTTATAGCGTGATTTCAACACAGTTGGCGCATTGGGGTTGAGGACGCGCCTCACAGTGCTTAACTTTGTCACAGGGGAATCTTTCCAGATATCAAAAAGGCGTTCGGCGCGTGGCTAAAAAATCGAATAAATCATCGGTAATCGAAGACGCAGAAGTTGTGGAAACCGCTGTGACTGACGACGCGAAAGACGTGGTTGAAGAAACCGTTGAAGAAGTCGTAGAGGAGGCAGTTGAAGCCGTAGAAGATACGACAGAACCCGAAATCGCCGCCGAAGAAGAAGAGGCCCGCACCTCCCTGTCATCGCGCGCCCTACGCGGATTATTCCTCATTTTTGTCGGCATCGCAGTTGCGCTTTGGGGCGCTCCAAAACTCGCGCCATTGCTGCCCGCTGGCCTGTCCCCCGTCGCTGAATTCCTAATGCCCGGCCAATCGGAGGCTAAATCAGAGGTCGCCGCCCTGCGTGCAGAACTTGACGCGCGCATCGCCGCAATTCCAACCGCCACAGGCGTTGAACAAAAAGCCATCGACGACGCAATCGCCGCCTTTGCTGCAACTCAAGCCGAAGAAATGGCGCTGATCAAAGACCGCCTTGCCGCAACCGATGGCCAAGACATCGAAGCCCGCATCGGCGCACTTGAAACACAAGTCCAAGGCGTGAATGCCGAGCTCAAGGCAGTTGGCGAACGTCTATCCCTGCAAATCACCGAAAACGGCGCAACCCTGTCAGAAGAGGCCGCATCAAAACTTTCGGGCTACCAAGCCGTGCTTGAAGGATTAAAAGCCCAAGTCGCCGATCTTGCCGCCAAAAACGGCGCGCTTAGCCAAAAAATCGAAGAGGCCGCCACCGCATCTGCCCGCCGCGTCGAAGAAGCCCAAGAAGAAGCCTCAACCAAGGTCGCAGACACGGCCACAAAGAAAAACCTCACCGAAATTGACGCTGCGCTCGACAGTGGCGCACCGTTCAAAGCATCCCTTGATACGCTCGTCCAAATCGCGGGCATTGACGCGCCAGCAGGACTGCTTGCCATCGCAGAAAACGGCACAGCATCATGGACAACCCTGCGAAACGGCTTTTCCGATGCCGCGCACAACGCCCTGCGCGCCGATATCCAAGCCAAGGCGCAAGACGGCTCCATCAGCAAATTCGGCGCCTTTCTCAAAACCCAAGTTGGCACGCGGTCGCTGGAACGCAAAGAAGGCCCAGAAACCGACGCAATCCTTTCGCGCGTCGAAGACGATCTGGTAAACCGTCGCCTCTCCGCCGCCCTTACTGAGGCCAACAGCCTGTCGGACGCGGCCAAATCCGCCATGTCCGATTGGATCGCCAAACTCAGCGCGCTCTCCGCCGCACAATCCGATCTCAATGCCTTATCCGCCAGCCTCGGCGCACCCTAAAAGAAAGCGCGACACATGCTGTTGTCCCTTATCCGTATCGTCTTTTTCATCGCGCTGATCGTCGTCGCCGCCTTCGCAGGCTCCTACCTGATCGAAGCAGGCGGCGAGGTGAAACTGTCGTTCAACGGCGACGAACACCGCTTTACCCCCATCGCAGGCCTGATCGGTTTGATCGTATTTATGATTGCCGTTTGGGTCGCCTTCAAACTGTTCGGCCTGCTGGTCGCCGTATTCCATTTCTTCAACGGCGACGAAACCGCCGTGTCGCGCTATTTCACCCGCAACCGCGAACGCAAAGGCTATGAGGCTTTGGCTGACGGCATGGTTGCACTCGCCGCTGGCGAAGGCAAAACAGCCTCTCAAAAAGCCGCCAAAGCAGAACGATATCTTGAACGCCCTGAACTGACCCAACTGATCAGCGCGCAAGCCGCTGAAATGTCAGGCGACACCAAAAAGGCTGTTCAATATTACAAAAGCCTTTTGCAAAATGACCGCACACGGTTTGTCGGCGTCCAAGGTTTAATGAAACAAAAACTAGCAGAGGGCGACACAGACACGGCCCTAAAGCTCGCAGAAAAGGCATTCGCCTTACGTCCCGCGCATGACGCAACGCTGGAAACTTTATTCGCGCTGCAAACCGAAAAACAAGAATGGTCAGGGGCACGCAAAACAATCGAGGCCAAGGTCAAAGCCAACACGCTTCCCCGCGATGTTGGCCGTCGCCGCGATGCAGTTCTCTCGCTCGCCGATGCGCGTCGTTTGCTGGATGACGGCGAAATCCCTGCTGGCAAAGAGGCGGCACTGCAAGCCAACACCTTGTCGCCCGATCTTATTCCCGCTGCCGTTTTGGCCGCCGAAATGCACGTTCTGGACAACAACAAAAAGGCCGCTACCAAGGTTTTGAAAAAGGCGTGGGGCAGCAAACCGCACCCCGATCTAGCTGACGCTTTTGCCCAAATCGAACCAGATGAAACGCCCGCGGCTCGCCTGAAACGGTTCAACCAACTGCTGCGCGCAAATTCCGATAACGCCGAATCGCGGATGCTTCAGTCCGAACTGATGCTCGCCGCCGAAGATTTCCCGGGCGCACGTCGCGCCATTGGATCCTTGGCAGAAGCGGAACCAACCGCGCGCTCCCTCGCAATTATGGCGGCCATCGCAAAGGGCGAAGGCGCAGAAGACATCGTCGTGCGCGGCTGGTTGACCAAGGCAATCGCATCATCGCGCGGGCCTCAATGGATCTGCGGATCGTGCAACAAAATCCACACGGCTTGGGCGCCAAAATGTGACAACTGTGCCAGCTTTGATGCGATGGATTGGAAAACCCCACCCCAAAGCGATGATTTGGCAGAAAACACCTCGATGCTGCCACTGATGGCTGGCACGTTGGGTGCTGAACCAGATGTGGTTAATCCCGAAGAAACGTCAAAATAGCATCGTTGACCTGTTTGGGATGTGTCGTCACCAAAGAATGACCTGCGCCTTTAATTTCAACCAGTTGCGCGCTGCGGTTCATCTCTCGAAGGTGCATGGCGCAGGCAATTGGGATGACATCATCGTCCGTTCCAAACAACGCCAAAATCGGCATTTCACGATCCAGTAAAACACGGTGGGCCTTGCGAAGGTCGGCGTAAATTATGTGGCGTACACTGCTTAAAACCGCCGCGCCATACCCCGCAAAGCGCGTTTCACGACACTGTAACGCGATCAATTCTGGGTCTACCTTTTCGGCTTTCCCCGCCTTAATCGCACCACGGCGCAGGCTCCAACCGCCCAAAATAAACATCATCACATCGCCAATCACAGGCCAGCGCGCGATCCAATTTGGCGGCCCTTCCAGAAACCCGATCGGGGCCACAAGAATCAGTTTACGGATACGATCCCGCCGCAGCGATGCGAAATGCGTCACGATCCCACCGCCCATCGAATAGCCCAGCAAATCATACCCGGCCTTTACGCCCAGCGTGTCCAAAATTCCGTCCAATTCACGCACGAAAAAATCCATGTCGTGGCGCGCGTAAGGACGATCCGAAAAGCCACGTCCAAAATGATCAAACGTCAAAACCCGATGCCCCGCACGGGTAAGCGCAGGAATTTGATCGCGCCAAATAAAGCTGGGCGTGGTCAGCCCGTGCACCATCACAATCACGGGGCCACTCAAAGGGCCATGCCATTCATAATGAATGATCCCGTCAGGCAGGTTCATAAAATCGCCAGCTGCACCGCGCCGAACCCGCGCTGACATCGGTTGTTTCAGGAACCACGCAATAACAAGGCACAGCGTCAAAGCCAGTAAAACCGTCAATGGCGTTACGTAGCTCATGTGCCGCAAAAAGTTTGGTGCACAACCTGATCCGCAGTCGGCGGCCGTTCGTATTCGCTGTTTTCTGGCTGCTCGACGAAAGGGGTTTCCAGAACCGAAATCAGTTTTTCAAACGACATAAAATCACCCGCGATTGCACTTGAAATAACTTCCTCAACACGATGATTTCGCGGGATAAACACAGGGTTCGCCGCCGTCATTCCGCCCAACAGCGCAGGGTCAAACACAACGCGCCAAGCCTCTAGCCAGCGGTGCGCAGCATCTTGTGAAACGAACAAATCCACAAACGCATCATCCGATCCACCCGCGGCAATTCGGGTCAATTCTGCAAAGAACAGCGTGAAATCACAGCTATGATCCGTCATCACTTTAAACGTGGTTTGCATGAACGCAGAATCGACGTTGATGCCGAGCTTTGCCGCAATTCCAGCGTTCAACGCGTCGTTGAAAATATCCGAAAACCCCTCAACCGCACCCTCTGCCAGCTTCACCGCAGTGTCTTCATCGCCGTGCAAAATCGGCAGCAAAGCCTCTGCCAATCGCGATATATTCCACACGCCAATATTGGGCTGATTGACCCAGGCATACCGCCCATTCTGATCAATCGAACTGAACACCGTGTTGGGATGAAACCCGTCCATAAACGCGCAGGGCCCGTAATCAATCGTCTCACCCGCGATCTGCACGTTATCCGTGTTCATCACGCCATGAATAAACCCCAAACACATCCATTTCGCGATCAGTTTCGCCTGTCGCTCCATCACCGCAGACAACATCGTCAAGGTCGGGTTCTCTGAGTTACGCGCCTCGGGGTAATGGCGATCAATCACGTAATCCGCCAAAATTTGCAGGTTTTCGCTTTGCTTGCGGGCAAAGAAATACTGAAATGTTCCAACCCGAACATGGCTTTGCGCGATCCGCGTTAAAACAGCGCCCGGCATTCCCGTTTCGCGCTGCACACGTTCACCCGTCGAAACAGCCGCCAGCGCCCGCGTCGTCGGAACACCGGCGGCGGCCATAAATTCGCTGACAATATATTCGCGCAACACTGGCCCGAGTGCGGCTTTGCCATCGCCATTTCGTGAAAACGGCGTCGCGCCAGACCCTTTTAGCTGAATATCGCGCCGAATTCCGTCTGGCGCGACTATTTCGCCCAACAAATGCGCCCGCCCATCCCCAAGTTGCGGTGACCACCCGCCAAATTGATGCCCAGCGTAGGCCATCGCGAGCGGCTCTGACCCTATAGCCACGGCAGCACCCGATAACACTGCAATCCCATCAGGCGACGCCAACCATTCGGCATCCAATCCGAGTTCGTTTGCCAAAGCAGTATTCAATTTTATCAACTTGGGCGCAGGTGCTTTGTCAGGATCGACCCGCGCAAAAAACTCGCTCGGCAATTGCACATAGGTGTTGTCGAATGTGATCATTTCGCCCACTCGCGCAGAATATATTTTGCCGTCATCAAATCCAAATGTGCGCCACCACCGTTTTTAAACAACGTGATTTCCGCGTCGGTTTTTCGCCCAGCCGTTCCTGCAACTAGTTCATAAAACTCGCCCTGAATATCGGCCTCCTTAAACGCACCACTGGCAATCGGAATCTTTAACTCTCCGATATGCCCAACGGTCGTCGCGCGGCTGTCCACAAACACCCGTGAACGGGCCAGCGCCGCGTCATCCACCTCGCGCATGTCGGGCCGATAGGCCCCGATCAAATCCACATGCTGCCCCGCCCTTAACCACTCTCCGCGCAAAACAGGCTCGGTGCTCATCGTCGCACAAGACACTATATCGACCAGCGAAACCGCTTCTTCTAGACTCTTCATCGCCTTGATTTCATGGGTTTTAGATAGGTCGCTGGCAACATCTTCTGCCTTTGAATGGGTGCGGTTCCAAATCAGAAATGACGCACCGTGAAAAGCACTGGAATAGGCAGAAACCAAGTTCCGCGCCACGGTTCCAGCTCCCACGATTAGCACAACTTTGCTATCGGGTCTTGCCAGCATTTTGGCCCCCAACAAACTGTCACCCGCCGTCTTCCATTTGGTCACCAGATGAAAATCAATCACTGCTTCCAGCGTTCCAAATTCGTCATCAAACACCATGACCCCGCCGTGGATCATCGGCTTACCCTTGGCGACATTTCCAGGCACAATCGTCGCTGATTTCACCGCAACGCCCAGCCCATCAATCCACGCAGCGCGGCTCAGCAGCGTGTCATCGCCGCGATAGGCAAACCCGTCTGCAATGCTTGCCGTCGCAAGTTTATGACCCGCACGAATTGCCTCCGTTACACCGTTCCAGCTCAGGCGGCTGTCCATTTCGTCAAATCCGATAAACGGAATATCCATCACAACAATCCTTCGTCTTTTAGCCGAGCAACCCAGCCCTCGGGCCCGTCAAACAGATGCGTTTGCCAGCCACGCGCCGCTGCTGCATCCAGGTTTTCCTGCCGATCATCGGCAAACAACAATGTTTCAGGCGCGAACCCGCTTTGTTGCTCCAAAATCTCGTAAATGCGCGGTTCTGGCTTCACTTCACCAAGATACCCCGAAATGTAGCGCTGGTCGAATTCCTTTAGAAACGGATAACGCGTTTCCGCAAATTCAAATGTCTGAACCCCGAAATTAGACAGCGCCAGAACGGGAACAAACCCCACCTTTAACGCGCGCAAAACATCCACCGATTGATCAATCGCAGGCGATGCCATCTTGATCCAGCGATCATGCCAAAGGCGGATCATTTCACGATATTCGGGGTATTTCTCGGCGCAAGCATAGACCGTTTCTTGCCAATTTGCCCCACGATCAACCAGATCATTCATGCGGTGCAAATCTATGGTTTCAAACATCTTTTTACGACCTTCAACGGCCATCAACGTGTCATAAAACCGCTCTGGCTGCCATTCGATCAGCACATTTCCAATATCAAAAACAACCGCTTCAATCTTTCTGGGCAAACCGAACCTCGCGTTCTAACACATCCAAAAACCGAGACCGATCCGCTTTGCTGAACGGCTTTCCGCCGCCTTGGCGAAACGGATCAGCGGCGCGCAAATCCTGCATCAAATCCCGCGTCGCAAGCCGATTTCCGATGTTGGCTTTGGTGAAAACCTCACCGTTGTGCTGAATAACCCGCGCGTCTGCCTCCAGACATTTGGCCGCCAACGGAATATCGCCCGTAATCACCACATCGCCCAATTTACAGCGATCCGCGATCCACATATCCGCCACGTCTGGCCCATCATCCACAACCACTGTTTCCACCAGCGGATGCGGGTTCGGCCGGATGCCACCGTTGGACACAACAAACACTTTCACGTTGTGGCGGTCGGCTACGCGCAGCGTCTCTTCTTTAACGGGGCAGGCGTCGGCGTCGATAAAAATGCTGGTCACTTTTTCGCCTTTGGTGGCTTCACTTTGTATTCTTCTGGGATCGGCATGCGGTTAAAGGCATCTAGGCCCGCGATTTTATAAGCCTCTGCAAGAGTTGGATAATTAAAGGTATTTTCGATAAAGTAATCGACTGTCCCCTTCAAATTCAGCACCGCCTGCGCGATATGGATCAGCTCCGTCGCACCTTCGCCCATGATCTGAACACCCAGCAAACGGCGGGTTTTTAACGACACCAACATTTTCAGCATGCCGTTTTCGATCCCCATGATATGCCCGCGCGAGGTTTCAGCAAACCGCGCAACGCCGATTTCATAGGGGATATCGCGACCCTGAATTTCTTCCTCGGACATGCCGCAGGTCGACATTTCTGGAACCGAGTAAATACCATACGGAAACCACGGCGATTGCGGCAAAGTCGGCGTATCAAGCGCATGGCACGCGGCCACACGACCCTGTTGCAACGACGTGGAGGCAAGCGACGGAAAGCCAATGACATCTCCCGCTGCATAGATGTTTTTCACGTTGGTTTGATAGGTTTTGTGATCGACTTCGATCCGCCCACGATGATCCGTTTCAATGCCAACGGCATCCAAATTCAACGCCTCAGTTGCGCCCATACGGCCCGCAGCAAACAGTAACATTTCGGCACGCACATGCCGTCCGTTTTCCATGGAAATCTCGACACAATCTTCTTTGTCTTCAACCAGTTCCACCTTGGAACCCAACCGCAAATCAATGCCCATTTCACGGATCTGTTGAGTGAATTCCGCGATCAGTGTTTTGTCGATAAAATCAAGGAAGCTGTTGCGCGGTTCAACCAACGTGACGCGCACATCAAGGGACGCCATGATTGTCGCGTATTCCACCCCGATCACGCCGGCACCAACAACAATCAGGCTGCGCGGAATGCTGGGCAATTCCAGTAATCCATCACTGTCAAAAATGGTTGTGCCGTTAAATGGCACGTAATCTGGCCGAAATGGCCGTGTCCCCGTGGAAATCAGAAACGCATCGGATTCGATGATACAGGTTTCGCCATCAATGGCCGTAACCTCGATAGAGTTCTTATCGACAAACCGCGCCGATCCTTGCATCATTTCCACACGATTGCGGGTAAATTGATACTCCAACACATCAACTTCGTAGTCTAACGTCTTGTGTAAACGCGCCATTAGATCCTTTGATTGTATCTGTTCTTGCGCACGATAAGACCGCCCATAAAAGCTGCGCTCACGCCAACCAGACAGGTTCAACGCGGTTTCGCGCAGGGTCTTGGACGGGATCGTTCCTGTATGAACAGACACCCCGCCAACCCGCAAATTACGTTCCACGATCAAAACTTTGCGGTGCAATTTCGCCGCCTGTATCGCCGCAGATTTACCCGCAGGGCCGGACCCGATAACAACCAAATCAAAGCGGCTCATGGGTTAAACCCCATACAGCGCATCGGCGTGAAACGCGATGTGATCTTCCATAAATGACGCCACAAAGAAATAGCTGTGATCATAACCTGCCTGCATGCGAAACGTGCCTTGTTGCCGTTTCGCTGCCATCGCTTCCGACAATGCTTCTGGCTTCAGCAAATCGAGGAACTGATCGTCCGTGCCCTGATCCACCAAAATATGACCAGGATGGCCGAATTCACGCATCATCAGGGTCGCATCATGCATCGCCCATTTGCTCTCATCATCGCCCAGATACGCGGTCAACTGTTTGCGGCCCCAATCCGCAGATGTCGGATGCGCAATCGGTGCAAAGGCAGAGGCCGAAACATACTGATCGGGACGCGCCATCGCCAAGGTCAAGGCACCGTGCCCCCCCATCGAATGCCCCGTAATGGCCTGCGCTTCCTCGATCAACGGAAACTCTTTGAACAGCAACGCTGGCAATTCATCCGCGATATAGCTGAGCATCTGGTAATTCGGTGCCCACGGGTCCTGCGTTGCATCCACATAAAACCCGGCCCCCATGCCCAGATCATACGCCTCATCATCCGCAACCCCGCTCCCCCGCGGCGAGGTATCAGGAAACACAACCGCAACGCCCTGTTCGGCGGCCCAGCGTTGCGCGCCTGCCTTTGTCATCGCATTTTCATGCGTGCAGGTCAGCCCAGACAAGTACCAAACCACGGGCACCTCCTGCACTTTGGCCTGCGGTGGTAGATACAAACCAAATGTCATATCACAGGCACAGACCTCTGATTTATGGGTGTAAACACCTTGAACGCCCTCAAAGCAGCGATTTTCAGCAACAGTTTCCATGATCGACCTCTTTTAAATTCTTCGAACAGCCGTACCGCACAGCGGCTATGCGCTCAACCTCTTACCCGCCAAGAATCCAGCCCAAAACGACCGTTAGGCTCACAACACTGGCAACAGTGGATATCAAAATCGCCGAAGACACCCGCGCAGGGGCCACGCCGTAATGCTGCGCGATGATGTAAATATTGCCCGCCGCAGGCATCGCAGCCGTGGCAATCATCACGCCCGCCGCGAACGGTTCCACGTCAAAAACCCACAGCGCAAAGAACGCAACAACGGCTGGATGCACGATCAATTTGCCAAAACTCAGCCAAACCGCAGTGCCAAACCGCTCCGCCGATTTCCCCGCCAACGATGCACCGATTGCAAACAGTGCACAGGGCGTCGCGGCCGATCCCAAAATGCGCAGAAAATCATCGGCGGCCCGTGGCATTTCAATCCCCAGATAGGACCAGGTCAAACCCAGCGCCATCGACATAACCATCGGGTTCTTCAGCAACCCCAACCCGATCTGCGCCAGCGCATTCACCGAAACCGATCCCTGCCGATCCGCCGTGATGAAAACCACCGCCAACGATCCAAACACGATCAGATCAATCACCAGCACAAACATTGCTGGCGCCGCCGCAACCTCGCCCATCAGGCTGATCAACAACGGCAGCGCCAGAAACCCGTTATTCCCGATAATCGCGCATTGGCCTTCAATCGCAGCCTCGGACCAGCCCTTGCGCAGGGCCAGCGCCACGCCCATGAAAATGGCGTAAACCGTCAGACAGGCCAGCAAATACGCCAGCCCGAAATTCAGATCGAACACCTCGTTCAATGCAAGAGAGCTGGAAAATCGAAACAGCATCGCGCTCAGTGCAAAAAAGAACACAAATTTCGTCAGGTAAACCGTAGCCTCTGGTCCAAAAAACCCCGTCGCGGCTGCACCGTACCCAATCGCGATCAACAGGAAAAACGGCAACGCTTGAAGGAAGATTTCAATCATAATCGCAGCCTACAGAACGGTCATAATCTCGGACAGCGGTTTCTTGATTTTGGCAACCTCAGGCACGGTCGCATCATCGCGCGGATGCCCCACCGCGATAATCATCGTGGCCTTTTCACTTGTCGGTCGGCCACACATTTCCCCCAGAAACTTCATCGGGTTAGGCGTATGCGTCAGGCTTACCAGCCCCGCCGTGTGCAAAGCCGCCAACAGGAATCCTGTCGCGATTCCAACGCTTTCTGGAACGTAGTAATTCTTAAACCGCTCCCCCGTATCCGTCACACCGTACCGCTGTGCAAACACCACAATCAACCACGGCGCATCGGTCAAATGCGGCTTGTGTTTATCCGTGCCGATCGGTTCTAACGCGCGCAACCATTCATCCCCCGCACCGCCCGCGTAAAACGTGTCTTCTTCCTCCTCTGCTGCGGCGCGAACCTGTGCCTTTCGCTCGCCGTTTCGGATCGCCACAAAATGCCAAGGCTGATGGTTCGCCCCACTTGGCGCAGTCCCCGCCGCCGCGATGCAATCCTCGATAATTCCCAACTCCACAGCCCGATCAGAATAATCACGAACCGTATGCCGCTTGCGCATGAAATTCATAAATTTCAACGCCTCCATCCGCATTTCCTCATCGGACAGATCAGCCCGATCTGGCAGGGCAAGCGGCGTGAATTCTCGTGGTTTTTTGTTCATTTAGTTTTTTGGCTTCTTGAATAAAGACAGCGTTCCCGCGTTTGATGATTTTAAACTTGTTAATTTCCTCGATCAAATCGAGAAGGCGTTTTTTGCCAAAGCTTCGGGGGTCAAAATCTGGGTATCGTTTACTTAACTCTTGAACGATTTGGCTTAGATGAGCCTCTTCTTTTTCATCGCTGACGGCTCGTACCGCAGTGCGAATTCGGTTGTAAGCAAAATTTAGGTCGGCGCCTTTTTCCTCAGATTTGGCCTTTGAAATTTTCGGTCTTGGGAGCAAGTTTTCAATATAAATGAACCGCTTACAGGCCATCCGAAATGCCTCAGGCGTTTTCTGCTCACCAATACCATAAACATGAATACCTTCTTCGCGGATTCGATGCGCCAACCGAGTGTAATCTCCATCCGATGAAACGATGAAAAACCCATCATAGAGGCCCGAGTGCAATTGGTCGATTGCATCAATAACCAACGCAATATCGCTGGCGTTTTTTCCTGTGGTCGTGCTCGGCACATGTTGTGCAACAATGCCGAACTTAACTTGGTTTTCAGACCACTTATTCAGCCTAGTGCTTGAAAAGTCCCCATAGATACGCCGCAAACTAATTTCACCGAAACTAGCGATTTCTTCCAAAATCACTTCGGCATATGCGGCGCTAACATTGTCTCCATCAATGAAAACAGCGAGCCTAGGGGACCTATCTTCGATCAAAACTCCACAACAGCCCGAATGCTCTTGCCTTCGTGCATCAAATCAAACCCGTGATTGATGTCTTCCAGCTTTAACTTGTGGGTGATCATAGGGTCGATCTCGATCTTGCCGTCCATGTACCAATCCACGATTTTCGGCACGTCTGTGCGCCCAGATGCGCCGCCAAACGCGGTGCCGCGCCAGCTGCGACCCGTGACCAACTGAAATGGTCGCGTTGCAATTTCTTGCCCAGCACCCGCCACGCCAATGATGATGCTTTCGCCCCACCCTTTATGCGCAGATTCAAGGGCTTGGCGCATGACATTCACGTTGCCAGTGGCATCAAATGTATAATCCGCGCCACCGCCCGTCAGCTCCACCAAATGGGCAACGATATCGCCGTCTACCTTGGATGGGTTCACGAAATCGGTCATGCCAAAATGCCGTGCCATTTCCTCTTTGCCGTCGTTCAGATCAACACCAACAATCTGGTCCGCACCCGCAAGCCGGAGCCCTTGGATCACGTTCAAACCGATACCGCCCAAGCCAAACACAATCCCGGTCGAGCCGATCTCAACCTTGGCCGTATTGATCACCGCGCCAATGCCCGTGGTCACGCCGCAACCAATGTAACAAATCTTATCGAACGGCGCGTCTTTACGCACCTTCGCCAGCGCGATTTCAGGCACAACAGTGTGGTTCGCAAAGGTGGAACAGCCCATGTAATGGTGGATCGGCGTGCCATCCAGCATTGAAAAACGGGTTGAACCATCGGGCAGCAATCCCGCACCTTGCGTGACACGGATTTTCTGGCACAGGTTGGTTTTCGGGTTCAAACAATAATCGCACTCGCGGCATTCTGGCGTATAGAGCGGGATCACGTGATCGCCAACTTTCAGCGAGGTAACACCTTCGCCCACTTCCATCACAATACCAGCGCCCTCATGGCCTAGGATCGCGGGGAAAATCCCCTCGGGATCATCGCCAGAACGGGTAAATTCATCCGTGTGACACAGGCCAGTCGCCTTGATTTCAACCAAAACCTCGCCTGCTTTCGGGCCTTCAAGGTTCACTTCCATAATTTCAAGCGGTTTGCCTGCGGCAACTGCAACGGCGGCGCGGGTTCTCATGCGATTTCTCCAATAAATATCCGTCTCCACCCTGCAAAAAATCAACGTCTTTGACAAACCTTTTTCAACAGAAAGGCGCAGAAAGCTGGGGGGATAGGACTTTGTTAACCATTATTAAGCATGGTCATTCGGATGAAGCTGTTCGCGATTCTTATCCTATTTTTATCCTGTCTGGCCAATGGCGCCGTCGCAAAGCCGATTACCCTATTTGGACGCAGCTTTGACAAATCCGTCGCGATCTACGGGTCTTTCATCATCCCCCCTGGCCCAACAGAAAGCGCGGGCGAAAATGCGAAGCTGGAATTTTACCTAAAACCCAGCATCACGCTGCACAAATTCTCGGATAAAACCTCGCTCGTCGGCTATTCGATTTTTGCAGCCCTCCAAGATCGCAAACGGCTCTCGTTCAACAACAAGATCACCTTCCTTCTGGGGTTAGAAGTACAACACAAACTGTCAAAATCGGTTCGCCTGTCGTTTGGCGCGCAAGTGAAAACGGAATATGAGCTGACCACAGGGATAAACCGTGGCCGCGCGATTTTGACCGCGGATTTGAATCTGTACAAAACATGGAAGCCAAAATGGGTCGAAGCGCGGCTTCCAAACGGCTCCAAAATGGTGCTCAGCGGCTGGGCGAACTATCGGTATCCCGGCTCTTTGCACGCCTCCGAAAAGAACAACGGCCTGCTGCAAGGTTCGTTCAAAATCGCAGTTTCCAGACCTTTGGGCAAAACCAAACTCGCCCTCGCGCCATTTGTCTCGCTCAAGGCCAAAGCAGATCACAAGGGGCGCAGTTTCAACAACATCGTTGAACCGGCGCTGGGCATTGATCTAAAGATTCCGTTCAAAAACGGCGGCGATATTTCTGTGGGCGCAAAATCTGTTTACCAATGGCGGCACGCATCTGGTACGGATGAAACTGCAATCCTCGGGTATGTTTCATGGTATAAAAGGTTCTAAAATTGGCATAAAACCGCACTATGTGGTGGTTTTTCACAAAATGCACAGTTTTTGATGACACGGCGCATTTCCTTGATTAGATTCTGCGAAAAGACAGGTAGGGGGTAGCGTGGGCTGTAAAAGCGCAGATTTTGACGTGGTCATTCGCGGTGGCGGCCCTTTGGCCTGTGCCATCGCACGCGACGCGGTTGGCCGTGGGCTACGTGTCCTTCTATCCACACAAGATGATTTTGGCGGCGATATTCGCCAACATATCGTGTCTTGCGGGCTGTCATTGCTGCCAGATCACCAAAATGCCCCGCTCGAAGAAACCACGGTGATGCAACGCGTTTGCCC
>JABBAP010000013.1 GCA_018607905.1 Paracoccaceae bacterium | reverse complement strand
GGTGCGAATTTCCTGATGGCCGATTTTGGCGCCGCCGCAGAGGCCGCGATTGGCGATGAAAATAAGCCGTTTGTGATGGCGTTGTGGCGCAGCGCGGCGCGTGAATTGCTGGACGGGGTTGGCTGGGCTGACAGCCATATCGCGATGCGGGCCTTTGCTGGCGGCGCGACATTGCAAGTGAGCGCGCCAACGGATGCGCTCTATGCGGCGACGGATTTGGTTGAGGCCTCTTGGGCTGCGACCAATGCCAAGCTGGCAGGTGAGGCGTTTGATGTTGCCGCGACTGCGCAAGATTTGCGTGCGAAAATCACCGCTGAATTATCCCCTAAAGAAGTTGCTTTAGCACAGGCCGCGCTGGATCACGGCGTGACCTATCTGGGGCATGACGACAAAATTTCGCTCGGCTTGGGTGTCGGATCAAAGGTGTTTGATACCGCAGATTTACCGTCGCCCGATGATGTTGAATGGGCCGCCTTGCGCGATATTCCTGTGGCGATGGTCACGGGGACAAACGGCAAATCCACCACCGTGCGCCTGACGGCGGCGATTGGGGCAGCGGCAGGCAATTGTGTTGGCCTTTCGTCCAGCGATTGGGTCCGTGTTGGCGGTGAAATTCTGGATGAGGGCGATTATTCTGGCCCTGCGGGTGCGCGGCTTGCTGTGCGTGATCCCCGTGTTGATTTGGCGATTATTGAAACTGCGCGGGGCGGTTTGATGCGGCGCGGCCTGCCCGTTCCAACGGCGGATGTGTGTTTGTTAACCAATATCGCAGCGGATCATTTGGGAACCTACGGCATTATGGATGTCGCGGCCTTGGCGGATGCGAAGTTTCAATTGTCCAAGGCCGTTCGTGCGGGTGGACGGTTGGTTTTAAACGCAGATGATCCTGAATTGGTGGCGCGAAGCCCGCAATTTGACGGCGATATCACGTGGTTTGGGCTGAATTTTGATCAGGCCACGCTGGATGTTTGGGTCGCGAATGGAGGCCGTGCGGCCTTTGTTGCTGATGGTGTGATGATGTTGGCGCGCGAAGGTGCGGTTCTGCCTGTTTTGGCCGTGAATGATTTTGTGCCAGCACTGGGCGGTGCGGCGGAATTTAATGTTTACAACGCGCTCGGGGCGATTTGCCTTGCGGATGCCTTGGGCCTGCCTGTTTCGGCAATGGCAGAGGGGTTGGCTGGGTTCACGGATTCACCCGATGAAAACCCTGGACGCGGGAATTACATCGAGGTTGGTGGACTGACTTTGTTGATTGATTTTGCCCATAACCCACACGGAATGAAGGCGCTGGCCCCTGCCGTGAAATCCTTTGCAGCCGAGCGGACGCTGGTGATTGCGGGCCAAGCAGGGGATCGTAGCGATCAAGATACCTGCGATTTGATGCAAGCATTGTGGAGCTTTGAGCCTGACATGGTTGTGGTGGCTGAATTGCCTCATTTGCTGCGTGGGCGGCCCGTTGGGCAGCTGAGCGAGGTTATGGTGAACGAGTTGATGCGTCTTGGGTCGCACAAAGACGCGATTATCCAGACGGACACGGAATTTTCAGCGGTGGTTAAGTCGTTTGAATGGGCCCGTCCGGGCGATTTCCTCGCACTTTTGGTGCATGAAGATCGCCCGCAAACGATGGAATTGATCGAGAAATTGCAGCAGGCCAACTGGCAGGCTGGTGAGCCTTTGCCGACCTAAATTTCTGGTTCAAACACGCGCACAACCGGCGGCATGGTATCAGATACCGCTGCCCGTTTCATGCCGTCACTGTTGTAGGGCATCGAAATATTGCCTTGCGCATCAATGGCGATTAAACCGCCGTCGCCATCAAATTTTGCAACTTCATCAAGGACTTGCAGCGTTGCTTGTTTCAGCGGCGTACCTGCATAACGCATCCGTGCGGACACGTCATAGGCGGTTGCGGTGCGGATAAATGCCTCGCCCAAGCCCGTGCAGGAAACTGCGACGGTATCGTCTGCCCAAGTGCCTGCACCGATGATTGGGGTGTCGCCAACGCGGCCAACCAGTTTGCCGAATGTGCCCCCCGTGGACGTGCCAGCCGCGAGTTCGCCGCGAATATCGAGCGCGACTGCGCCGACCGTTCCGTGATTGGCGGAATCGGCTGAACCGTGAGAAACATGTTCCGTGTAGTAAGCTTCTGGGTCGTTAATTTGCGCCAGCCCTGCTGATTTGGCGGCGTGCTGCGCCCCTGCGCCCGCAAGCATGACGTGACGGCCATCGTTGAGCACGACTTGCGCGGCGCGAATTGGGCTTTGGATGCCTTCAATCGCGGCAACTGCGCCTGCGCGCCGATTTGGGCCGTGCATCAGGGATGCGTCAAGCTCGAAGCCGCCGAGCGAGTGTGGTGCGGAGCCTTTGCCCGCGACATACAGGCCAGAGGATTCCAGTTCTTCGATGGCCCAAGTAACCACATCGAGCGCGGATTGCCCGTCGATCAGCTTGGCCTGCCCTGCGGTGATTAAGCCGTCTAGGTGGGCCTTTTGTTTGGTGTAATCCGTGCCCGGCCGCGCCCCTGCGCCACCGTGAAGTACCAATGCGTATGTCATGTTTTGATCCAATTTCTGTGTGGCGAAGCATTACACAGTCCTTTGGCGGGCAACGCGATCTTTGTCAAACCTTGGTGTGGATTTGGACGGGGAGGTTGGCAAACGCGCAGATTGAATTGTTCATCGCCACCTGCGGTTCGCCGATTTCAAATGCGGATATTCGCTGTGTCATCGCACGGATCAGGCATTCGATTTCCAACAGCGCGAGGTGCATGCCCGCGCACATGTGAATGCCCGCGCCAAAGGCCAAATGGCGGCGCACGTTGCGGCGTTCAATGTCAAAGTGATCGGCTTGTGGGAACACGGATTCATCGCGGTTGGCGGAGGCATAAAGCATCATAACACGGGCACCTTTAGGCAGCAGGTGCCCCGCAACTTCGACGTCTTTGGAGGTGTGGCGGCTGAAGGAGCGAATGGGCGTTCCGATGCGGATTGCTTCGTGCGCGGCGCTCAGGGCCAGCTCGGGGTTTGCCTTGAGGTGATCCCAAATCTGGGGGTTTGAACCGATGTGATAGACAAAGTGCCCGATGGCGGAAATCGTCGTGTCCAAGCTGGGATTGATGTAGTCCCTGATCGCAAACGGGGCGAGTTCGGGGTCCAGATCGCCGCTTGCAGCCATTTCGCTGATGCGGTGTGCCCAACTGCCTGATTTCAGCTTATCAGGCGTGGTTTCCTTGGTGATAAATTCGCGCATTTGGGCGATGACAGGTCGTGCCGCCTGCCCGCGTGCGTTCTGGATGCCTTGCATATCAAACGCGGCGCTGGCCCATTTCAACATGTTTTCACGGCCAAAATCAGGCAGGCCGATTAGCTCGCGAACCACCGTGAGGGGGAGCGGTTGCGCAAGGTCGGTGATCGCCTCAAACTGGCCCTTTTGAACACAGGCATCGACGATTTCATCTGCAACGGCTTGGATGCGCGGTTTAAGCGCCGCGACATTTCCCATCGTAAGGGGCGGCAGGATGGCATTGCGCAGCGTCGTGTGGCGCGGTTGATCGGACGCGACGGTGTTTCCGCGCTGATGTGTGCAGCCATATTCATCGGCGGCAGCCCCCAGCGAGGACACAAAGGTTTCATGATCGCGCAACCCGTTTCGAACCGTGTCATACTGCGTAAACGCATAATTCCCCAACGATTCCAGCCAGACAACCGGCCCCAAATCGCGCAGTCGCGCATAATGGGGCCAAGGGTTGCGAATGACGGCGTCGTCATACAGATTTACCGGGTCGCTCGGGCATTTAAGTGTCATGTAGATCATCCCATTTTATGGCGTTGCGATGTTGAACCAAAGATCGAAGCTGTCGTGTAGATCGAGCCAGCGTTTCAGTGCAGTAGTGTCGCCAGCCACTTGGACAGTTTCGAGAGCCAATGCGCCAGATGCGAGGGCTTCTAGGTCGGAGGCGTTTAGGGACACGGTGGCATCGACTGTGCTGGTCGCATCATTGATGCGTGCAAATTCGGTTTGACGGGCGACGCTAACGGTAACAGCTTGTTCTTCCACAATGAATCGAATTGAAAGATCAACGCCAAGGGCCTTTTCTGCGTTCAGCCGTACCGCAAACGCATCGAACCAATCTTTCAAACTGAGGGTCGCAGCTAGGTCGCTGTTGCGCCCACCTGCCCCTTGCAGACGCGGTGTGCCCTGTTCCAATTCTTGTGCGCCAGAAAGGAAAATGTTGCGCATAATCGCGCTTTCTTCGCGGTAGGCCATGTTTCTGTACACCGTTGCAAGGGGTGCTTTTGCGGCATCTTCATGGGCGAAAACCGCGTGGTTTAACAGGGTCGCGGCCCACTGTAATTGGTCGTCAGTTACTGCCTTTTCGGCCAGTTCTAGCACGCGATCCACACCGCCAAGGGCGTCTAGGAAATGTGTGCCCAAGGTTTCGGGTGGCAATGGATTTAGGCTGACGGGGCGACCATCAAAAAAGCCGTAATATTTCTGGTAGGTTGCGCGAGCATTGAAGTTTAGCGTTCCGTAATAGCCCCGTGCGTGCAGGGCTTCGCTGAGGTATTCTGGTTCCTCAAGGATGGCGGCGATTTCATCTGGCCCCATGCCGTGATTGGCCAAACGCAGGGTTTGATCGTGGATATATTTGTAAATATCGCGCTGTTCCAACATGAATGTTTCAACCGCGCCCTGCCCCCAAACGGGCCAGTTGTGACAGTTGATCAGGATATCTGTCCGATCGCCAAATCGTTGCAGCGCGTCGTCGATGACACGGGCCCACAGCAGTGGATCGCGGACTTCGGCGCCGCGCGGCGTAAGCACGTTGTGCATGTTTTGCGTGCAAACCTCGGCCATGCACAGCACGCCGTGATCAGGCAGCAGAAACGTAAACTCGGCGGGGGCTTCAGTGCCAGAGGCCATCAGAAATTCGAAATTTACGCCGTCAATGATGCGAACCTCGCCTGTTTCGCAGATGTAATCGGTGGGGATGACAAACCCGCGCGTGCCCCGCGCGACGGTTTTGCCGATGCCCCCGTCTATCATGCCCTCTGGGCCGATTGGTACGGCGATGCCAAACTGATCGACGGCGCGGCGCGATGTGTGGTTGCCCCCCAACACGCCCTCAGCGGCGGCGAAATCCATGAAGCCTTCGGGGGCATATATCGGTGGGTTATCTGCAGTCACGCCGCGCAGACCTGCAAAGTGATCGGGATGGGTGTGAGTGACGAGGATGGCGCTAACGGGCCTTTGCCCCAAAGTGTCGTTAACCAGTTTGAGCGCTGCGCTCGCGCTTTCTTTGGTCATCAGCGGATCGACGAGAATCCAGCCTGTTTCGCCACGGATGATTGTCATGTTTGCATAATCACAGCCGCGCGCCTGCCACACACCGTCTGCCACTTCGAATAATCCGTGGTTTGCGTTAAGTTGTGCGTGTCGCCAGAGCGACGGATTTGCGGTTTCTGGGCAGTCTTGTTTTAGGAAATCAAACCACGCGGGATCCCATGCGACGCCTCCGTCAGCGCGTATCACTGGCCCTGACAAGGAAGCAAGCCATCCCCGTGTTGCATCCTGTTCCGCGCCTTCGCGGGCAAGCGGAAGCCTGTCGGACATGGCTTTGTTCGATTGTCGTGTTTGTGCAAAGATTTTGGATGTTTCGTCTGACATTCGCGGTGAATCCTCAGTTTCGTGCAAGATCTGGTAGGAATGTTGCGATGGAGGGGACTGCAATAATCAGGATTATCAGCGCGACAAGCGCAAGGCAAAACGGCAGCACGCCTGCGAAAATTCGCGCGAGTGGAACGTGCGGGGCGATGCCGCGAATGATGAACACGTTGATGCCAAGTGGCGGGGTGATGAGGGCAAGCTCGACCACGAGCACAACCAGAACGCCGAACCAGATTGGATCGAATCCCATGTTTGAAATGATCGGGAAAAAGATCGGGATCGACAGGATTATCATCGCCATCGTGTCAAGAAATGCGCCCAAACCGATGTAGATCGCGACGATCACGAGAATGGTTCCGAGCGGCGAAAAGTTTAGGCCGACGATCCAATCGCCAAGCAGGGCCGGTGTGCTGCTTAGGGTTAGAAAGCCCGAAAATAGGATCGCGCCGATCAGGATCAGGAAGATCATCGAGGTGGTTTGAACGGTGTCGATCAAACATTCGCCGATCATTTTGAGATCGAGGCGGCGCATCACAACGCCGAGGAACATCGCGCCGACTGCACCAAAGCCTGCGGCCTCGGTTGGGGTGAAAATGCCTGCGTAAATGCCGCCGATCACGGTGATGAAAAGGGCGAGCGTGGCCCAAACCTTTTTAAGCACTGGCTCTTCGGTGATGTCTTCGCTCTGTTCAGCTTGCTCCGTAACATCGGGGGCTGAGGTCGGGTCGATCCAGATCATTACCAAAATTGTGATCATGAAAAACAGGGTGAGCAAAATTCCGGGGAGGATGCCTGCGATGAACAGATCGCCGATGCTGGTTTCCGTGAGAATGCCGTAGATCAACATGATGACGCTGGGCGGAATTAGCACGCCGATGGTGCCCCCCGCGGCCAATGCGCCCGTCGCGAGTTTGTCGCTGTAGCCGTAGCGCGCCATTTGGGGCAGCGCGACTTTGCCCATTGTGGCAGCAGTGGCGAGCGAGGAGCCGCAGACCGCACCGAAGGCGGCGCAGGCGGCGATGCTGGCGTGTGCAAGGCCGCCTTTGCGACGGCGCAGCCATGTGTTGAAGGCGGAAAACAGATCGTTGGAAATGCCAGATTTCGTGGCGAAAGCGCCCATCAGAACGAACAGAGGAATGACGCTGAGCGAGAAGTTTTGCGCGCTTTCGTAGACGGAGAGGCCCGCAAGTGCGAGCGCGCCTTGTTGGCCGATGATCATCGTTGTGCCAAAAAGGGCAGCGCCAGACATGGCAAGACCGAGGTTCGCGCCCAAAAACAGCACGAGGAATAACAGTGCAAAAACCAACGGGACGAGGGTTTCAATCGCCATAGGTTTGATCCTCTTGGTCCATCAATTCACGGATGAGGCGCAGCACGAGGAGCAGGAAAAACAGCGCAAAACCGATCAGCATTATGATTGCTGCGGGCCAATACGGCAGTTTCAAAATCATGGTGAATTCTTTTTCGCTAAACACGTCAACGGTTTTGATGAACAGCTGATTTAACAACAGCCAAGCAACGCCGACGGCGAGCAGTGAATTGACGATGACCGATATGCGGCGCAGGGGTTTTGGGAACAGGCCTTGGAAAGTTTCGACAACGATGTGGCGGCGGTACAGCTCGGTTATCGCTAAGCCACTGAACACCAGAACGCCCATCATCAGCTGGACGGTTTCAACCGTGCCGATCAGCGAGCGACCAAAAAAATTGCGGCCAATCACATCAACAAAGGTCATTGCCATGATCGCAACCAAGGTCGCGGCAGCAAACCAGGCGAGCAGTAGAACCGCCCGCCTGATCAGATTTTCAGTGGTTTTTAGCATTAAATCACTTCAGTTCGGAGACAATCGCCTCGTATTTCATCATCAGCGCTTTGCCATCTAGACCAGCTGCGTCTGCTTTGGCGACCCAATCATCGGCAAAAACACGTGTCATGTCGAACAGCTTTTTCGTGTCAGCGCCGGACAATGTGGTGATCGTGTTGCCAGCTTTCTGTGCAATTTCAAGGCCGACTGCCTCTTGGCGATCCCATTCTTGCGAGATGAAACGTGAGCCCCATTCTCCTGAAACGGATTCTACGGCGGCTTTCTGTTTGTCGCTCATTTTATCCCAAGTGCGCGGGTTCATTGTCATAAAGAAGATGCCAGAATAGGTGCCGCCCGGGATCACAAGGTGATGCTTGGAGACTTCATCCAGACGGAAACCTTTGACGGATTCCCAAGGGAATTGCGACACGTCAATCGTGCCTTTGGCCATGGCCTCGTTGGTTTGCCCCGGAGGCATGCCCACGGGAACCGCGCCCAGCATTTCAGCGATGCGAACGCCGTTGCCCCCTGCGCGAATTTTCAAGCCGTTGAAATCATTGAGTGAAGCGAGCGGAACGGCGCTGTGATACAGGTGCGGCGCATGTGCGAAAAGCGCGAGCAGTTTGGTATCGGCCGTGTCCTCTGCGATAAATCCGTTCTGTTCGTACCAGCGCCATGCAGCCACGGCGGCAACTTCGGCGCTGGGTGCGGCGAAGGGAACTTCGGCTGCGTTCAGCTTCCAAAAGCGTTTGGGCTGGAAGGCCGCAACAGACCACGCGATGTCCACGACGCCGTTTTTCGCAAGATCGTATTGCCCGTTTGGTTTGGCCAATGGTGTGGTCAGAACTTCGACATTGATTTCACCGTCAGAGGCGGCTTCGAGTGCATCAGCCCAGCTGCGCAACGTGCCAGTCATGTGGTGAACCGGTGGCAGCCAATTCGCGACACGCAGTTTGATTTCCTCGGCTTGTGTGCTGAGTGGTAGCGCCATCGCAACGGCGGCGATCATTGCCGACTTTATCAAATTTCTTCGTTTCATTGTCATCCTCCCCGATGAAAAATCACGCAGCCACAGGTGTGTTTGGAGCCACGTATCTGATTTTAGGCTAGTTGCACATGTTGGTTCAAGTCAACTTAAAAGAATCTGAATTCAGATTCGTTTTTATTTGACACACCCGCCCAATCAGGGATTAAACTGATCCCAACAGGAGTTGAAAAAGCGATGGCTGCGACAGGTTATATTCTGAAAGACGGTATTCTAGGGGTGTTTGAGGCGCGTCAAAATCGCAGTGTCAAAAACCGCGATGGGTTCATTCGCGCAGGCATAGAGGCGCTGAACACCAAGAGCTTTGATGAGTTGAAGATTTCGGATTTGGCGGCTGCAAGCGGCAATTCGGTGGGCAGTTTTTACACCCGTTTTCAGGATAAGGACGCGTATTTTCGCGCGCTTCGGGTCTATTCACTTGATGCAATTGAGCGTGAGATTGAAGCGGATTTTACGCAAATTGCACTGCGTTCAATGAGCTCGGGCGAGGCGCTCGACAGTTTGGTTGATCTGCTTGGGGCGATTTTTTCGAGCCGTTTTCGGGGTGTTTTGCGCGAAAGTTATCCGCGTATTCTGGATGCAGATGATCCATGGGCACCGATGCGAACGCAAGCGCAGAAGGTTTTAAAAACGCTGCACGATGGGCTGGAAGATGCGTTTCCAGATTATTCGGTCGCGGAAACCAAGACCAGACTTAGCTTTTGTTTTCAGATGATTACCGGTGCTTTACAAAACGATCTGGTGAACAATTATCACGTTTTCACATTAAAAGACGGCACGATCCTTGAGGGATTAAAAGAGGCGTTACGCGCCTATATGGGCGTGCCGCGCAGTTAAGGGATTTGGACATGGCGAAGAAGCCGAACATCATTTTGATTTTTACGGATAACCAGCAGGCCTCGACGCTTGGCTGTTATGGCAACGATGAAATTCACACTCCCAATTTGGATCGACTTTCCCAAACGGGCGTGACGTTTGACAATGCCTATTGCCCGAATGCGTTTTGTTCGCCGTGTCGGGCCTCTGTTTTGACAGGGAAATTGCCATCGCAACACGGTGTGCATTCGTGGATTGATGATCGCAACATGCACGAATGGCCGACAGGTTGGCATGCGCTCGATGGATTGGAGACTTTGCCAAAGACGCTGCAATCAGAGGGATATGCGACCGCGTTGGTTGGGAAATATCATCTGGGCGAGCCGACTTCGCCAGCGGAAGGGTTTGACAATTGGGTCACCTTGGAAGACGGCCATGTGCGCAGTTTTTATCGCAACAAGATTTTCGACAATGGCGATATTTATGAACAACCCGGGCATTCGGTAGATTTCTTTACCGACAAAGGCGTGGCGTTCATCGAGGAACAAACGGAGGCGGAAAAGCCGTTCTTTTTGTACCTGCCCTACCCCGCCCCGTATGGGCATTGGCCCGCCACCAAGGAAGCGGATGAGAACCGCCATACTGCGCGGTACGCCGAATGCCCGATGGAGACGATCCCGCGCCAAGCGCTGAGCAAAGC
>JABBAP010000055.1 GCA_018607905.1 Paracoccaceae bacterium | reverse complement strand
AGACTGCTAACATCTTCCACGGCGGCCCTGAGATTCTGGGGGCGATCACAACGTCGATTGGCGGAGCATTAAGATCGAAATTTCTCTTTTTAGGTATATTTGGAAGCACTCTAAACGCCAACAAATTGTGCTATTGATTGCAACGGTATCACTTTTCCCATTTTTGTTCCTTACTTTGGAGCTACCAAAACGGATTATCAATGATGCAATTGGTGCCGGTGGTGATTCAGTTTTCGTTTTTGGATTTGAGTTTACCCAGATTGGTTTCTTAGCGCTTTTATGTGTGCTTTTTCTGCTCTCGGTCGTGATCCATGGCCTGCTTAAAATGCGAATAAATACTATGAAAGGCGTGGTGGCTGAGCGGATGCTTCGCAGATTACGCTATCAACTTGTGACTCGGCTTTTTCGGTTCCCAAAACCCTATTTCCAAAGAACGAGCCAATCTGAAATTGTCTCCATGGTTACATCCGAGGCAGAGCCTTTAGGCGGAATGATGGGGAACGCGATTTCGCAACCCATCATGCAATTGGGGCAAATGCTCACCATTCTCGCCTTTTTATTCCTTCAAAGTTTTTGGTTCGGTCTTGCGGCAGTTTCGATGATCCCGCTGCAAGCTTGGCTCATTCCTCGGCTGCAAAAACAAATTAATATTCTTAACAAAAGACGGATTAAAGAAGTTCGCAAACTTGCTAGTGAAATTGGAGAAACGGCAGTTGGCTCGACTGCGCTGCGCGCAAATGGTGGGTACCGATATCGCGCCGCGCAGTTAACGCATCAACTTGGAAAACTGTTTTTCATTCGATTGGCAATCTACAAAAAGAAGTTCTTTATGAAGTTCTTAAATAACTTCTTATCCCAGCTCACGCCATTCTTCTTTTTCTCAATCGGCGGGTATTTGGTTATCGTTGGGAACGTCACCATTGGTGCGTTGGTTGCGGCATTGGCAGCTTACAAAGACCTTTCCAGCCCTTGGAAGGAGTTGTTAACTTACTACACGCGTGCCCATGAAATGGCACAACGCTGGACATTACTAACAGATCATTTTGCGCCAAGCGGTGCATTAGATCGAACGCTTATCGAGAGCCATCCAAATACCATTGATCGATTGCAAGGTGATGTTTCTTTTGATGGTGTAACTGCGCACGACAGCGACGGTGTTGCTGTGATCAAAAATTTGACAGTTACGTTTCCTAAAGGCGGGCTCATCGGGATTGCAGCGCCGAACGATGAAGATCGCCGTGCGATGGCTGAGCTATTGACCCGTGAATTGCTTCCATCGTCGGGTACGATTTCGATCGGTGGAAGTAAACTTTCTGAAATCCACCAAGATATTATTGGCGCGCGCATAGGGTGGGCAGATTCTAATCCATACCTTTTTGCGGGAACGATCCGTGACAATATCTTAATGGCTTTGCGTGCAAACCCGCAAGCAAAGGGCCCTGACGTTGGCGAATTGGTTCTGTCGAGACTGGAAGCAGAAAAATCTGGTAACAGCGTGAACCTTGTCGAAGACCGCTGGCTGACTCCCTCTATTGCAGAATTGGACGATCTGATTGAGGTCTATAAATGGTGGATTACAATTATCGAAGCAATCGGTGTCGATCGCGATATTTTGCGTCGCAGCATGGGTCTAAAGACTACCCCTGAGGAAAATCCAAAATTGACGACTGCAATTGTCGACCTTAGAGGCGAAATCAAAGACGTACTGGGCTCCCAGGGCTTTACTAATACGGTGACTCACTTTGATCGAACCGCTTATAATTCCGATGTACCCATTTTAAGAAATATATTATTTGCATCGCTAAAAAAATCGGTGAGCCAACGTCAATTGGCGGATCATCCAGATTTTTTGGAGCTGTTGAGGAAAACGGATCTTTTAGAGGATGTATTCGCAGTCGCGCAGTCGCTGGTGGATTTGCTTTTTACAACTTTTGGGAGCGATGGAACCGATCATCCATTGTTTCAAAGAATTAGCATTGATGCTCAAAGTTACGCTCAAACAGTCAAGATCAGTAAAGCGGCGAACCTACATGGAATAGGAAAGCTGCCGCATTCTGATTTGGCACTTTTGCTCGCACTTCCATGTCTTATCGAACCAGCCCACGTTGGGGAATTTGTCCCAACAGAATTGACGGAAAAAATTGTATCCTTGAGGGTTAAATCTCCAGAATTGTTGGCAGGTTCCCTCGGCGATGTCTTTCAAACCTTGGATCAAAATGAGTTTTCGGCTGGGTTGTCATTTTTTGAAAATGCTATCTTTGGAGTTGTAGATAAGAACGCCGCACACCGGTCTATCGAACTTCAAGATGTGGTCATCGATACGCTCGTAAAGCACGGTTACAAATCTTACTTGGCAGGTTCCACTTTGATCGAGGAAACCACTTTTGGTGGCACAAACCTGCCACGTAAAATGCTGGAAAATATTGGCTTTGCGCGTGCTGCAATCAAACGCCCCGACATTTTTATCTTAGATAAAGTTTTAGCTGGGTACGATGACAGTACACGGTTTCAAGCCTCCATCCGCCTAAGGCAAGAAATGCCAAACGCGACAATAATTTATCTAGAGGAAGGGTTCAGGCATCCAGAAAACTTTGATGTTTATATGGAGCTAAATCACGGTGACTATAAATTGGGAACTGGCGTCAGTTCTTTGGAAGAAATCAAAGATGAAACTGAAACTGACCTTGCGATTAAGCTGCAAGCCTTAGAACAGACAGAGTTTTTTGCAGATTTAGATCGTAAGCAAATGCGTCTTTTGGCGTTTAGTGCGCGTTGGTTCGAAAAAACTGCTGGCGACGTGGTGTTTACCAAAGGCGAAGACCCAAGTGATGGCGCCTATCTTATTTTGGATGGTGAAGCCGATTTTTATCTACCGGTGCCAGACAAAGAAGACCAACATATCCGAACGCTTGGGCCAGGGGCAATGGTCGGTGAGTTGGCGTTGATCCTAGATGAACCACGCTCGCTTTCAATGAAAGCCAGAACGAATATCAGCGGCCTCCGTATTGGTGGTGAAGAGTTTTTAGTCGTGCTTCAGAACGACCCACAAACGGCATTTAACATGCTTCAAGTCGTTACGCGGTATCTCACTAAGAAAACCAGCTAAGCGCAGACAGGCGTGTTTCTTTTGAGTTTCTTTGAAAAATTCTTCTAACTGTCGTTTCGCTAGGCATACCCTTGGGGTTTTAGAATGTAGTTCCTCTGAACGAAAAATCGTGCAATCGTCGGGCGCAAAGCCCTGCACGAAAAAGAAAGGCAGCAAGATGACAAAGACTATCGCACCTGCGCAAGGTTGGGGTATCAACAATGATTATGCCAAGCTTAAGAATGTTCTTCTTGGGACGCCAGATCATTTCAAATGGGTCGAAGCTGGGCCGCTTATTGGACGCACATTGGCAAATGCACATAAAACGGGTGCGAAGTTTGATCTGCAAAAGGCTATGGCGCAGCATGCTGAAATGGTTTCGATCTACGAAGAAAATGGTGTGGTTTGTCATTATCTGGACAGTGACGAGGTATTGCACCGTAATTTTTTCGCCCGTGACAGTTCGGCTATGACCCCGTGGGGCGCTTTGATTTGTCACATGCAGTTGAAATGCCGCCGGGCAGATTATGCCACAGCGATCAAGTTTTATCAGGAAAATGACATCCCGATCTGGAAATTCGCAACGGCTGGCCACTTTGAGGGTGGTGACTTTAATATTATCGAACCGGGGCGTGTTCTAATTGGTTATTGTGGCGAACGCTCAGAGCAGGCGGGTTCTGAACAAGTTGCGGAGTTCGTACGCGCGGAAGGTTGGGAAGCTATCGTTGCGCCGATAAGCCGCGAATTTGTTCACATGGATGGCTTGATTGTTCCTTTAGCAGAAAAACTAGTTGTGGCTTGTGTCGACGCGATGGAGCCGTGGCTCGTCGATATCGTTAAAGGCTGGGGCATCGAGATAGTGGATGTTGATTACAGTGAAGCCAAAAATCTGGGCGTAAATTTGGTTGCTCTTGGTGACAACAAAGTTCTGTCGATGATTGGCGCTACTGAATTGAATGCCAAAATGCGTGCATTGGGATTTGAGGTTTACGACCCTGACATGTCCATGTTCACACTGGGAGGTGGTGGCGTGCACTGTCTAAGCCAGGCTTTGTGTCGTGAAGAAGTATATTTCCCTTCGCAAGACTAGGTGCTTGATATAGCATTTCTGGATGATCAGTGGCATCGATGAAATTGAATTTGAGGCCTGTAAAAGTATGTTTGCTTCAAGAGATGTTAAGGAACGGCAATGCAAGATTTGACACAACAAAGTGCTTTGGAACTGTCGTCTCAAATTGAAAGCGGCGAGCTTACTTCAGTTCAAGTGATCACAGCCTTTCTGGATCGAATTGAAAGATACAATCCGAAAATCAATGCGATTGTAAGCCTGCGGTCACGTGCAGATATTCTTGCTGAAGCTAAATTAGCAGATGAAACGCCACGCCGTGGATGGCTGCATGGTCTACCGTTTGCGATAAAGGACCTGGCCGAAACAAAGGGTATTCGCACTACACTCGGATCGCCTCTTTTTGCAGATTACATCCCGACGCAAGACGCGTTGATGGTTAAGCGGATCAAAGATGCAGGTGCAATTATTATTGGCAAAACCAACACACCCGAATTTGGCTTGGGATCACATACCTTTAATCCAGTTCACGGTGCTACAAGTAACCCATACGGGCTGGAAACAACGGCAGGCGGCTCATCTGGTGGCGCGGCAGCTGCCCTTGCGGCGCGTCTCGTGCCCATCGCCGATGGATCTGATATGATGGGAAGCTTACGGAACCCAGCGGCCTTTTGTAACGTCTATGGCTTCAGGCCTAGTTGGGGGCTAGTTCCAGATGAACCCGCAGGCGAGATGTTCTTTCAGCAGCTTGCGACCTCTGGCCCGATGGGGCGTTCGCCTGCGGATATTGCGGCGCTTTTGCAAACGATGGCTGGACCTGATTCTCGGCTGCCATACGCGGTTCAATTGCCGGCCAAACTGGGCGATCTAACGGGTTCGGTTAGTGGGAAACGTATCGGCTGGTTTGGCGATTGGGACGGCGCATATCCCTGTGAAAACGGTATTTTGCCTTTATGTGAAACTGGGTTGTCTACTTTTGAAAAATTGGGCTGCACCGTTGAACCGCTCAAGGCTCCGTTTGATCCTACAGAATTGTGGTCAGCTTGGATTACGTTGCGATCTTGGGCAAATGCGTGTCGGACTGGCGCGCTTTATGATGACCCAAAAAAACGCGAATTGTTAAAACCTGCAATGATCTGGGAAATTGAAAAAGGCCGTTCGTTGAGCGCGCAAGATATTCATCAGGCAAGTGAAATTCGTTCGGAATGGTTTCGCAAAATTGCCGAACTATCGACAAAATACGATGCCTTTGCCCTGCCATCTGCGCAGGTCTGGCCTTTTCCAAAGGACCGGATTTTCCCAGAAGCAATCAATTCAACACCAATGGATACCTATCATCGCTGGATGGAGGTCGTAATTCCAGTGAGCTTGATTGGATTGCCTTGTCTAGCAATTCCTGCCGGGTTTGGCCCGGAAGGCCTTCCGATGGGGGTGCAGCTATTCGGCCCAAATGAATCGGATCGTGAAATATTGACGCTTGGCCAAGCGTATCATTCGTACCATGATTGGACAGCTACGACCCCCGAAATGTAAGCTTGAGCCAAAACATGACAGGCCGTTTGTTCTTGGAAAAATTTATTTTTTTCTGGGATCAATAAAAGCAGTCGCCTCAATTTCTAACAAGGCTGCATCTTCGACCAAACCGGCGACAACCAACATCGACATCGCAGGGAAATGGCGCCCTAATACGCGGCGATAAACCTCTCCGACTTCACGTTGTCGCGCAACATATTCGGCTTTGTTGATCACGAACCAAGTCAATCGTGTGATATCATCAATCTGGCCCCCGGCAGCTTCAACCACAGCCACAATGTTCTTCAGTGATTGTTCCATTTGCCCAATGAAATCATGAGTCTCAAAAACTTGATCTTCAGTCCACCCAATCTGCCCACCAATGTACAGCGTTCCATCACGCGCCAACAACCCGTTAGCATAGCCCCTTGCGGGAGCCCAATCGTTGGGTTGGATTATTTTTGCAGTCATGGTGTGCTCCGAATGTAGGGGGTGAGGGCCGTGTGGGTATGATCAGGCCAAGGCGTCGGTTTTCTGATTGAATTGGAATGGACAAGAGTTGGAACGCATTGAAATCGCATTTCATCAACTCACGACTTCATATTTTCTGATCGGAGCATAAAGCGCTGAATTTTCCCGGTTTGAGTTTTTGGAAGCGCATCACAAAATTTTATACTTCGAGGATATTTGTACGGCGCGATTGTTGCTTTCACATGATCTTGTAACGACTTGATCAATTTGGCGCTTGGGTTTGTTTTGATCAAAACAACATGTGCTTGCACGATCATGCCACGCTCATCGTCAGGAGCCCCAATAACGGCACATTCGGCCACTTCGGGGTGAGAAAGAAGTGCGGCTTCGACTTCTGGCCCGGCAATATTGTACCCAGAGCTAATAATCATATCGTCGTTACGGGCAGCGAAATACAAGTATCCATCGGCGTCCATCGTGAAGGCATCGCCGGTGATGTTCCACCCTTTGTGAACATATCCAATCTGTCGTTCGTCGCTCAGATATCGACATCCGGTTGGCCCACGCACCGTCAATCGGCCAACGGTTCCAAAAGGAACGTCGTTCCCCTGATCATCAATGATCTTGGCTTCATATCCAGTGACAACACGTCCTGTGCAGGCAGGTTTGTGATCGTCAAAGCGGTTTGAGATAAAGATGTGGAGCATTTCAGTTGCACCAATTCCATCTAACATCGGTTTGCCAGTTTTTGCGATCCAATCGTCATAGACAGGTTTTGGCAGCGTTTCACCCGCCGAAACGGCAGCACGCAAACTCGAAAGGTCAGCGCCTTGATCCATCGCGCCAAGCATCGCGCGATAAGCCGTGGGAGCCGTGAAGCAAACCGTCGCTTTGTATTTTTGAATAATCTCAATCATGTTTGGTGGCGTGGCTTGTTCTAACAAAGTAGCCGTCGCGCCAAACCGAAGCGGAAATATTGCTAAGCCGCCAAGCCCAAAGGTAAACGCCAGTGGCGGGGAGCCGACAAAAACGTCTTCTGGTGATACACCAAGAACCTCTTTGGCGTATCCGTCTGCGACAATCAAAAGGTCACGATGAAAGTGCATTGTTGCTTTGGCTGAGCCAGTCGTGCCAGACGTGAAACCCAGTAGGGCAACATCGTCTGAAGCCGTTTTCACAGCGCTAAATTGCACAGGTTTTTCCAATGCCAAGCGGTCTAACTCGGCATCGTGATTTGAGGTTCCATCAAACCCAACAACGTGTGTCAGATGTGCGTTGCCGTTTGCACACGATACCATTTCGTCCATCAACCGTGTGTCACACAGGGCATGGGTAATCGCAGCCTTGTCCACGATTTGGCTCAATTCGCCAGCGCGTAACATCGGCATCGTGTTGACAACCACGGCGCCAGCTTTCGTCGCAGCCAGCCAACAAGCAACCATCGCAGGGTTATTTGCAGAGCGGATCAAGACACGATTTCCAGGTTTCAGATCCAGATCATCTACCAGAACATGGGCCAATCTGTTGGTCCAATCGGCCAACTCTTTGTAGGTGCGTCGTCTGCCATTTCCAATCAAAGCCGTGTTGTCGCCAAACCCTTTTTCAACCAACGCATCCGTCAATTCCACACCCGCGTTTAATCGGGCAGGATAATCAAACCCATCAAGCAGAAAATCTGGCATTTGATCGCGCGGCGGGAGATTATCGCGTGCAAAGGTATCTAAGTGTGCTGTCTGTTCGAACATTTGGCTTCCTAACGATACGCTACGTGGGGGAATGTGCGCCGAGCGTTTGGCGCGCGATGATAACGCGCTGCACGTCGGATGCGCCCTCATAGATGCGAAGGGCTCTTATCTCGCGGTATAGCTTTTCAACGGTTTCACCGGAGCGCACACCATCACCGCCGTGCAATTGAACGGCCTTGTCGATAACTTTTTGCGCTTGGTCTGTGGAAAACAATTTGGCCATTGCAGCTTCGCGTGTGATGCGCGGCGCTCCGGAATCTTTGGTCCAGGCAGCGCGGTAAATTAGCAAAGCGCTGGCATCCACATCCACAGCCATATCGGCAATGTGGCCCTGAACCATCTGGAGTTCAAATAAAGGTGCACCTTGAACCTCGCGGGTCGTACAACGTGTCAGTGCTTCGTCCAATGCACGCCGTGCAAACCCTAGGGCTGCTGCCGCGACCGTTGATCGAAATACGTCCAGTACGGACATCGCAATTTTAAAACCTTCGCCACTTTGGGCAAGCATCGCGGTTGCCGGAATGCGGCAATCTGTAAAGCGTAGCGTTGCAAGCGGGTGAGGGGCAATCGTATCCAGCCGCTGAACAATTTCCAACCCAGGTGTATCTGCAGGCACGATAAATGCTGACAGCCCTTTCGCGCCCGGTGCATCTCCTGTGCGCGCAAAGGTCGTGTAGATATCGGCAATGCCACCGTTGGAAATCCATGTTTTTTCACCATTCAGCATGTAATGATTACCATCACGGGTGGCTGTCATAGTTGAGTTGGCAACGTCAGAACCAGACTGTGGTTCCGTCAAGGCAAAGGCCGAAATCGCCTCGCCATTCCGGATTTTAGGCAACCATTCGCGTTTCTGTGCCGTCGTCCCAAACAGTGAAATAGCGCCCGTTCCCAATCCTTGCATCGCAAAGGCGAAATCAGCCAACCCATCATGGCGGGCAAGTGTTTCACGGATCAAACATAAGGTTCGTACGTCTAATTGTGTTTCACCTTCGGGGTCGACAGCGGCATGCTGCAACCAACCACCACGACCCAACTTCTTAACCAAAGATTTACAGGCCGTATCCGTGTCACTGTGATCAATATTAGCCAATTCTTTGGTGGCCCATGCATCCAGACGCTGGGCCAAATGACGATGCTTTTCGTCGAAAAACGGCCAGTTTAGAAAAGTTTTATCAGCCATTAGTTGCCCTCGAATACTGGTTTTTCTTTGGCTACAAATGCGTTGTAGGCCCGCTCAAAGTCGACTGTTTTCATACAAATCGCTTGGGCCTGTGCCTCTGCTTCAATTGCTTGTTCGATAGACATGCACCATTCTTGCGCAAGCATCGTTTTTGTCATCATGTTTGCAAAATTTGGCCCAGATGCAATCCGAGAAGCCATTGTAAACGCTTCGGAATCCAGAGCATCCTGCTCAACAACTTTGTTGTAAAATCCCCATGCCGCCCCTTCGTCAGCACTCATTGAGCGACCTGTATACAATAGCTCCGCGGCACGGCCCTGACCGATGATACGTGGAAGGATCGCACACGCCCCCATATCGCAACCCGCAAGGCCAACGCGTGTAAATAAGAAAGCACATTTTGCAGCAGGCGTCGCAATGCGCAGATCACAGGACATCGCGATAATCGCACCTGCACCAACACAAACACCATCAACAGCTGCAATGACCGGCTTGCCACAGTTGACGATCGCCTTAACCAAATCGCCGGTCATCCGCGTAAAGTTTAAAAGCTCTTTCATCGTCATCTTAGTAAGGGGCCCGATAATGTCGTGCACATCGCCACCTGAACTAAAATTGCCACCATTGGAGGCAAAGATCACGGCATTAACATCATCTGCATAAACAAGATCGCGAAACCAGTCGCGCAGTTCGGCGTAACTATCGAAAGTCAGCGGGTTTTTGCGATCAGGACGGTCCAATTTGACGGTCGCGATGCCATCTTTGAGAGTGCAATTGAAATGCTTTACATCTGTGCGCATTGTCATGGGGTTTTCTCCTGTAAACTAAGGTCAAGCTGTTCCAGTCGGATTGCGATGTCGCGGGCTTCTTGAGCAGAAAAATCAACCAGCATCTCGTTTATCCACGTTTCATGCGCCGCCGCTTGCATCGCGAACTCTTCGCGACCACGTTTTGTCATGCAAACAAGTGTTGCACGTCGATCCTTGGGAACGGGAACACGAACGATCATGCCATCTTCGGCCAAACGATCAACAATTCCAGTAATATTGCCATTAGATACCTTTAGAACGCCAGAAAGCTGGCTCATCTTCAATCCCTCTTCAAACCGTGACAATGCAGCCATCACATCAAAACGGGGCAGGGTTGATGCAAACTCAACCCGCAAATTTTCACGTAATTGGGTTTCGATCGTGCGGCTTGCTTTTAGAAAACGGAGCCAAAGGCGAAGCCTGTCTTTGGAAACTCGATCTGGTGTGGGTGTTGTCTGCAGGTCACTCATATTTCGCCGCCCGATACGCTAAGGGCGTGGCCGTTCACGCTGGATGCCCCTTTTGAGGCAAGAAAAACAGCGGCGGAGACAACCTCGGCCACGTCGATCATGCGACCAGTCGGGTTCCCAGAAACGACCATTTTTTCAGCTGTTACCGCATCTACGTTTCGCGCTTTCATAACAGACGCAACAGCTGTTTGCGCCATTTCGGTGTCCACAAATCCAGGGCAAATGGCGTTGCAGGTAATGCCTTTGCGCGCGACCTCTTTGGCTACCGAGCGAACAAGGCCGATAACTCCGTGTTTTGACGCGCAGTAGGCACCGATGCGTGGTCCCCCTTGCAACCCAGCGGTAGATGCAACGGCGATCAATCGCCCACCTGATTTCATCCCACGAAGTGCGCCGCGAAAGGTTAGAAACGTGCCGGTTAGATTCACCGCGATCGTTTGGTTCCATTCATCAAGAGTGACTTCGGTTAGGGGGGCTACGCGGCCAATGCCCGCATTGGCGACAACCACATCGAAGGGATGTTCGAACAATGCATCCACCGTCGCTTCATCGCAGACGTCGGCCGTGACGCAAGTCACGGAACGCGCGCCATTCGTTTCTTCCAAGGCCTCAGCACGCCGCCCCGCGATCGTTACATCGTGGCCCGCATCAGCAAAGGCCCGTGCGATGCCGCGCCCAATGCCAGATCCACCACCCGTTACCAATACGCGCCTCATATTTTGTTTTCCGTTTCTGCTTGTTTGTCCGCCAAACGCCATACTTGATCGCGGCCCGCTTCATAGGGTTGGGGCCATTTTTCCTGCCTGTCCCCCAATTCTGTTGCCGCATGCAGGGTCCAATAAGGGTCCGCGAGATGCGGGCGCGCAAGGCACACCAGATCAGCACGGCCCGCCATTAAGATTGAGTTTACATGATCGGCTTCAAAGATATTGCCAACAGCCATTGTCTTGATCCCTGCTTCGTTACGGATACGATCTGAAAACGGCGTTTGGAACATACGTCCATAAATAGGTTCGCCTTGTGTTGAGGTCTGCCCAGCCGAAACGTCAATGATATCGGCACCCGCTGCCTCGAACATCCGCGCGATTTCAACCGCCTCAATGGGCGTAACGCCGTCATCACCTGCCCAGTCATTTGCAGAAATGCGTACTGACATGGGCTTATCAGCGGGCCAGATGTTGCGCATCGCGAGAAACACTTCCAATGGATAACGCATCCGGTTTTCAAGCGTCCCACCATATTCATCGGTGCGGATGTTAGAAAGCGGCGAGATGAATGACGAGATCAAATACCCGTGCGCTGCGTGTAATTCTATCATGTCAAAACCCGCACGTTGGGCCATTTTTGTCGCTAGCACGAATTCGGCTTTGATGACGTTCATATCTTCGCGAGTCATTGCCTTTGGGACGGCATTGCATTTGGACCAAGGGATCGAGGACGCGGAAAAAAGCGGCCAATTATCGGCCTTAAGCGGCGAATCCATGCCCTCCCAGCCAATGTTGGTAGACCCCTTGCGTCCAGCATGGCCAATCTGACAGCATATTTTTGCTTCGGTTTCTGAATGCACAAAATTTATCAGACGCGACCATTCGGCCTCGTGTTCTAGGGCATAAAGACCAGGGCATCCCGGTGTAATCCGCCCATCTGCAGAGGGGCAGGTCATTTCAGTATAGATGAGGCCAGCCCCACCTTTGGCCCGCTCGCCATAGTGAATAAGGTGCCAATCTGTTGGAGCGCCATCAATTGCTTTGTATTGCGCCATCGGAGATAAAACGATCCGGTTTTTTAGGTGCATTTCACGCAACTTAAAGGGAGCAAACATCGGCGCGCGGGCGGCACCGTTTGTATCGGCACCAGCTTGTTCAATGAACCACTTTTCAGCGGAGGCGAGCCATTTTGGATCGCGCTCACGTAAATTCTCGTGACTAATCCGTTGGCTGCGCGTTAGCAGTGAATAATTCACCTGCACGGGGTCCAAGTGCAAATACCGCTCCACATCTTCAAACCATTCGACAGAATTGCGAGCAGCTGATTGCAGGCGCAATACCTCAAGGCGTCGTGTATCTTCGTATTTGGCGAAGGCGTCAGAAACGGTAGGGCTTTGATCCAAATATTCGGCCAGGGAGATTGCGCTTTCGAGTGCTAGTTTTGTACCTGATCCGATCGAGAAATGTGCGGTCGCGGCAGCATCACCCATCAAAACCACATTTTTGTGACTCCATTTTTCACACAGCACACGCGGGAATTTAATCCAAGCCGATCCCCGAATATGATTGGCATTTGTCATCAAAGAATGGCCGCCAAGATGGTCTTTGAAAACCTCCTCACAGATTGCGATGCTATCTTGTTGGGACAAATTTCCAAAGCCATATGCGTCATAGGTTTCCTGGCTGCATTCAACGATAAACGTCGCGGTATTATCATCAAATTGATAGGCGTGTGCCCAAATCCAACCCTTATCAGTTTCCTCAAAGATAAAGGTGAACGCGTCGTCGAATTTTTGATGGGTTCCAAGCCAAACAAAAGGGCACAGCCGTGTATCAATATCCGGTTTGTAGGTGTCAGCAAATTCCATACGGGTTTTAGAATTCAATCCATCGCAGGCTACGACCACATCGTAATCATTCATGTATTCAGATGCGGCGCCGACTTCGGTTTCAAACCGCAAATCAACACCCAATTCTGCTGCACGCGCCTGCAAAATCATTAACAGTCGTTTACGCCCGATGCCGCAAAACCCATGCCCTGTTGACAGCATTTTCTGACCTTTGTGTACTGTCGCAACATCATCCCAATAGGCGAAATGCGCGCGAACACTGGCGGCACTTACTGGGTCGTTAGTCTCTAGGTTTCCAAGCGTTTCATCTGACAAAACTACGCCCCAGCCAAAGGTATCATCGGCGCGGTTGCGCTCAAAAACAACTACCTCAGCGGATGGATCGCGAAGTTTTACTGAGATTGCGAAATACAGGCCAGCAGGTCCACCGCCGAGACAGGCAATACGCATAGAGTGTCACTTTCTGTTGTACTTGGTCGCTTTCATTTATAGGTTAGAAAAGCTATGATTTAATTTCAAGTATAAATATTTTATATATGAAGTATATTCTGATAGTTCATCTACCGCGAGAAAATCTAACCTATTTATCGAGCGCATTCAAAAGCGCACGCAAAATTGGCTTTAAATTGGCACTGCCCCTTTTCGGTAAGCGGTCTAAAAGAACTTGTTCATGGGCTCGGGCTTTAGGCACAAGTTGATTGGTCAGTTCTTTTCCGCTGCGCGTCAGAAAAACACATACGCGTCTACCGTCAACAGGGTCACTTTGACGGATCAGCAGCCCTCGATCTTCCATTTGTACGATGATGCGGGTCAAGCGAGATTGTTCGACTAGGGCAACACATGCCAGTTGGGTAATCATTGCCCCGTCTTGATCGTGTAGACAGGCTAACACTCGCCATTCTGGAACGCGCAGGCCTAGACTGCGTACTTCAGCATGAAACTGTGCGCTTGCGCCTTCGCTGGCAGCGGCCAACAAATAGAGCAAGTAATCATCAACAAATCCAGTTTTTTCTTCAAATTTAGACGATGTAGTCATGTTGACATCCCTGCCTTGCGTGGGTCATGCACAGAATTTTCTTGACCAAAAGTATATGAAAATTCATATTGTTTTGCAAGGGAGACTCCTATGGGTAAAATTTCTGGTGTTGTGGTTGAGGTTACCAAGTTGACTGATCGTATCAGCAGCTTGACCATCGCTGCGACAGATGGTGTTCCGCTGCCTAGCTGGCAGCCAGGTGCTCATGTGGAGTTTGATGTAACTGATGGCGCGCGCGCTTATTCATTAGTGTCGTTTGATCCTGTTCCCAAGCTGCCGACAAGCTACCAAATTGCTGTGCAACGTGAAGATAAAGGGCAGGGCGGCTCGGTGGCGATGCACTCTCTTACGGTTGGCGATGCGATCTCATTTGGGCCGCCAAAGAATGATTTTCCAGTAAACTCAGACGCGCCCGCAGTTTTCGTGGCTGGTGGAATTGGTGTAACTCCGTTGATCTCGATGGCCGCTGCGGTACGTGCGGCAGGTCAGGAATTTGCGTTCCATTATTCTGGACGCAGCGCGGGTGCAATGGCCTACCCGGCAACGCTATTTGAACAGTGGGGTGATGCGTTTCATTTACATTGTGACGATAGCGAAACGGCTCTCGATCTGAATGCGCTTGTTGCATCTGTTGGCGACGCACATCTTTATGTTTGTGGTCCTCGTGGCTTGCTAGACGCCGTACGTGGTAAAGCCGAAGTCGCGAATATTCCAACCGAACGCGTGCATTTCGAACTGTTCGAAGCCGCGAGCGTGCAAGTTGATGACGCGGCATTTGAAGTGCAAATCAATGATGGTTCTGTGTTCACTATTCCACCTGGTAAAAGCATCATTGACGTGTTGGAAGAAAACGATGTTGATGTGATGTATGATTGCCAACGCGGAGATTGCGGTATCTGCCAGTGTGACGTGCTTGAAGGTACGCCAGATCACCGCGATGTGGTTTTGAGCCAGGCCGAGCGTGACGCGGGGGATGTTATTCAAATCTGTGTTAGCCGCGCAAAATCGGCGCGACTGGTGTTGGATATTTAGGGAGGATTTACGATGGAACAATATTCAGGAAATCCTGCCAAAGCGGCTGCGTTGGTTGAGTCCAATCAAGTGCACCGCGATGTCTATGTAAGCCAAGATATCTATAAACTTGAGATGCGGCACGTTTTTAACAATGCATGGGTGTTTGTTGGCCACGAAAGCCAGACGCCAGAAAAGGGTGATTACTTTGCGACCCAAATCGGGGATCAACCGGTGATTCAGGTCCGTCATAAGGCGGATGAAATTCACGTTCTGTATAACCGTTGCCCGCATAAAGGTACTAAGATCGTCATCGACAGACAGGGCAACACAGGCAAGTTCTTTCGGTGCCCCTATCACGCATGGTCGTTCAAGACAGATGGTTGTTTGCTCGCGATCCCATTGAAAAAGGGATACGAGGGTACGGGGTTAAAACAAACTGCCAGCGGCAACGGAATGAAATCCGTAGGAGCCGTGAAAAACTATCGTGGCTTCATCTTTACACGCTTGGCGCAGGACGGCATTTCATTCGAGGATTTCTTTGGCGATAGCCTTAGTTCAATAGACAATATGGTAGATCGCTCGCCCGAGGGTCGACTAGAAGTCGTCGGATCACCGCTGCGCTATCTGCATCATTGTAACTGGAAAATGTTGGTCGAAAACCAAACCGACACCTGCCATCCTATGGTTGCGCATGAAAGTAGCGCTGGCACGGCGGTAAAGCTGTATGAGGAACTGAATCTCCCAGAAGGTGCTCCAAAACCCGCCGCGATGGAGATCATTGCCCCGTTTATGTCGCCTTATGAGTTCTTTGAAGGCATGGGAATCCGCACTTGGCCTAATGGGCACGGACATACAGGAGTGAACCATTCTATTCATTCAAATTACAGTGCGATCCCAGATTATTTCGAAGCCATGACAAAGAGTTACGGTGAAGATAAAGCAAAAGCCATCCTTGACGAAAATCGCCATAACACAGTCTATTTTCCGAATATTATGGTCAAAGGCCCGATCCAACAATTGCGGGTCTTTATTCCGTTAGCTGCTGATAAGACCATCGTAGAAAGCTACATATATCGGCTTGTTGGCGCACCTGATGAGCTGACCGCACGCACGGCGATGTACAATCGCATGATCAATGCCTCAACCTCAATTGTCGGGCACGATGATCTCGAAATGTACGAGCGCGCGCAGGAAGGTTTACTTGTTGATGGTATGGAATGGGTAAACATCCAGCGCTTGCTGGAAGAGGATGAAAATTTCGACGAAGTATCGGTTCACAACGGCACGACTGAGCGACAAATGCGAAATCAGTTTAACGCTTGGGCTAAATTCATGACCTATGACGCCGCCAAGACGGAGACAGCGGAATGACTGTTTCCAAGGATCAGCTGATCGATTTTATCTATGATGAAGTACGCATGCTAGACGAGGGGCGGTATGACGATTGGCTGGCGTTGTGGCTTCCCGATGGAATGTACTGGATGCCGTTAGAGTACAAACAGGAAGACCCGATTAACCAGACGTCCTTGCTGTACGAAGACATGTTTATGCTGAAATTGCGCGTTGAGCGTTTGAACGGTGTGCGAACCTTTAGCCAAAAGCCCAAAAGCCGCTGTCATCATGTGATCCAACGTCCCTTTGTTGATGAAGTGAATGGGGATCGTTTTGTGACGAACACCTCCATGCACTATGTTGAAACGCGGCTTGATGAGCAGCAACTGCTTGCCCTCACGGCGCGTCACGATCTTGCTTTGGTTGATGGCACTTTGCGAATTGCAGCTAAGCGGGTGGATATTTTGAATAGCGATGCGGCTTTCCGTAACATCCAGTTGCTGCCATGAGCGCCGAACAGACTGTTTTTACCACCTTTGTGGACAGCGCGAAGCGATGGCCCGATCGTCCCTTCCTGAATGTGCTGCCTGAAACGGCTGATATCTACGACATACCCGCAGGCGAAATTTCTTACGCAAAAGCGTCAGGTAAGGTGCAAGATCATGTGAACCAAATCAAAAATGCTGGGTACACCAAAGGCCAGCGTGTGATGTTGCTCCTTGAAAATCGTCCAAGCTACTTTCTTTGGTGGCTTGCGTTTAATGCGCTGGGCATTTCCGTCGTACCTGTGAATCCTGATTTGCGAATGGCTGAAATGGCTTACATGATTGGCCATGCTGAACCCGTGCTGGCCATTTCGTTGGCTAAACGAGCAGATGAATTGCAGGGTGCCGCGATCCAGGCTGAGGTGCAGATGCCTGTGGTTGCGATCGGTGACCCGCTGCCAAAGGCCGTCACGATCCAAACGATTGCCGCGCGCGACGGTGATGCCGAAGCAGCGCTTTTGTACACCTCTGGCACTACGGGTCAGCCCAAAGGCTGCATCCTGACCAACGAATATTTTACACAAGCAGGCCACTGGTACAGCACCGCGACGGGCGTTTGCGCGCTTAACATTGACGGTGAACGGATGATCACACCGCTGCCAATCTTTCACATGAATGCGATGGCATTTTCCTTTATGGCGATGGTTTGTGTAGGCGGATGCCTAACCGTGCTTGATCGGTTTCATCCCCGCAGTTGGTGGGCAAATGTGCGCGACAGCCGCGCGACGTGTCTGCACTATCTTGGTGTAATGCCATCAATGTTAATGGGCGCTGAGCCGAGCAATGCGGATCGCGATCATACTGTTCGGTTCGGGTTTGGCGCCGGGATTGATCCCAAACTCCATGCGCCTTTTGAAAAACGCTTTGGTTTTGCTTTGTCAGAAGGTTGGGCAATGACGGAAACGGGCGCAGGAGGTACTATCTGCGCCAACCGAGAACCACGCAATGTCGGGAGTTGCTGTATCGGCCAGCCCGATGAAACAGTCCAAGCACGGTTAGTGGACGATACTGGGCAAGACGCTGATCAAGGAGAACTGTTGGTCCGCCATGCAGGTGAAAATCCGCGCAAGGGGTTCTTTGCGGGGTATTTCAAAAACCAAAAAGCAACAGACGAAGCATGGCGCGACGGTTGGTTTCACACTGGCGATATCGTGCGGCGTGCTTCCGATGGAACCATGTATTTTGTAGATCGTAAAAAGAATGTAATCCGACGCTCAGGTGAAAATATCGCAGCCGTCGAGGTTGAATCCGTGCTTGCTCGACATCCCGCGATTGCCAGCGTTGCAGTTGCAGCCGTTCCAGATGAAATCAGAGGCGATGAAGTCTTTGCATGTATCGTTCCCGAGAGCCCTGCCAGCGCGCAATTGGCAAAGGACATCACGCAATGGTGCCTAACACAGCTGGCCTACTACAAAGCGCCTGGTTACGTGGCTTTTGTCGAAACCCTGCCGGTGACGGCCACCCAAAAACTTCAAAGGGCAACTTTGAAAACCCTTGCTAGCGAACTGCTGAATGATCCCAATACCATCGACACACGACACCTTAAAAAGCGGATTGCAGCATGAACCGACTGCCTTACGATGGTGTTGTCCTGGTGGCGCCTGTTTCGGTGCCCTATGTGCGTTACACGAATGAAACTGCCCATTGGTGGATCGCGCGTGCGCTGCGCGAAGTGCTCAAAATTATCGAAATGGCACCGCAAGACCTTGACGGGTTGTCAGTCTCTAGCTTCACGCTCGCGCCAGATACGCCCGTCGGATTGACCCAGCACCTCGGCATTTCGCCCCGTTGGCTTGATACTGTTCCGATGGGGGGCGCAAGTGGTGTCGCCGCCATGCGCCGCGCCGCGCGCGCCGTTCAATGCGGCGATGTGGACGTGGTGGCGTGTGTTGCAGGCGACACAAATCGCATCGACAGTTTTCGCAACCTTTTGTCCGCCTTTTCGCGATTTTCGATGGATGCAACTTTCCCCTACGGCTTTGGCGGCCCGAACGCCAGCTTTGCGCTGCTGCAAGATGCCTACACGCATAAATACGGCGCCACGCGCGAAGATTTCGGGCGGATTGCCGTGTCACAACGCGCCAACGCATTGATGAACCCACAAGCGATTATGAAAAAGCCGCTGAGCCTTGAACAATACATGGAAGGGCGCATGATATCTGATCCCATCAGCCTATTTGATTGCGTCATGCCGTGTGCGGGGTCTGAAGCGTTCGTTTTGATGCACGAGGACATGGCTGTCGCCAAAGGGTTGCCGTTTGCCCGTATCAGCGCCACGATTGAACGCACCAATGCATTTCCAGACGATCCTATGCAATTGCGTGGCGGCTGGGCCGTAGATATTGATGAGTTGTGGAATATGGCAGGGCATGGACCTAGCGACATCGACGTTTTGCAAACCTATGACGATTACCCCGTGATCTGCATGATGCAATTCGAAGACCTCGGGTTTTGTGCCAAAGGTGAAGGGCCAGAGTTCGTACGGCGTCATGATCTAACGATTGGCGGTGATTTTCCCCACAACACATCAGGCGGGCAATTGTCCGTCGGTCAGGCAGGTGCAGCAGGTGGATATCTGGGATTAGTCGAAGCCATTCGACAAGTCACACAAACCGCAGGCCCAACACAGGTCGAAGGCGCAAAACGCGCTGTCGTTTCGGGATTTGGCGTTATCAACTATGATCGCGGGCTCTGCTCTGGTGCAGCCATTATCGAGGGCGCGGGATAATGACGACACCCCTTACGCGTCCATCCAAAAAAGACCCGCAAAAACGTACACTCGTGCCAGTTCTACCGCCTGTGGCCCGCAGCCGTGCGGCCCTCGGTTTGGGCGTAATGGCGGCGCAAGGGCGCTTTGGTTTGCAAGTTTGTAAAGATTGTCAGGCCATCCAATATCCGCCGCGCGACGCTTGCCTAAAATGCCTGTCAGCGGATTTAGTGTGGCAAGACGTGGCCTCTGAGGGCACGATCATGGCCGAAACGACGATCCGCGTGTCGCCCGAACCTTATTTTCGTGAACGGATGCCCTGGCGCATGGGCGCGGTGCAATTGGCTGCTGGCCCCACAGTAAATTGCCATTTACACGGTGAAGTCGGACGCGGTGATACTGTGCGCATGGCGCTAAAACTCGATAAAGCAGGGCAGGGCGTTTTGATCGCACTTCCCTTAAAAGGAAGTGATTTGATGCAAGATGATCTTGTTTTGCGGGCGATGTCGTCTGATCCGAAACACCGCCGCGTGCTTATCAGTGATGCGCGTTCGCCCGTCGCATTGGCATTGACGCAAGCGTTGCTGAAAGCAGGTGCCGCCCATGTGTTTTTGGGCGAACCCGAAGCATGGCTTGCTTGGCCCGAACGTGCTGCGTTTGAAGGGCTAGTGAATGTTTCGATCCTCCCGCTCGATGTGACAGATGCGTCGTCTGTCACTAAACTGGCTGCGGAAATTGGAGGCAAGGTGGATATCTTGATCAACACTGCGAGCTACGTCCGCCCCGGTGGCATTATGGGCAATGACACAAATTTTGCGACCAAAAGCTTTGAGGTGAATACCATCGGCTTAATGCGGCTTGCTCAAGGGTTCGCCCCGGGTATGACTGGTCGGGCACAAGACGACACCAATTCTGCGGTCGCATTTGTAAATATCCTGTCTGTTCGCGCCCTCTCGCCAGATGCAAATTATGGCGCATTTGGCGCGTCGCAAGCGGCTGCTCACTCAATTTCTCAAAGTTTGCGAGCCGAGTTTCGCACCAGCGGATTGCGAATGATGAATGTTTATATTGGTCCGATTGAAGGCGATGCATGGTTTCAACCCTTGCCCCCACCCAAAGTCACACCAAACGCTATCGCGCGAACACTCGTATCGGCGTTGGTTGACGGCCTAGAAGAAGCCACCTGCGGTGATATCGCCCGCGATGTTTATGCCCGTTGGCGAGCAGACGCGCTTTTGCTGGAACGCGAAATGACAGGAGGCGGATCATGAGCGCGCTGATTTCAAATGTTGCTGAGGCGTTGGCAAGTGGAGCGGCCCGCATTGTCGATCTAACCCACACGCTTGATCCAGATTTTCCGGTGATTATCCTTCCGCCAGAATTCGGCCAATGCGCCCGTTTTCGTATGGAAGAAGTTAGCGCTTATGATCATCGGGGCCCTGCTTGGAAGTGGCATAACCTCACGTTAAATGAGCACACAGGCACGCATTTTGATGCGCCTAGCCACTGGGTGTCGGGTAAAGATGTTCCAAATGGCGATGTGGATGAAATTGATCCCAGCGTGTTCGTTGGTCCTGTCGTGGTTATTGATTGTTCCGCTGGCGCGGCCAAGGATGATGACTTTGAATTAACTCCTGCCGTGATCGAGGCTTGGGAAGTTGAACATGGCACAATCCCCGCCGATGCTTGGGTGTTGATGCGCACCGATTGGTCCAAACGCCGCGGCGCAGAGTATCTGAATATGGCCGAAGATGGCCCCCATTCCCCAGGTCCGACACCCGCTGCAATTGAACTCTTGCTCAAACGAGATATCCGCGGCTTTGGAACAGAAACCGTTGGCACAGACGCAGGCCAAGGCTCCCATTATGTTCCGCCTTATCCTGCGCATTACCTGCTGCATGGCGCTGGCAAATTTGGGCTGCAATGCCTGTGCAACCTTGATTTATTGCCTGCAACTGGGGCGCTGCTTATTGCGCCCCCGCTTAAGATTAAGGGCGGAACGGGCAGCCCATTGCGCGTTCTTGCAATGGTGATGTCATGACGAAATACACCGCACTTATTACCGGAGGCAGCAAAGGGATTGGTGCTGATCTTGGGCAACGATTGATTGCCAAAGGGTATGATGTTGTTTCGCTGTCACGTGGTACGCCAGAATGGTCTGATGCGCAGCTTCATCATGTTGAAGTCGATTTGCTAGATGCCACCGCCACGCAATCAGCGGCGGCAGAGATCGCGGCAAAGCATAACATCACGCATCTTGTCCACAACGCGGGCATGATCTGGCCCAACCTGCTGGAAGAAGCGAGTTCATCTGATCTGGCTGGCTTGACGCAATTGCATCTTGGTGCGCCATTGATCATGTTGCAGGCCTGCTTGCCATCAATGAAAGCGAATGGCTTTGGCCGTGTCTTGTTTAACGGGTCAAGGGCAGCGCTGGGCGTCCCAACGCGCACCGCTTATTCGGCAACCAAAGCAGGGATCATCGGGATGGCCCGCACTTGGGCATTGGAGTTGGCGCCACATGGGATCACGGTAAATGTTGTTTCACCGGGTCCTGTACAGACCGACAATTTTTGGGGAATAATTCCCAAAGGCAGCGCGCGCGAAGAAGAGCTGGCCAAACGGATCCCTGTCGGGCGTTTGGGAAATGTGCGCGATATTTCAAACGCATTCCTGTTTTTCTGCGATCCAGAAAACGGGTTTGTTACAGGACAGACACTCTATGTTTGTGGCGGTGGCAGCGTTGGCGCGATGTCGCTGTGACGCCGCTCACCCTCATGCAAAAGAACGAACCGTTTTTAATGCACCCTCTAGCGCTTCGCCTTTTTCATCTTCCAACGCGGCCTGACGAAGGCGCCTGATCCATTCCGCTGCATCATCACGCCCAGATAGAACGCTCAGCGCCGAAATGACTTTTGCAAATTTGGAGTGGCCGCGTACGTGGGTGTCTGAATATCCTTTGATCAATCGCTGGCATTTTAGAATCTCGACTGCCAAACTCACATTGGTTTGAGCGGCATGCTTAACGTGTTCGAGCAATGCATCCAAATGCAACGTTTCATAATGGTGCCGCAAAAGGCTGCGTCGGCGTGATTTCAAAGTGCTAACAACCCATAAAATTCCAAATCCGAAAATACCATCGGTCCTAATTCGCCGTCCTCTGTTTGTCATGCGATCTAGGCGCGAAAACGCCTTTGGACGCGCTTCGATCCACGCGCCTAATCCCGCTGGCAATGTTCCACACACCTCCTGTGCGCGTGGGTGAAAATACTCAGTCACTTGAACGATTTCGCCTTCAGGAATGTCTTGCTCTGCACGCAATCGTGTTTGTCTCGACGCGCGTGTTTTTAGATCAGCAACGCGTAAAATATCATCGTAACACATTGCATTTGCGATGTATTTTGCTGCGTTTTCGGCCAAACCTGCATGAATATTTGTTAGTTTGGACACATGAGAGAGATATGTTTTACCGTACTCCAAATCTTGATAATCTACAACTTTCGCCAACCCAGCCTGAACCATTGGTCGCGCTTCGCTTGGGAAAACAGCAACCTGCGCGCACAGCTCAGTCCACCCAGTCATTAACTTTTGCGGCCCTGAAACTGTTTGTTTTTTTGGCGTCGCTACCAGTTCAATCGCATCGCTAGTTTCGTAATTCAATGCAGCGCGAAACGCAGCGAGGCTTTGCTCTACACCGCGCCCAGATGCCATTATCACCTCTTCAAATTGGGCAACTTCAAACGGTAATGCGCCGCTGCGGGCAAGCCCACCAAACAGGCTAGCCGAAATCATGCTCCCAGCGTCAACGGCCAAGGTTTCCATGTCAAAACAAACACAACGAAGGGCTGCCTTTGTTATTTCTTCTTCTACCAACGTGCCTTTGGCGCGCCCATCCCCGGGAACTTCCTTTTCTGAAATCGCAAGGATGCGATGGTTCGATGCGATCAAAGTTGTGCGGTCTGGCGTCACAAATCCGCGCATCACGGCACGACCCGCTTCCATCAGCTCTGCCGCGATAAGGACGTCCAAATCTCCTGGCGATGGGCTAAGGCCGAAAACGGGCAGGCGGTCCGTTTTTGGCGCCATCTCTACATAATAGATGGTCGCTCCCGTGCGTTGAGCCACACCAGCCACAGACGTCATTTGAACCGCATACCCACCACGAGCTGCAAGATCGGCGATCCAATTTGTTAGCACGCCGCCGCCTTGCCCCCCAACCGCCAACACCGCCAGCTTTAGGATTTCAGAGGCGCCACCTACCGTGGGCATCAGAATAGTCATGACGGATCTCGCGAAAACACCAACCGCCGCGCATCGCGGCGCTTTTGCAGCTTGGTAATCAAACCTTGGCGCAACTGGCCAAAGAAACGATCCAGCCGAGACGGGTTTTCAATCAAATCCGCTTGGTAAAACGACGGGCACAACACCGCTGCATCTGCCACTTCGCCACAATTACCACAGCCCACGCAATTCTGATCAATGCTGGCCACGGGATCATCGCGCAGCGGATCATCGAGCGTTTTCAATGATAAAGACGGGCATCCAGACAGGCGGATACAGGCGTGATCGCCAGTGCAAACATCTTCGTCCACTCCAAACCGCGTGCGTTTCATGCGTTTGCCCTCAGACACTGCTTTCTTGCGAAGGGGCTTTTCGCGACGTTGTTTGTTCAACATACATTCGGACGAGGCAATGATAACTTTTGGTCCAGTTTCTGGTGTTTCTAAGGCCTCTTTCAACGTCGCTTGCATCAAACCAACGTCATAGGTGCGGTCCAACTGGCGCACCCATTTGACCCCCATGCCCTCAACTGCTTTCTTTATCGGATGCTTTGTGGATTTTGATTTGTTGTCTGCGCGTGAGGATAAAATATCTTGCCCGCCCGTGGCAGCTGAATAGAAATTATCGACGATTACGATAACGCCGTCATTGTCATTGAACACGGCGTTCCCGATCGACGAGGTCAAGCCATTGTGCCAGAATCCGCCATCCCCGAGGAATGAAATAGACCGTCGCGCAGCTGTTTTGTCATTGAACGCCGATGCAGATGCTGGCCCCAAGCCATAGCCCATCGTTGTCGCGCCAATATCAAACGGGGCGTTTATCGAAAACAAATGGCATCCAATGTCACCGGCAATGTGATGCGGGCCCAGCTCTTCCTCGATCATCTTGGTTGCCGCAAAAATGGGCCGTTCCGGACAGCCGATACAAAAACTCGGCGGGCGCGCGGGTACGGTGGCTGTCAGCTCTGGCATTTTTAGGATTGGCGGCGCGTTGGGCGCGCGGGCAACAGAGGGCATCAAATCAGGTGCTGCCTCCCGAAAGAATGCTGAAATCCCATCGAGAAGAATTGCCCCTGTCAATTCACCTGCTTCAGGGAAGGGGCCTTTGCCCGCGACGCCAGACTGCGCCCCAGCTTTGTGCAAAATCGCGCGGATATTTTGTTCAATATAGGCTGGATGGCCTTCTTCAATAACCAGAATACTGTCCTTGCCCTCGGCAAAGCTCAGGATTTCATCATCAACCAACGGGTAAGTCACATTCAGAACATGCAGCGGGACATCACAGTCGCCGTAAATATTTGCCAGACCCAATCGCTGCAACCCGCGAATAACGCTGTTGTACATGCCGCCCTGACAGATGATGCCGACTTTGCCCTGCGCAGGGCCAAAACGCTCGTTCAGGTTATGCTCGCGAATGTAATCAATCGCCGCCGGTAGACGCTTCGTCACTTTTTCCTGCTCATGCAGAAACGAAGCGGGCGGTAGAACAATGCGCGTTAAATCACGTTTCGGATTTTCCAACGCATCCTTCACGGTAGTGTGGGGGGCGACGTTGTCTTTCGCTTCGAACTCGCCCAATAAATGGCAGGACTTGATCCGCAATTGCAACATAACGGGGCTGTTTGTGGCCTCGGACAGTGCAAACCCGTCACCAACTGCTTTCACCATTGAGGGCAAGTTTGGGCGCGGATCGAGCAGCCAAATCTGGCTTTTGAGCGCGAAAGCGTGGCTGCGTTCTTGCATGATCGACGATCCTTCGCCGTAATCTTCGCCAACAATTACCAACGCTCCACCCGTGACCCCACCAGAGGCCAGATTGGCCAAGGCATCAGACGCCACATTCGTTCCGACAGTTGATTTGAACGTCACTGCGCCACGGATTGGATAATGCACCGATGCAGCCAAAGTTGCCGCCGCAGTTGCTTCGGATGCGCTTGCTTCAAAATGAACACCCATGTCTGCCAAAATGTCCTGCGCATCAGACAAAACATCCATTAAGTGAGAGATCGGCGACCCTTGATACCCAGCGACATAGCCAACGCCATTCTCCAGCAACGCTTTTGTAATTGCCAAAATACCCTCGCCGCGGAAGGTCTCGCCTTTACCAATCTTGAGGTGTTGAACTTCTTTTGCAAATGAGCGTTCTGCCACAAGTTTGACTCCCAAGAAAATTTGTATGCATTTGCATAAATAAATATGATCAATGTCTGAGCGAGTCAAACAGCAAGTTTAGAAATCATGTTTGCGGATATTTAGCAAAATCTGTGAAAGCGTATCAAGAAAGCCATCTCGTTGGTCTTTGCTTAACCCAACAAACAACGCGTCTTCGGCTTCGCTCATTTGGGGCCAAACTTCGCGGTAGGCCATAAGCCCGGATTGCGTCAACTGCACCACACGCATGCGGCTATCTGCTTGGCTTTTCATGCGGTTGATCAATCCGTCGCGTTCCATCTGATCGAGCGTCCTGCTCATCGTTGATTGCTCGGCAACAGCAACAACGGTCAGTTCGTTCACACTTAACTTGCCCATCGCGGCAAGGGCAGCCAGCACGCGCATTTTTGGTATCGTCAGGCCCAATTCGGTGACAGCATCCTGAAGGCTTTGATTATAGCGATGCGCAATCCGGTTAATTAAATACGGCGCAAAGCGTGATAAACCTTGTCCTTCATGGGGTGCCTCATTTTGCACCGCCTTCGATTTGATGCCCTTGCTTTTCACGCTAAACTCCTCGTTACTTTTGCTCAATTGTTATGCTTACGATGCGAACGCAAAAGAGCAACCAAAGGAGCTTGCGCGATACGATGTTAAAACCTGCAATGAAATAGCCATAAGTTGTTTGCAATCCAAGGTGACGGCTCTGCTTTAGATCGGTGGAGCTGTAAAGCTGCAAATTTGATTTTCGACGCAACTTGCGAAAGCAAGGGCCGTGCGATCTTTGCCATGGCCAGCAATCGCTTGATAGCCCACTGGTAAAGACCCAACAAAATCCATCGGGCCAACCGCGCTTGGCAGGCCAACAACCCCCGAATACCCAGACCAGAACAATTGCTGCATTTCGGGCTGTTGTGCGCCATTTATCGTAAGCGCACGCTCATAGCGTTGGCCACTGTGATTGTGGGGAAATGCCGCGGATGCGCAAACGGGCGTCAGCAAAATATCCCAATCTTGAAAGAAGTTATCAAACAACTGTCGTGCAAGCCTACGTTTGTTGTCCGCAACCATCCAATCAGAATGGCGCATGTCTCGCCCATTCAAACGGGTCGTCATAATATCGCGAATAACGCCTGTGGTTTTGGCTTCCATTTCTGCCCGTTCCACGGCAACTGCATCAGCAGAGATCCCAAACCCCATCGCGGCGCCCAACAATGTTAGATATGTGTTGAAATAATCTGATGTGTCCAACTCAGGTTCGATTTCGCGAACCGTTGCACCTGCCTTAGACAGTTTTTCGGCAAAATCTGCCAATCTGTCCTGATACGCCTGATCAACAGGGCAGGCGGCGTCGCTCAACTTCAACGCAATCTTGAAATCCGAAATATCCTCGCGCAGATCCGTCGGGCAATGAAGCGACCAAGTATCCTTTGAATAGCGATCCGGCCCTGCCAACAATTCAAACGCGAGCATTAAATCCCGTGCACTGCGCGCCATTGGGCCCGTCACTGCGATATCAATGTCTGTGTGCCAGCCAGGCAGGCTGTGGCCTTGCTCAGATACAACGCCCCAAGTAGGTTTTAGCCCAAATACGCCACAGTAATGCGCGGGGTTTCGGATGGATGATCCGATATCGCTACCTGCTTCAAGGGCTGACATGCCTGTCGCCAACGCCGCAGCAGATCCACCCGATGACCCGCCTGGTCCGCGCGACATATCCCAAGGATTATTTGTGGTGCCATAAATCGCGTTAAAGGACTGCCAATCCGCCAGATTGAGCGGCACATTGGTTTTTCCAAACAGATTGGCACCCGCATCCAAATAGCGTTGAACGACGTCCGAGTTCTGCGCCGGGTAATTTTGCGCTAGCTCCGGATTTCCCCAAGTGCTCGGTGATCCGGCGAAATCAAACGCCTCTTTTACCGTGATCGGTACGCCGTGCAAAGGTCCGCGAAATACGCCTTGCGCGACCTCCGTATCCAGGATGGCAGCGCGCTCACGCGCCCCATCGCGATCTTGCCAGATGATTGCATTCAAGCTGGGGTTAAGCGCATCGACACGGTCAAAATGTGCTTCCAGTAACGCAAGGCAAGTGATTTGCTTTGTGCGAACCAAAGACGCCATTTTAGTTGCATCCATATTTACCAATGAAAGATCCACGCGGCCTCCGATTTCTTGAATTTGAGGTTTTGAATTGTCTTTTTGTCGGGTCAAGTTTGGGTAAATCTTGGCATCGTTGCAACGAAAAATGAGAGAATCGGCCTGCTATTTCCGAAAATCTGACCATGAATTAGCCTGTTTTTTGATGAGTGACGCGTGGTAATAATTCTTCAAAACAAGGTCAAAAAGGCGCGAAATACACGGCAACTTATTGACTTAAAATAATATATTCAAATTCATGTACCTGTCACATCATTAACGAATTCAGTATCTTTTGGCATCTTCGGGATTATAGTTACCCTACGACAACCTTTAGGGAGGAAAATCTATGAGAAAGTTCTCACGACGCGGTTTATTGGGAACCGCCGCACTTGCAATCACGCTAAGCCTCGGCTTGGGCGGGGGCACTACAAGCGCACAGGCTGAATCTGTTCTGCGCGTTAACATGCACTCTGATTTGAAAATCGTCGATCCGATCTGGACCACCGCATACATGTCGCGCAACTATGGTTACATGGTTTATGATACGCTGTTTGGGATGAATTCCAAAGGCGAAATCAAAATGCAAATGGTCGAAAGCATGGAAGTTTCCGACGACGGAAAGCTTTATGATTTCAAACTTCGCAGCGGAATGACGTTCCACGATGGGGCACCTGTAACGGGCGACGATGTCGTTGCGTCGCTAACGCGTTGGGGCGCAAAAGACGCCATGGGTCAACTGCTGATGACCTTTGTAACTGACATGACAGGTTCGGATGGTGACGGTTTCCAAATCAAGCTGAGCAAGCCAACAGGATTGGTTGTTCAAGCGCTTGGTAAGCCTTCTTCAAATGTTCCGTTCATCATGCCAGCAAGTGTCGCAGCGACGCCTCCGGGCGATCAGATCACGGATTACACAGGCTCTGGCCCGTTTGTATTCTTGGAAGACGAATGGAAACCGGGCGACAAAGCCGAGTTCGCAAAGTTCGAAGCCTACAAGCCGCGCAGCGAGCCGAATGATGGCCTTGCCGGTGGTAAAGTCGTTCACGTGGACAAAGTGGTGTGGAAAGTTATCCGCGACGCGCAAACAAAAATGAATGCGCTGTCAAAAGGCGAAATCGACGTTATCGAATCTCCTTCACACGATTTGCTGCCTTTGATGGAAGCAGATGAAAATATCAAACTTGTGGATCTAAACCCATTTGGCAACCAATACACGTTCCGCCCAAATGCGCTGCACCCACCGTTCAACAATCCAAAGGTTCTCGAAGCGTTGCTTTACGCGTTCAACCAAGAGGATTTTGTTCAGTCCACAGTTGGCAGCGACAAGTACTACAAGCTGTGTAAAGCGATGTTCATTTGCGGCACGCCATTGGCATCAGAAGCTGGCTTTGAAGATAAATTCGAATCCAACTATGCCAAAGCGCGTGAACTGATCGCAGAGTCGGGCTATGACGGAACACCTGTTCTGATCATGCACCCAACCGATCTTGCAATCTTGGGTAACTTGGTTCCAGTGGCTAAGCAGCACATGGAAGCAATCGGCCTAAACGTGGAAATGGTTGCGATGGATTGGCAAACACTTGTTGGTCGTCGTAACAAACGCGAATTGCCCGCTGATGGCGGCTGGAACGCGTTCATCACGTCATGGAACTCGGTTGATAACGCCAGCCCGCTTAGCACGCCTATGTTGAACGCTGCGTGTGACAAAGCCCTGTTTGGCTGGCCTTGTAACGACAAAATCCAAGAGCTGCGGATGGAGTTTGCAAATGAGGCAGACGCGTCCAAGCATTTGGCAATTGTTGAGAAAATCCAAATGGAAGCGTCCAAAAACCCAACCCACATTCATCTTGGTCAGTGGTACTCACCAGCTGCGATGGGTGCAAACATCTCTGGCGCGCCTGTGTCACCGGTTGTCGCGTTTTGGGGCTACAAAAAAGACGAGTAATCTAATTACTCGTCTTTAAATATCGGTAGCGCCGCTTAGTTTGTTCGCGGCGCTACCCGTTTATCTCTTTCTGCTTGGGGATCTTGGCATCAAATGCTCGTCTACTTAATCAAACGAATTCTTGCGGTTATTCCGGTCATGCTGATCGTTGCAGTCATCGTATTTCTAATGCTCCGCCTTACGCCTGGCGACCCAGCCGCGATCATCGCAGGGGACGCGGCAACCAGCGCAGACATCGACCTAATCCGTGAAAAGCTTGGACTTGAACGATCCTTGATCGAACAGTTCGTGCTGTGGATCGGCAACATGCTTGGCGGCGATTTTGGCGAGTCGTTTTACTATAAACGCAGCGTCACCAGCATGATCTCGGATCGAATATGGCCAACACTTGCGCTTGCTACGTTCACCATCGTCATCGCTTGCGTTGTTGCTGTGCCACTTGGAACGCTTGCGGCCTACAAACAGGGATCATGGTTAGATCGCACGGTTATGGGCATGTCGGTGCTTGGCTTCTCGGTTCCCGTTTTCGTCATTGGCTATGTGTTGATCTATGTTTTTGCAGTTAAACTCGATTGGTTTCCTGTCCAAGGGTATCAGCCCATCGCGGACGGGTTCGGTGGATTTATCTATCGTTTGATTTTGCCGTCATCTGCACTGTCGGTTATCTTTATCGCGTTGATTGCGCGCATGACACGCACCAGCGTTTTGGAGGTTTTGAACGAGGATTACATCCGAACCGCCCGCGCAAAAGGCCTTTCTGAAACCAAAGTCATGACGCGACACGCGCTACGCAATGCAGCGGTACCAATTGTTACTGTGATTGGCATCGCGATCGCGGTTCTGATCAGCGGCGTTGTCGTCACCGAAAGCGTGTTCGTTATCCCAGGGCTTGGGACGCTTACAATCGACGCCATCCAAGGCCGCGATTACCCCACTGTTCAGGGGTTAATCATGCTGTTTTCGTTCGTCTACGTGCTCATCAACTTGGTAATTGATGTGATCTACTCACTCCTTGATCCACGCATAAGGTACTAATATGAATACTGAGGTTTTACCCGTGGAAGACGATGAAATTGTCAAAAGCAACAAACCCTCTCCTTGGGTGCGTTTGGCAAAGAACACGAGCGTGCGCGTTGGCGGATTTCTGTTTTCGATAATCCTGCTGATGTCCCTTTTCGCGTCGCTTCTAACGCCGCTTGATCCGACTGATATCAACCCATCAAATCGCCTCAAACCACCTGGCTATGAGGGCACGTTGCGCGATAACGATGGGAACAAATACCAAGTCACGGCGCGCATGGGCACCGATACATTGGGCCGTGATATTTACGCACGCGTTGTTTACGGCGCCCGGATTTCGCTGATCGTTGGTATTGCAGTTGCTCTTATCTCTGTGGCGGTGGGCACGTTTATCGGGTTGGTCGCGGGGTATTTTCGCTGGGTCGATGCGATTGTCATGCGATTTATGGACGGCCTCATGGCCATCCCCGCGATCCTATTGGCAATTTCGCTGGTCGCCTTGTCAGGGGCCAGTTTGACCGCCGTTATCATCGCAATCTCCGTCCCTGAAATACCGCGGGTGGTGCGCCTGGTGCGCTCTATCGTGCTGTCGATCCGCGAGGAGCCTTACGTCGAAGCCGCCATTTCAGTAGGCACACCAACCTATTTGATCCTGTGGCGTCACGTTTTACCCAACACGATCTCACCTTTGATCGTACAAGGCACGTTCATTTGCGGCTCGGCCATCCTGTTAGAGGCCATCCTCAGCTTCCTTGGCGTTGGCATTCCGCCCGAAACGCCCACCTGGGGCAATATCATGGCCGAGGGGCGCGATTTCTTTCAAATCTACCCCCACGCTATTTTCTTCCCTGGTATTTTTTTGTCGCTCACAGTGCTTGCGATCAACATGCTTGGTGATGGCCTTCGCGACACGCTTGATCCACGCATGGAAGGGAAGTTTTGATTATGAATGACCCAAGAACAGTTCTCGACATCAAAGGCCTGACGGTTCGTCTGCCCAAAGATTCAGACCGCGAGAATGCTATTGAGGATATTTCATTTTGCGTAAACGCTGGTGAAATCGTTTGCGTCGTCGGAGAATCCGGCTCAGGTAAATCCGTGACCGCACAAACAGTCATGGGGCTAAATCCACCAGATCAATTAACCCCAACCGCAGGGTCGATCCTGTTGAACGGCGACGAAATCCTGAACATTCCACAACCGATGCTGCGCAAATTGCGCGGCGAGCGGATGGCGATGATTTTCCAAGAACCAATGACCGCGCTCAACCCTGTTATACGTGTTGGTGATCAAATTGCCGAGATGCTGGAAATCCACACGGATATGAGCGTGAGCGAACGCAATGCCCGTGTGATCGAAGTAATGGAAGACGTAAATTTGCCAGACGCGCCGAGCATGGCAAAATCTTACCCACACCAGCTTTCTGGTGGTCAACGACAACGTATCATGATTGCGATTGCATTGGCGCTCGAACCCGACCTTTTGATCGCGGACGAGCCAACGACGGCTCTTGATGTAACAACTCAAGCGCAGATTTTGGACCTGATCAAAGATATCCAACGCCGCCACGGCACCGCTGTTTTGTTCATCACCCACGACTTTGGCGTTGTGGCGCAAATTGCTGACAAAGTGGTCGTTATGCGCAATGGGCAGATGGTGGAACAGGGCACAATGGATCACATGCTGCATCACTCGATCGAGCCTTACACGCGGATGTTGATATCCTCTGTGCCGCCGCTGATCCCGCCCAAGCGCGCGCTGATGACCAAAGGAAAACCGATCCTTTCAACGCAATCTTTGGTCAAAACCTATGGCGCAAAAGGGTGGTTTGGAAAGGGGCGCGTTGTGCACGCGGCCAAGCGGGTTGAATTAGAAGTACGTCGGGGCGAAACCCTTGGCGTTGTTGGTGAATCTGGATCAGGCAAGTCGACCGTCGCGCGGTGTATCGTCCGCCTGATCAATCCCAACGGCGGTGAAATCCTGATCGACGGCAAAGACATCGCAGGCCTGAGCCAAAAAGCTCTGCGTCCCGTGCGCAAAGACGTCCAAATCGTGTTTCAGGACCCGTATCGTTCGCTAAATCCACGCCGTTCAGTTGGTAAATCCATTGTTGAGGGGCCGATGAACTTTGGTGTCAGCAAGACCGCCGCCTTCAAACGTGCGCGTGATCTAATGGAGGTTGTTGGCCTGTCGCCAAATGCGCTGGATCGCTACCCCCATCAGTTTTCTGGTGGCCAACGCCAACGTATTTGCATCGCCCGGGCACTTGCAATGGAACCAGATGTTTTGATAGCGGATGAAGCGGTGTCTGCGCTTGATGTTTCGGTTCAGGCTCAAGTGTTGGAGCTGCTTGATCAGGTGCGCAAAGATTTTGACCTGGCAATGCTGTTCATCACCCACGATTTGCGTGTCGCGGCCCAAATCTGTGATCGGATCATGGTGATGAAACTTGGCGAAGTGGTCGAGCAAGGCCCAACCGCGAGCGTTTATGCAAACCCTCAACACGAATACACCAGAATACTGCTTGATGCGGCACCTGGTCGAGACGTGGACTTTACCGCTGGCGTTTCAGCGGTGCGTTAGCCCACCAAAAATTTCAGAAAGGAATGCCCGTCATGGCCACACTTCCAATTATTGAAAATTTCGCAGAAGAAATGACTGCGATTTTCAAAGACTTGCACACGCACCCGGAAATCGGTTTCGAGGAGGTTCGCACCTCGGGCATCGTCGCCGAAAAACTGCGCGATTTTGGCGTCGATGAAATCCACACAGGTATTGGCAAAACGGGCGTCGTCGGAATTATCAAAGGCAACGGTGAAGGCGCACGCCGCATCGGGTTGCGCGCGGATATGGATGCGCTACCCATCCACGAAGAAACAAATCTGCCCTACGCTTCCCAAACACCTGGCGTGATGCACGCGTGTGGACACGACAGTCACACGACGATGTTGCTCGGCGCTGCAAAATACCTTGCAGAAACCCGCAATTTCAACGGCACGGTTGTTCTCATTTTTCAACCTGCCGAAGAGGGGCTTGGCGGTGCGCGCGGTATGCTCGCCGATGGATTGTTCGAAAAATTCCCCTGTGACGAAATTTATGGAATGCACAATTATCCCAATGGCCAACCGGGCAAAGTTGGCGTGACAAAAGGCACGGCAATGGCTGGCGCGTCCTTTTTTGACATCCACATCCAAGGAAAGGGCAGCCACGCCGCAATGCCACAAATGTCGCGCGACCCCCTGATCGTTGCGTCAGCACTTGTCGGACAAATCCAATCCATCGTGTCGCGTAACGTGGCGCCTTTGGATGCCTGCGTTTTGTCCGTCACTGAAATTCATTCTGGATCAGCCTACAACATCGTTCCTGACACCGCGCGTTTGGCCGGCACGATCCGTTATTTCAAAGACGAAGTCTGCGAATTGGCAGAAAAGCGCATGAAAGAATTGTGCGATGGTTTCGCGGTGGCTTACGGCGTAGAAATCCGCATTGATCTGCGCAATATCTTTGATGTGCTGAACAATGACCCAGCTTTGTCAGACGCCTACCTGGAAGCCGCTGCTGATATTGTTGGTACTGAAAACGTAACCGATACGGACGATCCCGCCACAGGGTCTGAAGATTTCGCTGACATGCTCAAAGTTGTTCCGGGCTCTTACGTCAAACTTGGGCACAACGGCACTACGGGTTTGCACAATCCCAGTTTCTATCTTGATCCAGAAATATTACCTGTTGGCGCGTCAATTATGGCCCGAATTGCGGAGCGTCGCCTATCTGCCTAGTTAAAGGAATCCCCAATGGATATCACCAAACTACCGTTTAACACCGACGAGATGTTGGCTGGGTTAAGGCCATGGATTGAATGCGAAAGTCCAACTTATGATGCGGCTGCCGTTGATCGAATGTTGGATCTAGCGGCCTATGATTTAGCAGGGCACGCCACCATCGAACGTATTCCAGGGCGCATGGGGTTTGGCGGATGCTTGCGCGCCCGTTTTCCCCATCCTAACTTAGGTGAACCAGGTATTTTGATAGCAGGTCACATGGATACAGTGCATCCCGTTGGAACCCTTGATGTTCTTCCGTTCAAACGCGAAGGAGGCATCTGCTATGGACCAGGTATCCAAGATATGAAGGGCGGCAATTTTGTCTGCGTCGAGGCAGTCAAACAGCTGATCAGGGCAGGGCATCAAACACCGCTTCCGATTACGGTCCTATTTACCCCAGATGAGGAAGTCGGCACGCCCTCGACCCGTGAACTGATCGAAGCAGAAGCAGCGCGCAACAAATACGTTCTGGTGCCTGAACCAGCCCGTGATGATGGCGGAGCAGTCATCGGACGCTATGCCATTGCGAGGTTCAATTTGCGCACCATCGGAAAGCCCAGTCATTCAGGCGCACGCCTAAAAGAGGGCCGCTCTGCGATTGCTGCAATGGCCCGCAAGATCGGTGAGATTGAAGCGATGACAGATGATGATTGCACATTCAGCGTCGGTGTTATCAACGGTGGTCAGTGGGTTAATTGCGTGTCTTCGGAATGCACCGCACAAGCCCTCACAATGGCCAAAACCCAAGAAGATTTGGATCGAGGTGTTGCTGGTATGATGGCTTTGATGAAAAATGATGATAGTGTCGAATTCGAAGTGACGCGTGGCGTCACACGCCCCGTGTGGGAGCCCGATCAACCCGGTACGATGATGCTGTACGAAATGGCTCGTGAAATTGCCAAAAACCTTGGTTTTGATCTGTCAGCAGCCAGTTCGGGGGGCGGCTCAGATGGGAATTTCACTGGCAACCTCGGTATTCCGACCCTTGACAGCATAGGTGTGCGCGGCGCTGGCTTGCACACGTTGAATGAACACATCGAAGTGGACAGCCTCGTGGAGCGTGCCAGACTAATCGCTGGCATGTTGGTTCGATTGTCCTAGCACGCAATTCTCAATTGGCATGCGCAATTTTGAGCTGACTATCTACTTGCCATGTTAACGACTTTTGTGCCTAATGCACGTACAAATATTTCTTTGGGAGGAAACTATGAAACTTACAGCTTTAACTGCGCTGCTTAGTGGTATCTTGTTATCATCACCGCTAATGGCCCAGGTCAATCTAACAGCCGAAACTGCGAGCCCTGGTGGCCCTACGCATCTCGCGCCTAGTCACTTGGTTGAAATCGCGGGCACGAAAGGTATCGCAAACATTCAGTTGGCTGATGGTCAGACGTTGACGAACTCTTTGCAGAATGTCGCTGAAGGCAAGACTGATATTGCAAGCACACCACATATTTTGCCGTTCTTGATGAACCGTGGCGTTGGCCCTTATGGCGAACTTGGTGCTGAAAAAGGCGCAGAGCTTGCGAGCAACCTTCGCTCAATCTATCCATATATTCTGGGTAACTTCATGTTGTTCGCTTATGATGCCAAAGGTATTACGGGTTGGGATGGTCTTGAAGGTAAGAAAATCTTCAACGGCCCACCTCGTGGTGGCGCATTGACCAACGCGCGCGCGATGATCCAGATCACAGCTGGCCTAAAAGAAGGCGAAGGCTATGAAGGCGTTCAATCAAACTGGGGACAGGCAACTGCAACCATCAGCGGCGGTAGCGTCGACGCGGTTGTATTGCCAGAAGTATTCCCAAGTGGCCGGACTTCGACACTTGGCGCATCTGGAAAGATGACCGCTTGGTCCATGCCAAAAGATGTCTACGACAGCGAAGCTATGCAGAAATACATCAAAGCACCGGGCAGCGCCCCGTTGTTCCTGCCAGTTACTGACGTAAAAGCAGGCTTGGGTGAGGCATGGACTGTCGTTTCAGAAGACGACATGTTCCGCGGCTTCTCGACTGTTGGCGGTGACGTTGTTCACAAAGACATGAACGAAGAGCTGGTTTATACACTTGTGTCAGCCTATATCGCGTCACTGAATGACCTTAAAGCCAAGGCTCCGTTCGGCAACACTGTTGCCTACGACAATCCAGGTTTGGGCATGTGCGGCGCCAACCCAATGAAGTACCACAAAGGTGCGACACGGGCTTGGGAAGAAGCTGGCTTTGAAATTCCTGATTGTGCCAAAGACAACTAGAGCATTGTCACGATAATGATTTAACGCCGCTCCTATTCGGGGCGGCGTTTTAATACTGACGGGGAGAGAGTTTTATGTCCAAAGCATATATCCAAGCAGAGCGCAAAGCCGTCTTTTCCAACCGTACGTTATATATTTTAGCGTTGATCTTCGTCTTTGCGGGTATTGTTAACAGCACCCCCACTATTCCCGGTTGGGAAGATTTGTGGCGCGGAATTACCTCGTTTGACACGCTGAGCGTTCGTGCCTTCCCAACAGAGTGGTTTTATCCACTTATGTTCCTTGCGATGATGACAATAGTCGCACTAAAACATTCGATGTGGCGTGACTGGGAGGGCTCTCCAAAACGTGGTTTTGGCCTGTTTATGGATGTTGCTTTGGTTGCCTCCGCTGCCGTAATTTCGGCGACCTATCTGATTGAAATTGACAGTGTTTGCGCCATCGATCTGTTGAACGGTGATCGTGCGTTAATGCTGGCAGAGTCGCTAAAGGCCGAGATTGCATTCGCCGAAGACTATGGCTTGCCCGTCCCCGACACCGTGGATGATCCGAAGTGTAGATCAACAACTGGTGTTTGGTTGGTGCTTATCATGGGCGCATCTATGCTCGTGTTTCTGGGCTACAACATCAAAGTATGGGGCCTTCCGTTGGTACTTGTCTCACTTGTCATTGCTCTCTACACGATCGGTACCGTGCTGGTTTGGTACTTCCATGGTCCAGAGGATATCAACAAATACCTGATGACAAAATTGGGTGGAGAGCCTCGCACCTTCCTTGATGGGCGACCCAACGTGCATGATGCACTGGTGAACAATGCTTCAGGAATGCTTGGACGGTTCATGTATGTGATCATAAATGTAGTGTTTCCCTACATTATTCTAGGAGCGATGTTTGGCAAATCGGCTGGTGGCCAATCGCTTATCAAACTCGCATTTCGTTGGACGCGGAACCTGCGTGGTGGACCTGCACATGCGGCAATTGTGTCTTCTGCAATGTTTGGTACGATAACTGGCGGCCCAGTAACCAACGTTTTATCGACAGGTGTTCTCACTATTCCGATGATGGTTCGCCGTGGCTTTTCACCCGTTTTTGCTGGTGGCGTTGAAGCGGCAGCATCTTCAGGTGGCTCGATCATGCCACCTGTCATGGGAGTTGCGGCCTTTATCCTCGCGGCTATGACTGCCACACCCTACGGCGACGTGATCGTTGCAGCCACGATCCCCGCGATTGCGTACTTCTTTTGCCTATTCCTCACGGCGATGTTCCAGTCGCGAAAACAAGGCATCGAAGCATACGGCGAAATAACCGAAGACATGTTGATGTCTCGCTCAGACATCATCCATCTGGCACAAATATTCCTGCCAATCCTTCTCATTCTTGTTTTGTTACTGACCCCAAAAGATGCCGTTGGCTGTGGTCCTCTTGGCTGGTTGCTTGGTGCTGAAACCGTCCTCACAGACAGCGGGTGCCGCGCGACGAGCCTGCCTTGGTTTCTGCAAATCTATCAAAATGCCGCTGGGGATGCGGGTGCCACTGGCTGGTGGGGGGCAGCATTTGTGATCGCCTTGCTGTTTATGGACAAAGAGTTTCGCAAAACACCACGGCTGGCGTTGGACGCATTGGCTGATGCGGGGATCACAGTCTCAACATTGTATCTTATGTTCCTTGCGGTAACTGTGATTGACGTTTGCCTAAACTTCACAGGCCTGTCGAAATTTGTGGCTGTCGATGTTCTGCGTTTCTTGCTCTCGCTTGATCTGGGCGGGGACGGATCCGTTTCCTTCCAATTCATCGCGTTGGCGATTACAATGTTATTGGCAGTTCTGCTTGGTATGGGCATGCCCGCCGTGCCCGCGTATATCAACGTAGCATTGTTGATGGGCCCACTTTTGATCGGCCTTGGGATTGCGACGTTCACCGCACATATGTTCATCTTCTATTTTGCTGTGGCATCGGCGATTACCCCACCTGTGGCACTGGCCGCGTTTGCGGCCTCGACCATCACCAAAGCGGAACCGATGGCCACGGGTTTCAGCGCCGTTCGGTCTGGTATCGTGATGTTTGTCATCCCGTTCGTCTTTGCATTCTACCCGGAACTACTACTGATCGACCAAGCGCTTATTGATCCATCAAGTGCGAGCAAAGATTTCCTTCCTGGGTATGAAAACGGTGTGGAGTTGATGCCGCTGTTGTGGTTGCTCGCTAAACTCATCCTTGCGCTTTATTTTGTGGCCAGCGCACTGTCGCAATTTGATGTGACACGGCTCAGTTTGTTCTGGGTATTCGTGCGCCTTGCAATTGCAATTGGTCTGCTTGCCCGCCCCGAAGCAATCTATTTCAGCGCGCTCATACTCGCGGCGGCAGTCCTTGTTTTCCATAGGATCACCTCACGCAGAGCTGCCACAACCTAGCAGGAGAAACTCATGGCCAAGAAGCCGAATATCCTCCTTTTCATAACCGATCAGCACCGCGCTGATTGGCTCGGGTGCACGGGTCATCCCATCGTGCGCACGCCCAATATTGATGCGATTGCTGCGGATGGAACCTTGTTCGAGGATTTTCACGTTGCCCTACCAGTTTGCATGCCAAATCGTGCGTCTTTGATGACGGGGCGCATGCCGTCGGTGCACGGACTGCGCCACAATGGATGCCTTCTGTCTAAACGTGCAAATACCTTTGTGGATGTTCTTGCGGCGGGTGGGTATTCAACCGCAAGCATTGGCAAAAGCCACCTGCAACCTTTTACGCAAAGCCCGCCTTTGCGCGCTCCGGACAAAGTTGAACGGCTGATACCAGAGGCCTGGAAGTTGGACTCGGCAAGCTACACGCTAGAGCAGCCCGTCAACTTCCAAGGGGATGCAGTCTCGCCCTTCGAGGTGCCATACTACGGCTTCCAGCATGTGGATATGGTCACAAGTCATGGGGATCAATGTGGCGGCCATTACGGCCAATGGTTCCGCGAAACGGTCCCAAATTGGCAGGAATTGCACGACCCAGCCAATGAGCTCAATCACAATTATACCTGCCCACAGGCCTACCGAACACCCGTGCCAGAAGAAAGTTACCCAACTACATGGATCGCGGATAAAGCGATCGAATATGTTAAGGGCCGTTCGGATCAAAACGATCCATTCTTCGCCTTTGTGTCCTTCCCTGACCCCCACCACCCCTTCAATCCGCCCGGGAAATACTGGGACATGTATTCACCGGATGATTTCACCGTTGATCTGCCATACGACGCCCATCAAAACCCAACCGCTCCGATGGAGCACGCAACCGAGATGTGGGCGTCTGGAATCGCGCCGCCTATTCCACAGATGCCGTTTCGCGCAGATGATCAGCACATCCGCGAGGCAATGGCGTTGACGGCGGGCATGATCACGATGATCGACGATCAAATTGGCAGGGTGGTGCAATCGCTCAAGGATACGGGCCAATATGACGACACAATCATCATCTTTACGGCCGATCATGGCGACTATTTGGGTGATTTCAATCTTATGCTCAAAGGGCCTATTCAATTGCCCGCGATTACCCGCGTGCCGATGATTTGGTCTGATCCCGAAACCCGCGCGGCCGCTCGTACCGATACTTTGGCTTCGACAATCGACATCTCGGCCAGCATTCTGGATCGTGTGGGATTGGCGCCTTACAATGGCATGCAGGGGCAAAGTTTCCTTAAATCCTTGGATGGCACCCAACCCCACCGCGATGAGGTGTTGATCGAACATAACGACGGGGGTGCAAGAATGGGCTTTGCGCAGGCCGCCCGTGTGCGGACTCTTCGGACCAAAAAATGGCGGGTGTCGGTATTTGCAGGTGCAGGTTGGGGAGAGTTGTACGATCTAACGGCTGATCCAAAAGAGACCAACAACCTGTGGGATGATCCCGAATACGCTGGTGAAAAAGCAACCTTAACAATGCGTTTGGTCGAGCATCTGACATTCCAAATGGACGAAAGCCCCCGCGCGACACGACTAGCATAGTGGTCGTTTGTCTAAGGGACGAGCGTAAGTTTCCAATCGGCCCTTTTGATTAGGGATCGGTCATGAGCAGATGCTTACTTAATGAAAATCTCGACTTGGAAACAGTCGTTTGGCCTGTTGGCGTGGGTGCGTAGCGCGCGCGGGGTAACGGGATGTTTTAGGGGTGTCGTCCGCCTGTGGCCCCTCAGTCGTGAGCGCCTCTGGCATTGGATGGCCTAACTCAGAAAGCTTATGGGACATATCGCAAATATCTTGCGCAATCAGATGCACAACGATGCCTTCACGCTGTAGATATCCCTGCACATGCAAAAGCCGCCCTCCCATTACAACACGGCGGAAACGCTCATAGATTTTGGGCCAAACGACCACATTACTGACCCCAGTTTCATCCTCAAGGGTCAAAAAGATCACCCCTGACGCAGTGCCGGGGCGTTGACGGGTGATGACAAGCCCGCAGACTGTGTGCCGCCCCAACGGCACATCTATAAGCGCGTTGTGAGGCGTGAGGCCCGCAATGCTGGGGCGCAACAGTTCCATTGGATGGGCGCGCAAAGACAATCGGGTTGAAACATAATCCTCAACCACTTCTTCACCCAAATGCATGCTGGGCAGGATGATTTGCGGCTCATTAATACTTTCCCCGTCAATAGGATCATTGAAAAGCGGCAGAGGTTTCGCACTGCGAATGGCCTTGACCTGCCACAACGCATCGCGCCGCGTGAGACCCATGTTGCAAAACGCATCCGCTTCGGCGAGCCGTGTCAGAACATCAGGTCGCAGGCCCGCCCGCAGCCAGAGTGTCTCTGGATTTGGATACCCATTTCCGCGCGCGGCAACGATCCACCCTGCCTCTTCTTCTTTGAAACCCTTGATTTGACGAAACCCCAAACGTAGCGCCAATGCACCATCGGAGCGGCGTTCTAGGGCATTATTCCATTCCGAATAATTTACGCATATCGGGCGCGTTTCAACGCTATGGTCACGTACGTCACGCACGATTTGGGCAGGGGCGTAAAATCCCATGGGCTGAGAATTGAGAAGCGCGCAAGCAAAGATTGCTGGATGATGGCATTTCAACCAAGCGGACACATAGGCCAACATGGCAAAGGCGGCGGCGTGGCTTTCGGGAAATCCATAATCGGCAAAACCCTCGATCTGGGAAAAGCAGCGTTTAGCCACGGTCAGATCATACCCATTGTTGAGCATTCCATTGATGAATTTATCCTCAAACGCCCCGATGGTGCCCAGACGGCGAAATGAGGTAAGGGAGCGTCGCAGATGATCGGCTTCTTCAACAGAAAACCCGGCCCCGACCACAGCAATCTGCATGGCTTGCTCCTGAAAAAGGGGCACGCCAAGTGTGCGTTTTGTGACCTCTTCGAGCGCTGGACCAAAGGGTTCGGCGTGTTCAAAACCCTGCCGACGTTTGATGTAGGGTTGCACCATGCCGCCCTGAATAGGGCCAGGTCGTACGATGGCAACCTCGATCACCAGATCATAGAACGTCCGAGGTTTCATTCGAGGCAGAAAGTTCATCTGAGCCCGGCTCTCGATTTGAAACACTCCCACTGCATCAGCGACGCAAAGCATGTCGTAGGTGGCTTTGTCTTCCTGCGGGACCGTGGCGATGCTAAGGCTGTGACCTTCATGTTTTAGCATTAAATCAAAGGCTTTGCGGATACAGCTCAACATACCTAACCCCAAAACATCCACCTTCAAAAGCCCCAATGCATCAATATCATCCTTGTCCCATTCGATCACCGTACGATCCTCCATCGCAGCATTAGAGATCGGTGACAGCTCATCCAGACGCCCGTGCGTGATGATAAAACCCCCGACATGTTGTGACAGATGTCGCGGAAAGCCGATAACCTCGCCGATGAGCCGGATCGTCTGCATAAGTCGACGATCTTCGGGATTAAGGCCAATCTCGCGGATACGATCCAGATCAATCCCGCCATTGCTCATCCCCCAAATCTGCGCTGACAGACCTGCGGTGACATCTTGGGACAGGCCCATGACCTTACCGACCTCGCGGATCGCGGCGCGGGTACGAAAATGGATGACGGTGGCACAAAGTCCGGCGCGATGACGACCGTATTTCTGGTAAATCCACTGGATCACCTCTTCGCGTCGTTCATGTTCAAAATCAACGTCGATATCTGGCGGTTCCCCCCGATATTTTGAGATAAATCGCTCAAACACCATTGAGATCATGTCTGGACTGACATCGGTGATGCCCAAAAGATAACACAAGATCGAATTGGCGGCTGACCCGCGCCCCTGACAAAGAATACCTTGTGATTTTGCGAATTGCACAATGTCGTGGACTGTCAGGAAATAGGCTGGAAAATCCAACTCCTTGACCACGGCCAACTCCTTTTCCATCAAACTTATTGCCCTAGCAGGTGGCCCATCAGGATAACGGCGCGTCAGGCCTTCACGGGTTAATCGTTCCAAACGGGCGTGCGAAGTTTCTTCCTCAGTTTCTTCATGGGGGTATTCATAAGATAACTCCGCCAAGTCGAAACTGCATTGGTTGGCAATTTCCAACGTGCGGCGCACGGCACTCAGATGATTGCGAAACAGTCGCGCCATATCCTGACCCGTCTTGATGCGGCGTTCGCCATTGGGCAGGGCGCGGGTGCCAATTTTGTCGATGGTGATATGTTCGCGCATGCAGGTTAGAACATCGGCCAATTGCCTGCGGTATGCCCGGTGCATCAACACATCCCCCATTGAAACCATCGGGGCGCAGGCCTTTTGCGCAATCTTGGCACAGGCTTTCAAATAGGCTTGATCGCTGCCATCATAACGAGGGGTGGCCCCAAGGAAGACATGATTGGGAAAGTATCGGCGCATATTTTGAATTTCTGGCACGGCCTCTTTCAGTCGTTTTTGCGGTAGAGCTATCAGGATCATTCCCTTGCATGCAGCAGTCATGTCCTTGACATAAAGTACGCAGTCGCCTTTTTGGGCGCGACGTTTGCCCAATGTCAGCAGGCGCGTTAGCCGCTGATACGCCGCGCGATTGCGAGGCAAGGCGATCCATTCCACCGAACTGTCGCGCAGAACAAGACGGCACCCGACGATCAGTTTGGGTAATGTCACGGCGAATGGTTTTGCAATGCCTGCCCCTGTTTCCACTTTTTGCCGAGAGGAGGCATCAACACGCTGCTGAGAGCGAATTTTCAAAGCCTCATCGCTGTCTCGCGCCAATTCCTTGAGCGCCGTCCAAGCCCGAACCACACCGGCCAATGAATTACGATCCGTAATGGCAATCGCGGATAAACCCAGCTCGGCGGCGCTTATCACCAGTTCTTCAGGATGCGATGCTCCGGTCAGAAAGGTGAAATTACTGGTAACGCATAGCTCGGCATAATCTTGCGTTTGCATCCCCCTATCCTTGCGAAATGCTTTTGCCGGGCGGTGTGTGTGGTCGGCCTTCTCAATCATGGAAATTCCCCTTGCACGTACCACCCGGGGTTTTGGGGCGTGTAAAACAACCAAAGCCGTCGTCCTTGCGTGGTTTCTACGCGCCAGTAATCGCGCAAACCTGATCGCCAATTGTCGTCCTCAAGCCACCATTCAGGGGCAATACGTTCAGGGCCAGTCGCACGGCCTGTAATCAGCGACATGCGCCGCCAGCGAAATCGTGTGGGCGGCTGTGGACCATTGGCTGCTATCGCCTCGGGCGGGAACAGGCATAGCGGGCGTGGGTTTAGGCAGACCCAACTGCTGGCGGGTTCTGAATAGGCGGCTGGCGCGATGACAAAACTGCGCTCTGGGATATGGCTGTCAGCGGGCAGGAAGCGCTGGATGTTTTCCAGCCCGATCCTTGTGCCGATCCGGGTGATGAGATCCTCCAATTGCCCCTTGTGTCCCATATGCCTTTGAGGAGCGTGTGTGATCTGCTGTGAGGGCAGGGGCATAACTTGGGTGGCTTCAAGTCTGAGTTGATCAATGCCAAAACCCGCATCCACCTCGGCCAGCCCACGTTCAAACAAGGGCAAGATACGATGAGGATCATGTAAAGGGCGCGCCAGACGCAATTCGACGTCTTGGTTTTCCTGATCCACGCGGCGCAATGTGATTGTAAGAACCCGCGCGCCCATGTCCTGTGCCTTCAACTTGGCGCAAAGCTGGATCAAAAGCCGCTGAGTACCGGCCATCACATCGCTAATGAGGCCAATCGGTTCTGGCAATGTTATGCGCACGCCGTAATGGGGCGCTTCAGCCAGCGGCATGATTTCCTCGGGTTGCTGCCCCAAAGCCTGATCCAGCCGCATCACCACATCCGGCCCGAAACGACGGGTCAGTGGGGCACGCGGTGCAGCGGCTAGTTCGCCAACCTTGCGCAGCCCCAGACGAACCAAAGCCGTGGAGGTTTTTTCATCCAGTCGTAAGGCCGCAATAGGTAGGTTCTGCAGCGCAGATAACATGTCGCTGGCTGGCGCTATTCCCTCACCATAATGCGCCAGTGCCCAGGCGGCCCCACGTGTGTTGGCCAGTCCGATCTGTACCGACAGGCCCGCCCGCATCAAGCGCGCGCGCATATCGCTCAGCATGTCCTCTTCATCGCCAAAAAGATGAACAGACCCACTGATATCCAGCACCAGCCCATCGCGGCCTTCTATTCCGACCCAAGGACAATACCGCGTGGCCCAGCGGCGCAGTGTCTGCAAAAAACGCTGCTCTTGTAAAAGATCAACGGGTGCCGTCTGCAAGCTGGGACAGAAGGCGCGCGCATCAGAATGGGACATGCCCTGATGTAAACCCTGACGCGTGGCCTCAGTGTTGAGGCAATAAAGCCGATTGGTGTTGCTCTGTTTTTGGGTCAGGGCAAAGGGCCCATTCAGCGGGCAACGCCGCAGAACCCGCTCACTCGATAGCCGGGGGAACCATAATGAGGCGACGCGACGCTGTATCCCACCAAACATACCAAATATCCAATGTTCCCGATTTGTTCTTTATAAGTTCCCATTTGTGCAGTGTCGAGTCCCCAGAGCTAAACACAGGCGTACAGCGCCAGCGAGTTTCTGCTGCATTGCTGCCCATACCTTCGGAAATTATGGCCAAGCCAGTGGATTTCCCATCACGCGCAGCAAGCTGTAAGCGCCGTCCTTGGGTCAAACCCAACGGTTTATTGGGGGTCATCACCACCAACGAGACAACCCCAGCACGGAGCGCTTCCTCGGCGACAGCCAGGGTTTGGGTTTGGTCTTTGGTGTTGCAGAATGTCAATTCGGATGGGGCGATGTACTCGGCAAACCCATTTGGGTTGATTTGAGTGGCGTCCGACCTTCCGCGCACCCACATGCAATGCCCGCCAAGCCGCGCGGCAAGCACAAAGGCAAAAGCATACGCGCCAGGCCCGCAAACCTCGTGGGTGCGGGCGTTGGGTGGTGGGAAAAATTGCAGATCAGGACCGAGCATGGCCAAACCTTAGCACCCTAAGAAAATATGTAAAACGCTTGTGCCGTCATTACGCCGTGTCAGCCAAAGGCGATTTGAGGCGGTGTGCATCGGCGCGCGCGTGCAATTGCTGCATGTCGCCGTCTTGAATACCAAGTTGATCGAGATGGCGAACCAGCGAGTCTAAATAGTCGAAATTGGTGCCCAACCCGCCCTCGGCCACCGCGATCATTTGGGCGGCATCCTCTTGGGGCAGTTCTGGCATGTAACGGCGATTTGCGCGATCCATTACAAATACAAGCGCGTCAACCGAACCCTGCGGTGTTGCAACCTCAAGAAAGATCGGGCGATAGGCGCCAGAAAACATCTCTCGTCGCCACATAAATTCGGTTTCGCGTTCCACCAGCGCTGCTGGAATACGAAAAACAATGCCGTCACAATTTCCGCCCTCGTCCAGCGCTGCCATCAATCCTGGTTGCTCATGGCTACCGCGCCCGCCTTCAAGTCGCATGCAGAAATTGCGGCACCAACCAGATAACGCACCGTATCGATACTCTTCCACCTGAACCGCTGGATCCCAAATGAGCGACCCATAGGCGAACACCCAAAGATCCTGCTCCAACCGCCCAGAAAGGATTGTTTTCCGGTTTGCTTCACGGGCGTCGTGCTCCATTCGCCAACCTGCTGGCCAACCCTCGGCCTCTGCCTGAATATCCAATTCAGCAAAACGGTCTTGTCCAAAACGCATTTCAGACGCGTCAGGCGGAGTGATCAGACCGCGCAAGGCTGGCGTGTGGCGAAAGACATGGTGTGCAAAGTTCATCAGACGATTTAGTCAGTTATGCACCGGTGGGGCCAGCGGTTTTTAACCCAAATCAGCAAATTCTAGCGACAGTTTTTAATTTGACAGGCCCGATCCCGCCAAAGGTTTTGCGCCATCTGGATGAATGCTCAGCAGAAGATCGGTCATGCTGGGGTGTGCAAGAATTAGATCAGTTAAGGTAAATTCATCAAGGACGTCGAAAAATGCATCTTGGGCTTTTGTAAGCGCAATCGACAATCCACAGGCTTTGGATAGTCGGCAATTGCCACCATCTTCTTGCATGCACTCAACAAGCGAAGAGCGACCTTCCAGTTTTCTGACAACCTTGCCAATGTTGATATTTTCAGCTGCAATCGCCAAACGCATCCCGCCCGAACGGCCGCGAATTGCCTCAATCAGCCCCTCCGCTGCAAGCCACTGGGTAACTTTGGCCAAGTGATTGTATTTGGCGCTGTGGATTTCTGCGATATCCTTTGTCGATATCAATCTTCCGTCAGCCAAAGCCAAATGAAGAAGAATGCGAAGTGCGTAATCTGAGAATTTTGTAAGTTGCATGCCGGTTTCTTACATCATTTTAATTGGTACCTAAAGTGCGTAATTAAATCAGCGCGGCAAAGATAATGTGCCGTCAAAAACAGTGCGCAAAAACCAGTGCTGTTTTCCGCACTCCCTTAACGAAGCGAATGCGCGAAAATGCGATTTTACGCACTCAAAGAAATGGCCTACCCTCGAGAGGTGATCGCCTCACGTGGCTGCTTCAAAATAAGTCCTGAATCACACGGATGTTACCGCGCCATTTTTCAGAATGGGGCTTGGTTCGCGTTTCCTTTCTTGCATCAAAGACTGAAAAGGTGACATCAGGCTTGACGTCCTTGGCAAACTCACCACCTTAAAACAGCTCGGCGCTATCATGGTTCAGGCCCGGTCCAAAAATATGGGGGATGCTTTACATGACATTTCAAACAATTCGCACCAAGCCCATTGATGCGCAAAAGCCGGGCACCTCGGGCTTACGTAAAAAAACCCGTGTTTTTATGGAACCTCACTACCTCGAGAATTTTGTCCAATCCATTTTTGATGCGATTGGGGGCGGGGCGGGCAAGAGCTTTGTGATTGGGGGGGATGGGCGGTTTTTTAATGTCACTGCAGTTCAAACCATACTGAAAATTGCTGCGGCAAATGGGGCTGCGAAAGTTATCGTAGGGCAAAATGGGCTTCTTTCGACACCCGCAGCATCTCATCTGATTAGGCTCAACAAAACGGACGGCGGCTTTATCCTATCCGCAAGCCACAATCCTGGCGGCCTCGATGAGGATTTTGGCTTGAAATTCAACGCGGCAAATGGCGGCCCGGCTCCCGAAGGCCTGACGGATTTGATGTTTCAAGCCACGCAAGAAATATCAAGGTATTTCATCGCGGATTTTACCGACGTAGATTTGAAAACTGTTGGGCAAACCCGCCGCGGTGATTTGGAAATCGAAATTGTTGATCCCGTCAAAAGCTACAAAGCGCTGATGGAAACGCTGTTTGATTTTGATGCGATCCGCGCGCTGTTCGCGAGCGGTTTCACGATGTGCTTTGATGCGATGAACGCAGTTACAGGGCCATATGCAACTGCCATCCTTGAAGACACATTAGGCGCTGCAAAGGGGACGGTGGTGAACGGTATCCCGCTTGAGGATTTTGGTAAAGGTCATCCAGACCCAAACCCGATTTGGGCAAAAACCTTGATGGATTTGATGATGTCAGACATGTCACCAGATTTGGGTGCAGCATCTGATGGTGACGGTGACCGCAACATGATCGTGGGTCGCGGTGCTTATGTGACGCCATCAGACAGTCTCGCAATTTTGGCGGCAAACGGGCATCTTGCCCCTGGCTACGCAGGCGGATTGGCAGGCGTTGCACGTTCTATGCCCACAAGTTCTGCCGCGGATAGAGTCGCCCAAAAACTCGGGATCGAATGTTATGAAACACCAACAGGTTGGAAGTTTTTTGGCAACCTACTTGATGATGGTCGCGCAACGCTTTGTGGCGAGGAAAGCGCTGGAACTGGATCTGATCACGTGCGCGAAAAGGATGGGTTATGGGCCGTACTTCTGTGGTTGAATATTTTGGCCGCACGCAAAGTTTCGGTCGACGATATCTTGAACGATCACTGGGCCGATTACGGGCGCAACTACTATTCTCGACACGATTATGAAGCCGTGGACAGCGTCGCTGCAAATGCGTTGATGTCAGATTTGGATCGCCGCCTCGATACGCTGCGCGCAACAAAGGCAGGTAATCTCGTCGTCTCAAATGCCGATCAGTTTTCATATGCGGATCCTGTCGATGGCTCGATGAGTAACACCCAAGGCGTGCGGGTCTATTTTGATGGCGGCGCGCGCGGTTTTGCGATTGTCAGGAACGGGCACTGAAGGCGCGACACTGCGGGTCTATTTGGAAAAATATGTTCCTGCGACAGGAGACCTTAAGATTGAAACACAGACGGCATTGGTTGATGTTGCGAAAGCCGTTGCTGAATTGACGAATTTGAGAGAATGCACTGGGCGCTCAGCACCCGATGTGATGACTTAGTCAAACAAGCGACGAATGAAATAGGCAGCGTATGATAGATCATCAAGCCCTCATTGAACAGATTTCTGCGGTGTCGCTGCGCAATGGCAGACGAATTATTGCAATTTCTGGTGGACCTGCGAGTGGTAAATCCACTTTAGCATCAAAACTTGGCCAAAGTATAGCGAACGCCTGCGTTGTGTGAATGGATGGGTTCCACCTCGACAATGAAGACCTCAAGAAACAAGATCTGCTAGCTCGCAAAGGCGCGCCAGAGACATTCGATGTTGCCGGTTTTATCGCGATTATCCAACTGATACGCGGTGGGAAAGAGACCGAATTTCCAACCTTTGATCGCGCAAACGATTGCGTTGTTCCAAATGGCGGGGCGGTATTAGCCACTGATGAAACTATATTAGTCGAAGGTAATTATCTTCTTTTGGACCATCCAAATTGGGTTGAATTGGCAGGGCTTTGGGATTTCTCTATCTTTCTCGATACACCAATTCATACATTGCGGTGCCGCTTAGTTGACCGCTGGTTGTGCTACGGGCTTGATAAGACAATGGCTATTTTGCGTGCCAAGGAAAATGATCTACCCAACGCCAGATTGGTGCAGCAATCAAAGACGCCCGCCGATCTGATTTTTTGACCGAGAATTAAAGGTGCCAGTGCCGTTTTGGGCTGCCAAAACTGTAGCGGAGCCGCAAAGAACAAGCGTGCAAAACGCAACGCCATATCGTGGACAAAAACCGTTCAGTGTCAGATCGCCCTTTGTCTGTCATTATTCTTCGTTCGGCGCGCGCAATAAAAACGTAAAGTTAGCATCTTGACCCGTGCTTGTTTCTGCTGAAGCACGGCAGCCAAGGCATGTTCCGTCGTCATCTGCCTGAAGATAGTTTCCATCGTCGTGTTGGTTAGAAAACGAGGTACTTCGCCATGTTCGAACATTGGGCTTTTGTCTGCCCCACGCCATTGCGTTGAAATCAGTTGATAGTTTTTGAGCGGGGTATCCATGAGTTCCGTTTGCCACATTTCATTCAATTCTGCCGTTCCTTCAAATACTTCCCAACACCGAACTACTTGGGATGGATTAGAAACAAGGTTTTCGCTGGTACGCGCGTAGGGCTGGGTATTGGCCCATTTTAAGTTTCCATTTGGGGGTTCGTTTGGCGTGCAATCAGGGCAATCTGGATCAAACAGAACATACGGCCCAGCAGTATCTTTTTGCGGCGCCGAACATCCACCAGGAAAAAGATCCTTGGAAAAAATAACATTCACACGGCGCGAATTTTTTGCTTTTGGGGCTGTCTTGCGATGTTCAAAAGTGGTCCACAACCATTCATCACCGTTCCCGCTGTGTGTGCGCGAAACAATATGCATGCCAACCAGCCCGAGACGTTCTTGCAGGCACATATCTTGCCCAGTCCCGCTTTGACCCGCAGGCACATAAATGAGCCCGTCTTTTACAATGTAATTGTTGGTATCCGCTGTAGGTGGCAGAATTTGCCAAGACGTTTTAATAAGAACGCTCGCCGGTGTCGCTGCCTTTCCAATCTTACCCTGAGGGAAAGAAACAGGTTTGGTCCCGTGGGCAACTTGCCCAGAATAGGTGTGCAGAAAATCATCAAGAATATAAGCCTCAGCGGTGGGATTTATTCTGGTTTCAAACACAATAAAATTTCCATTTTGGTCGGATTTACAGCCCTGCCATATGCATTTTAGGGATCGGGTTGAGTTCGTTAAAAAAGGGATTTTGCAAGCGGGTGGTATGCCAGTTGAAATTCCTGCTCATTCTCTTGGGGAACAACTGCTTAAACCCACCGCCATGTTGTATCGAAATATGGTTGCGATGGAGGTCGAAGAAGTTCTGCGATCAAATCCCGTTGATGGCGCGGTATTGATGGGCGGTTGTGATAAGTCCACGCCTGCTTTGGTGATGGGGGCTGTGTCGATGGGATTACCCTTTATCTATCTGCCCGCTGGCCCGATGCTACGAGGGAATTATGCAGGCAAGACCCTTGGTTCGGGCGCGGATGCTTGGAAATTCTGGGACGAACGGCGCGCTGGCAATATCACGAAAGCGGAATGGCAAGGTGTTGAAGCGGGCATTGCGCGATCCTATGGCCATTGCATGACCATGGGCACCGCCAGCACCATGACCGCGATTGCCGATGCTTGGGGCATGTGCTTGCCCGGTGCATCATCCATCCCCGCACCGGATGTAAACCACCAAAGAATGAGCGCTGCCTGCGGGCGACGGATCGTTGATATGATCTGGGAGGATTTGACGCCCGATAAGATCATCACAGAGGCCAGCACGCGAAATGCGGTTACAGTTGCCATGGCGACTGGGTGTTCGACGAATGCGATCATCCACCTGATCGCGATGGCGCGGCGGGCTGGCATTCCTTTGGAGTTGGATGATCTAGACGCAATCGGGCGCACCACACCCGTGATTGCCAATATTCGGCCTTCGGGAACTGAATACCTTATGGAAGATTTCTTTTATGCAGGTGGCTTGTCTGTGCTGATGAAAGAGCTGGGGGATAAGCTGGATTTGACAGCCCTAACAGTGACGGGGCAGCCATTAGGCGAGAGCCTGAAAGGGGCGCGAAATTACAACACAGATGTTATTCGCCCGTTATCGAACCCAGTTTACCACGAAGGGTCACTGGCGGTTCTAAAGGGCAATCTTGCGCCAGACGGTGCAGTTATCAAGCCCGCGGCGATGGACCCCAAATTCTTAACCCATCGCGGCCCTGCTTTGGTGACGAATTCCTATGCAGAGTTGAAAGAGATCACCGATGATCCAGATGCTGCAATCACACCAGACCATGTTTTGATCCTGCGAAATGCTGGGCCACAGGGCGGGCCGGGAATGCCCGAATGGGGTATGATCCCGATGCCGCAAAAATTATTGAACGAGGGGCATCGTGATATGGTTCGCCTGTCTGATGCGCGGATGAGCGGCACGAGTTACGGCGCATGTATTCTTCACGTTGCCCCAGAATCTTTTATCGGAGGACCGCTAGCGTTTGTCCAAACCGATGACATCATTTTCGTTGATGTGCCAAATCGACGATTGGATGTTGATATATCTGACGCCGAAATGAAGCGCCGCCAATCCGAGTGGCAACAGCCTGAGCCACGCTATCAACGGGGGTATGGTTGGGTGTTCTCCAAGCATGTTAAACAGGCAGATAAAGGGTGTGATTTTGATTTTCTGAGCACAGATTTTGGGGCATCGGTCCAAGAGCCCGAAATCTATTGAGTAGTGTTTTCTGGTTGAAAATTGATGGGGCAAATATCGCGTGTGGCATTCCGTTGCTAAAGGAGCGGATGTAATCTTTTCCACAAAGGGTTCAATTTTTAGGGCCCAATTTGCTCTTTTAACGCCCCCTAGGACGAAAAAACACTTAGAGCCACATCGTCAGCTACTCGCGAATCTGCGGGCTAGAAACGCGGGGCAGGGCGCATGAATTTATTGAATATCTGCGCTTCACTCACGCTTTCTAGTATTGCGATTTTGCAGTCAAAGTCCGTTTTCCGCACACAATGTCGAATTGTTGCCGTGCAGAAACCGGTATCAAAGGGCGGCGGGCTCAACTGATCGACGCAACACATTGGGCGAACTTTTCAGCTGGCG
>JABBAP010000011.1 GCA_018607905.1 Paracoccaceae bacterium | reverse complement strand
CGCGGTTTTTAGGGCCAAAAAACTGTCCGCAAAGCGTATGCAAATGGTATGCAAACGGTATGCAAAGCGTATGGCACCTGTATGGCACTTTTGGCGTTAACGAATGTTGCGTTAGCCTTTTCCATCTGCATCACCGATGTCTTTGGCGCGTTGTTCAAAATAACTGGCAAGGGTTAAGATTGCGAAAGCAACGGCTGTGATAAATCCTGCTTCCCACATGTAATCTAACGCGCAAGCCACGCCGATGGATCCAACCGTCCAGACTGCCGCCCCTGTGCCCATGCCGCGCACTGTGCCGCCATCCGATTTGTCCGACATAATAGCCCCAGCACCCAAGAACCCGATGCCGCCGATGACCCCTTGGATCACGCGGGTGGGATCAACAGAAACCGAGCTTTCGCTGGTGGCGAAAGCCCCGAACGCAAAGTTCATCGTGATCATTGTGAAACACGCGGAGCCGAGCGCGATCATCATAAAGGCGCGTACGCCAACGGGTTTGTTTTTGAAGCTGCGTTCCAATCCCAAAGCGGTGGCAAACAGAACGGCAATACCTGCGCGGAGGCAAAATTCGGGGAAGGTGGTGATCATTTTCGATCCTGTTCTTGTTTGTATCGCTGTTGTGCGACGTGTTCGTTGGCGGCTGATTTTTGGTCTTGGTGCATGCAGGTTTCCACAAAGGTGAGGTGGTCCTCGATTGCTTTGCGTGCGCCGTTGGGATCGCGCGCGACAATTGCGTCGTGGATGGCGCGGTGTTGATCAAGGAGGGCGCTGCGGGTGGTACGTACTTTGAACATGACTTGGCGATTGTAAAACACGCCCGCGCGCAGCATTTCGAACATGGAGCGCATCATGTGCAGCATGAAGACGTTGTGGGATGCCTCCACGATTGCCATGTGAAATTCGGCGTCAAGCGCGGCTTCTTCGGCGGGGTTTCGTTTGGTGTGAGCGTTTTCCATTTTCTTGAACAGCGTGGTGATGACTTTGTGGTCGGTGTCGCTGCCCAATCGGGCGGCACGTTCGGCTGCCAATCCTTCGAGATCGCGGCGAAAGGCGATGTAATCGAACAGCGCCTCTTCGTGGGAGGAGAACAGTTTTATCAGCGGTTCGGAAAACGCAGAGCCGAGAACATCGGCCACGTAAATGCCAGAGCCAGCGCGGGTTGCCAGCAGGCCGCGTTCCACAAGGTTCGCGATGGCCTCGCGGATGGAGGGGCGCGAAACGCCGAGCCGATCAGAGAGGTCGCGTTCCGAGGGGAGCCGTTCGCCCGGGCGTAAAATGCCGCGCAGGATCAGCTGTTCGATCTGGCGCACAACGGTATCAGCGACCCGTTCGGTTTGTATTTTCTGAAACGGCATTGGGCGGTCCTTGCGACGAATTGGTCTGATATTATGACCAGTGGCGATAATCAGCAAGGGTTAGCGCATTTGGGGAAATGTCTTGCGTTGGGGCAGCGCGCGGGCCAGCATCACCCCATATTTGGAGAAGCGTATGCGGGTTTTTATCAGTTTGATTTTTACAGTTTTGATTGGGTCATCCGCGATGGCCTGTGGGCCAGATACGAAGTGCAGGCTGGGGGATCGGCATTATTTCATTGCGATGCCTGAGGGGCATGATGGGCGCAGCCAAGTCGGCGCGATTTTGTTTTCACACGGGATGCAAGGCACGGCCAAAGGCGTGATGGGCAATGAAACCCTGCGCGGGATCGCATCGGATTTGGGGGTCGCGCTGATTGCGGTGAAATCTGTGGGAGAGGATTGGAGCCTGCCAAATGGGCCGCGAAATGTTGCCAGTGTGCGGGGTACGTTTGCGTATTTTGATGCGGTTGTCGCGGATGCCACGCGGCGCTTTGCCATTGATCCTGATCGCATGATGGCGACGGGGTATTCGGCGGGTGGCATGGTGACGTGGAACCTGATCTGCGAGCGACCCGCGATGTTTGCGGCCTTCGCACCGATGGCGGGGACGTTTTGGAAAGAGCCGCCCAAGCGGTGCAAGAAACCTGTGGCGAATGTTTTACATGTTCATGGGCGCACCGATTTGACGGTGCCGCTGGAAGGGCGGGTCATTAAGGGTGTGCGACAGGGCAATGTTTACGCGGTGATGAAACGGTACAAGCGGATCGGGCGGTATCGCCGTGCCGGGCGCAGTTCGGTGGCCGCGCTGGAGTTTGAGTGCACGCACAGCCGTAATCGGCGCGGGAAAATGCTGGATATCTGTCTGTATCCCGGGCGGCATAAATACGACAGCCGCTATGTGAAGTTTGCGTGGAAGCATTTTGTGAAAGCGGGCGTTATGTGAAACGCAAAAGAGCGCGGCAGGTGCCACGCTCTGAAGGTGTTTCGCTGGGTGTTGGGATCAGCTGGTTGGGCGGATCACAATTTCCACGCGGCGGTTTGCAGCGCGCCCCGATGCAGTTTCGTTTGACGCGATAGATTGCGTTTCACCACGGCCATAGGCGCGGATGCGATCATTTGGCACGCCGTTGTTCAGCAGGATGCTTTCCACGGCATAGGCACGGCGCGAGGACAGGTTTTGGTTGTAGGATTCATCGCCCACGCTGTCGGTGTGGCCGATCACATCCACGGTGCTGTCGGGGTATTCTTGCAAGTTGTTTGCAAGCGCCGCGAGGTCGTCTTGCAATGAACCGCGTACCGACGTGCTGTCGGTTGCAAAGGTAATTGCCTCGGGCAGGGTGACGATCAGCTCGTTACCGGTGTTGGTGATTGTCGCGCCTGATCCTTCAAGATCTTGGCGCAGGTCTTGTTCTTGTTTGTCCAGCACATTGCCGATCACCGCGCCAACAACCGCACCAAGTGCTCCTGCTTTAAGCGCGCTGTCGGCTGAATTGCCTGCCAGAATTTGCGAGGCAACACCGGCTGCGGCGCCGATGGCAGCGCCATTGCGGGTTTTTTGGTAATCTGGGTTGGACGGATCATCACAGGCCGCCAGTGCGAACACAGAAATGGATGCGAGGATGAGTGGTTTTGTAAACGCCATTATACTGGTCTTTCTATTGCTACTCGTTCGCAACTAAATGGGCAGTTTGGCGTGTATTACAAGGGTTTGACCCCGCACGGATGTGTGATCAGGCGGATTTCAGCGCACAGTGGTGCGTTTGAGATTCAGTTTTCAGGAGCGGCATCAGCGCGCGCGCCTTCCCATGCCAGCAAGGCGCGTTTGACGGGCAAGCCCCAGTGATAGCCGCCCAATCCGCCCGATTTGCGCAAGGCGCGGTGGCAGGGGATGAGCCAGCTGATCGGGTTGCGGCCTACGGCGGTGCCAACAGCGCGCACGGCCTTGGGATTGCCGATGGATTTGGCGATTTCACCGTAGGTGGTGACGTGGCCCGTGGGGACGTTTAGCAAGGCCTCCCAGACTTTGATCTGAAAAGGCGCGCCGATCAGGTGCAAGTTGGCGGTATCGCCGCCGATGATGGCGCTGACTTGATCTTGGAGGGCGGCCTCGTTTTGCACATAGGTCGCGTCGCGCCAGCGGTTTTTCATATCCTCTAACGACCAGTCGCGGCCAAATTCGGCGGTGAACCCCATGCCGCAAATGCCGCGCGGGGTAGCGGCGACGATCATTTCGCCAAACGGGCTGTCGAACCAACCCCACGTGATGGTTAACCCGCGACCTTTGGCAGCAAATTCGCCAGGGCTCATGGCTTCCCACGTAAGGAACAGATCATGCAGGCGGCCTGTGCCAGAAAGGCCCGTTTCTAGGGCCGTGTCGAGCAGGGTGAAGCGGTCGCGCAGCAGGGATTTCGCGTGATCGAGCGTGAGGTATTGTTGGTAGCGTTTCGGGGAGACGCCCGCCCACTGTGAAAACACCCGTTGAAAGTGCATGGGGGAGAGGCCAACGGCATTCGCGACCTCATCCAGCCGTGGCTGTTCGCCAACGGTGGTGTCGATGTATTCAATCGCGCGGGCAATTACGGCGTGGTGGTATGGATCATGTTTCATGGGGGTAATGTGGCGGGTGGGCGTGTTATTTGCCACCCGTTTCTTGCGGGAAGGGGGAATTTGTTGAGTGGTGGAGTGGAGGCCTTAGTGACCAAGTTCATGGCTCGACAAGCGATCAGAATATATGTTGGTTTTTTCCAAAAAATCTCTGATGTCTTCAACATGCTGACCGCTTTCGTCTAAGCTAGAAGCAAGCTCAATATTGGACTTGAGCTCTACTAGTTCAGCAGACCAATTGTCGTGATTTATCAAAATTCTAGAAGGCCACTCGTGGAACAAATAGTCAAATTTGACAATTAGTGCTCCAAGAAATGCGCGTTTGTATCGCTCTGAACTCGGATCAACCTGATAGGCACGTTCAAAGAAAAATTCAGATGAATGGAACCCAATTTGTTTTGCAAACACATCCCCTGAAATATAATTTTGCCATGTTTTACCAAGCAAATAGAGGGCTTCCGGATCGTTTCGCTCATATCCAGCCCGAAGTGCAGGAAACACGATGCCATCATATATTTCGTGTCGAATACGAGACTGCCCATTCGTTGGCAATGTATGCAAATAGGCTCTTGTCCAAGCATCCTTATCATTAAGTGACGGTAGGGCCTCGACGAGTGCATACGCCGCTTCTTTTGCCTTTACACGAAGGCCGAGGCGTTCGAACTCCAATAACGATGCAAGAAGCTTTTCGCTCGTTTTCATATTTTCTGTCTGTTGATGCATTTAACTAATATACTTGTACGGAAGATATGGCGCAATTGTCAGTTTGTCCCCTTAGTCGACATTGCCTCGGGCTGGCTTTCAGGCGGTTCTGTTTTGCGAATATTGCTTATATCTTGGCTAAGCGCTTCTGTCCCAATCCTTCGATATCTTCCAAAATTGCTTTCGCCATCAGATCGGCCCAAATGGTGTAGGCCTGTTTGGAGGGGTGATAGCCGTCCGACGCCATCAGCGTCGGGCCCATCGGGTAGTCTGGATGCAGGCGCGTGACCTCGGGTCGTGTGGATTGATACCGCGCCATGGCGGTGTCAAAACGATCCACGCGCAGGCCGATGATCCACCGCAGGGGTTGGGGCAGGACGGGAAATTCGCCCATCGGAGGCAGGGTCGTGGTGTATATGCGTTTTGCGGAGAATTTGCTGACCAGCAGATCGAGCAGGGTTGCGGTTTGATTGATCCAACGCTGCAACGGGATTTGGCGGGTGACGTCATTCACGCCGAGCGAGATGACAACGGCGTCATAAGGTTTTGCTTGCGTGTCGCGCAGCCATGTTGTGGTGCTGGCGGTTGTGGCACCTGTGCGGGCGATCAAATCCCACTCAACGGTTGTGTGCTGTGACAGAGTTTGTACCAGCTGGCCCAAAAGCGCGTCGTCTTGAGTATCAACCCCAACACCCGCAGCGGCACTGTCACCGACGATCAGCAAACGAAGGGGAGCGTTTGGTGAAGACCGTTTGGCGGTGACGCCACTGCGGGGGCCGGTTGGTTCTGGCAAGATCAGGGCATGCTTGCGCACACCAAGCCCCTGCCAGATCAACAGTGGCGCGGCCAGTAGTTTGAGGGACATTTCAAATACAGCCTGCACCACGGGGACCCTAGTTACCTAAATTAACGTGTGCCTTGATAGCGGTGATTAGCCCGCACAAGGAATTGGGTGAGCGCAGTATCGTCGATGCCGATATCGGACGCGCTCGGTTGGATTACGATTTCTGCAACGCGCGGTGTTTCCACGATACGATCATGGGTGACCTGCACGATGGGTGTGGTCAAAACCACGGCGGTGAGGGCAGCTGTAAGAGCCGACATTGTTCTTTTCCTTTTAGATGTACTGTTCTGATCTTGATTACGGTGAAGCGATCAAAACGGATCATGTGTTGTTGTTAGTACATAGCTAAGTGAGCAGTGCTTTCAAGGGCGATTTGGTGAAGTTTTCGACACAGAGTGTTACATTTGCGTGAACATACAGGGGTTTAGGCTATTTCTCGCCTAAAATGGCGGTGTCCCATTCCGTGAGCAGGCCCATGATGTCGAGGGAATCGGAAAGAGTCGGGGAGGGGCGCGTGGCTTGGGTTTTGCCGTCTTTCAGCGCCGTTTCGATCATTTTGACCTGATGGTAGAACGCATCGTGGCCCGTGTTCACGATGATGTCTTCGGGGGTGCCTGTGTAGGGGCGCCACTGGATGTGATTGTCGCCTGCAACGGGCAGCCACGGGTTGGTGATAAGCTCCAACGTGCCGTTTTCCCCTGAAATGGTAAAGCCGTGGGACATGCCGTAGGTGTCTGTGGATTGAAGCGTAGCCAGAACGCCGTTTGCGAATTTGCAGGTCATCGCCGCGTCGACCACCGTGCCGTGATCGGGTTCCGTGTTGCCCGTGGCAAGCAGGGTGCGGTTCGCAAACGCATCTGGGCCGCACATGGTTTGGATCACGAGGTGCATCAGCGAGACAGGGTAACAGCCGAGGTTGAACAGCGTGCCGCGCCCAAGCGGGTTTGTGACGCCGTGAATATCGGCGGCGTAATGGCCGTGGATCGCACGGAGTTTTCCGAGGCGACCATCGAGCAGGAGTTCGGTGAGGCGAGCGTAAAGCGGGTGGGCGAGGTACATTAACCCTTCGGCGAAGAAGGTGTTGTTGGTGCGGATGGTGGTGGCGAGTGCGTCCGCCTGTTCCATCGTAGTAGTGAGGGATTTTTCGCACAAGACAGCCTTGCCCGCGTTGCTGGCGGCAATTGTTGCAGTGTGGTGCAGGTGGTTTGGAAGGGCGATGTAGATCGCGTCGATTTCGGGATCGGCAAGAGGTTGCGCCGCATCGGTTGCGGTGTTTGGGATGGCGTACTGGGTTTGAAATTCCGCGAGCGTTTCAGGATTGCGCCCGATGATCGTGTGAACCCGCGAGCCGTTTGAAGCGGCAATCGCGGTGATCATTGCGTGGGAAATGAACCCCGTGCCGTGGATTGCCCAGTTTAGCATGTTTGATCCTTTTGTTGCGCTAAGTGTTAGGGGGCACAAAGTGCAAAGTGAAGGGCTGCATCATTTTGGGGATGTGTTACGTTGGGCGGAACTGCTGGCTTGTGGGATATTTGGTGTGAAGCATTTTGGTGTGATCTTAGCGTGGGTGGTTGTTGTCGTCGCCGCGAGTTTGGCCGTTTTCGCATTTTTGGCGGGAGTGGGATATTCGTATCACCCCCAAAAAGATGGCGCGCATTTGCGGGAGTTTCACGGGGCGTATGCGGGCGGTGTCTTCTTCGTTTCGGTGTTCCTTGCCTTTTTTATCACGCACAAACGGGCGGCTTGGTCTGTGATAACGCAAACGGTGGTTTTGGGTGGGTTCTGCATCGCTGCCTTTGTCGGGCACAGCAGTTATGTGGCGCTGCATCCCCAAGCCACGCATTTTTTGATCCGCGTGGCGGGGCAGTATTATGCAATGCCACGCGGTATGACCTCGGCGGGTGGGGATCGGCGTTTGGATATGCCCGAGATGCAGGTGATATTGTGTATTACGGATATGAAACGATACGATGATGCTGGGTGTAAGGCAGTAAAAGGAATGCTGCCCTATGTGAATGTGTCGGTGTCTGAACGCCCGATTACCCAGTCATTTCTGGTATATGATCGGTTGAAGACTGCGGGCGTGACGTATGACGGCGATCAGCTTGGTTCGATCCCGAGCGATGTAGCGCAGCTCGACGGGGTTGTGCGTTTGGAAGAGGCTGGTCTTGTGTTGATGTTAGAGCTGGACCGCGCGCAAAACATCGAACGCGCGGTGTCGTGTCGAACGGGGCAGGGGCGTTGCCAGGTTTTTGTTCACACTGATCACGGGCGCATGGCGTTTACGACGCTGGGGGATGCAGTTGTTGATGTTGCCCGTTGGGACGCGGATCAAGCACGCTATGGCGCGATGTTTGATGCGTGGCGCTGTCGCGAGGCGACATGCGGTGGGTTGTTCAAAGAGGGTGAGCGCAAAGCGTATGAGTGATTTTGGTTAGAAGATGGAGCGGTAGATGATTTCACCGTCTTTTTCGGTTTTTACCGAGACGCCGCCGCCTTTTTCTTCTTCCTCGATCACAAACTCATAGAGTTGGAGCGCGCGGCGGATGACCTCGGCTAGTCCTTTTTACATTCATCATAGCGCGGAATACCATGAACGCCATTTTCAAAAATCGCTTCACCGTACAAGTAACGGGCAAGGCAAACAGTATTAGACAGTTTTATTGCATCGCCCTTTCGGCCATCAAAGTAAAAGATTTGAAGTCTAAATTTTTTGACTCCTAATTCAGAATCTATTTGTAAATCGTACTTGATGGATAAAGTGTCTTTTGTACTTGTTACAGTTTTTATCTCATCCATAGAAAATAGATCGTAATACGGAAACTCTTGAAGCCCTTGTTCATTTTTTACAAAAATAAAAAGGACATCCGCTTCACGTAGATCCGTGTTCGGAACCGAGCGGGCTAATAAGTTTCGAGCGTCAATTGAGGTTAGAGCTGCTTCGAACCCGTTTGGTGCGCCCCAAAAAGATGGGACAATCTTATTTTGGAACCGCTCCTCAAAGATATTGGAAATTTCCGCGTCTTCGTAAGCTTCTCGTTGCGTCTGAGTGATGTTAATTTCGGTCGTGATGGCGACAATAATTACGAAGATTGTCACAACACCTAGCAATATTAAAATTAGATGTCTCTTCATTTAGGCCTCAATCTGATCAAGTAACGAAAGAAGTTTGGTAATTATCAAAATCAATACAACACCCAAAGTTCAAGTGCCACGTGAATGACGAATTTCATCGCTTTTGCGATCGAAATCGGAGCCCAAATGCAAGCTAAACATTTAGGATTGATAAGGCAGGAGCGAAAACAAGATCATTTGTGACAACAAAAGTGAATTTAAACTTTCTAATTGAAGCCCCCCATGCCAAACCGATCCCATGACAAAACAACTCGATTATCACACAATCCATGCGATGTTTTCGCGGTTTCGCGACAGTGAGCCAGAGCCTAAGGGCGAGTTGGATCATGTGAATGCGTATACGCTGGTGGTGGCTGTGGCGCTGAGCGCGCAGGCGACGGATATTGGGGTGAATAAGGCGACGAAGGCTTTGTTTGCGATTGCGGATACGCCTGAAAAAATGCTGGCGCTGGGCCTTGATGGGGTGACCGAACACATCAAAACGATTGGCTTGTTTCGCAACAAAGCCAAGAACGTGATGAAGATGAGCCAGATTTTGGTGGATGAATTTGACAGTGTTGTTCCATCGAGCCGTGCGGCGCTCGAAAGCCTGCCGGGTGTGGGGCGCAAGACGGCGAATGTTGTGCTGAATATGTGGTTCAAACAGCCTGCGCAGGCGGTGGACACGCATATTTTTCGGTTTGGAAACCGCACGGGCGTTTGCCCTGGAAAAGATGTTGTGGTGGTGGAACGGGCGATTGAGGATCAAATCCCCGCCGAGTTTGCCATGCACGCGCATCACTGGATGATTTTGCACGGGCGCTATGTCTGTAAGGCGCGCAAGCCCGTGTGTGCGAACTGTATTGTTGAGGACTTATGTCCGTTTGAGGAGAAAGATTTTGGCTAAAAAATATCAGGTTGTCGGCATTGGCAACGCGTTGGTGGATGTGTTGGCACCGTGTGAGGATCAGTTCCTTGCCGATAATGGTGTGGAAAAAGGCATCATGCAGTTGATTGATACCGCGCGGGCGAGCGAGCTGTACGGCATGATGGGGCCAGCGAAAGAAGTGTCTGGTGGTTCTGCTGCGAACACGATTGCGGGGATTGCCGCACTTGGGGATCGCACGGCCTATGTTGGTAAGGTGAAGGCCGATCAGCTGGGCGATATTTTTGAGCATGACATGCGCGCACAGGGTGCGGATTTCGAAGTGCCGCGTTCCCCTGCGGATGCGGTGGATGAAACGGGGCGTTGCATGGTTTTGGTGACGCCTGACAGCGAACGCTCGCTGAATACGTATTTGGGTGTGTCCGAACACCTTGGGCCAGATGATATTGATCCTGCGATGATGGCGGATGCGGAGTGGCTGTATCTGGAAGGGTATCGGTTCGACGGAGAGCTGTCCCACGCGGCGTTTGCCAAGGCGATTGCGGCTTGTAAAGGCGCGGGCGGTAAAGTTTCGGTCACGCTGTCTGATCCGTTCTGTGTGGATCGTCATCACCAAGCGTTTCGCGACATGATCCGCGATCACATTGATCTGCTGTTCTGCAACGAGCACGAAATGGCGGCGATGTATCCTGCCGACACGCTGGAGGAAAGTATCGCAGAAGCGGCGAGCCGTGTGGAGATCGTGGCGTGTACTGTGGGGGCCAAGGGCGCCTATGTTGCGCGGGGCGGTGAGACGGTTTTGGCCCCTGCGGAGGCGTCGAAAGTTATGGACGTGACGGGGGCGGGCGATTTGTTCGCCGCGGGGTTCTTGCATGGGTTGGTTAATCGGCGCGATATGATGACCTGCGGTCGCATGGGCTGTGTTGCAGCCGGTGAAATTATCGGCCACATCGGTGCGCGCCCCGAAGCAGACCTTGGCGCGTTGTTTAAGGAAAAGGGGCTGGAATAGCCCCGAATGCCCGCGATATTTCAATCTAACTTGGTGCGGGCAGCAATGATTTTGCTGCTCGGCATCGTGTTTCTGGATGGAATGTCGGTGATCATCAAAACGCTGCTGCCAAGGTACGAAGTGCTGGAGCTGTCGGCCTATCGCAACATTGTGGGGATGATCCCCGCACTGGTGCTGATGTGGTGGACGGGCGAGTTTAAGCTGGATCCAAAACATCTGTGGATCCGCCAGTGGAAGTTCGCGTTTTCCCGTGGGCTGATGGTGACGATTGCGCAGATTTGTTGGTATGCGTCGCTGGGCACAACCGCCTTTGCGCTGGTGGCGGCCCTTGGCTACACGATGTCGTTGTTTGTGGTGCTGATGTCGATCCCACTGCTGGGCGAACGGGTTGGGATTTGGCGATCCATCGCGGTTTTGATGGGATTTGGCGGCGCGATGATGATCGTGCAACCCACCGCCGAGAGCTTTAATCTGTGGGCGCTGCTGCCGCTGTGTGCGGCGGCATTTTATGCGCTGTCGATTGTGACGGTGCGCATGATTGATCGCGATGTTTCGAATTCGCTGTTGTATCTGTATTCAGCTGTGGCTGCGGTTGTTTCGAATTTGGTGGTGGTTTTGTTCACCACTGGGTTTTCGGGAATCGAAAGCGGCATGGATGCGCTGTTGATTACGGTGATGGGATTGTTGGGCGGTTGCGGTGTGATTTGCATGCTGATTTCGGTGCGCATGGCAGAACCGAGCGCGCTGGCGCCGTTCAATTATTTCGGGCTGATTTCTGCCTTCACGATGGGATGGATCGTGTTTGGCGAAGCGCCGCTTGATCGGTTGTTCCCTGGCGTTTTGCTAATTGTCGGCGGCGGTGCGCTGGTGCTGTGGCGTGAAAATGGGGCCAAATCTGGCTAGGTAAATTTGAAGTACTTCGTGCGCCAATTTGCAAGGTTTTATGAGAATTTTCAAAAAATTTGGCACTAAATGAACGCGAATTGGTCATAGCGGTAGCAAATTGTTGACATAATTAGGGCTCTACCTAGTGGTGTGAAATAGGTTCAGGAGGCTACTATGAACTCGAATACCTTAAACAGACCGTTTGTTTCTTATGTGTTGACGCAATCTATGCTTGTTTTGATTGTCATGTCTGCGTCTTTGTTGATTGTTGAACTCTTTAAAACCACGTTCGGTATTAGTATCAGTCGCTTTTGGGTATCCTTGATTTTAGTTCTTTTTGCACAACTTCCAGTTGCTGTGTTGTACGCACGCACGGAAACGCGCCACCTTTCTTCGGTCGAAGGATGGGGGTTGTCGGTTGTGTTTGTAGGCATAACACTGGCCTTAGAAATCGTTCTGCAACGCGTTGCAGGACACAATTCTATTCTATACGTGACGGGCCTTTCAGGTGATGCAAGCAACCACCAAACAATTGCAGTTATCGGTTTTGTGATAGGTGTTCTACTGGCGTCTTTCACAGTGAAAAAGCTGTTTGATTATTCGGTTCGCGTTAATACAGAATGCGAACAAGCGAACACTGCGAGTGCGAGTTTGGTGAATGATATGCGTGGTGTCCGCCGTCCCTCTGTAAAGCGCGATTATTCTGAATTGTACCGCCGCGAATTGATTGGCGCGAATATCGCGATTTTCGGATCGTCGCTGATGGTAGTTGATCCGAAATTCATGGAATTGCTCAAGTTGAGCATCCCATTGTCCATTGCCTTTTCGCTGGTGTGTGTTGCCAATCGAATGGCACGTTCGGGGCGAAATGAGGCTTTTTCGACGCGGTGTTTGAATGTTGCGTTGCAAATGTTGCCGTTGACCGTAGTTGCGATGGCGCTGCTGGCGCTGAGCACGATGTACGCAAATTATGTGAGCGTGCATGGCGGCGAACGTGACGTTGTTGGTTATGTGAGTTGGCTGGCGTCTCGTGCTGGGTTTGATTTGGCGAGCGTGTTGAACGTGTTGACCTATGTTGGGGTATTGTTTGCCATTTGTTTGGCTGGGAATACGCTGTTGCTGACGCTGTTCACGCGGTTGATCCGCCCATTGGTGTCCAAGCAGTTCAAGACAAATCCAACTGGCACGGCAAAGTCTGCTGCGCGTGTAAGTGGCCTTGTGAACGCAGATGCGAAGCCGCAGATTTTGGCAGCGAAAGAATTGTGCAGCCGTTTGAAAAATAAGATCGAACGCACACCGCGCCCGTTTAGCCCCATCGCAACTTAGCAGGTCTAAGCTAACCCATAAAAACTGAAAAAGCGCCCAGATTGGATCTGGGCTCTTTTTGGTTGTGTCGGTTTGTTTGGGGTTAGGCCGCTTTTGCGTCTGCCCCGAAACGGCCATAGAAGCTCTCGCCTTTTTCGCCCATTTCACGCAGCAAGGCAGGTGCCTCAAAGCGGATGCCATGTTTGGCGGCCAGCGCGTCGCAGATTTCGACCGCCTTTGTAGAGCCGATGATATCGAGCCAAGCAAACGGGCCACCAGACCAGGGCATGAAGCCCCAGCCAAGGATCGCGCCGACGTCGCCTTCGCGGATGTCTTCAAGGACGCCTTCTTCGAGGGCGCGAACGGCCTCTAGGACTTGGGCGAGGATCAGGCGGTGCTGGACCTCTTCTAGGCCGGGTTGGTCTTCCATGACTTCAAAGTGATCGCCGAGACCTTTCCACAGACCTGTGCGTTTGCCCTTTTCGTCGTAGTCGTAAAAGCCAGATTTGGTTTTACGGCCCAGACGTTTGAGATCGAACAAGGTTTGCACAACATCATCCGCGCCAGAGGCAGGGTATTCGTTGCCCATGGCGGCCTTTGTGGCGGTCATAATTTTTTCCGCGAGGTCGATGGATGTTTCATCGCCAAGTTGAAGTGGGCCAAGCGGGAAGCCGAGCTGTTTTGCGGCGTTTTCGATCAAGGCTGGCTCGATGCCCTCTGATACCATGCGGTTTGCTTCGCCGCCGTAGGGGATGATGCAACGGTTGGCATAGAAGAAGCGCGCGTCGTTGACCACGATTGGCGTTTTGCGGATTTGACGTACAAAATCGAGCGATTTTGCAACGGCGCGGTCGCCCGTTTGTGCCCCTTTGATGATTTCCACCAGCAGCATTTTATCAACTGGGGAAAAGAAGTGGATGCCGATGAATTGGTCGGGGCGCACGGATGCTTTGGCCAGCTCGCCGATTGGCAGCGTGGATGTGTTGGTGGCAAAGATGCAGTCTTCGCCAACGATGGCTTCGACTTTTTTGGTCATCTCGGCTTTGACGCCCACGTCCTCGAACACCGCTTCGACAATCAGATCGCAGCCTTTGAGGGCGTTCAAATCTGTCGTTGCGGTGATGTGAGAAAGAAGCTTCTCTTTCTTCTCGGGTGTGGATTTTTTGCGTGCGATGCCTTTGTCGGCGTGCGCTTCGGAATAGGCTTTGCCTTTGTCCGCTGCATCTTGGTCGCGGTCAATCAGGACCACCTCGATGCCAGCAAGTGCAGAGACCAACGCGATGCCAGCGCCCATCATGCCAGCGCCAAGAATGCCGACTTTTTTGACGGATTGATCTGCCACGCCTTTGGGACGAACCGCGCCTTTTTCCAGCGCGCCTTTGTTGATGAACAAGGAGTTAATCATGGCAGAGGACGACGGGTTCAACAGGATGTTGGTGAACCAGCGTGCTTCAATGCGGATGGCTTGATCGAAGGGAACAAGTGCGCCTTCATAAACGGCTGCGAGCATTGCTTTGGCTGCTGGGAACGCGCCGTGGGTTTTGCCGTGGACCATGGCCGTTGCGCCGACATAAGTCATGAAGCCAGCAGGGTGGTACGGTGCGCCGCCCGGCATTTTGTAGCCCTTGGCATCCCAAGGTTTCAGCAGGTCCGCGTCTGTTGCGGTTTCGATCCATGCTTTGGCAGAGGAGATGAGTTCGTCCGCAGGCACGACTTCGTCGATGAGGCCAGCTGCTTTGGCTTTGTTCGGATCAACTGTCTTGCCTTCGAGCAGGAAAGAAGAGGCGTTCATCACGCCAAGCTTGCGCACGAGGCGGGTTGTGCCGCCGCCGCCTGGAAAGATGCCGACCATGATTTCTGGCAGGCCGATTTTTGCCTTGGGGTTGTCGGCCACAAAAATGCGGTGACAGGCCAGCGGAATTTCAAGACCGATGCCAAGGCCCGTGCCCGGCAATGCGGCGACGATTGGTTTGCCGCCTTTGTTGGTTTTGGCGTCCATGCCAGCGCGTTCAATTTTGCGCATGATACGGTGGCCCGTCATGATGCCGTCCATCAGTTGCGGGGCAGGGTTGTCGCCGCCGCGTGCTTTCCATTCGGCCAGCACGGTTAGGTCCATCCCCGCCGCAAACGTGTCTTTGCCAGAGGTGATGATCGCGCCTTTGATGGCGTCATCGCCCAGCACGGTGTCGATGTGCGCATCGAGTTCACCAAAGCCCGTTTCGGACATGATGTTCATGGATTTGTCGGGGCAATCCCATGTGATGATGGCGATGTCGCCGTCGAGTTTGTAGTGGAAATCAGTCATGTTTTTTTCTCCATTTCTGGGGGTCCAAGCGGTTTCTTACGGATGCTTGATAGCTTGGACTATTTTCTCTGATATCTGCGAGGCGGCGTTCTTGTTCATTGGGTCCGTTCGCAGCGGATTGGTGTTTTTCTTGTTCTGTTTCAGCCAAAGCAATCAGCGCTTTGGCGTTGTGTTCCGGCCCTTTGGCGAGGTCATCTTCCGTGTATTTCACGAAAGCGGCCCCACCATCGTGCGCCCAGCGATCCAGCATTGATCCGTCTTCAGATGCCACCATGACCCAAATATTCGGGGTCCGGCATTTGAGCCGCATCAATTTCCCCTCGTATTTTTCGACCAAGGTGAAATCGAAACGGGTGTCCGATTTCAGCTGGTCGAGAATATCGAGGAGAGGATGCCGAGACATGCGTGTTACACGCGCTCTAGGATTGTTGCCGCGCCCATGCCCGAACCGATGCAAAGCGTTGCAAGGCCGGTTTCTTTGTCAGAGCGTTCCATTTCATCGAGCAGCGTGCCGAGGATGACCGCGCCTGTTGCGCCGAGCGGGTGGCCCATTGCGATTGCGCCGCCGTTCACGTTCAGCTTGTCGTGATCCACGTTGAAATAGTGTTGGAAGCGCAGAACAACGGAGGCAAAGGCTTCGTTCACCTCGAACAAGTCGATGTCGCCGATATTCATGCCATTGCGCTCCAAGATGCGTTCCGTCACAGGCACGGGGCCTGTCAGCATGATGGTCGGGTCTGTGCCGATTTTTGCGGTTGCTTTGATGCGCGCGCGCGGTGTCAGGCCGTTCTTTTCGCCAAATTCTTTGTTGCCGATCAGAATGGCGGCCGCCCCGTCTGCCAGCGCAGAGGAGTTGCCTGCGTGGTGCACGTGGTTGATTTTTTCCAGCTCTGGATATTTCAGCAGGGCGATGGCATCAAAACCTGGCATAACCTCGCCTTGGGCTTTGAACGATGGGTTCAGGGAGCCGAGCGTTTGCATGTTGGTTTCACCGCGCACCATTTCATCATGGCCGAGGATTTCGATGCCGTTTTGATCGTTCAGACCGAAGACGGATTTATCGAAGCGACCTTCTTTCTGGGACAGGGCCGCACGGCGTTGGGATTCAACGGCGTATTCATCGCACATGTCGCGGGTGAAGCCGTATTTCGTGGCGATGATGTCGGATGAAATGCCTTGTGGAACGAAATAGGCTTTCATCGCGAGGGTTGGATCAACAGCGATTGCGCCGCCGTCTGAGCCCATCGGAACGCGTGACATGGATTCAACGCCACCAGCGATATAGGCGTTGCCTTGGCCGCCCATGACCTGACCTGCGGCCATGTTCACGGCCTCGAGCCCTGAGGCGCAGAAACGGTTGACGGACACGCCAGCCACGGATTCATCTAGGTCGGAATAGAGCACGGCAGAACGGGCCAAACAGCCGCCTTGTTCGCCCACTTGAGAGACGTTGCCCCAAATTACATCGTCCACGTCCTTGGAATCAAACCCTGTGCGGGCTTGCAGATTGTTTAGAACCTCGGCTGAAAGGCGAACGGCGGAAACCTCGTGCAGGGAGCCGTCTTTTTTGCCTTTGCCGCGCGGAGAGCGGGTTGTGTCGTAGATATATGCATCATGTGGCATGTGTTTGATCCTTTGGTGCGTGTGTTTGAATTAGGCGCGGTCGGCTGGGGAGCCGGGCATGAGGTCGTAGGGGGCTTTGTATCCATCGAGACCTTCGATGTTGGAGAGCCAACGATCGATGTTTGCGTGATCGGCGCGGACAAAACCGAAAGGTTCTGGATAGTAGAGATAACCGCAGCAGGAGAAATCGGCGTTGGTCACGCCGTCACCCACCAGCCAATCGCGCCCTTCTAGGGCAGCGTCGAGCGTTTTGTAGGCAGCGGCAAGGCGGCCTTGGCTAAAGCCGATGACTTCTTTCGGGCGTTTGTCCACTGGAAGGAAGTTCATCAAGAAACGGGTCATGCCCGCCATGGAGGACAGTTTGTGGTTGTCCCACAGAACCCATGCTTGCACTTGGCGCTTTTCTGCATCTGTATTGCCGCCGAACTTGCCAGATTTTTCAGTGATGTAGGATTGGATCACGCCTGATTGCGCGATTTTCTCATTGCCGTGGATCAATGCTGGCGCTTCGCCAAAGGCGTTTACGTTGGCACGGTATTCAGGGGTACGGCCTTCGCCGTTGAAAAAATCAACGTACACAGCTTCCCAATCAAGACCCGAAAGGGAAAGGGGCAGCGCGGCTTTGTAAGAATTACCGCTTTCGCCGAAACAATAGAGTTTATAATCAGCCATGATGGGGTCCTTTGGTTAGAGAGTAAGCAGGGGTTTCACACCCCCGCACCCCCGTGGAGTATTTTTGCAGAAAAGAAGGGGCGGGTTTAGATTGTGTTAACCATGCATCGTTAGCGTTTAGGGTGCGGTACAGGCTGGAGAGCCGATGGCCGTCAGAGGAGAAGCCCCACACCCGAAGTCGCAAATTGCGAATAGGGTGGTGGGGTGGACTATCTTGTGTTTCTTCTCTGTTCAAATACTCAAAATCCATGGTTTCGTCTTTTGATCCCGTTGAATGTTAAAGCGAGCGGCCTGCCAGCTCTTTCATGATTTCGTTTGTTCCGCCGTAAATGCGTTGGACGCGCGCGTCGGTCCACATTTCGCCGATGGCATATTCCATCATGAAGCCGTAGCCGCCGTGGAGTTGCAAGCACTCGTCGAGCACTTCTCCTTGAGTGTCCGTGAGCCAGTATTTGGACATTGCGGCCTGCTCAACCGTCAGTTCACCGCGTAGGTGCGCGGCGATGCAGGTGTCGAGGTAGGCGCGCGCCACTTGCGTTTTTGTGGTGCATTCCACCAGTTTGAAGCGGGTGTTTTGGAACTCGATGATGGATTTGCCGAACGCTTGGCGTTCCTTGCAATATTCAACCGTGGTGGCGACCGCGCCTTCCATTGCGCCGACGGCACCGCAGCCGATGATCAGGCGTTCTTGGGGCAGTTGTTGCATCATTTGGTAAAAGCCACGGCCTTCTTCGCCGCCGAGCAGATTTTCAGGTGGGATTTCGACGTTGTCAAAGAACAGCTCCGAGGTATCCGCCGCCTTCATGCCGATTTTATCGAGGTTGCGACCCCGTGTGAAACCGTCTGCGCCGTCTGTTTCCAAGATCATCAGGGAGGTGCCCTTGGAGCCTTGGGTTGGGTCGGTTTTGGCAGCGACAAGGATCAGGTTGGCGTGTTGGCCGTTGGTGATAAAGGTTTTGGAACCTGACATTTTGTAATTGTTGCCGTCTTTTACGGCGCGGCTTTTGATGCCTTGCACGTCGGAGCCTGCAGCGGGTTCGGACATGGCGAGCGCGCCGACAAGTTCGCCAGAAATCATTTTCGGCAACAGACGTTTTTTCTGATCTTCGGTGCCGCATTTCAGGATGTAGTGGGACACGATGCCCGAGTGAATGCCGTGGCCCCAAGAGGCGAGGTTGAGGCGGGAGCCTGCCATCAGGATTGCTGCTTCGTGGCCGAAATCACCACCGACGCCGCCGTATTCTTCTGGGATAGAGGGGCAAAGGAGGCCAAGTTCGCCTGCTTGTGCCCAAGTATCGCGATCCATTTCACCCTGTTTGCGCCATTTTTCGAACTTTGGCGCCCATTCGGTGGTGATGAAGTTTGTTGTCATCTCTTCGAGCATCTTGTGCTCGTCTGTCATCCACGCGGAATTCAGGTTTTGAATGGTCATATGGCAGCTCCCTTAGAATTCAGTTTGGGGCGGCTGTGTCGCCGCCCCGAAGGTGTTTAGAACGCTTCTGCGAGCGCTTTTGGATTAGAACGCCTCGGCGTTCAGGCCCATAACAGTGTCTGCGCCAGATTGGATGCGTGCGAGGTGCATGCCTGTGGCTGGCAATTGACGCGCCATGTAGTAGCGCCCTGTGATCAGTTTGTTGGTGTAGAAATCTGGATCATCAGTGCCAGCGTCAAGGGCGGACGTAGCGGCCTTTGCCATGCGGGCCCACATCAGGCCCATGCAAACATGACCAAACATGTGCATGAAATCATTTGAACCTGCGAGCGCATGGTTCGGGTTTTTCATACCGTTTTGCATGAAATACATCGATGCGGCTTGCAGATCTTTGGAAGCGTTTTTCAACGGCTCGATGAAATCTGCGAGGGCTTCATTGTCTTTGTTTTCGCCGATGAAGTTTTTCACCAGATCGAAGAATGCCATGACGTGTTTGCCGCCGTCTTGGGCCAGTTTACGACCCACCAGATCAAGGGCTTGAACGCCGTTTGCGCCTTCATAGATCATGGCGATACGGGCATCGCGGGTGAATTGGGACATGCCCCATTCCTCGATGTAGCCGTGACCACCGTAGACCTGTTGGGCTTGGACGGTCATGTCGTAGCCTTTGTCTGTGAGGAAGCCTTTGAGCACGGGCGTGAGCAGGGAAATCAGTCCATCGGCGTCTTTGTCGTCGCTTTCGTGGGCTTGGTCGATCATCATCGCGCCCCAGTACACAAATGCGCGTGCGCCTTCACAGAATGATTTTTGATCCATCAGGGAACGTCGGATATCTGGGTGAACGATCAGGGGATCGGCCGGTTTGTCTGGGAATTCTGTGCCTGTGACTGCGCGACCCTGCAAGCGGTCTTTGGCGTAGATCACCGCGTTTTGGTAGGCGGCTTCGGCCTGTGCCAAACCCTGCATCGCAACACCAAGTCGGGCGTGGTTCATCATGGTGAACATCGCACGCATGCCTTTGTGCTCGTCGCCAAGCAAATAGCCCGTTGCGCCATCGTAGTTCATCACGCAGGTGGAATTACCGTGGATGCCCATTTTTTCCTCGATCGAGCCAACAGCAACGCCGTTGCGCGCGCCAAGGGAGCCGTCTTCGTTGACCATGAATTTTGGCACGATAAACAGGGAAACACCTTTGATGCCCTCTGGGCCGCCGACGATTTTCGCCAGTACCAAGTGGATGATGTTGTCGGCCATGTCGTGTTCGCCAGCCGAGATAAAGATTTTCTGGCCAGAGAGTTTGAACGAGCCGTCGCCCTGTGGTTCTGCTTTGGTGCGCATCAGGCCCAAATCGGTGCCGCAGTGTGGTTCGGTCAGGTTCATCGTGCCTGTCCATTCACAAGACACCATGTTTGGCAGGTAGGTTTCTTTTTGCGCTTGCGTGCCGTGGGCCAAAATTGACGCGTAAGCGCCGTTTGTCAGACCGCCGTACATGCCAAAGGCTTGGTTGGCCGAAGATACCATTTCGGAAACCGCCATGCCCATGATGTAGGGCATGCCTTGGCCGCCAAATTCTGGTTCTGAGGAAATACCTGTCCAGCCTGCTTCGCGGAATTGATCGAACGCGGCTTTGAACCCTGTTGGCGTGCGCACAACGCCGTTTTCCAAGGTACAGCCTTCTTTGTCGCCCACTGCGTTTAGGGGGGCCAAAACCTCGCCCGTGATTTTACCGGCTTCTTCGAGGATTGCAGATGTGAAATCGGGCGACAGATCGTCGTAGCCTGGCACGTCGGATGTATCGACGTTTAGCAGTTCGTGCAAAACAAAGGACATGTCTTTGGTTGGAGCGGCGTATGTTGGCATCGGGATGTTCCTCGGGGTCTTGTGTTGGAGCGTGGAATTAGCGGGCTATTCAGCCGCTTCTTGTGCGAAAGTTTCAGTGATGAAATCGGCACCCCATTTGAGTTGCTTTTCAAACTCGTAAATGGTGGTATCAAGTTCAGCACGTTGCTGTTTCATGGCCGCAAGCCGTTCGACAGCAAGGTCATAGGTCTTGGTCAGCTGGGTGTGTTGCTGATCGCCGATGTAATACAGATCAAGCAATTGGCGGATCTCTTCGAGCGAAAAGCCAAAGCGTTTGCCCTGCAAGATCAGCTTAAGGCGTGCTTGCGAGCGTTTGCCGTACAGGCGTTTTTGACCATCGCGCTTTGGCGAGATCAGTTCTTTGGCTTCATAAAACCGCAATGTGCGCGGTGTTACGTCAAATTCTTCGCACATATTGCGAATGGTCTTGCGATCTTCGGTCATGGTGTACCTCTACACAGATTTTTCAAACTGAAGCTTACGTGTACGTCAACTTAGCGCATTTCAAGGAAAGCACCATGACGTAAACGTAAAGAGACGTGACGTAACGAAGAACCCCCTGATAAACAAGGGAAATTTCTTGCTATTTTTTTACGTTTTTTATTCGATCTAAGGTGCGATCGCGCATTTCACGCAGATCAATCAGGGTTTCACCCAGTTCTGTGTACTGCGATTCGAGCGCGCCAAGCTGTCGTTGCGCCATTTCGAGCAGCGTTTCGAGCTGGGTTGATTGGTCTTCTTTGTCGTACATTTCCAGCCACTGGCGGATTTCTTCGAGCGAGAAACCCCAGCGTTTGCCGCGCAGGATAAGCTCCATGCGGGCAAATTCGGTTGAACCATAGTATCGTGTGCGGCCTTCCTTTTCGGGAAACAGCAGTTCGATGTATTCGTAATAGCGCAAAGTTCGCGTTGTCACGTTGAACTTGGAGCACATTTCTTTGAGTGTAAGGCGGTCGCCGGGCATTCCGAGCATTCCGTAATTAGGGGTGGTTTAGGGCAAGCCTAGCAAACCTGTGGCGGGTTGCAATATGAAACAGCGTTTCGCACAGCAAAACAACAACTTGTGTCTGCATTCCGTTTGGGCAAGGGGTAAGCGGCGGAAAGTTGCGGGTTTGGGGTTGTGCCTGTCGCCGATTGCTCCCTATTGATTGGGGCAAGGGATGCTAAAAAATAAGGTGGCGTGTTCGATGTCTGAGATACCCCAACAGCAACGAGAGAAGATTGCGGCGCAATTTATCAAGGCGCTGCCGTTTTGCGCCGCACTTGATATTAAGTTGGACAGCATGAACGTGTCGTCGGCTGCGATGTCGATGCCCTATGACAAACGGATTATCGGCGACCCTGAAACCGGTGTGGTGCATGGCGGCGCGGTTTCTGCGTTGCTGGACACCTGTTGTGGGCTGGCGGTTTCTTTGCATCCTGAGAGCGGGAAGCCGACGGCGACGATAGATTTGCGGATTGATTACATGCGCCCTGCCAAGGTGGGTGAACGCATTGTTGCAGAGGCCGAAGTCTACCGTGCGACGCGAACGGTGGCGTTTGTGCGCGCCTTTGCCCATGACGGGGATCGCGAAAACCCTGTGGCCAGCGCGACAGGCGCGTTTACGTTTTCCCCATTTGCAAAGGATGCAGCATGAAGCGGCCAGAACCCTTGCAAGTGGTAAAAGAACGCCGTGATGGCGCGTTAAAACTGTTGGTCGAGAGCGTGCCCTATATTTCATTCATGGGCGTGTCCTTTGATCGGCGCGGCGATGAATTAACCGCCGTGATGGCGTTTGACCCCAAGATTATCGGCAATCCTGTGCTTCCCGCGATTCACGGCGGCGCGACCGCGTCTTTTCTGGAAATTGCCGCGCTGATTGAATTGTCCTGGCAGCGGGCCTGGGGTGCGTTGGAAGAGGGCAGCGCGGATGTGGCGGCCATTCAGGGCGCGGGATATTTGCGATTGCCCAAGACGATTGATTTCACCGTTGATTATTTGCGATCTGGTTTGCCGCGCGATTGTTATGCGCGGGCGCGGGTTAATCGGTCTGGTCGGCGCTACGCGTCAGTGCACGTCGAGGCATGGCAGGATAATCGCAGCAAGTTGTACGCGCAAGCCACAGGGCATTTCCTGATGCCGCAACTGATCGTGGATGAATAACGCCGCCCAAACCCCGAGGGCCGCGTTGACCCATCGCCGCGTTTTGAACGTGGCTGTTCCCATCGTGATTTCAAATGCGACGGTGCCGATTTTGGGTGCTGTTGACACGGGTGTTGTGGGGCAGATGGGGCTGGCCGCGCCGATTGGAGCGGTAGGCATTGGCGCGATTATCCTAACGGCGATTTACTGGGTGTTTGGATTCCTACGGATGGGAACGGCTGGGCTGACGGCGCAGGCGCTCGGCGCGCGGGACCACGGCGAGGTGTGCGCGCTGTTGGTGCGCGGCTTGATGATCGGGCTGGCGGCGGGGGCTGCGATGGTTGTTCTGCAAGTGCCGATATTCTGGGCTGCGTTTCAACTGGCTCCTGCAAGCGCTGAGGTCGAAAGCCTCGCATATGATTATCTGCAAATTCGGATATGGAGCGGCCCTGCGGCGATTGCGATTTATGGGCTGACGGGCTGGTTGGTGGCCCATGAACGCACCAAGGCGGTGCTGGTGTTGCAGTTGTGGATGAACGGCGTGAATATTGTGCTCGATCTGTGGTTTGTGCTGGGGCTGGGTTGGGGCGTTGAAGGCGTTGCGATTGCGACGGTGATTGCCGAGGTGTCAGGGCTGGGCGTTGGGCTGTGGTTGGTGCGCGACGGGTTTAAGGGCGAGTACTGGAAAAACTGGGCGGTGGTGTTTGATCGGGTGATCCTGAAGCGGATGGCGATGGTGAACAGCGACATCATGATCCGGTCTGTGCTGTTGGAAATATGTTTTGTGTCGTTCCTGTTTTTAGGCTCGGCGTTTGATGATACCACGCTGGCGGCCAATCAGGTTTTGATCCAGTTTCTGTTTATCACCGCCCATGGAATGGACGGTTTCGCCTTTGCCGCCGAGGCGTTGATTGGGCAGGCGCTGGGCGCAAAAGATCGTGGCCGATTGCGGCGCAGTGTTTTGCTGACGAGTTTCTGGGGTGCGGTGGTGATTGTGATCCTGACGACGTTCTTTGCGTTTGCGGGCGGCTGGTTGATTGATGTGATGACCAAAGCGCCCGACGTGCAGGCGCTGGCACGGGAGTATTTGTTCTGGATGGTGCTGGCGCCATTTTTGGGTGGGCCATCCTGGATGCTGGACGGGATTTTCATCGGGGCAACGCGGACCAAAGACATGCGAAATATGATGCTGGTGTCGTTTGTGATTTACTGGGTCAGCGTTTGGATGCTGCTGGAACCCTATGGAAATCACGGGTTGTGGGCGGCGCTGATTATTTTCTTTGTGGCGCGTGGGGTGACGTTGGCGGTTCGATATCCAGCGTTGGAACGCGCGGCGGATCGGTAGGATGAGTATTTTGGGACAAAAGAAACTGGGGTTGGCATTTGTTGAATTGAGGGTGGAAGAACCTGAGGCGTTAGCCGCGTTTTATTGTGATGTTTTGGGCATGGATGTGCGTTCGCGTGGCGCGGATTTTGTGCGTGTTGGCTACTGGGGTGAAGATGCTGACGTTGTTTTACGCCGTGGTGCGGCAGGCGTGCAAAGCCGTGCGGATCGGTATTGGAAGATTGGGATTACGCTGCCAAATGTGGATATGGCGGTGGCGCAATTGCGGGGCCGTGGTGTTGAGGTGAGTGAGCCAAAGCAGTTTCAGGATATTGGCTATATGAGCCATTTGGCCGACCCTGCGGGGTATCAGATTGAATTGTTGCAGCATGATTTTGAAAGCAATCGGCCTGTGGATGCTGGGGATCGTGACGCGGTGCTGGGGGGTGGTGCGCGGGTTGCGCAGGTCACCTTGCGCACAAATGATCTGGCTGGTGCGCTGGCGATTTACCGCGATCAGATGGGGATGAAATTGCTGTCTGTGCAGCCTGTCGTGGGCTTTGGGTTTACGCTGTATTTTCTGGGGTTCACCGATGAGGTGCTGCCCGGTGATGGGCTCGAAGATGTGGCGCACCGCGAGTGGTTGTGGAAGCGGCGTTACACCACGTTGGAGTTGCAGCTGGTTGACGGCGCGTTGGTTGATAGCAGCGGCTACGTCGGGATTGGCGTGTCGGGTGTGCCGCCTGTGCGCGACGAGTTTGGGCATTGGAGCCTTGTCGATTAAGGCTGGTTGAGCCAGCGATCTGTGTCGGTACCAACGGCATCGGTGACGGTTGCAAAGCCGTCCCGTTCGAGTAGCTTGTCGAGGCCTATTGCGATATCTGCGGCGAGCGAAAGGCCGCCGTAAACCAGCGCGGTATAGAGTTGCACGGCGGACGCGCCTGCGCGGATTTTGGCGTAGGCTTGTTCCGCCGAGCCGATGCCACCAACGCCGATCAAGGGGATTTCGCCACCCGTCAACGTGTGAAGTTGCGCAAGGATGCGGGTGGATTTTTCAAACAGCGGTTGGCCTGCGAGGCCGCCCATTTCGCCGCGATCAGGGCTGGTTAACCCGTCACGTGACAGGGTTGTGTTGGTTGTGATGATCGCATCGAGGTTTGAGGTACGGGCAACGTCAGCGATATCAGCGAGTTCATCTGGGGTGAGGTCTGGCGCGATTTTCAGGAATATCGGGATGTGTTTTGGCAGGGTCGCGCGCACATCCATCACCCCTGCGAGCAGGGCGGAAAGCGCGGCTTTGCCTTGTAAATCGCGCAAGCGTTCGGTGTTGGGGGAGGACACGTTGACGGTGGCGAAATCCACGTACGCGCCGCAAGTTTTTAGCACAGATGCGAAATCGGCGGCGCGGTCAATGGCGGTTTTATTTGCCCCGAGGTTTAGGCCGACGATGCCTGTTTTTGGACGGTTGGCAAGGCGCTGAGCGATTGCCACGGCCCCTTCATTGTTGAAGCCGAACCGGTTGATCGAGGCGCGATCTTCGCGCAGGCGGAACAGGCGGGGTTTGTCGTTGCCTGCTTGCGGCAGCGGGGTCGCGGCACCTGCCTCGATAAAGCCGAAACCTGTTTGCAAGAGCGGTTTGAGCGCGGTGGCGTTTTTATCAAAACCAGCGGCGAGGCCGACAGGGTTGGGTAGGTATAGGCCTGCGAGTGTTGTGCGCAAACGGGGCGATGTGACGGGGCCGGGTTTGGGGGTGAGGCCCGATTGCAGCGCCTTGATTGCGATCGTGTGGCCGAGCTCTGGATCAAGGCGAAACAGGGCCGCGAGCGCGAGACGTTCTGTGAGTTTCATGACAGGTCTGGGAAGATGTGGCCGTCATCGCCAAGCGGCAATTCTTTGGCCCAGACGACGTGATCCATTTTGAACGTTTCAAATAGGTGGGGGAATTCAGCGCCGCCGCGAGAGATTTCCCATTTCAGGGTCGCCATTTTGTTGGTTTCAGCAGCGATCAACCAAAGGCCCGTTGCGTCCGTGAAGTGCTTGTCCGCCGTTTCACGCGCTTGTTCAGCGGTGGAAAAATGTACAAAGCCGTCGGACAGATCAATCGGTGCGCCCTGCGTTTCGCCATTGGCCTGCATGTCGGCCCATTCGTCGGTTCGGAATATTTTGTATATCAGCATAGGCGCGTGATGCCTGCGTGTGCGGTTTGCGTCAAGTCGCTTTCGGGCGTGACAGGCGGGTTTGGACGTGTCACGCCTGTGGGAGCGATAAAGGAGACCATCATGGCAAAAGGGCAGGACCTGACGACGGGGCCGATTTCGGGGCATTTTAGAACGCTTGCGATTCCGATGGCCATTGGGATGGTTTTCACCACGCTTTATAACGTGGTGGATACGTTTTACGCGGGCATGCTGTCGACCGATGCGCAAGCGGGGCTGGCGGTTTCGTTTCAGGTTTTCTTTGTGATGGTGGCGTTTGGGTTCGGGTTGAATTCGGCGATGAGCGCGTTGGTGGGCAAGGCGCTGGGCGAAAAACGCGGTGGGCAGGCGAAGCGGATTGCGTGCCAAGGGATCAGTTACGCGGTGATTGCTTCGGTGATTTTAGGGATCGCTGGTTATTTGGTGGGGCCTGCCTTGTTGGCGCTCATTTCGGCACCCGGTGCCTACCGCGATGCGGGTGAGGCGTATTATTTTGTTCTGCTATTGGCTGTGCCCGGATTTATCGTGGCGTTTGGGGCGAACGGGATTTTGGGCGCTGAGGGCGATATGAAATCCATGCAGCGTGCGCAGATCGCGGCATTTTTTGTGAACCTTGTGCTTAACCCATTGCTGATTTTCGGGATTCCCGGTGTTTGGGGCGGGATCGGTTTTAACGGTATCGCGCTCAGCACAGTGATCAGCCAGACAGGTGTGATGGTGTACATTCTGATGCAGGTGATGAAATCGGACATCATGGCGGATGCGCAGGAATTGGTGTTTGCGCCCCGTGCCAAGTGGATCTGGGAGATCACCCAGCAGGCCATTCCTACGGCGTTTACCATGATGGTGATGATGATTGCAGGTTTTGTAGTGCAGTATTTTCTGAAGGAATTTAACGGGTCTGCGGTGGCGGCTTACGGCATTGGCTTGCGTGTAGAACAGCTGATCTTGTTGCCTGGATTTGGGCTGACAGGGGCATTGCTGCCGATTGTGGCGCAGAATTATGGGGCGCAGAATTTCGATCGCGTCCGCGAGGCAGTGGCGTTTTGTTGTAAGGCTGGCGTGGCCTTGATGTTTGCGGGATCGCTGGTGTTGTGGGTGGCTGCACCCTATCTGATGGCGATATTCTCGGCTGATCCAGAGGTGATCCGTATCGGCGCCCAGTATCTGCGGGTGGATGGGTTTATCCTGCCCGTTTACATCGTTTTGTTTGCGATGAATTCGTTTCTGCAAGCGTTGCAAAAGCCGATCTGGACCTTGTGGATCGGGATTTTCCGCCAAGGCATCGGTGTGCTGCTGTTCATCTGGCTGTTCGTGCGTGTGTTCGAAATGGGCACGCTGGGCGTGTGGCTGGGGATCGCGGTTTCGGTCACGCTGGGGCTGATTATGTCGCTGATCGTCAGCGCGTGGGTGGCGCGTGATAAAATCGGCGGGATACGGGCCTAGGGTCTAGGGCGCAGACGCATTAGCCAAAGCGGGCTTGCAGGCCAGTGAAGACAGCTTGCATGCGGGGCGCGGGTTCTGCGCTGTCTTTAACGTATTGCGGAATTTCTGCCTTGGCTTGCAAGGTTTGGGATGTGCGCAGCGTCTGGGCGTCAGGTGCATTGCTGCACTTTTTGGACGCGCGTTGCTCGCGTGGGTCGAATTGAGATGCCATTGTTCTGCCTCGTGACTGATGCGCCGCTTTGGACGCTTTACAGAATCAACGCTGCGCCCAGAATTAGGCAGAAATTGGGCGTGATTGTGTGGTGCAAGTCACAAGACTGTTGCATTTTTGCTAAATTGCAACAGTTGTTCTGGTCATCACCCAGGTTGGGCGGCCTAAGAAATCGGCTGTGTGGGATTTTGTGTAGCCAAGTTTCGCCGCGACCTTGTGGGAAACTGCATGTTCTGGATCAAACAGCGCGCAGGTTTCGGGGTGTTGTGGATCGAGCCAGCGGTGCGCGGTGGTCATGGCTTCGGTTGCGATGCCGCGCCCGTGCGCGTGAGTTGCTAGCACCCAACCTGCTTCGGGTGTGTGGATTTTGGGGATTAAATCCCTTTGGAAATCGGCAAATCCGACCTCGCCCAAAAAGGTATTGTCGTGATCTGTCACAACCCAATAGCCGTATCCAAGCAACGCCCAGTGGCCAGCGTAGCGCAGCAGGCGTGACCAGCTTTCGGATCGGGTCGACGGGTTGGCAGTGATGTGTTTGATCACATCTGGATCGGCCCAAAGAGCGGCGCAATCATCGAAATCCTGCGCGGTGTGGGCGCGCAGGATCAATCGATCTGTTTTCAGCGTTGGTGCGATCCCCATCAGAGCATGTCTGGTGGTGTGGCCTCTAATGCGAGGTCGGTGACGACAGTGTTGAGGTCTTGGACGCTGGTTTGTTTGTGGCCTAAACGGCGGACGGACACGGTGCGCTCCTCGACCTCTTTCATGCCGATGGCAAGGATCGCAGGGACTTTGCCAAGCGAGTGTTCGCGGACCTTGTAGTTGATTTTTTCGTTGCGAACGTCGGCTTCGGCGCGGATGCCTTTGGCGTTTAGGGCCGCGACGACCTCGTGGACGTAATCATTGGCGTCGGTCACGATGGAGGCAACGACCACTTGGCGTGGCGCGAGCCAGAACGGCAGTTTGCCTGCGTGGGATTCGATCAGAATGCCGATGAAACGCTCAAAAGAACCGAGCGTGGCGCGGTGCAACATGACGGGGCGGTGTTTTGCGCCGTCTTCGCCGATATAGTTCGCGTCGAGCCGTTCAGGTAGCACGAAATCCACTTGGTGGGTGCCACATTGCCAATCGCGGCCAATCGCGTCTGTTAGAACGAATTCCAGTTTCGGGCCGTAAAACGCGCCTTCGCCGGGGTTTAGTTCTGGCTCAATCCCTGCTTTGCGGGTGGCGGATAAAAGGGCTGCTTCGGCTTTGTCCCAAACCTCATCCGATCCAGCGCGGGTGTCTGGACGATCGGAAAATTTGACCTTGAAGCTTTCAAAACCGAGGTCTTTGTAAACGTTGCGCAAGAATTCGATGTAGATCGCGGTTTCTTCTTCGATCTGGTCTTCGCGGCAGAAAATGTGGCCGTCGTCTTGGGTGAAGCCGCGCACGCGCATGATACCGTGCAACGCGCCCGATGGTTCGTAACGGTTACACGATCCGAATTCGGCCATGCGCAAGGGCAGGTCACGGTAGGATTTGAGACCTTGGTTGAAGATTTGAACGTGGCAGGGGCAGTTCATGGGTTTGAGCGCGTTGACGGATTTCTCGCGCGCGTGTTCTTCGTCCACCTCGACGATGAACATGTGTTCTTGGTATTTTTCCCAGTGGCCAGATTGTTCCCACAATTTGCGATCCACGACTTGGGGGGTGTTTACCTCTACATAGCCGTTTTTATCCTGCATGCGGCGCATGTAATCCTGCAAGCCCGTGTAAATACGCCAACCGTTTGGATGCCAAAAGATTTGACCCGGGGCCTCTTCTTGCATGTGGAACAGGTCCATTTCGCGGCCCAGTTTGCGGTGGTCGCGTTTGGCGGCCTCTTCCAGCATTAAAAGATGCGCTTTGAGATCGTTTTTGTTTTTGAACGCGACGCCGTAGATGCGTTGCAGCATGGCGTTGTTGGAATCGCCACGCCAATATGCACCTGCGACGGACATGAGTTTGAAGCTATCGCCGGGAACCTGGCCCGTGTGTTGCAGGTGCGGGCCGCGGCACAAATCTTGCCAGTCGCCGTGCCAATACATGCGCAAGGGTTCGTCGCCCGCAATGGCGTCGATCAGTTCGACTTTGTAAGGTTCGTTGTTGTCTTTGTAGAATTGGATCGCGCGGTCACGATCCCAGACTTCTGTGGTCACGGGTTCGCGTTTGTTGATGATCTCGCGCATCTTTTTCTCGATGGTGGCGAGGTCTTCTGTGCTGAACGGTTCTTTGCGATCAAAGTCGTAATACCAACCGTCTTTGATGACGGGGCCGATGGTGACTTTGACGTCTGGCCAAAGTTCTTGGACCGCGCGCGCCATGATGTGGGCGCAGTCGTGGCGGATCAGTTCCAACGCTTGGGCGTCGTCTTTCATGGTGTAGATTGCGAAATCGCTGTCGCTGTCAATCGCACGCGACAGATCGCGATGTTCACCGTTCACAGAACATGAAAACGCGGATTTCGACAGGGATTTGGAAATGTCAGCGGCCACTTCGGCGCCAGTGATGCCTGCTGGATATTCGCGCTGAGCGCCATCGGGAAGGGTAAGGGTAATGTTGGCCATCTAAGGGCTCCTCCATCGTTTTGACGCCTACGAAGCGCCCGGTTGCGGGTTATGTTGGCGCGGTTTTGGCGAGGAAGGAACGCGTTGTCAATATTTGCAGGGGCCATGCGCGCAGAATTAAAAATTTTGTTACGGAAACCAACCAGTACAGGTGACGTGGTTTTTACCATCAATCGTATTGTCAGCGGTTTCAAAGGCACGTGTAACATGTTTTGGCCCGATTGCGATTTCGTACCATTTGGTTAGCGCGGCAAGATTTTCGCCTGTGCCAAACGAAATCTGTTGAACGGGGGGCGTACCCGCAGCGCGCACCAGCAGATCTGGCCGTTTCGCGCGTTGTGTTGGATCGCTTTCAAAGGCGCAGACGGATTGAAACATCATGCCCGAAATGGCGATGCCACCGCTGATTTCAAAGCAGGAAATACTGTCCATGCTGGTCATATTTTCTGGATCGATTTTGCCCATCGCGTCGAGCATTTCCAACAATGGCAACGGGTTTGGCGGCGCTAGGCATTGCAGTTGGATGATGGCCGCTTGTTCAAAACTGCTTTGTGCCAGAGTTTTAACAGGGGCAGCGAACAGAGCAATTAGCAGAACAAGAATTCGAATGGGCATGACGGGCGTTTCCTTTTGAAATGGGTCCAGTTTGGCGCGATTGTTTCGCCTGTCAAGTTAGCGCGTTGACACTTTGCGCGATGGGGCATCTTAGTTGATTGAATGCATTCCCTGTTTGGATTTCTCGTGCCCGATAATGAACCTCTTTGGCTGATCCTAGCCCCTGTGATTTTTCTGCTTTTGTGGGCGGGGGGATACACTGTGGCCAAGATCGGGTTGCAGTATGCGCCGCCCATGACGTTGCTGGCGCTGCGGTTTGGGTTTGTGGTGCTGATTATGGCGGTGCTGTTTGTGTTTATCCGTCCGCCGTTGCCCAAAACGCGGGCGGGTTGGGGGCATCTCGCGTTTGTGGGGGTGATGATCCAGACGGTGTATTTCGGGCTGAATTATCTGGGGTTTGTGAACGGGATACCTGCGGGGACCAGTGCGCTGATTATGTCGATGCAGCCCATCGCGGTGGCGTTGATTGCGCCGCGTTGGGCTGGCGAACACGTTGGGTTGGCGCAGTGGGGCGGATTGATCCTTGCGCTGATCGGTGCAGCCGTGGTGATTTTGGCGCGGATGAATGTGGGGCCGACACCTGTATTGGGCTATGTTTTCACGACGTTGGGGATGTTTGGCATGGTTGTCGGCACGCTGTGGGAAAAGCGGTTTGGGTTGTCGCATCATCCTGTGACCGCGAACCTAGTGGGGTATTCGGCGGGGTTGATTTGCCTGCTGCCGTTTTTGCTGATGGAAGATGTAACAGACGTGCAATGGACGTGGGAGTTCATTGGCGCGCTGTCGTATCTGGTGATCGGGAATTCGGTGATCGCGGTGGGGTTATTGCTGGCGATGATCCGCGCGGGCGAAGTTTCAAAAGTATCGGCGCAGCTGTTTATGGTGCCACCCGTGGCTGCCGTGATGGCGTGGTTTGCGCTGGGAGAAGAGATGCCGCTGTGGGCGTGGATCGGGTTTGCGTTTGCGGGGGCTGGGGTGTACTTGGCGACAAGAAAAGGTTCGAGGGAAGCTTGATGCTTGATAAATAGTTAACAAATAGTTAACAAATAGTTAACAGATTTTATGCGGAAATTTTTTTACCTTGTTCCTTCAATTGCCTTGATTGCGACATTCTCGGTTCAAGCAGAGCAATGTGATCCAAATTACCAATACGCTTGTGTTCCATTGAACGTTTCAGATGTAGATTGTGAAACAGGTATTGGCGATGGCCCTGAGAAGGTACGTGGACCCTTTAAGGTTATCGGAACGGATCACCACGATTTAGATCGTGATAAAGATGGTATTGCCTGCGAGATAAATCAGCAAATTGGTCAGCGTTATCCACTTACTTGGTCGACGTCCTAGCTTTTTTCAGGCATCTAGCTTGAATGACAACACTTATATTTAACAAACCGATGAATGTACTGTCCCAATTCACCTCGGAAGGGGGGCATCGCTCGCTTGCGGATTTTATCGACATCAAGGACGTGTATGCTGCCGGGCGGTTGGATCGGGATAGCGAGGGGCTGTTGGTTTTGACGGACGATGGCAAGTTGCAGAATCGTATTGCCTCGCCAAAGTTCAAATCGCCAAAAACCTATTGGGCGATGGTGGAGCGTATTCCTGATGAGGATGCGTTGACGGCGTTGCGCAGCGGGGTCGAGCTGAAGGACGGCATGACGAGTCCAGCCGAGGTTGAATACATGGATGAGCCTGCTGATTTGTGGCAGCGTGATCCGCCCGTTCGGTCGCGCAAAACGGTGGATGATTACTGGCTTAAAATCACGATCACGGAAGGGCGCAATCGCCAAGTACGGCGAATGACGGCGGCTGTTGGCCATCCGTGTTTGCGGCTGATCCGCTATTCTGTGGGGGATTGGACTTTGGATGATTTGGAGCCGGGGCAATGGCGCGAGGTTTAAGATGGTAGAGTTTCTGGAGGCAAGCGGACGGCGCATTGCGTATCGCAAGACGGATGGCGCAGGGCCAGGCATTGTGTTTCTGGGCGGGTTTAAATCCGACATGAATGGCACCAAAGCGGTGTTTCTGGAAGATTGGGCGAAGGCGCAAGGGCGCGCGTTTTTGCGGTTCGATTATTCGGGGCATGGACAATCATCCGAAGCATTTAGCGATGGGTGCATTGGCGATTGGGCCGCAGATGCGCTCGCAGTTTTGGATCAACTGACCGACGGGCCACAGGTTTTGGTTGGCTCTAGCATGGGCGGTTGGATATCGCTGCTGACGGCGCGGGAGCGGCCTGCGCGAGTGAAGGGGTTGGTTGGGATTGCAGCGGCGCCTGATTTTACCGAGGACAGCATGTGGAACGGGTTTTCGGACGCCCAAAAAGACGAGATGGCGCGGACGGGGCGGGTTGAATTGCCGTCGGATTATGACGATGGGCCGTATGTGATTACGCAAAAACTGATCGAGGACGGGCGCGAACAATTGGTGCTGCGGGCCCCGTTGGATCTGCCGTTTCCTGTGCGATTGCTGCATGGCACGGCGGATGTGGATGTGGTGATGGATGTGCCGTTGCGCATTGTTGAGCACGTGCGTTGTGATGATCTGCGACTGACGTTTGTAAAGGGTGCGGATCATCGGTTTAGCGATGATGCGTGTTTGCAAATGATTGGCGACGCAGTGATTGAGGTGAGCACGTGAAGGTTTCAGATGCAGTTGCGCAGCGGCGATCTTGTCGTGCGTTTTTGGATACGGATGTGGATGCGGATGCCGTACGTGATGTGTTGGTCAAGGCCAGCCGAGCGGCATCGGGTGGCAACGTGCAGCCGTGGCGGGTTTATCTGTTGCACGGGGCCCGTATGGCCGCGTTTAAGGCGGGAATGGCAGAGCGTTCGGCCAAGGGTTTGATGGATGCGCCCCAATATCCTGTCTATCCGCAACCGATGAAAGAGCCGTATCGCACGCAGCGTTTTGGCGTTGGCGAAGAGATGTATGCGCAGCTGGGTATCCCACGCGAAGACAAGATGGCGCGGTTGAAATGGTTCGCCAATAACTTTCAGTTTTTTGGCGCACCTGTGGCGGCGTTTGTCTATGTGGATCGCGATATGGGCGCGGCGCAATGGTCTGATTTAGGTGGATACATGGCGAGCGTGACGTTGTTGCTGGAGGAGGCTGGCTTGGCCTCTTGTTCACAGGAATGCTGGTCTGTGCAGCATAAATTTGTGAGCGAGTTTATCGGGACGCCTGACGCGGAAATGCTGTTTGCTGGCATTTCAATCGGGGTGGCGGATCGGGGCCATCCTGTGAACGGGTTTATGACGGATCGTGCGGAGCTAGATGTTTGGCTGCGCGACGCTTGATATAGATTAGCGAAAGATGTTCAGCCTACGGATTAAACGGGGCGGCGTTTGGTGCGCAGGTTAACGATTGCGGCCAGCGTGAACGCGATCAGCAGTGTGAGGATTAAGCCGATGAACAGCGTCGCGAGTGATTGCATCGTCGCCGACATATTGGTGAGTGCGCTGATATTTAGCGATGAAATCCAAGCAGGGGCGGCGTCTGTCGCGATGCGGATACCGATGGTGGCGATCAGCAGGGCGAGCGACACTGCCGTTGCAAACAAAACGATCAGGCGCTGACCAAATGCACCGTGGCGGCCAATCGCGGCGCGGCGATAGCTGGTGAAGAAGTTGCCGATGTCTTTTTGAACGACCACCAGTGATGGAACTACCAAAAGGACAAGGAACAAACCGACGCCAAGGCCGTAGCACAGTGTGATGACCGTTGGTTTGAGGAATTCTGCCTGACGGGAGCCTTCGTAAAGCAGCGGTGTGAGGCCAAGCACGGTTGTGAGTGTGGTGAGCAATACGGGGCGCAATCTGTCGGCGGTGGCGTCGATGATTGCGGGGTACAGGCCACGGGATTTTGAGTATTCGTCGATGGTGGTGACCAACACGATGCTGTCGTTGATGATGATGCCCGACATGCCGATAAGGCCAACGACCGAGAATATCGATAGCGGAACGCCCCAAACGTAGTGGCCGTAAATTGTGCCGATCAAACCGAACGGAATAACCGCCATAACGACCAAAGGGCGGGTCCAACTGGCGAAGATCCACGTGAGCGTGAGGTAGATGCCGAGCAGGCAAAGGCCAAAGCCAAGTGCGGCGTCCGTGAGGAATTGTTCCTCCTGTTCAGCAAGGCCTGACATGCGAAACTCGACCCCAAGGTCCGAGGCGATTTCGGGCATGATGGTGTTGCGGATTTGATCCTCGATTAAGGTGGCGCGCTCGGCGTTGTCTTCGGAAATGTCACCCGTCACCGAGATTAGGCGGATGCCGTTTTCGCGCCGCACCGTTGAAAAGCCCAGCTTGGTTTCCACGGTGACGACATCTGACAGCGGAACATAGGTGCCTGTCGGTGTGCGCAGGCGGGTTTTATCGAGGAAATCTGCGGCAAGCTCGCTTTCGGGCAGACGCACGGTGATCTTTGCGGTGCGCACGCCAACGGGGAAGGAGGCGGCCTCGATCCCGTTTAAGCGAGAGCGCAGTTCGCGGCCAATTGCATCGATGGTAAAGCCGAGGGATTGGCCTTGGGGGGTGAGTTCGAGGATTAGTTCTTCTTTGTCGTAGGCGAGGTTATCCTCGACGGCCGAGACTTCGGGGTATTGCGCGACGGCGGCCTTAAGCGCTTGGGAAGCGGCTTTCAGGGTTTCGGTGTCCGCGCCATAAATCTGGATATCTATGCTGTCACCACCCGGGCCAGAGCGCCACCCGCGAAAGCTGACGGTTTCCAAAAGCGGGTGTTTGCGCACGTTGTCTTGGATCGCGGCGACAAATTCAAAGCTTGTGTAGGGGCGGCTGTCTGCATCGATCAATTCAACCGCGATGGAGCCGAGCTGATCGACATCTTTTGTATCAGACCCTGCAAGGGAACGGCCCGTGTTGCCGCCCACTTCGGCCAGAACATAGGTCACGGGGTTAATGCCGTGTTCTTTTTCGTAGGTTGCGGCGGTGTCGTTCACGGCGCGTTGCAATTCGCGCACCATTTCAACGGTGTCATCGCGTGTTGCACCCGAAAGCATGGCGATGTTGCCAGAAATCGACGCCCGTTCAGGCGCGTTAAAGAAGCGCCAGCGCACATCGCCTGAGATGAACAAAGCTGCTTGGCTGGCGAGCAGGACAATGACACCGGCAAGCACAGGGTAACGGAACACCAAGACCCAGTTGATGAAGCGGCGAAATACGGTGTGGCGGAACCAATCAAAGCCTTTGTTGAAGGTGGTGGAGGGCCAATCGTACCAGCGTTTCGCGTGGATCGCCGCCAGTGCGTGGGACATGTGGTTTGGCAGGATGATGAAGCATTCGATCAACGACGCAATAAGAACGGCGATCACGGTGAACGGGATGTCGATGATCAGCGAGCCGAAACGCCCGCCGATTGCAGTTAGCGCGAAAAAGGCGATGACGGTAGTGATGGTGGCGGAAAACACTGGCGGGGCCATGCGGATGGCAGCGTTTTCGGCGGCTTTGATCGGGCTTTCACCCAGTTGTCGCGCGCGAAAATCGGCGTGCTCACCCACCACGATGGCGTCATCCACCACGATGCCAAGGGTGATGATCAGGCCAAAAAGTGAGACCATGTTGATGGTCAGGCCGGCGGCATACATGATCGCGACAGCGGCGAACATGGCGACGGGAATGCCTGCGGCGACCCAGAAAGCGGTGCGCGCGTTTAGGAAGATAAACAGGAGCAAGACCACAAGGCCGAGGCCCATCAGGCCGTTGTCGACAAGGATATTTAAGCGGTCACTGATGGATTGGGCGCGGGTGCGGATGAGTTCAATCTTGACCCCTTCGGGGAGGATCAATTGCATTTCATCCGCAACACTTTGCACACGGGTTTGCATGCGAATGGCATCACCGAGGTCGGCGCGATCTACGCGGATGGATACGGCGGGATTGTCGCCAACGTAATAGCTGCGTTCGCGGTCTACGCCCTCAACTATGATGTTTGCAACGTCGCCGACACGCAGTTTGGAACCATCCGGATTGGAGCGAACGACGATTTGTTGGACCTGATCGGCAGAGCGTTTTTCGATGCCTGTGCGCACGCGCGCAGAGCCACCTGCAACGTCGCCTGCGGGATCGGCCTCGGCCTCTTCTGCGATGGCGTCGGCGATTTGGCGCAAGGTTACGTCGTTGCGAATAAGCGATAGTTCGGGCGCGTTGATAACAATTTCGGGCGCTGAAACACCGCGAATTGTTGTGCGTGTGATACCTGCGCGAAACAGCCGCGCGGAAAATTCATCGGCGAAACGGCCCAATTGATCGGGGGAAACGGGGCCAGAAATAACCACGTCTGTTACACGATCACGCCAAGCGCCGCGCCGTACGGTGGGGTCATCAGCCCCTTCGGGAAGGCTTGTGACAGCATCGACGGCGACCTTTACGTCGTCGGCGGCGCGGGCCATATCCCAACCCGGTTCAAATTCGAGGAAGATGCGCGCGCGCCCTTGGGTGGCGGTGCTTTGCGAGCTCTCAATGCCCTCAACCGAGAGAAGGGCGGGTTCCAGAACCGCGACGATGCCGTTGTCCACGTCCTCGGGGCCAGCGCCTTGCCATGCAACATTGACGGTGACGCTGTCGATGATGATGTCAGGGAAGAATTGCGAGCGGATCTGTGTGGTGGAGCCGAGGCCGATCACCAACATGAGCACGAGCAAAAGGTTTGCGGCGGTGCGGTGGCGGGTAAAATAGCTGAGGATGCCACCTGCTGCTGAGGGGAGTTGCCGTGCCATTGGTTAGGATCCCATGCGCTTTGAAATTCGCTCAAACATGGCTTTGGGGATGCGGTTTTGCTTGAGCCGTTCGAGCACGGTGGTTTTGATTTCAGCTGGCATGGCGTCGTTTGCTTGCACGAAAGCGATCATGGCGACGCGTTGTTCTTCGGTGATTTCAACGGTCTCGCCATTGGTTGTGGTCGTGCCAGAGGCGCGGGCAGCCATGCGAGATTCGACCCGTTCGAGCGCATCGGCGGGGACTTCGTCTTGTCCGAACTGCTTGATCAGACGGTCGCGCACCGCTTCTGGCAGGCGTTTGTTTGCCTTTAGCGCGGTCAGAATTTTGTCGCGGCGATCTGCATCAAGTTTGACCATCTTTTTGGCTTCAATTGCGGGGCCGCCGGGCGCGCGCGGGTTCACGCGGATGCCTTCGCCGAGTTGGGGCGCACGCGCAAGAACCAGTTGGCGCCCTGCGATATCGTCGGCGCGAACGATCAGATCGTTGCCTGATTTGCGCAGGATTTCGACGGTGGCGTTTTCAAGCCGGTTTTCATCGCCGACAATCAGGACTTCGCCGCTGGTGGATGCGGAAATCGCAGGAATTTTCGCGACGTTTTCAAGGACGGGTTCGCGCACCACGACGGACACAAAATCACCTGGTTGGATGTTAAGCGTGGCGGCGTTTTGGACCTGCGCGAAAAGTTCGCGGCCAGTTTTTCCTTGTGCAACGGCGGCGGAAACGCGATCAATTTGGCCAGAAAAGCTGGCGTCTGTGCCAAGGGAAACGCGCACTTCGGCCTGTTGTAATCCGCCCCCTTCAAGGGCACGGAATTCGTCGTTTGAAACACGGAATGCAATTTCAAGCGCGGTTGGGTCGATCAAGCTGCCGAGCTTTTCGTTTGCACTGACAAGGCGGCCCAAAACGACAGAAATATCTGAAAGCACGCCGTCAAACTCTGCCTTTACGGTGGTGTCAGCGAGTAGGCGGCTGGCCTCGTCTACGTTGATTTGGCGTCGCCCCAGAAGCGTTTCTGCGCGGGAAATCTTGGCCAATGCGTTGGCCAGTGACAGACGTTTTGACAAAAGCGCTTGTTCTGCGTTGGAGGTTGCAAGTTCTGCGACCTCCATTGCGGCGTCTGTTCCAACGCCTCTTTGGCGTAGCCTGTCTTGGCGTTCCATCGCCTTATTACGCAGGGATAATTGGTTTTCGGCAGCTGTTACTTCATCTTTAGCAAGCGTTAGATTGCGCCGTGCATCGGCGAGGTCCGCCTCGGCCTCGGCCAGTTCATTTTCGGAAATAAGCAGGCGTGATTGCGCGTTTGAGGGGTCTGTTTGGAACAGGATTTCGCCCTGTTTAACAAGGCCACCTTCGCGAAAGCTGTCTGAAATTTGCACGAGTTCGCCCGTGGCGGCGGCGCGCAATTCGAGCGTGCGACCAGAGACGACCTCGCCGAAGGTTTGGATTTCTGGGAATTGGACACCAAGCGTGACTTCGACAACTTCGACGGTGAAAACACGTTCGCGGGCTTCGCGGTTGCCAAAACCGCTGCTGGATTTGTTTTTATAGGCCGAAACGATGCTATTTCCCGCCAACGCAAGAAGCGCGAGCGTGAGCGTCATGAGCATCAAGCCCATCAGGCTGCGAGTGATAAAGCGCATGTGCGTCCTTTGGTCGGTGGCAGGTATCTGCAGATGATACGTTCTAAAAATAGCATTCCGTTGGGAAAAACCAAAGAAAATCAGCGCAGATCTGGGTTAATTTCAAAAAAGTGATGCAGGATCGCGGCGACGGTGGGCAGCACGGGCATGGAATTAAGCTGATCGCGGGTTAAAAAGGCAAAACCTGCGCCTTCGCCAAGGGTGATGTCGATTGGTGCAATTCGGCGCGGTGTGGTGAAGGCATAAAGCCGTGTTCCATGCGCGGATTGGCATTTTGCGAAGGCTGCGATGTCGCTATTTTTGAGAGTGACGCCGATTTCTTCGTGGATTTCGCGCAGGGCGGCGCAGCGCGGTGTTTCGCCCTGTTCTAAACGGCCACCAAAGATGCCCCACTGGCCAGATCCGAAAGTTGCCGAATTGCTGTCACGAAGTTGCAGCAAGTAGCGGTCTTGGGTGTCGCGCAGGATCACGCAAGCGGCTTCGACACCAACGTTGTGCCAATCGCCGATTTGGTGAAATATATCGTTCATTTTCGGCGTTGATGTTCGTCTAGGCGGGGCATGATTTCGACGAAATTGCAGGGCATGTGGCGGTAATCGAGTTGGTTGCGCAGGATGCCATCCCACCCGTCTTTGCAGGCACCGGGCGAGCCTGGCAGGGCGAAAAGGTAGGTGCCGTTTGCCACGCCGCCGCACGCGCGTGATTGGATGGCGGATGTGCCGATTTTTTCAGCGGAGATCATGGTGAAATAAGTGGAAAACGCGTCGATTTCTTTTTCGTATACATCGCGGTGTGCCTCGACTGTGATGTCGCGCCCGGTCAGGCCTGTGCCGCCTGTGGAAATGACGGCGTCGATGTTTGGATCAGCGCACCATACCCGCAATTGCGCGGCGATTTGATCACGCTCATCAGGCAGGATTTTGCGATCTGCGAGGATGTGATTGTCGGCGGTGAGGCGATCCACGAGGGTTTGGCCAGATCTATCGTCAGCCAGTTTTCGCGTGTCGGACACCGTTAGGATTGCGATACGGATGGGGATGAATTGACGCTCTGACATCTAAACCTCGAACCAGTTCAATGTTGGGCCGAGGTTGTGCACGGAGGTGTCTTCGATCAGGCCCGTTTGGCCCCATGCTTCGTGAATGTGACCGCACAAAAGGAGTTTGGGTTTTAGGCGCTCGGTGGCTGCACGCACGGCAGAGGAGCCGACGCTTTGCCCCTGTGAGGTGACGTCTGCGACGCCTTTGGGGGGCGAGTGGCTGATGAGGATATCGACTTGGTGGCAGTTTTCGAGCACGTCTGTTGCCTCGGCCTCGGACAGGTCTTTGGACCAATCGCCAAAGGGGGTGACGGGGATGCCGTAGCCGATGCCAAAGAACGACAGATTGCCGACAGCGCGGGTTTGGCCGTGCAGCACGGTCATTTGGGGCGGGGCAACGGCGGTAAGCTCGTCCACGGTTTCGTGATTGCCTGGTACGGCTAGGATGGGGCAGGGGATTTCGCGCAGAAGAGCGACCGCCTCGGCGAGGCCATTGTGGTAGTTGCAAAAATCGCCTGCTGCGATCACGAGGTCCGCTTCGGCGCTGGCTTTGACGAGCATGGCTGCGGCGTCTTTGTCGCCGTGGAGATCGGAAAATGCGAGTATTTTCATGTGTTTAATCGTGCCTTAAGCGCAAGAAGGTCTGCCCAGCAATCGCGTTTCTTTTGCGGGTCGCGCAGAACGCCTGCGGGGTGGAACATGGGCAGCGTGGGTTTGCCAAAGGCTTCGGTCCAGTGGCCCCGAATGCGGGTGATGCCAGTTTTGCCGAGGATCGCTTTGCACGCGATGTTGCCCATCGGCACGAGGATATCAGGGTTTGCGAGCGCGATGTGACGTTCCAAGAACGGCAGCATCATGGCGATTTCGTCTGGCTCTGGATCGCGGTCTTGGGGGGGGCGCCACGGCATGACGTTTGTGAGGTAAATCGCGGCGGCGTCGGTGCCGCTTCGATCCATGTCGATAGCGGCGAACATTTTATCAAGCAGTTTGCCCGTGCGGCCTACGAAAGGCGTTCCGACCTGGTCTTCTTCACGGGTGGGGGCATCGCCGATGATCATGATGCGTGCGGCCGGATTGCCATCTGCGAACACCAGATTGCGGGCACCCTTTTTCAAGGAACACAAATCAAAGGTTGCCAGCGCATTGCGCAGGGTTTCAAGATCATTGCAGCGACCCGCCAGAATTCGGGCGATATCCTCGGCGGCTTCCTCGACCTTGGGGATCGCGGGCATGATGTCGATGGGTTTGATGTTGCTGGTTGGGCCTGTTTTGGGGATCGGACCCGCAGCAGGTTTCACGTTCTGCTCGTATCGGTTTACGGGGGAGTCGCCAATCGCCTCGTCTGCGCCGAGTTCGATTTGCCAATCAAGGGCGGTAAGGGCGGCGAAGGAATCCATTTCATTTGGATAGCAGGAAAGAAAACCGAGGCAAAGGTGGGGTGCGTGTTTTCTGCAGAAGGTCTGCGAAAAATCTGCGGATTCTGGGACGTATTTTTGACTGAACAAGAATTTGGGACGGCGAAAATGATTTTAGCTGGTGCGATTGTGATTGGATTTATGGCCCCGTGGCAATGGTTGTTGCGCGGTGTGGCTGTTTTGGCTGCGTTCATGCTGCATTTGATGATTTTTGATGCGCAGACGCGGTGCGACGATTGGGGCTGCGATCTGAGCATTGTCATCTTGATCGCCATTTCTGTGCTGATTGGCCTGTTCTTGTTGCTGCGGTTTTTGACGATCAAATATGAACCTGCGCTGGCGATGTATGGGGTCGGGGCGCGTTGGTTGGGGGTTGGCGATTTTGTTGTCGCGGCAGCGTTTGGCAGCGTACTGGGGCTGCTGGTTTTCATTCGCTTGATCTGGGCCTTTGCAGGAGCCAATGACACCGTTGCGCATCTGAGTTTGCTTGGGCTGGTGGTTGGGGCCGTGGGAGTTTCGGCTGCCGTGTGTGTTTGGTTTGGGCGTTGGTGGAGCGGTGGTGTGGCCGGAATTGCCGTAATTTTCATGCTCGCCCTGTTGGACAGCCTTTCGTACCCGACAACAGTTTTAGACGCGGCAGAGAAACATGCGCGCGGGGCGTATTGCATTTATTTTCCGATCTCGGACTCGTTTTACGCGGAAAGTGGATTGACCCTTTTGACGATGGAGAAATCCAGCAATGCGTATCAAAATCGACATGCGATTTTGGTTTGGGAAAGCGCGGGCGAGGTGCGCACGGCGTTTTGGTCGTTTGGCCAGGAACGATTTGTCCGTGGGTATGAGTACGGCGTGCATCCAGTGCCTGCGGATATGCAGGCGCGATTTCGGGCCTGTTTGGCAGAATAATTTTGGTCGCGTGCAGGGTTGTTTCACGGTTCGCTCCACCCTATAAACGCCCGAGTCAGAATAGGGGTCGGCCATGACGTTTACCGCCAAGCACCTTTTGGGGATAGAAAATCTGTCCCGCGATGATATTGTTTCCATCCTTGATCTTGCAGAGCAATACGTGACGCTGAACCGTCAATCGCATAAGCGATCTGATACGTTGGCGGGATTGACGCAGATCAACATGTTCTTTGAAAATTCGACCCGCACGCAGGCGAGTTTTGAGATTGCGGGCAAGCGGTTGGGCGCGGACGTAATGAATATGGCGATGGGGGCGTCGTCGATCAAAAAGGGTGAGACGCTGATTGATACGGCGCTAACGCTGAACGCGATGAACCCTGATTTGCTGGTGGTGCGCCATCCCAATTCAGGCGCGGTTGAGCTGTTGTCGCAAAAGGTAAATTGCGCGGTTTTGAACGCGGGCGATGGGCGCCATGAGCACCCGACGCAGGCGTTGCTGGATGCGTTGACCATTCGCCGTGCCAAGGGGCGGTTGCATCGGTTGAGCGTGGCGATTTGCGGCGATATTGCGCACAGTCGTGTGGCGCGGAGCAATATTTTTCTGCTGAATAAAATGGAAAGCCGCATTCGGTTGATTGCGCCCAAAACGCTGTTGCCAAGTGGCATTGATCAATTCGGGGTCGAGGTGTTTGACGATATGGCCGAAGGGTTGGAAGGCGTTGATGTGGTGATGATGCTGCGTCTGCAACGTGAACGCATGGACGGCGCGTTTATCCCATCGCCGCGCGAATATTATCACCGTTGGGGGCTGACGGCGGCGAAACTCGCTCATGCCAAGCCCGATGCGATTGTCATGCATCCTGGCCCGATGAACCGAGGCGTGGAGATCGACGGCGATATTGCGGATGATTTGAGCCGCTCGGTTATTCAGGAGCAGGTTGAAATGGGTGTGGCCGTGCGCATGGCGGCGATGGAGTTGTTGGTTCGGGGACGGCGAGAAGCGGGCGCTAATGTGGGGGTGATGGTATGAGCCGCGAAGTCGGGTTTGAAACGGATGCGCCAAAGACGCCGCGCCGCGATCGACCAGCTGATGAGTGGCGAGGTATTTTAGGGGCCGACGAGGAAATCCTTTGGCAAGGCCGCAGCACGGCGGGATTTAATTTGGCTGACATCGCCTTTGTGGAACTGCTGATGGGGGTGGTGTTCGTCTACATCGGGTATAGTCACGGGCTGGTGATGTATATTTCTACGGGCGAAATTGAGCTTTCGAATTTTATCCCGATGGCTTTTGGCATTGTCGGGATTTACAATGTGTTGAACGCGACGGTTTGGAAATTGTACGTTTCGGGGCGCAAATACTACACGCTGACCAACGCGCACGGGGTTATTGGGACGCTCTTGCCGTTTGGACGTAAACGACTAAAGACCTATCCAGTTAACATTGATCCAGAGTATTTTGAAATTGGCGATGGGCTGAGCCGTGTTACATTTAGCAGGGAAAACTGGACGGATTCTGATGGCGACAAGCAATCGCGGATCCCCAGTTTTGATCGCGTTTTAAATGGGCTTGATGCGTTCAAGCCGCTGAAAAATCTGCGGAGCAAAGATGGTGAGTAGTTTGAAACAGCACGAATTTTTGAATGTAGACAAGACTTGGGCTGGTGGAAAATGACCCTACTTCTTACAAATGCGCGGCTTATTGATCCTGAGGCTGGAACGGATGTTCTGGGGGCTGTTGCGATTGAAAAGGGACGGATTAGCCAGATTATTTTGGATGGGGAAGCCCTGCCCAAAGGAGACATCATTGATTGCGGGGGCAAGTGCCTTGCGCCGGGGATCATTGATATTGGCGTGAAGGTTTGCGAACCGGGCGAGCGGCATAAAGAGAGTTTTCGCACGGCTGGCGAAGCTGCGGCGGCGGGTGGCGTGACGACGATGGTTGTGCGGCCGGACACGGAACCGAGTGTGGATAGCCCTGAGACGTTGCAATTTGCGGCGCGCCGTGCGGCGGATGTGTGCAAAGTGAATGTGTTGCCGATGGCCGCGCTGACCAAGGATCGGGCTGGCAAAGAAATGGCCGAGATCGGGTTCTTGATGGACGCGGGCGCGGTGGCCTTTACCGATTGTGATTTCGTAAACCGAAACAACAAGATTTTTGGGCGCTGTTTAAGCTATGCCAAAATGATGGGTGCGGTGGTGATCGGCCATGCGCAGGAACCTGTCATGTCGGATGGGGCCTGTGCCACGTCTGGCCCGTTCGCGAGCAAATTGGGCTTGCCTGCGGTTTCGGTGATGGCGGAACGGATACAGTTGGAACGCGATATGGCGTTGGTTGAGATGACGGGCGTGACCTATCATGTGGATCAGTTGTCGGCGGCGGTGGCGTTGCCTGTTTTGGAGCGGGCCAAAGCGGCTGGCCTGCCTGTATCGGCGGGGGTTTCGATCCACCACCTGACGCTGAACGAGCTGGATATCGACGGGTATCGCACCTTTTTCAAGGTGAAACCGCCGTTGCGACCCGAGGATGATCGTGTGGCGATGGTAGATGCTGTGGCCAGTGGCTTGATTGATATAATCAGCTCGATGCACACGCCACAGGACGAAGAAAGCAAGCGTTTGCCGTTTGAAGAAGCGGCGAGCGGGGCGGTCGGGCTGGAGACTTTGTTGCCAGCGGCCATGTCGTTGGTGCACGCTGGTTTCATGGATTTGGCAACGTTGTGGAAGGCGTTGTCGTATAATCCTGCACAACTGTTGGGTTTGGATGCGGGGCGTCTGGTTGCGGGTGCGCCTGCGGATTTGGTGCTGTTTGATCCAGACAAACCGTTTGTGATGGATCGGTTCAAATTGAAATCACGGTGCAAAAACACGCCGTTTGATGAACGCCGCATGGAGGGCGCAGTTTTGCGTACTTTTGTTGGCGGGGAAGAAATCTATGCCAGAGATTGATATCACGTTGATGCAAGGTTTGATGGTTGCGGTGTGCGGCTATTTGCTGGGCTCCATTCCGTTTGGGATGGTGGTTGCGCAGATCATGGGTTTGGGCAATTTACGCGATATCGGATCGGGCAATATTGGTGCGACGAATGTTTTGCGCACGGGCAACAAACTGGCGGCGTTTCTGACACTGGCGTTTGATGCGGGTAAGGGTGCGATTGCTGTCTTGATCGCCCGCGCGCTGTTTGGCGAAGCCGCTGCGCAGATTGCTGGTCTGGCGGCATTTTTGGGGCATTTATTCCCCGTTTGGCTGAAATTTAAGGGCGGTAAAGGTGTTGCGACGTTTCTTGGCATGCTTCTTGCGTTGACGTTCCCCATCGGGGTCGCGGCCTGTATGACGTGGCTGGGCGCAGCGATTGTTCTGCGGATGTCGTCTGCTGCAGCGTTGATAAGCGCTGCACCGGTACCGATTTGGTGTTTCTTCCTTGGCTACCCAGCGGGTATCGCGTTGACGATTGTGTTTGCGGTTCTGATCTGGTGGAGCCACCGCACAAATATTGCGCGGATCATCGCGCGGAGTGAGCCGAAGATTGGCAAAAAGGGTTGATCCCAGCCCGTTGATCCAGCAGAATCCCAAAAACGAAAAGGGATTTGAAAAATGGATTTCACAACAGCAGTAAAAACGTGTTTTTCGAAATATGTTGATTTTCACGGTCGCGCTTTGCGGTCTGAGTTTTGGTGGTGGACGCTTTTCACCTTTGTTGCCAGCATCGTTCTGACCATCGTCAACATGGTTCTGTTCGGCGGTGATTTCGACGACACGGGCGTTTTGGACGGATTGTTTTCATTGGCGACACTCCTACCCACCGTGTTTGTGACGACGCGGCGTTTGCATGATGTTGGTCGCTCTGGTTGGTGGCAGTTGATCGCGTTTACGATCATTGGAATTTTCTTGCTGCTGTATTGGCTGATCATCGAGGGCAACAAAGGTAGCAACGATTATGGCCCGCATCCGTTGAGTGATAACTTGGACGAATTGAACGATGTTTTTCGTTAAATTAGAAAAAGGGTTGATAGGCGCGGCAGTGATTCTATGATGCGCCTACAGGTGAATTCAAAAAAAGGGACATAAAAAATGAATTTTACAACTGCGATAAAAACATGTTTTGGCAAATACGTGGATTGGAACGGACGCGCTCTGCGGTCTGAGTACTGGTATTTTTACTTGTTCATTATCCTCGGGATTATCGTTGCATCCATTCTGGATGGGTTAACTGGCCTGTTCGTTTTCACAATTCTGTTTTACCTCGCGATCTTGCTACCGATGTTGTTTGTCACGATCCGTCGTCTTCACGATGTTGGTAAAAGCGGTTGGTGGCTGCTGATTTCGCTGGTTCCGATTGTGAGTTTGATTTTGCTGTATTGGCTGATCATCGAAGGCGACAAAGGCGACAATGCGTTTGGACCACATCCGCTGGATGGTGTTGGTGACGTAAGCGATACATTTAGCTAAATGTTAAGACGGGCAACCGCGCAATTCTATCGCGCGGTTGCCCCCTAGCAGGGTCAATGTGATCTTGCTGCGATCAAGGATCAGGGGCGTGTCGCCGTAGGCGTAAAGGTTCGCGCTGGCTGTCAGAGTTGTACCACTTGTTGATGCGCGGTCTTGTTCGATCCAAACCTCTGGATGTTGAAATTCGAAAATTGTGAAGGTTTGCGCGGGCAGGGCGCTGCGGGTTTTAACCGTGGCGCGCAGTTTGAAACCATCGCTGGTTGGCGTGATTTCACAGCTGACGTTGCGCACGCCTGCTGCTTTTGCGGTTATTGGTTTTTGTGCAAGGGCGGTGCGAATGGCAGTGCGGCTGGGTTGATCCGTGCCCGCAACATTTAGGGAAAATCGTGCTTTCACGGGGATGCAAATATCTTCGCAAACGCCAAAAGTTACCTCACCTTTTAGCAGGATCGGCTTGCCTTTCTGGCGCGGAGTGATGGCGATGGGCAGTACCAGCTGTCTCTTGTAGCCGATGGTCCGCACGTTTTTTTCGGTAAAAACCGATGGTTCTGGCCAGTGAAAACTCACGGCGCCAACGTTTTCGGATCCTGACCAATCGAAAACGGGAGGGATGCCGTTACCACCGGGAGACCGCCAATAGGTCTTCCAGCCAGCGCGAAGTTGAATGCGTGCGGCAATCATGTGACCGTTCGCGGTTGGATAGCCTGGCAGGATGTCGAGGCGCGCGACGTTCTGGATGTTGTAATCCTGTGCGGTAGCGAAAATAGGCGCGCCAAGGACGAGGCAAAACAGCAAAAAGGGCTTAAGGATCATCGGGCTCGCCATTCATTTGGGTTGCGCCTAAGCTACGGCGTTGCGCACCAAAGGAAAAGTCACATTTCAGCGATGGTTGCGTGGGCGTGTACGTGTTGGGGTTGTAACCGCTCGCATTCGCCCGCATCTTAAGAGGAATAAAATACATCGCGGCTAAATGCGGTTACAGGTTCAAAAAATACAATTTCAGTGGCGGGCCCAGTGGGTGGGTTTTCAAAACAAGGGAGCGGCAAATTTCATGGGGTCTTTCGACAAAGATGCGCAGCATTTGGATGGCAAGTTGTTGATTGCAATGCCGTCAATGGGCGACCCGCGATTTGACCGATCGGTCATTTATGTTTGCGCGCATTCTGATGATGGTGCGATGGGATTGATCGTGAATAAGCCTGCCGAAGATTTGAATTTCAGCGATTTGCTGGACCAGCTGGACATCACAGCTGAGCGCCCGATTGAAGCGATTGACGTGCATTACGGTGGCCCTGTTGAACACGGTCGTGGATTTGTTTTGCATTCTCGTGACTATCAAGCGCAAGACGCGACGCTGAACGTGAATGACCAGTTTGGCATGACCGCGACGCTCGATATTCTAGAAGATATTTCGCAGGGACATGGGCCCGAAAGCTGTTTGCTCGCACTTGGGTACTCGGGATGGGGGCCGGGCCAATTGGAAGGCGAAATTCGTGAAAATGGCTGGCTGACCTGCGATGCAAAAGCCGCGTTGGTGTTTTCGCGCAATCATGGCAGCAAGTGGAAAGCGGCGATGGAAGAAGTTGGCATTGATCCACGCATGTTATCGAGCGAGGGCGGAAACGCCTAGGCCTGTTTGCGTGCAAATCGGTTGAGCATCCACGGCGCGAAATGCATCGGAAATTGCGCGGCGGCAAAATAAAGCCAGGTGATTTCTGGAATTGTACCACCGACCCCTGCAAGCATAAGCCCCATATTTCTTTGAGACGACATGATCCCAAGCGCGAGTGCGGATTTGCGGCCCAATTGGTTGAACACGGCGTAGGTTACGATCAGCAGCACAGCCGACACGGCGAAGGTCAGCACAATAAGGGTGAGCATGAACAGGGGTTGGGTTATGAAATTTGATCCGACATCCGCCATGACTGCGGAGGCAAAGATGAACAGGATTAGGATGTTCAAACCGTCAAAGCTGTCGCGGTGTTGGGTTATGCGTTCCGGCGTGATGATACGTCGCAAACCGAGGCCGCCAAAGGCACAGGCGGCAAGGATCAGTAGCAGTTTTACGCCCATATCAAGCGGAGAGAGCGATAAATCGAGGTGAAGCGTGGCCGCGAATAAGGGTGCGGTAAGCGGGGTGAGTGCGGTTGAGCAGATTAAGGTGATGAGGATCAATGTCGCATCAAGACCGAGGATCGCGGCGATTGCCGGCGTTGCCATCATTGGCGAGGCTATCGCCTGAAGCATGAGGCCAGTGAACACGTCGGGCAGTGCGGTATCAAAGCCGAGGAGCTTGGTGGTGAGTGCGAAAAGTACGGGAACCGCGAGCGTGGTCCAGAGCGTGGTTGCAATGATAAGACGGGGGCGACGCAGGTAGGATTTGGCCGCGCTGGTATCAAGGCGCAGGAATGCGACGAGCAGTAAGCCGATCACTGCGTGTGTAACGTAGGGGCGCAGCATCAGGCCAATTTGCGGCGTGAACAGCGCGATGATGACCACTGTTGCGATGGCGTGGGTGCGTCGTTGGCCGATCCAGCGTAGTGGGTTCATTTCTTGTTGTCGCCTTTTGGCATGACGCTAAAACACTTCCTACAAAAGCAAAACCCCCGAGCATGCTCGAGGGTTTCTTAAGACCTATTTAACGGTCATCAGTATAGCTTAGGCGAACCTAAACCATGCCTTCACGCTGAAGTTTCTTGCGAGCGAGCTTGCGCGCGCGACGCACTGCTTCGGCCTTTTCACGGGCACGTTTAACGGAAGGTTTTTCGTAATGCTGCCGAAGCTTCATTTCACGGAAAACGCCTTCACGTTGCAGTTTCTTCTTCAGGGCACGAAGCGCCTGATCGACATTGTTGTCACGAACCGATACCTGCATGTGGGGTCACCACCTTTCTAAGTTTGAGTTTGCGAAATTGCAGGAAGTGGCCGTATAGCAAGACTATGCTATGTTGTCTAGCAAAGGTGTTTCATCTTTCTTTTGAACCTCAATTCCGTGCCTGTGGATAAAGCCACAATGGGATTTGTGTTGTTAGGTTTTGAAGTTTAAAGATGAAATATAGAGGAGATCATCGTGAACAACACACCAAAGACTGAGGAAATGCACATGGAAGAGGCCCGCGCGGCCCTTTTGGCAGCGGCTGAAACGCATGTGGTTTTTGATGGTTGGTCGGATGCGGTGTTTCAAGCTGCGATAACAGATTCGGGTGTAGATGCGGGCTTAGCGACGCAGGCGTGTCCGCGTGGCGGGTTGGATTTGGCCGTCGCGTACCACAAGGCTGGGGACGGCGCGATGGTGGCCGCGATGAACGCCGCTGATCTGGGTGCGATGCGGTACTCAGAACGTGTTGCTTTTGGAGCGCGGACGCGATTGGAAGCGGTGGAGCGCGAGGCGGTTCGCCGTGGCGTGAGCCTGTTTGCATTGCCACAACATGCGGGCGAGGGCGCTGGATTGGTTTTGGCGACAGCTGGCCTGATCTGGGAGACCCTTGGGGATACCAGTACGGATGTGAATTGGTACACGAAACGCGCGACGTTGGCGGGCGTTTATTCCAGTGTGTTGTTGTTCTGGCTTGGGGATGAGAGCGAGGATTTCGCAGAAACCTGGGCGTTTCTGGATCGCAGAATTGAGAACGTGATGCAGATCGAAGTGGCCAAGGCCAAGATGCGCGATAATCCGTTGGTTAAGGCGTTTATGTCGGGGCCAGGGCGGGTGCTCGATCATATCAAAGCGCCGACATCTGACGTGCCGCCGGATTTACCAGGATATATTGCGCCTAAAGGTTAAGGCGTTTTTGGGCGCGATATCCAGATCAGACCCAAAGCGATTATCGCTGGCAGTGCTTGAACCATAATAATGCTTGGGCTGACTGTTAATCCGCCGAACACCCCTGCGACAATAATGCAAAGCAATGAAAACACAATGAAATCCGTTTTTCGCGCAATCAAGCCATAGAGTATGCCAGCCGCGAGGAACCCGTTGTAGAGCCCTTGTTGCATTGCAAGGGTGGCCGTTGTTGCGGCCTCTTCGATCGTTGTGTTGAATGTACCGCGGCCGATATCTGTTTCCCAAAGGAACATTTCGAGCACCAAAAACCAGATGTGCATAAGCGCGACGAGAGTGGCCAAAGCTATTGCGATAATTCTGGTCATGTGAGGCCTCTGGTTGTTTGTTGAAGGGGTTCCTTGCTTTCTTGTAATACGTGTTTGGCACGGATTTCAAGTGATACGCTGGCGCGACATGACTTGGAATTGACCGTTGCGCTTGGGTTGGTGATAAGAGACTGTTGAGGCATTCAAGGGAGGACATCACATGGCGATGAGCGACACACAGGTTACCTATTTCGATGGGGAATGGGCGGATGGGAACACGCGTATTCTGGGCGCGGCGGACCATTCGATGTGGCACGGCAACATGGTGTTTGACGGCGCGCGGTTGTTTGAAGGTGTGACCCCTGATCTAGCGCATCACTGTGAACGGGTGATTAAATCCGCTGAAACGATGGGGATGGCGTCGCCTGTTACAGCGTCCGAGATTGAGGGGCTGGTGCGCGACGGGATCAAACGGCTGGGCACGGAACACGCGCTGTATTTGCGCCCGATGATGTGGTCGGTGGATTGTTTGCCCGGCATCATGGAGGCCGACCCTGCCACGACGCAATTCGCGATTTGTCTGGAGCAGATTGCGATGCCAGAAACAGGCGATATGCCGATGACCGTGAGCCCGTTTCGCCGCCCTGATCCACGCTCTGCCCTGACTACGGCCAAGGCGGCGTGTTTGTACCCCAACAATGCGCGCATTATCACCGAGGCAAAGACACGCGGGTTCAAGAATGCGCTCTCGCTCGATTTGGAAGACAATGTTGCGGAATCGGCCACGTCGAACGTGTTTTTGGTGCGCGACGGTGTGGTACGCACGCCCGTTCATAACAACACGTTTTTGAACGGGGTCACGCGGCGGCGGATGATCGGCTTGCTGCGCAAAGACGGTTACGAGGTGGAAGAGGTCAGCCTGCAAGTTGAAGATTTCCGCGATGCAGACGAGATTTTCTTAACGGGCAATGCGGCCAAGGTTTTGCCTGTGACCGCGCTTGATGAGCGGAACTTTAATTACGGTGCGGTGACCAAACGCGCGCGCGAATTGTACTGGGATTTTGCCCACACGAACTATGAAAGAATTGAGCTATGAGCCAGATGAATGTTGTAGAGATTTCCACGCCCGGTGGACCAGAGGTTTTGGTGCCGGCGGTGCGCGATGTGCCTGTTGCAGGGCAGGGCGAGATTCTGATCAAGGTTGTGGCAGCGGGCGTGAACCGCCCTGATGCGCTGCAACGCGCGGGGGCGTATGATCCGCCAAAGGGCGCGTCTGATCTGCCTGGGTTGGAGTGTTCGGGAACCGTGGCCGCGATTGGGGCGGGTGTAACGCGCTGGGCTATTGGCGATGAGGTTTGCGCGCTGTTGCCGGGCGGTGGCTACGCAGAGTACGTGACCACACCTGCCGATCATGCGCTGCCTGTTCCGAAGGGTTTGGATATGGTTCAGGCCGCCGCGCTGTGTGAGACGTATTTCACAGTGTATTCCAACGTATTTATGCGCGGTGGATTGCAGGCGGGCGAAGTATTTTTGGTGCATGGTGGGTCATCTGGCATTGGTACGACGGCCATTCAGTTGGCGGTAAAAGCAGGCGCGCGGGTGTTTGCAACGGCTGGTTCCGCAGAAAAATGTGCGAAATGTGTGGAGTTGGGGGCGGAACGTGCCATCAATTACCGCGATGAGGATTTTGGGACTGTGATGCGCGAAGTGACGGGTGGCAAAGGTGCCGATCTGATCCTTGATATGGTTGGTGGAGACTATATTCCGCGCAATATCAAAGCGTTGGCTTTGGACGGGCGGCTGGTGCAGATCGCGTTTTTGGGCGGGCCTGTGGCGGAATTGAACTTTGCCCAAGTGATGGTGAAACGGTTGACGATCACGGGATCAACGCTGCGCCCGCAAAGTAACGGAGCCAAGGCAACCATTGCGCGGGAGTTAGAGGCGAAAATCTGGCCGATGCTTTCGGATGGGACAATCGCGCCTGTGATGGACAGTACGTTCCCGCTGGCAGAGGCCGCAAAAGCGCATGCAAAAATGGAAACGTCCAAGCATATCGGGAAGATTGTGTTGGTGGTTTGAGCGGCAAGCCTAACGCCGTTTGCCGCGCGGTTTTACGATTTTGTTGTTCGTTGGGCCTGTCGCGACTGGGGTGTTGTCTTGGTTTTCTTCGGACAGTTTGCGCCAGCGCGCGACGCGGGCGGGATCGAGCGATCCGTCTTTGACGGCGGCTTGAACGGCGCATTTCGGCTCGTTTATGTGGCTGCAATCGCGGAAACGGCAGTTTGGGGTCAGCTCGGTTATTTCTGCGAACAGCACGTCCAATCCTGTTGAAACATTACTGATGTGCAGGGTTCGCATGCCCGGTGTGTCGATCACCAAGCCGCCGTCTTTGATCGGGTGGAGCGAGCGTGATGTGGTGGTGTGGCGGCCTTTTGCGTCGTCTTCGCGAATGCCGCCTGTTTCGCCGACCTCTTTGCCTGCGAGCGTATTGAGCAGGGTTGATTTTCCAACGCCAGAGGAGCCGACTAGGGCGACGGTTTGCCCTGATCCGCACCAAGGCGCGAGTTTTGCTATCGCGGTTTCTGATTTCGCGTTGAGGAAGACAACTTTGAGGCCCCGTTGAAGCGCGCTTGCTTGGTCTTGGAACGGTGTCGCGTCATCCACTTGGTCGGCTTTGGTCAATACGATGACAGGGTTTGTTCCTGCTTCGTTAGCAAGGGCGAGGTAGCGTTCTAGGCGGGCTGGATTGAAATCATCGTTGCACGAGGTGACGATGAACAACGTGTCAATGTTTGCCGCGATAAGCTGCGGGATTTTCGCGCCTTCGGTGTGGCGGTCGAGTAAGGTGTGCCTGTCTAAACGCCGCACGAACATATCGTTTGACGGGTCTGCTAGAACCCAGTCGCCGACTGCGAAATCTGTTGTTTTTGAATGGGCGGGCAGGTTGATTTTCACCACACCATCTTCGGATTCTGCGGTGACGCGGGAACGGTGCACCGTCGCGATGCGTAGCCGTGACAGATGCGTTTCATCGGCAATGATTTGGTCGTCAAAGAACGAGGACCAGCCAAGATCAGTTATGGTACGCTGCGCGGATTTTGGTTCATGTGACACGGGGACCTGCATGATTGGGGTGGTGGCGAAATGCAAGGGGTGATGTTGGGCTGCGAAATTGTTTCAACACCTCAACTCCCGTCCCCTGCCATGGCGCTGAGGATTGGGCAATCGGCGCGGCTGTCGCCTGCGCAGCTGGCGGCGAGGTGGGTCAGTTCATCGCGCAAATTTTGAAGTTCCGCGAGTTTTTGATCGATTTCAACGAGGTGATCCAGCGCGATGGCTTTGACGTCGGCTGAGGATCGGGTTTGATCGGTGTAAAGCGCGAGCAGGGTGCGGCAGGTTTCAATGGAAAAGCCAAAAGCGCGGGCGCGGCGCACGAAAATTAAGCGACGCAGGGCGCGATCATCAAACAGGCGGTAGCCTTTGTCGGATCGCCCATCGGGAACCACAAGCCCGATGTCGGCGTAGTAGCGGATGGTTTTTGTGGGTAGGTCTGTGCGTTTTGCCGCCGCGCCGATGGTGAACATGATGAATGCCTTTGACCTTCTAGTTACTGGAGGCTTTATACAGAGAGAAACGGCACAAACAAAGGGCCATTTTGATTGCTGCTATTGATACAATTCGCACAACAAACTGGACTGATATTTCTAAGTTGGGGCAGGCGTCGTAAAGTACGATGTGGTGTATGATCGGCTGTTCCAACGGGGATTTCGGCGCGATAGCGTTTTTCCAATTCAGTGGAATTGCTTGGCCGACGTCGGCGATTATGTCGCTGGCGATTGTGAACGGGATTTTAACGTCCATCGCGCTAGAAACTTTTATCATGTCACGCCAGATGGAATTGCACGCCGCATTTCGCATGGCCGTTGGCATGTCGCTGATTTCGATGGTGGCAATGGAAACCGCGATGAACCTGACAGATTTTGTGCTGACGGGGGTGCAAAGCTGACTTGGTGGGTCATGCTAGTTATGTTGTTGGCAGGGTTTTGGCGCCTTTGCCGTATAATTACTGGCGGCTAAATGCGCTCGGGAAAGCCTGTTGTGGGTAGGGCTTAGACGGGCACCAAAGAAACATCCGCTGGGTCAAGGTCTTGTGCGCCAGTAACTTGCGCCATTTCGACGCCGTTGATCGAGATCGACGCGCCTGTGCCATCTGCAAAATTGGTCACCGTGATGTTGGGCGGGATTTCGTCACCTGTAACTGGATCTGTTGTTGGCGTGTATTCCAGCTGGAGCATATCTTCGGCTGGGGTGAAATCGGTTATCGTGGTAACGCCTTCGCCTTGCACGGCGTCGTCGATGGTAAAGGTATCAAGGCCTTCGCCGCCTTCGGCCACGTCACCAACTCCGAGCAAGAAGGAATCGTCGCCAACACCTCCAAATAGGGAATCCGCGCCGTCAATATTGCCATCGAGATCGAGAGATATACCGCCCTGCGCGCCATTCAAGATGTCATCGCCCGCGCCGCCATAAAGCGTGTCTTCGCCTGCAGAGCCCCATAAAATGTCATCGCCTTCGTCGCCAAACAGGGTGTCGTCGTTTTCGCCGCCATCAAGCGTGTCTGCGCCGATACCACCGAACAACGTGTCATTTTGTTCGCCACCCGTCAGGGTATCGTCGCCCGTTCCGCCAATCAAAACATCGTCATCAGCGCCGCCAAACAACGTGTCATCGCCCGCGCCGCCATCCAACGTGTCGTTGCCTGCTTTGCCAAGGGCGCGATCATCGCCGCCGTTCATTTCGGCGATATCGTCGCCTTCGCCCGCCTGAAGTGTGTCGTCTTGTTCGGTACCTGTGATGCTGTCGTTGCCATCACCTGCGATAAAGTTCGCACCATCCGGATCATCGCTGGTTAAGATATCGTCGCCAGCACCCCCTGTAACTGCTTCTGGGAATCCGTCGTCGTTGCTTGCGGTCGTGGTGGATGTTGAGTTTTCATCGTCTTCGTTAAATACGAAGGTCGCGCCAAAGATGCCCGCGAAAAGCAGAGCATTCACAATGTGTGCCAGCGTATAAGTCAACATAATTTTACCACTCGTTAAGACGCAAAAATTGCGTCAAAATAATACCTAGTTGAATAAAATTAACGAAAGATGAGGGCGTGAGTAGGGCGCATTTAAGGGAAGTTTGTGCCCAAGCTGCCTTAAAGCCGCCTTACCGAATGGGGTTTAGGGTGGCATCTTTCAATCGGCAATCGCCAGCGCTTTGGAAGGCGCATTGGCGCAGTTTGAGGTCTTTTGTGAGGCAAATACGGGCCTCTTGGATGTGGCGTTGTTTGCAGGTGATGGTGATTTGATTTGCGTGCAGGGCTGGGTTTGCCTCCATGAACGCTTCTTCGATGATTTTTGCGGGCAATTTTACGGGTTTGCTGAGTTTGCGCAAAAGTGCTGGGCGGTTGATTGCGTCGTAAGCCTTGCGTGACAGGGCGAAATAATCGGTAGCAGACAGGCCTGTGCAAGTTCCGTGCTTTTTCCATTGGTGCCAAGCGAGGCCTTTTGTGCCCATGATATCGGCCATTTCACGGGTCATGGCGCGGGGCGGTGCGCGTTCATTCGTTTTGCAATAAGACGGCCAAAGATGTTCATTTTGGGGCCACAGGCCATGCAGGATCCAGCCGTGGTCATGGCTGGAATCGCATTGCGGGGAGGCTTTGCGATCGCCTTCCAGCGCGCACCAGTTTGGTGACCAGCTAAGCGCCATGATGTAGTATTCAAATTCGCCCGGTTTTTCGCCTTCGGCAGATGCTGTGGAGCCAAGCAAAAGGGCGGCAAGAAAAATGCGTATCATTGGGTCTTTTCCTTTAGAGTAGTCTTGTCTATATAGGCGTAGAATTCCCCACCTGAAACGGCAATTCGCGAAGGCCACGGCCCTAGCAACCGATTTTACGGCGCGGGAGAGGTTTATTTGGAGGAATGGGGCATGGCGCTTCCTATCATGGCTAAGGCCACCGCAGTTTGGTTGGTTGATAACACGACGCTGAGCTTTAAGCAGATTGCAGATTTCTGTGGTTTGCACGAGCTGGAAGTGAACGGCATTGCGGACGGCGAAGTTGGCCAAGGCATCAAAGGGTTTGACCCGATTGCCAACAATCAACTGACCCAAGACGAGATTGACGCGGGGCAAAACAGCCCACGCCATAAGTTGGCGCTAAAGCACAATCCAGCCGCCGACGGTGAGCAAAAACGCCGTGGTCCACGCTATACGCCGCTGTCCAAGCGACAAGATCGCCCTGCGTCCATTCTGTGGTTGGTTAAATTCCACCCAGAGCTGACGGATGGTCAGATTTCAAAGCTGGTTGGCACTACCAAGCCGACAATCGTTGCGATGCGTGATCGCACGCACTGGAACATTGCCAACATTCAGCCGATTGATCCTGTTGCGCTGGGTCTGTGTAAGCAGTTGGAATTGGACGCAGCGGTTGCCAAAGCAGCAGCGAAAGCAGCCAAAGATGGCACAGCCATTTCTGACGAAGAGCGTTTGAAGCTGGTCTCCACAGAGCAATCGTTGCACATGGATACAGAGCCAAAAATGCCATCAAACATGGCGGGTCTGGAGACGTTCACTTTGGGCGATGCGCCTGAAGAAAAAGAAGAACCGATCGTGGATGCAGAAAGCCTGTTCAACCTGCCAAAAGGCGGCGGGGACGACGACGAAAAATAAGCGACCTACATCGCGTTTTGAAACCCGGCCTTTGTGCCGGGTTTTTTTGTCGCTTTTGTCCTAGATTTGGGCTGGCAGGCTGCGTAAGCTGATCGTAGATGCAGAATTTCTGCATTCTTCAAATCAGACTGGACGTTACATGGTCACGGCAGAACGCAGTGCAGCTGTTGGAATATCGTGCGCGCTGGGGGCGACAGTTTTCTTTTCCCTGAACGATCTTTCGATCAAGTTTTTAAGTGGCGCTTACCCGTTGCATGAGATTGTCTTTGTGCGCGCGGCCGTAGCGTTGTTGATTACATTAATGGTGATCATGCCGTTGGATGGGGGCTGGGCAGCCCTAAAAACCCGCCGCCCGATGATCCACGTTTTGCGCGGTATCTGTGTGGTGATTGCAAACTCGGCATTTTTTGCGGGGATTGCCGCGATGCCTTTGGCGGATGCATCGGCGATTTTCTTTGTGGCGCCGTTGTTTATCACAGGGTTATCGGTGGTGGTGCTGGGCGAAGTTGTCGGGTTTCGTCGTTGGATCGCGGTTGTTGTGGGGCTGATCGGGGTGATCATTGTTGTGCAGCCGACGGGGGCTGGGTTTAGCGCCGTGGCGTTACTGCCTGCGATTGCGGCACTGGCCTATGCGGGGCTGCAAACCATGACGCGCTACACTGGGATGAGTGAACGGGCGTCTACGATGTCTTTTTATATCCAGCTGACGTTCATGATCGTGACTGGGATTTTAGCGTTGAGCCTTGGGGATGGGCGGTATTCTGGATCGGATAACGAAGCACTGGAGTTTTTCTTGCGCCCTTGGTTGATGCCGCCGCTGTGGGACGGCGTGATTATGTTGGCACTTGGGGCCGTAAGTGCCTGTGCTGGTTATTTGATCAGCCAAGCCTATCGCGGCACGGACGCAGGGTTGGTGGCGCCGTTTGAATATACCGCGCTGTTGTTGGCCGTGTTCTGGGGCATTGTGATCTGGGGGGAGTGGCCGGTGTGGACCACGTGGATCGGCATTCTATTGATTGCAGGATCGGGGATTTTTGTAGCGCTGCGCGAGGCGAAATTGGGTGGCAAACCTTCGGCCAAGCGGGTGGCTGGCCGGCGTTAGTGCGCAGCGGCTTCTAACGGGTCAATCAAAGACCGACCACCGTCGACTGTGATGATTTGACCTGTGATAAACCCAGATGCGTCTGTTGCAAGGAACTGCGCGGTTTCTGCCACTTCGCGGGCCTCGGCGATACGTCCAAGGGGTGTTGCGGCAAGGGTTGCTGCCCGCACGTCGAGGTCATCTTTGAGGCGGGCTTGCAGCGAGGCAGACATAACCGATCCGATGGCGATTGCGTTCACGCGGATGCGTTGATCGGCAAAAGCTACGGCCAGCGAGCGGGTCATTTGGTTAAGGGCGGCGCAAGCTACGGAATAGGCGAGCAGTTCGGCGTGTGTGCGATCTGAGGCGATGGAACTGAGGTTCACGACCGCGCCGATGCTGCCTTCTGATGTTGCTGCTTTTTCTTGTGAGATAAAGCGCTTCGCGACAGCTTGTGTGACGCGCAGGTTGGCGAGCACGTTTTGCTGGAACAGCTCTTCGAAGTGATCATCACGGGCATCGAGCGGATTGGACGGAAGGACTTGTCGGCTGGCGTTGATCAGAATGTCGATGCCGTCAAATGCGTCGATGGTTGCAGACAGAAGGTTTGCGACGGTCAGTTTTTTACGCAAATCGCCTGCGAAATAGCGGACGTTATCGCCGTTGCCGTCGATCGAGTCTGCTTCGGCTTGAAGTTTGGTCTCGTCCATATCCACCAGCATCACATTTGCCCCGTGATCAGAGAAATGCCGCGCTATTTCCAGCCCGACACCGTTGGCCGCCCCAGTGATAATAGCGGTTTTACCTTCTAGCGAAAAAGACATGGATGGTGGCCTTTGCTGATTCTGCTCCGACTATAACAGTGCGGCGCAAAATGAGGTTTTAAAGTTTGGGTTTGCGCGCGTGAATGATTTTGTAGCGCGGGGTTTGGGACAAAACTTCCCAACGGTTGAAACAGGTGTCTAGCGTTGCTTCATAGGCCAATTGGCGGTTTGCCACGAGGAACATTTGGCCCGTTGGTTTTAACAGCGTCGCAGCAGAATGGATGAAGGCGCGCCCCAAAGATGGGTCGGCTTTGCGCCCGACGTGGAACGGCGGGTTCATGATGATCGCGTCATAGCTGTTTTTGGTTGTGGGTTTTGTGGCGTCTGTCCAGTGAAACGTGGCGCGTGGATCGGTGACGTTTAGGCGGGCGCAGACTAACGCGGCGTGTTCCGCCTCGATGAGGTCGAGCTGGTCGATCGCGGGGCAGGTTTCAAGGGCCTGCGCGGCGAGCCAGCCCCAGCCTGCGCCAAGGTCCGCGATTTTGCCTTTTAGGGATTTGGCGAATGTCGGAACGAGCTCTGCAGAGCCCGGATCAATGCCGTCAGAGGAGAAAACCCCCGCGGATGTGTGCCAGCCATCTGCGTTCTTTTTGGGCTGTGTTGCTGACGCCCATTCGGCAAAAGGGTTCACGTTGCTGTCTTTGGAGAGCCAAAATATTTTGCCGTGTGCTTTGGATATTTGGCCGTGAACCGAGGTGCGTTTTTTGGATTCCTTCAGAAGGCTTTCGATGCCATCGGTCTTGGAGCCATCAATCAGGAGTTGGCCGCCGACGGGCAATATTTCAAAGGCTTGCGCGACCAATGCGCGGGTTTCGTCCTTTGATCGGGTGATGTGGACGATCGCGGTATCAGCGGCGCTGGGGGGGTGCGTCGTGACCACGTAGCCCGCGTTTTGAAGCCCGATGTGGGACGGGTAGAACCCTTGAAGGCAGGTGATGTCGTCTTTAGGCAGATCAGGGTAGATGCCGTGGGCGTTGAAAATGGCAAATGTGCCGCCTTCAGGCAGAGTGACGGTGCCATCCTCAAAAGGTAGCATTAAGCGGGGATGAATGGCCATGATTGCGGCGGAGTGCGCCTATTCCTTTTCCATCGTGCATTGCAGTGGATGTTCGTGCTGACGTGCGGCTTCCATCACTTGCATGACTTTGGTTTCAGCGATTTCGTGGCTGAACACCCCAACAACGGCGAGGCCCTTTTTGTGAACGGTCAGCATCAATTCAACCGCGCCTGCGTGGCCAATGCCGAAATATCGCTCAAGAACGACGATGACAAATTCCATCGGCGTGTAATCGTCGTTTAGAAGCATAACTTTGTAGAGCGGTGGGCGCTGGGTCTTTTCTTTTGGCTTGGTTGCCAAAGTCGTGTCGCCGTCAGAGCCAGCGTCGTTATCGTCGTTTTGCGCACAGGGTGTTAGTGGTGAATGCATTGTCAGCGTCTGATTTGGTTAACTACAGTGCCACTATATAGCGTTTCTGAGGAAAGAAAAAAGGGGCGGAATATGGGGACGATACCTAAGAAAATTATACCCAATTTGTGTAATTTTTGTTTGAAACCGTTTGGAAAACCACAATACCTTGTGTTTGGTCGGGCCAAAAATCCCCCATTTAGTGTAGTGTTGCAACGGTGACACCGTCCTAGCCTTTGATAATAATAGGTTTTTACGATTTAGATGTGTGTGATAGCTTAATTTTAATCAAAACACCGTAAACGGTGACGAGGCAGTTTTAATTACGGACGTCGGAGAACCGATGCGAATCGCAGCAGCAGTACGGGCATTTTGTGCCCTAAGTTTCATTTTATGTGCGATCTTTGGCGGATCTTTTGCACAAGCAGCCCCCTATGCAGCGGTGGTTGTGGACGCAAGAACTGGCAAGGTTTTACACGCGCGTAACGCGGATGCGCGACTGCATCCCGCTTCTTTAACCAAGATGATGACCCTGTACGTGGTCTTTGACGCGATTGAACGGGGCGAAATTAGCCTCAACAAATCGATCAAGATTTCGCGTCATGCCGCCAGTGAGCCACCGAGCAAGCTGGGGCTTAAGCCGGGGCAAAAAATCGCGCTGCGGTATCTGATCCGAGCCGCGGCTGTTAAATCTGCAAATGATGCAGCAACGGCCCTTGGCGAAGCGATTTCTGGGTCTGAAGCAGAGTTCGCAAAGCGGATGACACGCACGGCGCGGTCCCTGGGTATGAAGAATTCCACGTTTAAAAATGCGCATGGGCTGACCCAATCGGGCCATCTTTCAACCGCGCGCGACATGACATTGCTTGGGCGACGTCTGTTTTACGATTTTCCGGATTACTATAACCTGTTTGCACGCAAATCGACCTATGCAGGTGTGCGCGATGTTGCGAACACAAACCGCAAATTGTTGAGCGCCTATCGCGGTGCGGACGGTATCAAAACGGGCTTCACAAATGCGGCTGGGTTTAACCTTGTGGCCTCTGCGGAGCGTGGCCCAAAACGTGTGATCGCAACCGTGTTTGGTGGAAAAACATCCGCTTGGCGCAATGCACGCGTGGCAGAGTTGTTGGATATGGGGTTTGAGCGTTCAGCAACCCGGGTGGCGGTGCGCAAGCCTGCTGCAGTAAATTTGGGTAGTTCTGGCGCGAAAACGATCAGAGTTACATCGACCGGCGCTGTAAAGAAAAGCCCACGACCAAAGGCACGTAAAGGTGCAGCAACTGGAACTTTAGTGGCCCAAGGTCAGCTGAAGGCCATTCAAGAAGCTGTCTTGGCGGCCAACCGCGAAGCAACTGCGAACGGTGTTGTGAAAGTGGCAAATGCGCAGCAGCAAACTATCGCTGCGGCCGCCGCGAACGAGCAACCTTTGCGCGTTGTGACCCGTGTGTCCACGGCGGGCAATCGGTATTGGGCCGTTCAGGTCGGTGCGTTTTCAAACCGTCATCAAGCCGAGAAAGCCCTGTTGCAAACAGCATTGCGCGAGTTGCAATCGCTTGAAGGATCAGAACGGCGCATCGATTATGCGACCGTGAACGGATACAAAAAGTTTCGCGCGCGGTTCGTTGGTTTGAACCAAGCGGATGCGAACATGGCTTGCGCACGATTGCGTGCACGGAATGCGCCCTGTTTCCCTGTTGGGCCAGGGTCGTAGCAACGGCCAGATAGATACGAAAAAACCCGCACAAGCAGACAGCTTAGTGCGGGTTATTTTTTGGTAGGCCCGTTGGCCAATCGTTAATTATTGCCAGTGTCGGTGTCGTAAACTTTGGTGGTTTGAACGCTCGGTAATTTTGCGAATTCTTTCATCAACTTGGCTGGGAAATAGGTCCGCTTTAGACTGGAGAACCCTTCAAGTTGGAGCAGCAAGCCGGAGATGTTAAGCGTGCATTGCGCGTCTAGCGACGGACCGGCAGCCAGTGCAAGGCGCAACGCTTTTTCTGCAACGGCGTCTGAAACATAGATTTTCTGATTTACGACGTGATGGGTGTCGCGTGCATGCCAAAGATCGTAATTGCTTTCGAGTTTTGGAAACATGCCAAACACAACATCATTGCGTTCTGGGCCCAATGGATGCGTCCAGCGACCTGCGGGATCGTACATCACGGTTTGACTGGCGTTAATTGTTAACGCCGCATGGCCCCCGGACCCTGTCCGATTGCTGATCATGGTTTTGAGCATCAGGTAAGCGGGTTCTGGGCTGTCGTAGCGGGCTTTTTGAACGGCTTCGTCAGGGGCCCAGACAGATTGGCCACCACAAGCAGAAATAGTCGTTGCCATGATGACAAGCAAAATTGCGCGAAAAAAGGTCATAAATCCCCACCCAAAGGCGCGGTTTTCGCGCCCGTTTTTATCAAGAATTAAAAATAGCTAGAAAAATGAGAACGCAGATAGATGCGACGCCGATGCGGATCGACCATTTGATGAATCCGTCAAAAACAACTTCTTGTGCGGAGGTGTCCATTTTACCGTGTTCGTGGTTGGCCATTTTTTGTGCCCTTTCGTTTCCCGTGTTGCGTCGGGTTTTGCAGGAATTTTGCCATCAATGCAATCGACAGTTTGCCGCGCTTTTGGCGTTTGTTAGGTGACGGTTGGATTGTCCAATTCAGCGGCCAGTTTGAAGCCGATGCGATTTGGTTCTTTGGCTTCGTTTTCTTTCGGGGTCGCGACCAACATAACATTTAGCTGGCTAACGTGTTGAACAAGCTGTGTTTTAGCGCCATTTGGATCCTCGCCGTAAAAGGTAATTAGGTCTGGCGCAAAGTAGCCCATGCCCTGAATGCGCAGGGTTCCGACATCGCCGCCCGTGTATCCCATGCCGACTTCTTCGTCGCCATTCAGGGTTTCTTCAAATTTTTGAATATACATGACAATGCGCTCATAGGCCCATTCGGCAGGTGATTTCTGTTCCAATTGCCGCCCGTTCGCGTTTGGGGTGATCACTTGATTCTCGCGCACGATACTGCCGTTTGGCCCCATGCGCACCGCATAGCGTTCGGGCAGTGCAGCAGCTTCGGCTGCTTCGGCAGTTGTTTTGATTGGATCGCTCATCTGTGCCCCCTAGGCCTGTTTGTACACCCAAGCGCCCGCGTCGTTGCGGGTTCGGGTGATTTTCCCTTGTTGGTGAAGATGGTTCACATGGGCAATAGATTCAACCAGTGCGAGCCCATATTCGCCCGGTCCTATCGTTCTTTTGAACAAAGGCGGGAAACATTCCGCGGCTGTTGAAGGCGTTTCAAGGTGTTTTAGCAACCGATCCAGCGCGCTGTGATGGTTATCAACCAATTGGCGCAGGCGCGCGGGCAGGCCCGTGAACGGCAGTTTATGGCCTGGCAAAACGAAGTGATCGTCGGTTGCAAATGTTTGAAAGTGTTCGCACGCATCGAGCCAACCTTGGACAGGGTCGGCATCGGGTTCGGTCGCGTACACGCCAAGGTTCGATGAAATGCCTGGAATGATTTGATCGCCCGCAATGACAATGTTGTCGTCTTGCGACCACAGCGTGGCATGTTCTGGTGCGTGGCCGTTGCCGATGTGGACATCAAACGTACGGGCGCCGATTTTGATGGTGTCGCCTTGCTGGATGCGCCGAAAGCCGAGCGGTATGGGGTGGACGATATCGGCATAATTGAACGGCTTTTGCGTGCGGCGTTCCTCAACCAAATCCGGGTCCATGCCCGCGGATTGGTAGAACGCGATGGTTTCTGGCGGCGAGGTTTTTTGATTATCCAGCAGCAGCATCCGCGCGAACAGCCACGCGGTGCGCGTTGTGACCAGTTCCGCCCCGTGGACAGATTGCAACCAGCCCGCCATGCCAACGTGATCGGGGTGGTGGTGGGTAACCAAAACACGGGTAACGGGTTTGCCAGCCAGCGGACCAGCAAGGATATTTTCCCATGTTTCGATCATCCGCTTGGAATGGAAACCCGTGTCGACGATGCACCATCCATCCCCGTCTTCAAGCGCGTAAATGTTGACGTGATCGAGCTTCATCGGCAGGGGCATGCGGATCCAAAGGATGCCTTGCGCGATTTCGATTGCCTCACCCTCGGCGGGTGGGGTTTCAAACGGAAAGTGAATGTTTTTCAAAGATTATCCAGCCAGTGCATCGGTGTTGAGCGCGTAAAGAAGGGCATCGCCTGCGGTAGCAGAGGCGCAAAGTGCGCTGACCTGAGGCAAGAAATGGGCGGTGTAAAAGGCGTTGAGTGCGATGCGGTTATCATCCGTTGCACCACGCGTGAGGTAGTGACCGCCAAGCGTTAACGCGAACGCGCGAAGATAGGCGGATGCCCCTGCAAATCGGCTGTTTAACGTGTCGGATGCCAGCAATGTTTCGGTCGCTTGGCGCAGGGCGATTTCGGCAGCGGCGAGTGCTGGATTATTTGCGCCCGTTGCTTTGATGTCATCCAAAACCGCAAAAGCTGCTGTTCCGCCGTCCATCAATTTACGTGCGACGAGGTCCATTGATTGAATGCCGTTCGTGCCCTCATAAATTCGTGTCACACGTACATCGCGGGCGAATTGTGCAGCACCCGTTTCCTCGATAAAGCCCATGCCGCCGTGAACTTGTATGCCAAGATCTGCAACCTCGGAGCCCGTGTCGGTTCCAAAGGCTTTGGCAATCGGGGTTAGGAATGCGGCGCGGGTTTTAAAGGAGCCGTCGCCCGTAGCATTCGCAAGGTCTGCGTTGATGGCGGTGTCTAGGATGATCGCGCGGGCAACGGCAATTTGTGCCTTCATAGTGATCAACATGCGGCGCACGTCTGCGTGATCTGCGATGCTGCCTGTGCCGCCTTCAACCGGTGTTTTGCCCTGTTTGCGATCGAGCGCAAATTCCAATGCTTTCTGGAAGGCTGCTTCGGCCACGCCGAGCCCTTCGGTTCCGACGCCGAGGCGGGCGTTGTTCATCATCGTAAACATTGCCGCCATGCCACCGTTGGGCGCGCCAACCATCCAGCCTGTCGCGCCGTCAAATTCCATCACTGCAGTCGGGGAGCCGTGCAGGCCCATTTTATGTTCAAGCGAGACAACGCGCAAAGAATTGGCGGCACCAAGGTTGCCATCTGCATCTGGTATGAATTTTGGCACGATGAACAGCGAGATGCCCTTGGTGCCAGCAACGCCATCTGGCAGGCGGGCAAGTACGAGGTGGCACACATTTCCGCCAAAATCATGATCGCCCCAGCTGATGTAAATTTTCTGGCCCGAAACCGCATAGGTTCCATTGCCATTGTCGATCGCTTTGGAGCGCAGTGCGCCCACATCGGAGCCTGCCTGTGGTTCGGTCAGGTTCATCGTGCCCGTCCATTCGCCCGAGATTAGCTTGGGTAAATAGAGCGCTTTGATTTCATCCGAGCCGTGTGCTTCGAGGGCTTCGATTTGGCCTTGGGTCATCAGCGGATTAAGTGAGAGGGACAGGCAGGCAGAGGCCATCATTTCGCCTACGCATGTGGTTACAGTCAGCGGTAATCCCATGCCGCCGTGTTCGGGATCAGCGGCGGCGCCGACCCAACCGCCGTCCGCGATAGCTCGGTAACCGTCGCCGTAGCCAGGGGCTGTGCGCACAACGCCGTTTTCTAGATGCGCTGGTTCCAAATCACCTGGGCGTTGCAGCGGAGCAAGTACGTCTTGCGCCATTTTGGCGGCTTCGTACAGGATTGCAGACACCATTTCATCGCCCGCCTCTTCGAACCGTTCTGTCGCTGCAACGTCTTTGTAGTTTAGCACATTGCGCAGCAAATGGAGGTGTTCGGAGGTCGGGGCGGTGTAAGGCATTGTGTTTCCTTATGCGTCACGGGTTTGCTTTGGTGGGGCATTGAGGTAAATGACACCAATTCTGTGTTGATCGCTTGTGTATAGCGGTGGTCACGTAACAACAACAAAGACGACACGTCAAATGCCACAAAAAACTCGCCATTTTCAACCTGAAGAAACTGCTTTGGCGGTGGATGTGTTGCGCACGGGTGGGCTTTTGGCGTTCGCGACTGAAACGGTTTACGGCTTGGGTGCAGACGCGCGAAACGGCGCGGCGGTGGCAGCGATATACGCCGCCAAAGGCCGCCCTGCGTTTAACCCGCTGATTATCCATGTGGCAGATTTGGAAAGCGGCGAAAAATACGGCGTTTTTTCGGATAAGGCGCGACAGTTAGCCTATGCGTTTTGGCCCGGTCCATTGAGCTTGGTTGTGCCTGTTCGCGGTGATGCTGGATTGTCGTCTTTGGTGACGGCTGGATTGGAAACGGTTGCAATTCGTGTCCCTGCGCATGAAGGCGCGCAGGCGTTGTTGGCGGCATTTGATGGGCCAGTTGCTGCACCTTCTGCCAATCCATCAGGTGGTATCAGCCCAACGCGGGCCGCGCATGTGATGGCTGGGCTGAATGGGCGGATTGACGGTGTTCTTGAAGGTGGCGACTGCGCTGTTGGGTTGGAATCGACGATTTTGTTGGTGAATGATGAGGTTGCTTTGCTACGCGCTGGCGGTGTTGCCGTTGAAGACATCGAAGCGGTTTTGCGCGGGCCAATTTTACGGCCCAGTGACCCTGAAACGCCGCAATCCCCAGGGCAATTGGCATCCCATTACGCGCCAAACGCGGCGGTTCGAATAAATGCGACAACGAAACAGGACGGCGAGATTTTGATCGGCTTTGGTGCAGTTTCTGGCGCGGATATTTCGCTGTCGGAAATGGGCAGCGTTTCTGAAGCGGCGGCAAATCTGTTTGCGGTACTGCACAGGGCCGATGCGATGGCAGCAATTGGGCAAACCATCGCAATTTCGCCTGTGCCGATGATGGGGCTTGGATTGGCGATCAATGATCGGTTGGAACGGGCGGCTGGGGATCGATCTTAGCGGTTAAAAATCGTCGGGAACCAGTCTTCGCGCAGTTTTTGACCCGCTTTCATATCGTGCCCTGGAAACGGTGGCGATGTCGGGCCTGGGCGTTCAACGTAGCGCGCATCATCACCAACAAGACGCAAAGAAAACGCGCGGCGGCGGTTTTTTGAAACATTCGCCCGTGCGCCGTGTAATGTGCCGTAATTGAACGCAACCGCATCGCCAGGTTCCATCGCCCATTCGGTGACGATCATCCCGTCTGCATCTGGGTCGGGCACTGGCATGTAGGCATCGGACGCGGGGTAGAAGTTATCCTCATTCAGCCAACGTGTTGGAACCACTTGTTTTTCCCACTTGTGACTGCCCGCAACGCAGCGCAAGGATGCGTCTGTGACGGGATCAAGCGGGGACCAAAAACTGACGGTTTGTTGGCCTTCGACAAAATAATATGGCGCGTCTTGGTGCCACGGTGTTGGCTTGGATGTGCCTGGTTCTTTGACCAAAACGTGGTCGTGGAACACTTGTACAGAGTTTGATTTCATCAGGTCTGCGGCCACTTCGCCAGCGTCGGATTTGCGGATCACCTGTTCGAATTCAGAAATGCGGGTCCAGTTGCAGTAATCATCGAAGAACCGACCCGTGTCGCCGTCTTTGAGGTTTTCAGCGGCGTAGGGGCCGGGCTCGGACATGTTGACCTCGATCCCTTTGCGCAGGGTTTCGACGTGATCTGCGAACAGGCCTTTGATCAAAACAACCCCGTCGCGTTGGTAGGTGTCGATGTGGTCTTGTGTGATCAATGCGTGCATGTGGCGGCTCCCTTTTGTTCAGGTTTGCCGCAGAAACGCGATTGGTTCAAATGATTTTTAGCGCAGGCGTTGTTCTGTTTGGGCGTCAAAGAAATAGGCGTCCGATTGATCGAATGCCATTGCGACCTTTGTTCCTGCCTTTAGCGCGTCCGAGCCACGGATTTCCACGACGATACGCTCGCCTGTGGCCGCCTTGGCATAGGTGTATGAAACGCCGCCGAGTTGTTCGGTTAGGGCAACTGTCAGCGGGCCGTTTTCATCCTCGTTTAAGGTGATCTGCTGGGGGCGGATGCCGACGATGACAGCGCCGCTGTCTGGGGCCACTGTCGTTGCGATGGATTGCGAAGTGGCGTCAATTGTGACTGAGCCAGCTGATGCGGTGCCGTTCAGAAAGTTCATCGAGGGAGAGCCGATGAAGCCAGCGACGAATTTATTGTCGGGGTCCTCGAATAGGTGCATCGGCGCGCCGACTTGTTCGATGTGGCCTGCACGCAGGACGACGATTTTATCGGCGAGTGTCATGGCTTCGACTTGGTCGTGGGTGACGTAAATCATGGTGGCATCAAGTTCGCCATGCAAGCGGGCGATTTCAACGCGCATGTCGACGCGCAGTTCTGCGTCTAGGTTGGATAGAGGTTCATCGAACAGGAATACTTCGGGGCCGCGCACGATGGCGCGACCAATGGCGACGCGTTGGCGTTGTCCACCAGATAGCGCGGCTGGTTTGCGATCTAGGTAGTCGCCGAGTTGCAGGATATCGGTGGCTTTGCCGACTTTTTCGTCGATTTCTGCTTTGGGCACGCCGTTCATTTTCAGCCCGAACCCCATGTTTTCTTTGACCGTCATGTGCGGATAAAGCGCGTAGGTTTGAAACACCATCGCCACGCCGCGTTCGGCAGGATCGGTGTGGGTCACATCGCGCGCGCCGATCGAAATTTGGCCGCTTGTGGTTTCTTCTAGGCCTGCCACCATGCGCAAAAGCGTTGATTTACCGCAACCTGATGGGCCGACAAAGACGCAAAACTCGCCGTCTTCGATGGTGAGATCGACGCCGTGAATGACCTGTGTTTGGCCATATTTTTTAACGACATTGGAAAGCGTTACGCCTGTCATGTGTATCGTCCTTGATTAGTTTTGTGTCGGGAACTGCCACGTGGATGCAGCGTTCGCGATTTGCGTGGCAGTTTCGAGCAGGGCGGGGCGGAACACATCAAGTGCGTCCAGCGTGTGGCGGCTGGTTGAGGTCGCGATTGAGAGCGCGCCGATTACCGTTTCGCCGTCGGTTAGGATGGGTGCGGCGATGCTGATGATCCCCACTTCGTGTTCTTCGCGATCATAAGCAACGCCGTCTGCGCGGACTTCGTTAAGTTCTTTGGCGAGTGCATCGGTGTTGTCGTGCGTTGCGGGTGTGTATTTCAGGAATGCTTGTTGTTGCAGCGCGAGGTTTCGCGCAGGCTCGGACATGAATGCAAGGATCGCTTTGCCAACCCCTGTGCAATAGCTTGGCGCGACTTTGCCAGCCTGTGCGAGCGTGTCAAAATTATCGGTGCCTTTGCGTTTATCCACAAACAAAACGTGGCCGTGATCGAGCTGCGCAAGGTGGACCGCTTCGCCTGTTTTTTCGGCCAGCGCATCAAGGTAGGGGCGTGCCACAGGGGCCAGTGAAGATTGCCGCCAAGCGGAGTGGGCGAGGCGGACAAGGCGCAGGCCCGGGGCGTAAGATTGGGTTTTGGGATCGTAAGACAGCATCCCCTGATTCGTTAATGTCTGCAAAAAACGATAAAGCGAGGCCTTGGGGAATTTTGCCAGCGATAGCAGTTCAGTAAAGCGAACAGGGCGACCAAGGCTCGCGACTAAGTCGAGCACTTCCAATGCCTTACCCACAGTGCCATCATTTACGACTGGCTTGTTCATCGCTTTAAGATCCCTCTTGGTTTGTGGCGATTTCGTTATGAAACTATTGACAAGGCTAGGCTTGCGTTCCACAATTTTCAATAGTTAAAACTAAGTTTCATTATTTGGAACTAAAATATCTGGGAGGATACACATGATCCGTCACACGAAATCCCTGCTTGCGGGCGTTGCTGCTGCTGCAATCATGGCGACTGGCGCATTGGCTGGCGACTTACGCATTAACTTTGACGACCTTAACCCAACCCCGAAAAAGGGTTTCGATGAAATGATCGAGATGTTTAAGGCGGAAAACCCTGACATCAATGTCATCGTCAACATCAACGATCGCGAAGCGCATAAAACGGCGATCCGCAACTTTCTAACGGCTGATGCACCTGACATCACGTCTTGGTATCCTGGCAACCGCATGGCGCCATTCGTAGATGCCGGCCTGTTTGAGCCGGTGGACGATGTTTGGGCTGCAAACGGGTTTAACGAAGATTTGGCTGCGATTAAACCAACGATGACCCGTGATGGCAAAATCTGGGGTGTTCCATATTCGTATTACCAATGGGGCGTTTATTACCGCAAAGACATCTTTGATCTGCTGAAGATCGAAGAGCCGACAACTTGGGCCGAATTGATGGCGTCTTGTAAGGTGATGAACGACAATGGCGTGAAGCCGTTCACAATCGGTACGAAATACCTTTGGACTGCGGCTGGTGTGTTTGATTACATCAACCTGCGCACAAACGGATATGACGTTCACAACGATCTGACAGCGGGTAAAATCAAATACACCGATGACCGGATCAAGCAGACATTCATGAACTGGAAACAGATGATTGATGAATGTGGCTTCGTTGACAACCACGCGTCTATGTCTTGGCAGGATGCGATTGCGCCTTTCGCCAATGGCGATGCCGCGATGTATGTGATGGGTAACTTCTCGGTTGGTGGGTACAAAGATGCTGGCCTGACAAATGATCAGATTGATTATTTCCAGTTCCCTGAAATCACACCTGGCATGCCACGCGCTGAGGAAGCTCCTGCGGATGCGTTCTTTATCCCTGCAAACGCGAAAAACAAAGAAGATGCTAAGAAGTTCTTGGCCTTTGTTGGTCGTGCGGATGTGCAAACAAAGCTGAACGCGACTATCGGTCAGCTGCCTGTGAACTCTAAGTCGACAGTGTCTGACGATAAGTTCATCCAAGAGGGTTTTGCGACGGTTTCAACGGCTGCTGGTTTGGCGCAGTTCTATGACCGTGACGCCCCTGCTGCGATGGCTAAGGCCGGCATGGAAGGGTTCCAACGTTTCATGATTGACCCATCTGCGCTGGACGAAATTCTGGCAGAGCTGGATCGCGTTCAAGGCGAAGTCTACAAATAATATGATTGGCGGCGGGCTACATCTGGCCCGCTGTTTTCCTTTTACGGCGGAGCGGATCACATGCCAGCGTCTGAATTCCAAGCCACGCAAACCAGTTGGATGTCGCGCAATAAATTGGCGATTACCCCTTGGATTTTCCTAATTCCCGCTTTGATATTTTTCGCCATTTACGTGGTGATCCCTGTTTTTCAATCCATCACACTGTCGTTTTATCAATGGAACGGACTGTATGATGTGAATGGCAATTCCACCGCCGTTTGGGTGGGGCTTGAGAATTATACGAAACTTTGGACCGACCCAAAGTTCTGGATCTCGCTTAAGAACAATGTGCTGTGGTTGTTTCTGTTTTTATTGGCTGTACCGCTCGGTCTGTTTATTGCACTATTTTTGAACCAAACAGTGATGGGCATGCGGTTTTACAAATCTATGTTTTTCTTTCCGTTTGTGATTTCCCAAGTTGTTGTCGGCCTGATTTTTGGCTGGTTTTACAACCCTGATTTCGGCGTTGTCGGATCGATCTGGAAATTTATGTTTTGCGAGGAAACCACGAATATTCTGGGTAATGTGACGTTCAAATGTTCGAGCCCGCCGCCTGATATTCTGTCGTCTGCGAAATTTGCAACTTACGGCATTATCGCCGCAGGGCTGTGGCCGCAGGTGGCCTATTGCATGATCCTGTATCTTACGGGGCTGAATAACGTTGCTGCTGACCAGATCGAGGCAGGGCGTTTGGATGGTGCCAAAGGCTGGAAAATGTTGTGGTATGTGGTGTTGCCACAGTTGAAACCTGCGACGTTTATCGCGGTGGTGGTGACTGTGATTGGGGCGCTGCGATCTTTTGATATGATCGCGATCATGACCCAAGGGGGGCCGTATGGCTCCACCAATGTGTTGTCGTATTACATGTTTGAAACCGCGATTTCTGAGTACGGCGAACGGTATGGCTATGGGTCTGCAATCGCGACTGTTTTGTTTGCTATCATGTTGGTCTTTATCAGCTATTTCTTGTGGCGCATGTACCAAGACGAAAGAGGAGCACGCTAATGTTTCCCCGTCCCATTGAACATTCAACGCCAACGCGTCGGTTCGGGTATCAAGCGTTTCTGCCCGTTGCTTTGATCCTTTGGCTGTTGCCTTTGTTGGCGATTTTCATGACCTCTATTCGATCGGCCAAAGATATTAATTCGGGCAATGTATTTGGTATCCCAACCGAGTTTCGCCTTTGGGACAATTATTCCGCTGTGTTCATCCAATCCGAAGCCGCTACCTATATGTTGAATTCGGTTCTGATCACCGTGCCGACTGTGGCGATATCAGTGACGTTGTCCTGTTTGGCGGGTTACGCGCTGGCGATATACAAGTTTCGCGTCGCCTTGCCGCTGTTCTTTCTGTTTGTCGCGGGCAACTTTATTCCGTTCCAAATCCTAATGGTTCCCGTGCGCGATATGTCGGTGCAAACGGGGCTGTACGATACAATCGCAGGGCAGTTCCTGTTTCATGCCGCGTTTCAAACAGGATTTTGTACGCTGTTCATGCGCAACTTTATCAAGGCGCTGCCGTTTGATCTTATTGAGTCCGCGCGTATTGAGGGCGTGAAGGAATGGCAGATTTTTTGGTATGTTGTTCTGCCCCTTGTGCGCCCCGCTGTGGCGGCTTTGGCCGTGTTGATTTTTACCTTTGTGTGGAACGATTTCTTCTGGGCAAATGTGTTGACCCAAGGCGAAGATGCAAAGCCAATTACCGCTGGTATTCGGGCGCTAAATGGGCAATTTGTGAACAACTGGCATTTGGTTTCGGCAGCAAGTTTGTTGGCTGCGATGCCGCCAGTGGCCATGTTTTTTCTGATGCAAAAACACTTTATTGCGGGCCTGACGATGGGCGCAGTAAAGTAAGACGAAGGACTGTTTGAGATGGCAGTAAAGATCGCCTTTATTGGTGCGGGCTCGACGATTTTCATGAAGAATATCATCGGTGACGCGCTGCATTTCCCTGCGTTGGCAGACGCCAATATCGCCTTGATGGATATCGACGCGGGCCGCCTTGAAGAAAGCGCGGCAGTCGTGCGCAAGATGAGTGCGACGATGGACGCGGGCGCGACCGTTTCTACGACGATGAACCAGCGCGCGGCCTTGGATGGTGCGGATTTTGTGGTGACGGCGTTTCAGATCGGCGGGTACAAACCGTGCACTGTGACGGATTTTGAAATCCCCAAGGCCTATGGGTTGCGCCAGACAATTGCCGACACATTGGGCGTTGGCGGGATCATGCGCGGGCTGCGCACGGTACCCCATTTGTGGCAGGTTGCGGCCGACATGGCGCAAGTTTGCCCCGATGCGTTACTGCTGCAATATGTGAACCCGATGGCAATTAATACTTGGGCGCTGGCGGAGCAGTTTCCAAAGCTAAAGCAGGTTGGTTTGTGCCATTCGGTGCAAAACACAGTTGAGGAATTGGCGTATGATTTGGATCTGCCGAAATCGGAAATTGAGTACCGTGTCGCGGGTGTGAACCACGTCGCGTTTTTCTTGGATTTGGCACACAAAGGGCAGTCGTTGTACCCGCGTTTACGGGATGGATATCGCGCGGGTGCATTGCCAAAGCCACCGCTGTTGATGCCGCGTTGCGCAAATAAAGTACGCTATGAAGTGATGGATCAGATGGGCTATTTCTGTACAGAAAGCAGCGAACATTTGGCGGAATACGTGCCGTGGTTTATTAAGGAAGGCCGCGAGGATTTGATCCGTGATTTCGCAATTCCACTTGATGAATACCCAACCCGCTGTGAAGAACAAATGGCCGATTGGGCCACGCAGGCGGCGGCGCTAGATCAGCAAACGCAAATCCCTGTGGAAAAGAGCCATGAGTTTGCCGCAGAGATTATGAACGCGGTCGTAACGGATACGCCCTACGTGATTTATGGCAATTTGGCGAACACAGGGCAGGCGCCGCAGCTGCCGATGGGTGCTGCCGTCGAAGTGCCGTGCTTGGTGGATCGAAATGGCGTTCAACCAAGCGTGATTAGCGATATTCCCCCCCAATTGGTGGCGCTGATGCGCACGCAAATCAATGTGCAAGAATTGGTTGTGCGTGCCTTGGTGGATGAAAATGTTGAACACATTTATCATGCGGCGATGATGGACCCGCACACAGCAGCCGAGCTGGATCTACGGCAAATTCGCGCGATGGTTGACGATCTGTTGGTGGTGCACGGTGATTGGCTGCCAGAGTTTGCGCGCAAAAGGAAAGCAGCATGAGCAAGAATGTAACGTTTCACGATCTAAGCGAACAATCGGTTTTCATCACGGGCGGTGGCTCAGGAATTGGCGCGGCGCTAAGCGATGGATTTCTTGCACAGGGGTGCAAGGTCGCGTTTGTGCAGCGATCGGATGCGTCGGATTTTGTGGCTGATATGAAAGCGAAACACGGAGTCGCGCCACTGTTTATACCGTGCGATATTACCGAGGTTGCCGCCTTGCAATCGGCTATGGCGCAGGCGGCTGTGGCGCACGGGGACATCACGGTTGTGGTAAATAACGCGGCGAATGACGCGCGCCATACGCTGGGCGATATCACGTCAGAAAGTTGGGATCTCGCGCAGGCGGTGAACCTGAAACCGCATGTGTTTAGCGCGCAAGCGGCTGTTGCAGGAATGAAAGCTGCGGGTGGCGGCGCGATCATCAATTTCTCGTCTGTGTCCTATATGATGGGGAATGACGGCTATCCTGGATACGTTGCAGCAAAGGCAGGAATTACTGGGCTGACCCGTGGGTTGGCGCGGGAATTGGGGCCAGACAATATTCGCGTGAACGCGCTGATGCCCGGCTGGGTTTTGACGCCGAAACAGAAAGATATGTGGGCGACGCCAGAGAGCCTTGCGGCGCATTTGGACCGCCAGTGTTTGAAGGAACATTTGGTAGAAGACGACATCGTCGATGCGACGTTGTTTTTGGCTAGCAAAGCCAGCCGCATGATGACGGGGCAGGCGTTGGTTGTTGACGGCGGCGTGGTGGTGACGGGATGAGCATTGCAGATCGTGTGGCGTGGATTGCAGTGGATTGGGGCACGTCGAACCTGCGGATTTGGGCGATGGATGCGGGCAATGATTTGCTGGCGGAACGATCATCAGATCAAGGCATGGGCGGGCTTGATCCCTCCCAATTTGAGGGCGTTCTGCTGGGCTTGATCGAAGAGTTTTTGCTGCGTGATCGTGTGACCCCCGTGATCTGTTGTGGCATGGTTGGTGCCAAACAAGGGTGGGTTGAGGCCGATTATGTTGCGGTGCCAAACGCGCCGCCAAATGGAGACGCAGCGACACGTGCGAAATCGGATGATCTGCGTATTGATGTGTGGATATTACCGGGCATGAAACAAGTCGCACAGCCCGATGTGATGCGCGGTGAAGAAACGCAAGTTGCGGGTTTTTTGCGCGATCAGCCAGAATTTGATGGCGTGTTGGTCATGCCTGGAACCCATTCCAAATGGGCGCATATCAGTGCAGGGGAAATCGTTTCATTCCAGACGTTTATGACAGGTGAGATGTATGCGTTACTGGCGCGGCAATCGGTTTTGAAACACTCTGTTGCGGTCACGGGCTGGGATGACGCGGCGTTTGAAACAGCGATAGGCGAGGCGATTTCGCGCCCCGAAAGTGTGGCTGCAAAACTGTTTGGTTTGCGGGCGGCATCGCTTGTGAGTGAGCAATCAAATGAGGCTGCGCGCGCACGTTTATCGGGGTTATTGATTGGGTTGGAATTGGCGGCGACGCGGCCTTATTGGTTGGGGCAAAACCTTGCCATTGTTGGCGCCCCTGAGGTTGGCGCGGTTTACGCAAAAGCCTTGGCGTTGCAAGGATTGCAAGCACAGGTGATTGATGCACAACCCATGACGCGCGCGGGGCTAATCGCGGCGTATGAAACAATGAAAGGCACACAATGACACGAGAGATTATTGCGATCCTGCGCGGCGTAACGCCTGACGAAATCCTCCCGATCGCCGATGTTTTGCGGGCCGCTGGGATTGATAAAATTGAGGTGCCTCTGAACTCGCCGAATGCGTTCGACAGTATCGAAAAGCTGGCCGCGGCGCATGGGGACAGCGCGTTGATTGGTGCGGGAACTGTGCTTGCGCCAGATGATGTGCAGCGGGTTCAAAATGTTGGCGGCGCACTGGTTGTTTCGCCCGATTGCAACGTGGATGTGATCGCCAAAACCAAGGCGTTGGGGATGCAATCTTTCCCCGGTGTTTTGACCCCAACCGAGGCGTTTTGTGCCCTGCGTACGGGGGCAGACGGGTTAAAGTTTTTTCCTGCAAGTTTGGTGGGGCCGTCTGGATTAAAGGCGATGCTGGCGGTGCTGCCAAATGGCACAAAAAGCTATGCCGTTGGGGGTGCTGGGCCTGCGAACTTTAAGGATTGGTTTGCGGTTGGCGTGACGGGTTTTGGAATTGGCACAGCGATCTACAAACCAGGTGATACGGCGCAAATCGTCGCGCGCAAGGCGGCAGAAATTGTTGTGGCCTATGATGCCGGTGTAGCTGAATGAACGCTACAATTTACGACCCGCGACAGTGCAGTCTTGGCGAAGGGCCGTTGTGGCATCCTGTGCGAAACGAGCTGTTTTGGTTCGATATTTTGGGCAAAAAGCTGATGTCCGTTGCGCAAGAATGGACCTTTGAAGAATATGTTTCAGCGGCAGGTTGGATCGATCAGGATCGGCTTTTGATTGCCAGCGAAATGGCCTTGTTTACATTTGATTTACGTGATGGATTGCAAAATCACGTGGTTGATTTAGACGCGGAAAATGGGATCACGCGGTCCAACGATGGGCGGGCTGATCCGCAAGGTGGGTTCTGGATTGGGACGATGGGGAAATCTGGCGAACATGCTGCTGGCGCGATTTATCGGTATTATCGGGGCGAGCTGTGCATGCTGTTTGGTGGGATTACCATTTCCAATTCGATCTGTTTTTCACCAGATGGGACCAAAGCCTATTTCACGGATACACCGACACGCCAGATTATGTGTGTTGGGCTAGACGGGGAGGGATGGCCCAAGGGATCGCCTGCGGTTTTTGTTGATATGGTGACGGATGAGCTGAACCCAGATGGTTCCGTTGTGGACGGTGATGGATGCTTGTGGAACGCGCAGTGGGGCGCACACCGCGTTGCAAAATACGGGCCTGACGGTGCGTTTGTCGAGGCGATTGAGATTTCCGCCGCTCAGGCGTCTTGCCCTGCTTTTGGGGGGGCAGATTTGCAAACGATGTTTGTGACCTCGGCGCGTGATGGTTTGATTGGTGCGGACGACGGAAAGACGTTTTCAATTGATTTAGCTGTGCAGGGGCAAGCCGAACATCAGGTGATTTTATGAAACGAACCTTGGGATGTTGCTATTATCCTGAACATTGGCCCCAAGAAATGTGGGCAACGGATGCCGCGCGGATGGTCGATGCAGGCCTGACATGGGTGCGGATCGGCGAGTTCGCATGGAGCAAAATTGAGCCAGAGTATGATCGGTTTGATTGGCAGTGGTTGGATGAGGCAATCGCGGTTCTGATGGACGCTGGGTTGCAGATTGTGCTGGGTACGCCAACCGCAACGCCGCCGCGTTGGATGTTGGAACGGCACCCAGATATGTTGGCGGTTGATGCCGGAGGGCAGCCGCGCAAATTTGGGTCGCGTCGGCATTACTGTTTCAGCCACGGCGGATATGCGCACGAATGTGATCGCATCGTGGAGGCGTTGGCAAAACGATACGGCAGTAAAGTTGCGGCGTGGCAGACGGACAATGAATACGGCTGTCATGACACGACGATCAGCTATTCAAATGCGGCGCGCAAAGCGTTTCAGGACTGGTGTGCGCAGCGGTATCAATCACCGGATGCGTTGAACGCGGCTTGGGGAAATGTGTTTTGGTCGATGGAATACAGCGAATTTGATCAGCTAGATTTGCCGAACCTTACCGTGACCGAACCAAACCCTGCGCACATGCTGGCGTTTCGACGGTTTTCCTCGGATCAAGTTGTGGCGTTTAATCGGCGGCAGGTCGATATTATTCGCGCCCATTCAAGAGCGCCTGTGTCGCATAATTATATGGGGCGTGTGACGGATTTCGATCATTTCAAAGTGGGCGCAGATTTGGATATTGCCACTTGGGACAGTTATCCGCTCGGGTTTCTTGAGGATCGAGTTGGGGCACCGGCGGATCATCAAAAGGCGTATCTGCGGCAGGGCGATCCTGATTTTCAGGCGTTCCATCATGATCTGTACCGCGCCGTTGGGAATGGGCGTTGGTGGGTGATGGAACAGCAACCGGGCCCCGTAAATTGGGCCCCTTACAACCCGGCGCCCTTGGCTGGCATGGTGCGATTGTGGACTTGGGAAGCATTTGCGCATGGTGCGGAGGCGGTGTGCTATTTTCGTTGGCGACAAGCGCCATTTGCGCAGGAACAAATGCACGCAGGTTTGTTGCGGCCCGACAGTGTTGATGCGCCTGCAATGGCCGAGGCTGTTACGGTAGCTGGGGAATTAAAGGCAGCGCCTGACGTGGTGATTGGCACTGCGCCCGTGGCGTTGATTTTTGATTATGATGCTGAATTTGCTTGGGAAACGCAGCCGCAAGGACAGGGGCTTAGCTATTTCGGGTTGGTGTTTGATCTGTACCGTGCGTTGCGCAAATTGGGTGTTTCGTTGGATATCGTCCCGCCAAGCACGCGAGATTTTTCGGGGCGAAAGCTGGTTATCGCGGCGGGCTTGATGACGATGGAAGCTGATTTGAAAACGGCGCTTGTCGCGGCTGGTATCCCCGTTTTACTGGGGCCGCGATCAGGGTCGCGAACGGCAGAAATGGCGATCCCAGTTCCGTTGCCGCCTGCTGTTGACGGGCTGGATGTGACTGTGACGTTGGTGGAAACTCTGAGGGCAGATAGCCCGATGGAATTGGCGCAAGGCGGCGCGTTTATCGGATACCGCGAAGAAATTGAAGGCGACGGAGTGGTCGTTGAAACCTTGCGCGATGGTCGCGCAGCGATGATGCGCAGTGGTATGGTTTCCTATTTGGCTGGGTGGCCAGACGCCGCTGCGGCGGATCGTATTTTGCGTGATTTGTGCGGTGATGCGGGTGTGGCCGTGATGGATTTGCCCGAAGGATTACGGGTTCGCGACACAGGAGCAGAGCGGTTTTGGTTTAATTACGGCACCCAAGCGGTGCAATTTGAAGGGCAGGAGTTAGCGGCCGCGGGGGTTTTACGCGAGGATATCTGAGTTATTTTTCGACCCAAATCGTTACGGGGCCATCATTGATGAGCGAGACCTGCATGTCGCCGCCAAATTGGCCTTTGCCGACTTTTACGCCGTAATCAGCCACCAGTTCGCATAGAAGATCATACAGCTTTTCGCCTTCATTTGGTGGCGCAGCAGAGGAAAAGCCGGGTCGGTTTCCGCGTGATGTATCTGCGGCAAGGGTGAATTGGCTGATAATCAACGCACTGCCACCGGTATCGAGCAGAGAGCGATTCATGCGATCATCATCGTCTTTGAAAATGCGCAGGTTTACGATCTTTTTGGCGGTGGCTTGAACATTTTCAGCGGTATCGCCGTGCATCGCGCAAACAAGAATCACAAGGCCGGGGCCTGTTTCGCCGATCACGATTCCATCAACAGAAACAGAGCCTTGGGTCACACGTTGCAGCAGAGCACGCATTTTACGGCAGCGTTCCCGACAAGATGTAGGACAGGCATTGCGCCACTTCTTTGGAGGAATAACAGACCGCTTGTGCGGCTGCGTCTACCTCTTTCAAAGCGTGGTTGTGCTCTTCCGCTTGAAGAACGATCACGGATTTTCCTAGCGCGTGGGCATAGCCTGCATCGAATGCCGCATTCCATTGTTTGTATTTTTCACCAAAGCGCACGACAACGATATCTGCGTCTTTGATCGCCTTGCGTGTGCGCATGGAATTTAGGTTCGCGCCTTTGTTATCGTGCCAGAATTTGTTCGGCTCTTCGCCCATGATCGCAACCCCGCAGTCATCCGATGCGCCATGATCTGTGACGGGTGCTGTGAAGGCGATGTCGAGGTTTTGGGCCTGACAGGCGGTGATGATTTCCTCGCGCCAAGAGGAATGGATTTCACCTGCAAGATAGACGTTCAATTTCATATTATAGGCCGTCCACTTTTTTCATCAGCTCGGCCAATTGTTGTTTCACTGCAGATAATTCTTCGGTTTCGGGGGCTGATTCTGGCTCTTCTTTCGGCGCTGCAGCGACAGGATTTTGCACTTGCGGCATCCAGGCAGCCATCATTGATTTCATCATATCGGCCTGTTGTTTTTGCCAGTTTCCAGTCGCGCCCATGCCTGGAATTTTTTCCATCATTGTGGATTGTTGTTGGGAAAACATCTCGTATGATTTTGAAAGAAAATCTGGCAGAACACCCTGCGCGGCGGTGCTGTAGGATCGCACGAGCCCCGTTAACACATTGACGGGAAGGACATTTTCGCCCTTACTTTCTTGTTCGGTGATGATTTGCAACAGGAACTGGCGCGTCAAATCTTCGCCCGATTTTCGGTCGCGAATTTCGACATCGTTACCCTTTTTGATCAGTTCAGAGATTTCGTCGAGCGTGACATATTCGCTGGTTTGCGTGTTGTACAAGCGACGACTGGCGTAGCGGTTTATCAAGATTGGATCGGCCATTTTATCCCTAACCTGCAAAGCAATGCTGCACCGTAGCGTAATTTTTTGTGCGTACAAAGGGAAAAGCCAGAAACGGAAAAGGGGCGCCTGTAATAGGCACCCCAGTATTCAGTGGTTTTCGGGGAGGACGAAAACCAAATTCAAATTGCTTAAGCAGCTTTTGCTTTTGCAGTAACGTCTTTCGCTGCAGCAACAACTTCGGCTTGAACGTCTTTGCCAGCAGCTACGAACAATTCAACAGCTTCCAATTGAGCAGCTTTTGCAACTTCTGCGTAAGCAGATAGTTTTTCTGGCATTGCTTGAGCGTGTGCAGAAGCGAATTCAGAAGCGATTGTTGCGTAAGCAGACGGATCTTTTTGAATTTTGTTCGTTGCTTCAACAGCTTTCAGTGTTTCGGCTGTCCATGCGTTTGTCAGTTCTGCGTTTTTCTTCGCAGCTGCCAAAGCAATCTTGCCCAATTTTACACTGAATTCAGAAGCATTTTTAGATGCATCGTCGAACATGTTTGTGTCCATTTTGAAGGCGCCAAAGAACTCTTCAGTTGCTTTTGCGAAGTCGAAGTCTTGATTAGCCATTGTGTAGATCCTCTGATCATAAATTTCGGTAGGAGCAAGATCGCTCCCGATGAACAGAGATATAAATGCTGCATTGCGGCATTGCAAGGTAAAAATGCCGCAATGCAGCATAATTATACTAAATACCTGGTTTTAAAACATAACTTCCAGGGGCGGGCTCGGTAGCTGGATTGGCTTTACTGCCGATCTTGCGGGCTTTGACGGACATTTCTTCGTCAGAGGCCAACCAAGCGGACCATTTATGCCACCAGCTTTCCTTGATGTATTCTGCATTTTCCAGCCAGAATTCGGGATCGCGGGGCGGTTCGTCGTTAAACCAATGTCCGTATTTGTTTTTTGATGCTGGATTGACGATTCCGGCGATGTGGCCGCTTTCAGACAAAAGAAACGTCCGCTTGCCACGCACTTTGGCAAGGCCGCGAAATGTGCTTTGCCACGGTGCGATGTGGTCTTGAACAGTTGAGACCGCGAAAATGGGGGTTTCAATCGCCGCCAAACGCAATTTTTTGCCGAGTAATTCGAACTCGCCTTTGAACAGTTCATTATCGACGTATAGTTTTGCGAGGTACTCCACTGCCATGCGGCCCGGCAGGTTGGTGCTATCTGCATTCCATTGCAACAGATCAAATGCAGGCGGGGCCTCTCCCATCATGTAGGAGCGCACGGCGGGAGCATAAACCAAATCTTTGGCGCGCAGATAACTGAAGGTGCGCGACATGAAATAGCTTTCGAGGTATCCCGTCTCAGCCACTTGCGCTTCGATCCCTTTGAGGAAGCCTGGCTCAAGGAAATTACCCAACTCACCTGGTTCACGAAAATCGGTCATCGTAGTGAGGAAGGTCGCTTTGTTGAGTTTCTGCTCCTGCCCGATTTCGGTCAGATAAGCAGCGGCACAAGCCAGAAGCGTTCCGCCGATACAGTAGCCAGCCACATTCACGGATTTTTCTTTGGTGATTTCCAGAACTGTGTCGATAGCCGTAAGCAGGCCTTCTTCGAGGTAAGTGTCAAAACCGCAATCAGCGTAATCCGCATCTGGGTTTGCCCAAGAGATAACAAAAACAGTGTGCCCTTGATCAACGCAATATTTGATCAGGCTGTTTTCTGGGCGCAGGTCAAGGATGTAGAATTTGTTAATCCAAGGTGGCGTGATCAAGAGCGGTTTTTTGTAAACGTTAGGCGTGCTCGGTTTGTATTGGATAAGCTGGAACATCCGATTTTGGAACACAACCGAACCTTCAGAAGTTGCGATGTCTTTGCCCACTTCAAAGGCATCCGGGTCGGCCAAACGGACCGCGATACCTTGCTGATTGCTTTCTAAATCGGCAACGAAGTTTTCCAATCCGTCGACCAAGGATTGACCATTTGTTTCAATCGCTTTTTCCAGCGCATCGGGATTCGAGGCCAAAAAATTGGTCGGGGCGAACATATCGACAATCTGTTTGGCAAAGAAATTAACTTTTTGCTGCTCGCGGTCGGGCAGGTGGGTCATGTCTTTGGTGACGGCTTCGATTGTTTGCGATGACAGCAGGTATTGTTGTTTTATCAACTTGAAATAGGGGTTCGTGTCCCAATTTGCGTTCTTAAATCGTTTGTCCGTTGACGGCTCTGGAACAACATCGGTTTCACCTGCGGCAATTTGCTGCTGAATTTCTGACCAATTCTTAAGGCTTTGTGTCCAATATCCGACCTGTGCTTCGATAATTCGGGTTGGATCGCTGATCATCTCGGCAAAATATGCGGCGGCGGCTTTGGCGTAAAACTGGTAATCTGGGCTTTCCAAGGCAGGGCTGTGGGATTTGCGATCCGACATTGCGGCCACCATGCGTTGAGTCAAGTCGTTGATCTTAGAGAGGTTTTTCTCCAGAACTTCTTGGTCAGGTGACTTAGGGTCAATCATTTGTGTTCCAGCATTGTTAAGTTTTACTCTGGTAATTATATAGACCTTTGAGCAAGAGTGCACGGGTAAGACATAAAAAGGCGAATGGTATGACTGTTTACGACATGAATGAGAGCATCCGCCAATCAAATGCGTGGGTCGGTGCAACGACTAAAGCATTTTGGAGTAACCCTGCATTTTCAATGTCAATGAGCCCGTTTCCTTCGCTGTTTGCAGCTTGGGGCGAAGTGACCGAACGGACGTTCGAAAAAATCGCGACAAAGCCAAGCTGGGGCATCGAGAGCGTTGTCTCCAAGGATCAAGATTATCCCGTGACAAAGAAGATTGATCTGGAGTTGCCGTTTTGCGACTTGATCCACTTTGCCGCGGAACGCAATCGCCCTGTAACGCGCAAGGTTTTGCTGGTTGCGCCGATGTCTGGCCACTATGCCACGCTGTGCCGTAAAACAGTTGTCAGCCTTTTGCCAAATTGTGACGTCTATGTAACCGAGTGGAAGAACGCGCGTGATATTCCGATGTCTGCGGGTAAATTCGACGTCGAGGATTACACCAAATACCTTGTGCAGTTCATGAAACATCTGGGCGAGGATGTGCACGTGATTGCCGTTTGTCAGCCTGTTCCCCTAACGCTTGTCGCGACTGCGATGTTGGCTGAGGACGAGAAAACGCCCAATCCGCGCACGCTTACTTTGATCGGTGGTCCTGTTGATCCCGATGCAAACCCGACCGAGGTTACTGATTTTGGCAACCGTGTTACGATGGGCCAGTTAGAGCACACTGTGATCACGCCCGTTGGCTTTGCTTTCCCAGGTGTTGGCCGCAAAGTTTACCCCGGCTCCACGCAATTGGCATCGTTTATGGCGATGAACCCAAAAACACACGCTAAAGCGTTTACAGATCAAATTGGCGCCGTGGCACGCGGCGAAGCGGCAGATTTGGATCGCCATAACAAATTCTACGACGAATATCTGGCAGTGATGGATATGCCTGCGGAGTTCTATCTGAGCACCGTAGAGCGCGTTTTCAAAAACCGTGATGTGGCGCGCAATGCCTTTACGGTGGATGGCAAAAAGATCGACATTTCCAAGATCACAAAAACGGCCGTGAAAATCGTTGAAGGCGGGCGTGATGATATTTCTGCACCTGGTCAATGTTTGGCGGCGCTCGATTTGATGCCAAACCTGCCTGATAGCATGAAAGAACATTTCGTGGCCGAAAAAGCCGGCCACTACGGTATTTTCAGCGGCAGCGCGTGGCGCAATGATATTCGCCCAGCTGTTCTGGCATTTATCGACACCCACAACGGCGCGCCTAAAAGCACAGCCAAAGTGACCAAGCTGAAGACACAGAAAAGCTGACGCAGCGAAACGCTTTTGACGCAGTGGCACCGTGTGGCAGGGTGGGGCATCTGAAAAGGAGCCCTCCCGATGCCCGACGTCACGCAGCTGCTAACACATCACCACACGATCACGGATCAAAAGATTGTAACGGTACCAGCGGCATCGCTGTCCACGGGGCAGGCTCGTTTGCGGATCGAAAGATTTGCGCTGACAGCCAATAATGTGACCTACGCGGCATCAGGGTTTGCCATTGGCTATTGGAAGTTTTTCCCAACCGCAGAACAGGATTGGGGTTTGGTTCCGGTCTGGGGATATGCAGAGGTTGTTGAATCTGCGTCTGACGTGGTTTCGGTTGGGGACCGGTTTTACGGATTTTATCCACTCGCATCGGAATTGGTAATGGAACCCGTAACGCACGGCACACATGCAGTGCGTGATGTGGCGGCGCACCGCGTGGATTTGCCTGCGGTGTATAATATCTATTCGCGCGCGTCATCCGCCCCCAAAGGTAGCGATGCGTATCAAGCTTTGATGCAGCCGCTGATCGCAACGTCGTATCTTTTGTATGATTGGCTGATGGACAATGATTGGTTCAATGCCAAGCAAATTGTCATCGGGTCGGCGTCATCCAAAACAGGTTTGGGGCTAACGGCATTTTTGGCGAAACATGCGGATCGCTCGTTTAAAGTTGTTGGGCTGACTGGTGCTGGCAATGCTGATTTCGTGCGTGAATTGGGCTTTTGTGATCAGGCCGTAACCTACGACGACGTGGAAACGCTGGATCAAGTCGCGTCGGTTTATGTGGATATGGCGGGGAATGGCGATGTAAAGAAACGGCTTCATGCGCGGCTGGAAGGGCATTTAAATCATTCCTCTGCCGTTGGAATTTCCCACTGGGATCAGTTCGCGCCACAAGCCGAAGTTGCGGGGCCAAAGCCAGAGTTTTTCTTTGCGCCGAGCCAGATTGAAAAACGCAAAAAAGACTGGGGCAAAGGCGTGATTGAGCAAAAGATTGGCGAAGCAACGCAGATGATTGTGCAAGACGCTGCGCGTTGGTTGACGTTGGAAACCCATGCTGGGCTGGACGCAGCGATGGTGCCTTACGCGGCCCTTGCACAAGGAAAGGCCGATCCGAAGACCGGCCATATTGTAGAGGTTTAGCCCCGCATCCGTTTCATTTCTGGATCAAACAGGTGTTGCGTAACACGCTTTGCTTTGCACATTTGGCCGAGAATTTCGATTTCAACTTCGAGCCCGTCTTTGATCATTTCCGTTGGAACAAACCCAAAGGCAATGGATTTTTGCGCAAAGTGCGAATAGCCACCAGAGGTGCAAAAACCAACGACGGCTCCGTTGATCCAAATGGGTTCGTAGGCGCTGACGTCGGCGTCGGTTGCGTCTACTTCAAAGGTACACAACTGGCGGGCAGGGCCGCTGGATTTTTGAGCTGATGCAGCGGCGCGACCGATAAATTCTACAGGTTTATTGTAGCTGATAAAGCGATCCATGCCTGTTTCCGCTGGCGTGTAATCGGGCGAAAACTCTGCGTTCCAAGAGCCAAAGAAACGGTCCAAACGCAAGGACATCATGGCGCGCATTCCGAACGGGCGCAGGCCGAGGTCTTGGCCCGCGTCTGACAGTGTTTTGTAAAGTGCGCGTTGGTTTTCGGCGTCCACATAGATTTCATAACCAAGGTCGCCAGTGTAGCTGACCCGTTGGACAAGTGCGTCGCACATGCCCACGGAGAGGTATTTTGCGTCCATAAATTTGAACGCTTCGCCTGATACATCGGCGCGGGTGCAACGGGATAAAAGTTCACGCGCATTTGCCCCCGCGATTTGGAAACCGATGCGTTTGGTTGAGACGTTTTCGATCTGCACGTCACCATCGAGTTGCTGCAAGAACCAGCGCATGTGGATCGCTTGCATCCCGAAGCTGGCGGTCAGCTGGAATTTGGTTTCCGACAGGCAGGTCACCGTGAAATCGCCGAGCAATTTGCCTTTGACGGAGAGCATTGGCGTGAGCGAAATCCGGCCCTGTTTTGGAATACGGCCCGCCATGATGCGGTCAAGCCAGCCGCGAGCATCCGTGCCAGTGACAAAGTATTTGCCAAAATTGTGGATCTCGTTGATGCCAACTGCGGTGCGCACGGCGTTTACTTCCTGGGCGGTTGCCTCCCATGCGTTTGATCGGCGAAAAGACGGTGTTTCAAAACGCGGTTCGCCTTTGAGCGCGAAATAGTTCGCGACTTCGATGCCAAATTGCGCGCCGAAAACGGCGTTTTGTTCATCCCAAATATTATAGGCTGGGGTGGTTTGGAATGGGCGACACGCAGGGAGTTCTTCGTTTGGATAAGATACCGAGAACCGTTTTTGATAGTTTTCGATCACCTTTGGGCGAGTGTAGCCGGGCGTGATCCAATCGCCAAAACGCGCGACATCCATCGCGAAAACATCGCGTTCGGTTTCGCCCTCGATCATCCATTGCGCGAGCATGAGCCCAACGCCGCCGCCTTGGGAAAAGCCAGCCATGACGCCACAGGCGGACCAGTAATTGCGCATGCCAGGGATCGGGCCAACAAGCGGATTACCGTCGGGTGCAAATGTGAAGGGGCCGTGGATTACGGATTTAACGCCTGCGGTTTCCAAGACAGGAAAGCGTTTGTAGGCGAAATCGACGCTGGCTTCGATTTTGTCAAAATCATCTGGCAATAATTCGTGGCCGAAATCCCAGCTGGTGCCATCAACGGCCCATGGGCGGCAGGTTTGTTCGTAAAATCCGATGCACAGGCCCCGTGCTTCTTGGCGTAAATAGCTTTCGCCAGCGGGGTCCATGACGTGGGGGTGTTCGATGCCGCTGTCGATCATTTCTTCGATCATCGGGATGTTTTCGGTCACAAGATATTGGTGTTCCATCGGGTGCAGTGGCATGTAAACGCCCGCCATTGCGCCAACTTCGCGTGCCCAAAGCCCGCCTGCATTGACGATGTGTTCGGCGTGGATCGTGCCTTTGTTCGTAACCACATCCCACGTACCGTCAGGGCGTTGATTTGTTTCTTGCACCATGCAGTGGGTTTCAATCGTGGCCCCGCCCATGCGCGCGGCCTTGGCGTAGGCGTGCGTGGTGCCAGACGGATCAAGATGCCCATCAAGTGGATCATACAGCCCACCAATGATGCCTTCGATGTTGGTGACGGGTGCAATCTTGGCGATCTCTTCTGGGCCAACGATTTCAGTTTCCAGCCCCATGTAGCGGTGCTTGGCCCGTTCCGCGAGGAACATATCCATGCGTTCTTGGGTATCCGCAAGCGTGACACCGCCCACGTGATGCAGACCGCAAGACATGCCTGTCAGTTCTTCCAGTTCTTTGTACAGGCGAATGGTATAGCCCTGAAGCGCGGCCATATTTGTGTCGCCGTTCAGTGTGTGAAATCCGCCAGCCGCGTGCCACGTTGATCCCGATGTAAGTTCGGAGCGTTCCACCAACATGACGTCGGACCAGCCAAGTTTTGTGAGGTGATACAGAACTGAACAGCCGACAACGCCGCCGCCGATGACACATACGCGAGTGGTGGTTTTCATGAGGTGATTCCTGACACGTTAACTTTGTGCCAAGCTGCTCCTGATTGTCGCCTTTAGCAATGCGGTTCGCGACAGGTTTTGTCGCGAACATTTTTACTTTTCGGGGATAAGGCCGCGCGGGCTAAAGCGCAGTACGACCAACAGGATAATGCCCATCGTCATCAGACGCATGTGTGCAGCACTTTCCAGCAGGTGTTTGCGCAGGCCATTATCATCGGCCATGCCCATTGTGATCGTGTCCATCAGCCACAGGCCGATTGGTTCTGCTTGGATCCAAAAGAACCACACCACAAACCCACCAAGAACCGCACCCCAGTTGTTGCCAGATCCGCCAAGGATTACCATGACCCAGATGAGGAAGGTAAAGCGTAGGGGTTGATACGTGCCTGGCGTTAGCTGCCCATCAAGCGTGGTGAGCATGGCGCCCGCGATCCCCACAACGATGGAGCCGAGCACGAAAACCTGTAAATGGCGCGCGACGATGTCTTTACCCATCGCGTTTGCTGAAACTTCGTTGTCGCGGATCGCACGCATCATGCGGCCCCACGGGGAATTGAGTGCTTTTTGCGATAGCCACATCACCAGCAGCAAGACGAGTGTGAACAACACGGCATAACAAAGCTTTACGAGGATGGACGACATGGTTGCTGGGTTTTGCCCCCAACTTGCCGCGAGGTCCAAGAACCACTGTGCCTGTTGAAGGTCAATTTCGTAGGGCACGGGGCGGGGCAGGCCAGATACGTTTTTCACGCCTCGGGTCATCCAGTCTTCGTGCTTGATGATCGCCACGATGATTTCTGCAATGCCAAGGGTCGCGATTGCGAGGTAATCGGAACGCAGGCCGAGGGCGACTTTGCCGATGCCCCACGCGGCCAAACCTGCAAGCAAACCGCCCACGGGCCAGGCTAGGATGATCGGAAGACCAAGACCGCCGAGGTAACCAGCCGCCGCAGGATCGACCTTTTCGATGGCTGCGGTTGCAGGGCCATAAAAGGAACGCGCCAAAAGCAAACCGCCAATGGCGATCACCGCAACGACAAGCGTGCGTTTGTTGGTTTTTGCCATATTGCGATAGGCATAGGTTGCGCCCATCACGGTAACAACGGCAATCACAAAGGCGACAAACACGCCGAGTGCGCCAGCGGCCCAAGCATCAGTAACAGGGTCAGCGGCAACAAGAACAGCAGCGACACCGCCAAGGGCTGCAAAGCCCATGATGCCGACGTTTAGCAAGCCAGCATAGCCCCATTGAATGTTCACACCGAGCGCCATGATGGACGAGATCAGACAGAGGTTTACGAGTGCGAGGGCGACGTTCCAGCTTTGGATTTGGCCAACGATAACGATCATCATCGCCATGACCGCAAAGAACGCGATGTTGCGCTGGGCATCGGACAAGGGCTGCATGCCGATCAAACGTGGCATCAGCGAGCGGACAAGAAGGGCCACACAAAGGGCGCTGAGAATGTAGACTAAAATCATACCGATTTCCCCGCGAAAATACCTGTCGGTCGGAACAGCAGCACCAGTAACAGGATCAAGAAACTGACTGCGAATTTATAATCTGTGGACAAAAGCTGCACCAAGCTTTCGGGTTCCCAGCTTTCTGGAACCAGATATTTCAGGAACTTTTTATAGGCGTAAGTGACCATGATTTCCGAAAATGCGATTACAAAGCCGCCTGCGATTGCCCCGATGGGTGAGCCAAGGCCACCCACGATTGCAGCCGCGAAAATTGGCAGTAGCAGTTGCAGGTAGGTGAACGGTTTGAACGATTTATCAAGCCCGTACAGTGAACCTGCGATTGTGGCGAGGATGGCGCAGATGATCCACGCGACCATGACGACTTTGTCTGGGTTGATGCCCGACAAAAGCGCGAGGTCCTCGTTATCGGAATACGCGCGCATGGATTTGCCGGTGCGGGTTTTATTGAGGAACCAGAACAGGATAATCACGGCGATAACGGTGGTGACAACGGTGATGCCTTGGCTGACTTTGATGGACATCCCCTCGGCCAAACCTGTCATTTCTTTGAACGTGCGCGCCTTAATGATAAACCGTTCGCCGTCTTGGAATTTTTGATCGTTTGGGCCGATGATAAAGCGAATGATGCCGTTGGTGATGAACATGACGCCCATCGAGGCGATCAAATAGATCACAGGTGCGGCCTTTTGTTTGCGATAAAAGCGGTAGACAAGGCGATCCGTTCCCAAAACCATCCCAATACAGGCGATGATCCCAAACGGCAGCGCGAGCAGGGCCGTGGGCAAAGGCGCGATGCTGATGCCCCAGGATTGGAACAGCCAGGTGAACAGGATGGTGAACATCGCACCAAAGGCCATCGTGTCGCCGTGGGCAAAGTTCGAGAACCGCAAAATGCCGTAGATTATCGTGACCCCAAGGGCGCCAAGCGCGAGCTGGGATCCATAAGAAATGGCTGGGATCAGCACGAAGTTCGACAAAAGTACGAAGGCGTTTAGGATTTCCATGAGGTCAACTTTCCGGTGACTTGCAGGTGCCGTAAAGGAGCATGTCCTCGGGGCGGTCGATAAAATTCATCACGCCGACAGAAATCGTGGAGTCAGGGTAGATGTTGATGCGGTACATTTTTTCAGCGTCCGTACTGGTGGTCGCGGTCAGGGTTTGTGTGGTGCCAACGGACATCACGCCCAGCACCCCTTGGGACGGCGTCCCGTCAGGCAGCACAAATTTGGTAAGGCCAAACTCTGGATTGTGTTCAATCGTCATCGTCTGGTCGATTTTAGTGCAAGCGGTGTTCACGATGCAACGTTGTTGCATCAGGCAGGACACGTTGAATGCATCTGGGGTGAACCAGTTGGTTTGCGCGATCGCAGCCGATGTAACCAGACAAAACGCCAAAGAGAGGAGCGCGAGTTGCATCATCCCCCCAAGAAACTTTTGCGGACTTCGGGGTCGTTTAGCAGCACTTCGCCAGTGTCGGTAAAACGGTTGCGGCCTTGCACGAGGACATAGCCTTTGTCGGCGATGTTCAGGGCTTGGCGGGCGTTTTGTTCGACCATCAAGATGGAGATACCCGTGCGCGCGACCTCGATGATGCGATCAAACAATTCGTCCATCACGATGGGGGATACGCCAGCGGTGGGTTCGTCCAACATCAGCAATTTGGGTTGGGTCATGAGGGCACGGCCCACAGCCACCTGTTGGCGTTGACCACCCGACAATTCGCCGGCGTTTTGGCGGCGTTTGTCTTTTAGGATCGGGAACAGTTCAAACACTTGTTCCATCGTCACGTTGATATCGTCGCGCCGCAGAAACGCCCCCATTTCGAGGTTCTCTTCCACGCTCATCGACGGGAAAACATTCGAAGTTTGGGGTACAAAGGCCATGCCCTTGGCAACGCGGGCTTGGGGGGACAGATTGGTGATGTCTTCACCGTCGAGCATGACGGAACCCGTGTGGATGTCGAGCATCCCGAACACGGCTTTCATCGCGGTGGATTTGCCAGCGCCGTTGGGGCCAACAATCACAGCGATTTCGCCCTCTGCGGCCTCAATCGTGCAGTCGTGCAGAATATCTGCGCCGCCATAACCGCCTGTCATGTTCGTTGCTGAAAGATAGGTCATGCGGCACCTTCTTTTTGAGCTTTTTGCTCTTTCGGGGTTTTGTTTTTCAAACCCGTTCCAAGGTAGGCTTCGATCACCTGTTCGTTGGCTTTTATCTCGGCGATTGTGCCTTGGGCGAGCACGCCGCCTTCGGCCATGCAGATCACGGGGTCACACAGGCGACCAATGAAATCCATGTCGTGTTCGATCATGCAAAACGTGTAGCCACGCTCTTTGTTCAGGCGCAAAATTGCATCGCCGATGGTGTTTAGCAGCGTGCGGTTCACGCCAGCGCCGACTTCATCCAAGAATACAATCTTGGCGTCGACCATCATCGTGCGGCCCAGTTCCAGCAGCTTTTTCTGGCCACCCGACAGGTTGCCCGCAAGTTCATCTGCGACTTGGCTGATTTCAAGAAATTCGATAACTTCATCCGCTTTGCGCCGAATTTCGGCTTCTTGCGTGCGGACTTTGGCAGGGCTGAACCATGCGTCCCAAAGGCGTTCGCCTGCTTGGTTTGGCGGAACCATCATCAGGTTTTCGCGAACGGTCATAGTGGAAAATTCGTGGGCGATTTGAAAGGTGCGCAACAGGCCCCGATCAAACAGCGCGTGGGGTGGCAAGCCGGTGATGTCTTCGCCGTCCAGCAGAACGCGGCCTTGCGTGGGGGCGTGAACACCCGCGATCACGTTAAACAAGGTGGTTTTACCAGCGCCGTTTGGCCCGATCAATCCGGTGATTGATCCTTCTTCAATTTCGAGCGATGCATCGTTCACAGCATAAAAGCCGCCAAAACGTTTCGCGAGGTTCTCAACTTTGATCATGGGTAAGCCGTCAATATAAGAAGGCAGCCCGCAAGAATATGCGGGCTGCCTGTTTCTACCACTTAGAAATTAGCGATATTTTACTGTTGTCAGCTTGCCGCCAGAGATTTCGATTTCGCGATAGTTGCCAGCACTTTCGCCTGCACCCACCAGCTCTACGTTGGACGCGCCAACATAGTCGATTTCGCCGCCAGCAGCGAGGATTTCGAGCGCTTTGCCCAGATCGCCAGGATAGATTTTCTCACCTGGTGCGTTTGCAACGTCAAAGACTTTGCCTTTGTAATCAGCAGGTTTGTCTGAACCAGCTGCTTGCATTGCCAACATGATCAACGCAGCCGCGTCATAGCTTTCAGCTACGAAAGGAGCAGAGCCGTCATAACCGTCAGCCGCTTCAATCAGTTTAGCAGCGCCCGGGCTGTCTGTACCTGGTACTTGGCCGAAAGAGCCGTTCAGATCAGAACCGATTGCCACTGGGAGGCTGTCGCCAACCATGCCGTCTGGCAGAACAAATGTGTCGAATGCGCCGGAATCAAGAGAACCCTCGATGATGCCTTTGCCGCCTTGGTCAAGGTAACCAGCAACAACCAGAACTTCGCCGCCAGCAGCAGCCAAAGCACCAACTTCAGCAGAGTAATCCGCTTTGCCGTCTTCGTGTGCTGTTGAAATCGTCACTTTACCACCAGCTGCTTCGAACGCAGATTGGAACGCATCGGCCAAACCTTTGCCGTAGTCGTTGTTGGTGTATGTCAGTGCAACTTCTTTGATGCCACGATCCATGATCACGCTTGTCATCACTGTACCCTGACGCGCGTCAGATGGTGCTGTGCGGAAGAACAAGCCGTTGTCTTCGACAGTAGACAGCGCTGGGGATGTTGCGGATGGTGAAATCATCACCATGCCGTTTGCCAAAGCAACGTTTGTCAAAACAGCGGTTGTTACGCCTGAACAATCAGCACCGATAATGCCAGATACTTTGTCAGATGTGATCAAACGCTCTGCAGCGGCTGTTGCAGCAGCTGAATCGACGCATGTGCTGTCTGCGCGAACAGATGAAACGGCCTTGCCGCCCAAAAGTTTGCCAGATGCAGTGACTTCAGCCATCGCTTGTTCTGCGCCAGCAGCCATCGGTGGTGTCAGCGATTCAATCGGGCCAGTGAAGCCAAAGATGATGCCGAGTTTAACGCCAGAGTGGCCGTCAGCGAATGCGCCGCCAGCCAGTGCTACGGTTGCCGCAGTTGCAAGCAATAGTTTTTTCATGTGATTTTCTCCCTGAATACACATTGGTGGGCGAAGATTAAGGATTGAGCATGTGAATGCAAGGGATTCGTTGGTGACCAAACGGCAAGATGTTAACTTGCCCTCAGCACGAAATGTGCCATCTTTAGAGTCACTTGCATTAAAGGAGCCCTGCAATGAACCGTCTGTTCGCTACGATCTTACTGTGTTTTGCCCCGATAGTATTGCACGCCCAAACGATAGGAAGTTCGCTCGGGTCGGTTAGCGTAACAAAGCTGGCTGGTGAGCTGAAAGATCCGTGGGCGGTGGCGATTTTGCCGAACGGCGATTACCTAATCACCGAGAAACGCGGTGTGTTGTTGCTGTTTAATGCGCAAGGAGAGCGTCGGCGTGTATCCGGTGTTCCTTCGGTTGAGAACAAAGGTCAGGGCGGCTTGCTCGATGTTGTTGCCGCGCGTGATTTTGTGACCAGTGGCACGATCTTCATCACCTACGCGAAACTGCAATCAGGCGGTGCGGGAACGGCTTTGATTTCTGCAAAATTGGATGTTGGTTCTGCGAAACTGAGCCAAGTGAAACAGCTTTTTGAAATGCAAACAGGCACCAAAGGTGGGCGGCATTTCGGCTCGCGTATCGTGGAAGGGCGCGATGGATATTTGTACGTTACTGTGGGAGAGCGTGGCGATCGGCCAGCCGCGCAGGATCTAAGCCGCCATAATGGCAGTGTCATTCGGGTGGCGCGAAACGGCGGTGTGCCACAGGATAATCCGTTTGTTGGCACACAAAATGCGCAACCTGAAATTTGGTCCTTTGGGCACCGCAACCCCCAAGGGGCTGCGTTGGATGGATCGGGCGTGCTTTGGGTTTCTGAACATGGGGCCAAGGGGGGCGACGAGGTAAACATGGTGCGACGCGGTAAAAATTATGGCTGGCCGGTGATTTCATTTGGCGAGCATTATTCGGGACAAAAAATCGGCGAGGGGTCGTCTAAGAAGGGAATGGAGCAGCCAAATTTCTACTGGGATCCGTCAATCGCACCGTCGGGTCTGATGATCTATTCGGGCAAGATGTTTGCGGAATGGAAGGGTGATTTTTTCATCGGGGCGTTGAAATTCGATCATATCGCGAGATTGGATCGCTCGGGCAGTCGTTTGCGCGCAGGCGAATTTCTGAAGTCACGCGAAACAAAGCGGGTGCGCGATGTTCGAGAAGCGCCAGATGGATCAATCTGGTTTCTAAGTGTGGATCGTCGCGGGCTGTTTCGGATCAGTCGTTAAGCCGTTTTGGACGCCTGTGATCCGCGTTCGCGGTACGGTGTCGTGTCATATTGGGCGCGGTAACATTTGGAGAAATGCGACGGCGATGCAAACCCACATGCCAGCGCGACATTGATCACAGACATTTCCGTTTGCATCAGAAGATTACGAGCCTTTTGCAAACGCAATTCCATGTAATACCGCTTAGGCGAGCGGCTGAGATACCGACTGAACAAACGTTCCAATTGCCGTGTCGACATGCCAACATCTTGGGCCAAAATTGAAGGGGAAACAGGTTCTTCGATATTGCCTTCCATCATCTGAATGACGGTCGACAGTTTTGGATGTCGCACGCCGATCCGTGTTGGGATCGACAAACGCTGTTCGTCGCGTTCCGTGCGAATGTTGGTATGCAGACATTGATCGGCCACCCAATTGGCGATCTCTTCGCCGTCGCGGGTCGCCATAAGCTTCAGCATCAGATCAAGCGATGACGTACCACCAGCAGAGGTGAACCGATTGCCATCGATCACGTAAACGGCTTTGGTCAGTTCAACATCGTCGTATTCTTCGGTGAAGCTGTCATAGTTTTCCCAGTGGATCGTGCATTTTTTACCGTCCAGCAATCCTGCCTTGGCAAGGGTGTGGGCACCCGTGCACAGGCCGCCAATTGAGGCGCCTTTTCGGGCTTCGCGGCGCAACCAGTTCATTACTTTTTTGGTGGAACAGCGATCAATGTCCAACCCACCAGACACCATAACTGTGTCTTCACGTGCAACTTCATCCAACCCCATATCGACAACAATTTGGGTGCCGTTTGAACAGGCCACGGGTTCACCGTTTTCAGAGGCAAGCGCCCAAGAGTAACGGGGGGATTTGTCGAAACGATTGGCGATTCGCAACGTGTCGAGCGCGCTGGAAAACGGTAACAACGAGAATTGGTCAAGCAACAAGAAGACGAATCTGCGCGTCTTTATTTCTGCTGGAACGGATTGCTGTGCTGACATTTCACATTGCTCACTGTGGCCGAATCACTCGGATCATTTCGATCCGCTCAACTTGGAAGAATTGTATTTGCGCTTCAAGACATTAACGTTTTTGTCACAGTAAATTATTTTCACGTGAAAATCAGCCTAATTGAGCAGGTTCAGGGCGTTGCGGTTCTAGCCAAACGTGCCAGAGCGGGTTAACACTAACCTCTTGAAAAATAACCAAGGAGAGACCCGATGACTTCGGCTTGGAAAAAATCTGACTGGCGCAACAAAGAGCGGATTCAGATGCCTGACTATACCGACCATGCTGCTTTGACGGCGGTTGAGACGCGTTTGTCTAGCTATCCACCGCTGGTTTTTGCAGGCGAAGCCCGGTCTTTGAAGGCTAAACTGGGCAAAGTTTCGCGCGGGGAATCCTTTCTGTTGCAAGGCGGCGATTGCGCAGAGAGCTTTGCAGAATTTAACGCTGACATGCTGCGCGACACCTACAAAGTGATGTTGCAAATGGCGGTTGTACTGACCTATGGCGCCAAAGTTCCTGTCGTGAAAATTGGTCGTGTTGCGGGGCAATTCGCAAAACCGCGTTCTGCCAATATGGAAACGATTGATGGTGTGGAATTGCCGTCTTACCGTGGCGACATCATCAACGACATTGATTTCACGCCAGAAGCCCGCATTCCAAATCCTGATCGTATGCTCGAAGCTTACACACAGGCTGCGGCGTCGTTGAACCTGTTGCGCGCATTTTCGATGGGTGGTTTTGCCGATATTCACCGTGTTCACGAATGGAACCTGGGCTTCGCCAATTCGGCAGGGGCGGCCGCGAAATACACACAACTTGCGAACCGAATTTCCGATAGCCTCGATTTCATGACGGCGGCTGGCATCAATTCGGACAACACAAATTCGCTGCACACGGTTGATTTTTACACCAGCCACGAAGCATTGCTGCTGGAGTACGAAGAAGCATTGTGTCGGATCGATTCCACCTCTGGCCTGCCTGTTGCGGGGTCCGGTCACATGATCTGGATCGGTGATCGCACACGTCAGCCTGACGGTGCGCATGTTGAATTTGCACGCGGTGTTCAAAACCCGATCGGTTTGAAATGTGGCCCGACCACCACTGCCGAGGATTTGAAAATCTTGATGTCAAAGCTGAACCCAGAAAACGAAGCGGGTCGTTTGACGTTGATCGCGCGTTTCGGTGCGGGTTCTGTTGGTGATCATCTGCCGCATCTGGTTAAAGCCGTAAAAGAAGAAGGCGCGAATGTTGTTTGGTCTTGTGATCCAATGCACGGCAACACGATTAAATCCACATCGGGTTATAAAACACGCCCGTTTGATAGCATCCTGCGCGAAGTACGTGAATTCTTTGGTGTTCATAATGCCGAGGGCACGGTGCCAGGTGGTGTGCATTTCGAGATGACCGGCAAGGACGTAACAGAATGCACAGGTGGTGTGCGCGCGGTTACGGACGAGGACCTGTCGGATAGGTACCACACAGCATGCGACCCACGTTTGAACGCCTCCCAAGCATTGGAATTGGCGTTCTTGGTGTCTGAGGAATTGGAACAGCGAGTGGTGGCGCAGCGTAAAGCCGGCTAATTCGCCAAGCAGCAAAACAGAAAAACGCGGCTTTTCGGGGCCGCGTTTTTTTATGGAATCAGGTTTATGAGGTCGCTATGAATTAGTCGCCTTTGACCAAACGCAGGTACGGTTTGCCAGCGACCAAACGGGGGGTACGGTTACCACCCGTCTTGGTGGGCATCGTAGGTTTCGTGAACGACGTTGGGCCTTCGAAGGCATCAGTATCTTCAGCAAAACCAGTAACTTGCTGCGGTGCCGTGGTGTTCATCACACCAACGATCCGCGTGGTTTTCACTTTTTCAATTTCAAACCGTTGCGGGTGCTGCATGTTTGCGCCGTTGAATGTTAAACACCCCAAAATCCGCGCGATTTTGCCCTTTTGATCCTGCATCGGCAGAAGCAGCATCCGTGCCGTCATTCCGCCTTTGTTTTCGTTGGATCGAAGTTGCAGCTCAACGATCTTGGGGTCATGGATCAAATCGTCAACGATGCGGCTCAGCTCATCGCGGTGGCCAAGTTCAATGAGCGAACGCGCAGGCATGCCACGCAATTCCATTCCCATCATTTCGCACAGTTTAATCCCCGCCAAACGAAACCGCACATCCAAAGCGTGATTGTATTCCAAAACAAAAGTATGTTCGAGAACGCTGCTAATTTCACGGGGGTCCAATTCAGAACGCATGGGCGCAACCCGTCCAGCCCGCAGGCTTTCCCAGTAACTTAGCAGATCGATAATGATCGGATCTTGCATAAAGCGGTCTTTCTGAAACAGCTGCGTGACCTGATTGTCACCCACTCCGACGTCTCGCGTAATGTATCCCATAATGTACCCATCCATTGTTTACATGCATTTGTTGAGAAATGCAGTGTATTTTGATAACTGTTCTTTAACCGTCCCCGCGCCGCTTAAATGGCATAAATTTAATCTAATAGTGAGGCAAAGTTTCTTAAATGGTTAACTCAATGACGGCGTTCGCGTCGGTAAATGGCAACGAAGCCGGCCTGACATGGGCATGGGAAATTCGCGGCGTTAACGGGCGTGGGCTTGATATTCGCACCCGTATTGCGGACGGGTTTGAAGGGCTCGAACCTGCTTTGCGCAAATCAATCGGCGCGAAATGCAAACGGGGCACAATCACCGTCGGGCTAAAGGTTAAACGTGGTTCAGTGGTACGTGGTGCGCAGCTGAACGCAGATGCCATGGAGCGCGCGTTGGCGGCCGTGCGCACAACAAGCGAGGCCGCAGCGGTGGAAATTGCGCCTTTGGATGTGGCTGCGGTGTTATCCTTGCCCGGTGTTTATGGAATGCAGGACGCGGAACCAGATGATTTGGCCGCGTTTGCGCCCAAGGTTCAGGCCGATTTAGAAACGGCCATCGCATCATTTTGCGATGCCCGTGCAGGTGAAGGCGCCGCTTTGCGCGGTATTCTGACTGATCAAATCAACGAGATTGAACGCCTGTGCACCGCCGCGGCTGCGGTGTTGGAGGGGCGACGCGAACATGTGGCTGAAACGCTCAAGATCAATGTGGCAAGGGTTTTGGAGCAAACTGATGCCATTGATGATGCTCGAATTGCCCAAGAATTGGCGTTGATCGCGGTGAAGGCCGATGTGGCAGAGGAGTTGGATCGGCTGGGCGCGCATGTAACCGCGGCGCATGAATTACTGGCGGTTGACGGGCCGATGGGGCGCAAGTTTGATTTTCTGACACAAGAATTTAACCGTGAAGCGAATACGTTGTGTTCCAAAGCGAACTATACGACGCTCACGTCAATCGGGCTTGACCTGAAAACGGTAATCGACCAGATGCGCGAGCAAGTGCAAAATGTGGAGTAGCAATGTCAGTTAACACGCGCCTTGGTCTTTTGATCATCATTTCATCCCCCTCTGGGGCCGGGAAATCCACATTGGCCAAGCGATTGTTGGCGGATGATAACAAGATCAGTTTCTCCGTTTCCGCCACCACGCGGGCCATGCGCCCACGCGAGGTGGAGGGCAAAGATTACTATTTCAAAACCCGCGAAGAGTTTCAGGCGATGGTTGCCGCCGATCAAATGCTCGAACATGCCGAGGTGTTTGATAATTTTTACGGTTCGCCTTTGGGGCCCGTTTCGGATGCGATTCATCAAGGTCATGACGTGTTGTTCGATGTGGATTGGCAAGGCGGACAACAAATTCGTGCGTCAAACCTGCGCGAAAATGTGGTGTCTGTGTTCATTCTCCCCCCATCGATCACCGAATTAGAAGCGCGATTAAAGGCACGTGGCCAAGACAGTGCAGAGGTTGTTGCAGGACGGATGGCAAAGTCGCGCGATGAGATAAGCCATTGGGCGGAATACGATTATGTTCTGGTGAACGAAGATTTGGATGCCTGCGAGGCCCAGCTTCGTGCGATTGTTACGGCGGAAAGGTTGCGCCGTGACCGCCAGCCAGAATTGATGGCACGGGTGCGCGCGTTAAATACCGAATACGAGGAATTGCTATGATTTACGAACTGGATGGCATCGCGCCAGAATTGGCTGCGGATGGCGATTATTGGATCGCGCCGGGTGCGCATTTGATGGGAAAAATCCGCATTGAAAGTGGCGCGTCTGTTTGGTTTGGCGCCGTTTTGCGCGGCGATAACGAGTTGATCTTGGTTGGCGCTGGCTCGAATATTCAGGAAAATTCGGTTCTGCATACTGATATGGGGTTCCCGCTGACGATTGGAGCGAATTGTACTATCGGGCATAAAGCGATGCTGCATGGCTGCACGATCGGGGATAATTCGCTGATCGGGATGGGGGCCACGGTTTTGAACGGGGCTGTGATTGGCAAGAATTGTTTGATCGGGGCAAACGCCTTGATTACCGAAGGCAAAGTCATTCCCGATGGCTCGCTTGTCGTGGGGTCCCCTGGCAAAGTGGTGCGCGAATTGGATGAAACGGCCAAGATGGGCCTGATCAAATCCGCCGAATCCTATCAGATGAATATGCGCCGTTTTCGCAAGGGGTTGATTGCAACAGGTGCGGCTTAAGACACTGTAACTGTTAAGGTTTTTGGCGTGTTCGTGTAGGAAATATCCACGTCTAATTCTGCGGCTTGCAGGCGTGCTAATCCAAATTGCACTTGTGAAGATTGCAACGGATCCGCGTTTTCGTCGTTTGTTAAATGATCCCACGGGTGGGCGTTCACCCGCGTTTCACGGGCAGTGCAAACGATTGACCACCGGCGCTCAGTTTGTGAAACTTCGACCTCTCCGCCATAAGGAAGCACGGTTTCAGTGGCTTGGATCAGTAAAAACAAAAGCTTGGCAATTGGGCGGGGGCAATCCAACACGGGCGTCCAGTTGATTGAGATTTTTCGCTCTGCAAAATTTTTCGCCAATGTTTTCTGAGCGATAGCTGGAGAAATCAATGTCTTTGGGTTGGCTGGGCCATAGGCGATGCGAAAGAATTCGATCCGCGCAGTGGCGGAATTGACGCTGTCTGAAAGCAAAGTCACCTCTGGTGTGTCGCCAAGACCCGTCAATTCTAGCAATTCCAGCCCGTTTGCGATTGCCCCAAGCGGGCTTGCTAAATCGTGGCAAATACGCGCGCTGATCAGGGCTGTAAGTTCCTGTGAACCGTTATACATTGAGGTGATCCCTGTTTTTATAACCGAGGCGACATGAACGAATTTCTGACACCTGGACAATTGGTGCGAAACCCAGACCACCCGGAATGGGGTCTGGGCCAAGTTCAATCTGTTGTTAGCGGCAAAATAACCGTTAACTTTGAAGAGCTTGGCAAGGTCGTAATTGACTCTCACCACGTTGCTCTGGAACTGGTGTAGCTGGCGTGTAGGTCACGTTATGCTACTTTTGGTTGAGTAATCAAGATAATTCCCCTTGAACCTGAAAGTTTTATTTTTAATCAAATTGAGTTAAGAAAATCCTAAAGCCCGGAATGAGCCAATAGATGATCCTAAATCACGACCAGTTTACGCTAAAAATTGCCCAATCTGAGGCAGAACTATCTGCAGCACAGCGCCTGCGGTATCGCGTGTTTGTGGAAGAAATGGGCGCGCGTCCTGCGCATGAACCGAATGGCGCTGGGCAAGAAGCGGATGCGTTTGATCCATTCTTCGATCACCTTATTTTAAAGGACGAAAGCATCGAGGATGACCGTGAAAATGTGGTCGGTGTGTACCGTTTAATGCAGAGCGAAACCGCCGCGGCGGGGCCCGGGTTTTATGGCGCAAGCGAATATGATTTAAGCAAGATCACCAGTTCGGGCCGTCGTGCTTTGGAATTGGGGCGCAGTTGCGTGGATGCGCGGTATCGCGGCAGTTTGGCGCTGCATTTGTTGTGGCAAGGTGTGGCGGATTATGTGCAGAAAAACGAAATAGAGCTGCTATTTGGGGTGGCTTCTTTTGCGGGAACCTCGCCCCAAGAGTATGCCGATGGATTGGCGTTTTTACATCACAATCACCTTGCGCCCGAGGCACTGCGCGTGACGGCTCGACCTGACCACGCCGTTTCTATGGCATTGAAAACATTAAATGAAATTGACCGCCCCAAAGCCGTTCGCCAAATTCCTACGCTGATAAAATCGTACCTACGATTGGGTGGATTTGTCGGGCAAGATGCCTATCTGGACCATGATTTCAACGTGATCGATGTCTGCGTGATATTGGACCGCTACTTGATCCCTGCAAAGCAGCGTTTGCAATTAGAACAAGGGCTTACCGCGTGAGCACTTGGGATGATGGCAGTAAGCCACGCGATGCGCCGTTGGGGGTGGCAAATATGGCCGTTGCGGGTATGCGGGTTCTGGCAATTGCGGTGGTTATTTTCGGGTTTATGGGGCCAATGCTTTTGCTGCGGTTGTTGGGTTTTATTCAATCTTCACAAAGGCTTGTGCAGGTGGCGTGCCGTTTAATTCTGATGGTTATGGGTCTGGAGATTAACACGGTTGGCAGCCCGATGCAGATGCCGGGCGGGGTGGTGGCGAACCATTCGACTTGGCTGGATATTTTTGTGCTGAACGCGGTACAAAAGGTGCTGTTTGTATCGAAGGCAGAGGTGGCGAAATGGCCCTTGATTGGGATGATTGCACGTTCCGTCGGAACTGTTTTTATTGAGCGAAAACAAAGTGATGCGATTAAGCAACGTGATGTGTTTCAAGACCGATTAGGGACGGGACATCGGCTGTTGTTTTTTCCTGAGGGAACAAGCACGGATGGGCGGCGGGTTTTGGCGTTTAAACCGACCTTATTTGCAGCTTTTTTCGCGCCAGAAGTGCAAAATGATGTCTGGATTCAAGCGGTCACAGTTGCCTATTTCGCCCCTGATGGACGCGACGAAAGATACTATGGCTGGTGGGGGGATGCGGATTTTTTCCCACATTTTTTCAATGTGTTAGGGCAGTTCCGGCAAGGTTCGGTGCGGGTGGTTTTTCACCCGCCAGTGCGGGTTAGTGACATGGCAGATCGCAAGGTTTTGGCGCGGGCTACGCAAGAAAGTGTTGCGGCGGGATTAGCGGATGCGTTCGACGTAGGATGACAAGGCTTTTTGCGGGCCTTCGGGCGCGGAAAACAGCTCTGATCCGAGGGCGAGGAAATCGGTAATTGGGGCCAATTTCTCGGCCAATTCCAATGAGATAGCGCCTTCTGCGACCACTGGAACTTCGACGACTTCAGACCACCATTCAAAGGTTTCAAAATCGGCAGGATCATTGGTGGATAACGGGGTTTCTGCCATTGGTCCAAAGGCCACATAATCGGCACCTGCTTCACCAGCAGAAAGGCCGTAATGTCTTGAATTTTCACAAAAACTTCCGATGATGGCGTCGTCTTCTAGCATCTCTCGCATGTAGCGAATTTGGCGTGCGCCATCAGTGAGGTGAACGCCGTCTAAACCATGATTTAACGCGATTTTGCCATGATTTTCCACGACAAGCGGTACTTCGCGGGCGTGGCAGACTTCGCGCAAGGTATCTGCGGCGCGGCCAATGTCTTCGGCGGTTTCAGATGCACAGCGTAAACGGACGCAGGCGATTTCGAATTTATCGAGTAAGCCACTGAGATCGTTTGAGAAAGTAGAGAGTTCAAACTGCGGAGGGGTGATCAGATAGATCTGTGTTTGTTCTTCGTCGGCCATGCGTTCACCCCTAATTTGTCGTGGATATTTAGCCGTTGCGTGGCGTTCAGTCTAGTCGTTAACGCGGACCAGCGCAAAAAAGCAAAACGTCCGCAAAGCGTATGCAAATGGTATGCAAAGCGTATGGCACCTGTATGGCACTTTGGATTCGGGCGGGGCCAAAATTAACGCACAGCACGGTAACGAGGCGTTAATTTTCGGGTGTTGTGTTGGTGATTGTTAAACGTACCGTGCCCTTGTTGTTGCGATACATGCGCCACACCTCGTTTGCGTAGCAGTACAGAAACCCATCGGCGGTTGGTTTGTGATCTTTGCGCCGATCATCGGGGTGGCCTTCGCCGATTTCAAAATGCTCGTGTTCGGCCAATTTGTGATCCACGGGATTGACGCCCTGTCCGTTCGCGATACAGCCCACAAGCGCGAACCACGGCATGGTGGGTTGGCGACGCGTGAAGGGGAAAAACCCTTTGGGGCCATTTCCCCAAGTCATGTTGGCAACGAATTGGAACGCGCCTGTTAGCAAGGCGATGAGCGGGTTGAAATGTTTGAACGTGCTGCTGCTGCCCTCGGGCCCAGTTTCGATGGTTGCATCGAGCCATTTCCCCGTCGCGTGGAACGAATAGGACTGACCGGTCTTTAAGTACAATCCCGTGGGGTGCCAGCGTGATTTTGCGTTTACCAAGACCGTGTGCTGTTCGCCTGGCTTTAAGGTTTTGGTCTGCCAATAGGACGGCTGGTTGATCGGTGGGTTTTGTTGGCGATTGCGCGCAGCTGGTGAAACGGATGCGCCGTGTTCGCTTTCGTTGAAGTGGGGAACCGCGCGGGGGCGCAGGCGCAGGCGTTGAAAGATCGATGTTGCGGATTGGTGCAGAAACCCCTGCGAGTTGCCGTTGATCTGGTTGACGAAATTATCCTCAAACGCGAGGCCACGTTTGCGGGCCTCGCCGATCATCCACGCGAGCGGGAAATCTGACAATCCATTTTCTGCATAGCCGCCGCCGATATCGCCGTGCACACCTGGAAACCACATTTGCACAACGTCTTGGCTTTTTTTCCACTTCGTCCAAAGAGTGGGGGAAAACGTGCGCCGACGTTCATCAATTGCAATGGCATGGCGTGCGTGTTTGATGGTTGCGCCAAGATCGGTGTCGGGGAAGCGATAGCGCGTGCCTGACATGAATTTGGGCAAAAGATAGTTAAATTCGCTGGGCACGCCAAGTGCGCCAACGGTATCAAAAACGCCCAAAAACTCCACGTCCACGGATTTGTACATCAGGGTTTCGGCGAGCATGGCTTTGTTCTTTTTGCGGTGGAAATAATTGAAGGCGTATTTTGTGACTTGGCGTTTTTTTCGATCCGAAATGGCACCGCCGTGAAAGGCCGCGAGGCCGCTGACCGCGATCATGCCCGTCAGGCTGCGGGCAGTAAACGCGCCGCGTGAAAAGCCGATGATGAAGACTTTGTCGCCCTCTTCGTACAAATCGCCGAGGGCGCGGTAGGCGTTTTGGATATCAATTTCGATGCCTTTGCCCAAGCCGCCTTCGACAAGACGTTTCACTTTCCAACCTGTCGTGCCAACGCCTTTGCCGTAATATTTCTTTTGGTACACGCCGTTTGCATCTGTGGTGCTGAGCGAGGCGAACATTTTGCGCACGTTTGTGGGGGCAGGGCGATCTTTGTCCATGTTTTCTGGCGTGTTCCACGTGCCGTCGCAGCAAATCAGGATATTAGCCATAAAAAATCCTCCGAATGAAATGTATTTCGCAGGCGAAAACTGCCCGCTACCTATAATGGAGGCTAGGGTAATCGAATTCGGATGGGTTGAATAGGGTGTTTGGTGGGGTGCCGTTTCCAGCACCCCAAAGGCCTAGCCGCGTAGGACGGATTTTCCCGCGTATTGCGCCACAGAGCCGAGCATTTCTTCGATGCGGATCAGTTGGTTGTATTTTGCGAGCCTGTCGGAGCGCGCCAGCGAGCCAGTTTTGATTTGGCCACAATTTGTCGCCACGGCGAGGTCGGCGATGGTCGCGTCTTCGGTTTCGCCAGAGCGGTGCGACATCACAGAGGTAAAGCCGTTGCGGGTGGCCATGTCCACGGCCTCGAGCGTTTCGGTGAGTGTGCCGATTTGGTTGACTTTGATCAGGATCGAGTTGGCGGAGCCTTGTTTGATGCCTTGGGCCAAGCGTTTTGTGTTGGTGACGAACAGATCGTCGCCGACCAACTGGCAGCGATCGCCGATTTTGTCGGTCAGCATTTTCCAGCCATCCCAATCGTCTTCGTCCATGCCGTCTTCGATGGAGATGATCGGGTATTTGTTCACGAGGTTTTCTAGGTAATCGACGTTTTCACCTGAAGACAATTTCTTGCCCTCACCTTTGAAGTTGTAGAGGCCGTCTTCGTAGTATTCGGACGCTGCGCAATCGAGCGCGAGGTAGATGTCTTCGCCTGGTTTGTAGCCTGCTTTTTCAACGGATTTCATGATAAAATCGAGCGCGTCTGTGGTGGAGGATAGGTTCGGAGCAAAGCCGCCTTCATCGCCCACGCCGGTGTTGTGGCCGGCAGCGGAAAGCTCGCCTTTTAGGGTGTGAAAGATTTCTGCGCCCATGCGGATGGCTTCGCGGATGTTTGGTGCGTTCACCGGCATAATCATGAATTCTTGGATATCAATCGGGTTGTCGGCGTGTTCGCCGCCGTTGATGATGTTCATCATCGGGACGGGCAACATGCGCGCGGAGGTGCCGCCGATGTAACGATAGAGCGATTGGTTCAGGGTTTGGCAGGCTGCTTTTGCCACGGCCATCGACACGCCAAGGATCGCGTTTGCGCCGAGGCGGGATTTATTGGCTGTGCCGTCTAGATCGAGCATCACGTTGTCGATCACCAGTTGGCGGGTTGAATCGTAGCCGATCAGAGCCTCGGCGATTTCACCGTTCACGGAATCGACCGCTTTTAAAACGCCTTTGCCCAAGTAACGGTTTTTGTCGCCGTCGCGCACCTCAACTGCTTCGTGTGCACCCGTGGAGGCCCCCGATGGAACTGCCGCGCGGCCCCATGTGCCGTCTTCCAGTAGCACGTCAACTTCGACCGTGGGATTGCCACGGCTGTCGAGTATTTCGCGACCTGTGATTTCGATAATTGCAGACATGGGAACCTCTTTATTAAATGCGTTGTGCGTCGTTTAACGCGATTGTTGCGTGGATTGAAGGGGGGCGGCGCGATTTCGTTCGCGCAGCCAAACGTACAGGCCAGCGGAGACGATGATTGCCGCCCCGATAAGGATGCGCGGGGTGAGGGTTTCGCCAAACAGGGCGACCGACAGGATGAAGGCAAACACGATGCGCGAATAGCGAAACGGGGCAACAGCGGAGACATCGCCGATGCGCATGGCGGCGGTGATGGCGAAATATCCGATGCAGGCGAAGGCGATCAATGCGCCAAGATAGACCCACGTGAGAGGCGTCGGCCAAACCCACGGGTCGCCGAACAAAACGAGGATACACCCCGCAAGGATCACCGTAACAAAGCCCCAAGTGGCAGCCTGTAGGTTTGGCACGTCTTTGGGGATAAACCGCGTGGCGAGATCGCGCCCAGCAAGGCCCGTGACGCCGATCAGCGCGAGGATTGCGCCTGTCGGGTTGGCTTGCAGCAGGTTGGTGTCGGTGCCTGTGGGGTTGAGGATGATCAGAACGCCGATCAGCCCTGCAATCACAGCAGACCAACGCCGCCAACTGACGGCTTCGCGCAAAAGGACCGCTGCGCCAAGCGTTACGATGAGCGGCGCGACTTGCAGGATGGAGGAGGCGACGGAGAAATCGAGCAGGGTGAGCGCCATCAGAAATCCGCAGGTGGCGACAATTTCGGCGACGCCGCGCGACAGGACGGCGGGGTGGATGATGCGTTTGGAAATTAAGGGAACGCCGCGCACCAGCGAAATGCTGGCGAAAACGACGGTGCCCCCAATGCCAAGCGCGGTGAGGACTTGGGAGGCTGGGAGGTGGTCGGCGCTGAGTTTGATAAAACTATCTGCGGTGGCGAACCCTGCCATCGACAAAACCATTAAGCCGATCGCGCGCAGGGTGTCGGACGCGGGCGGGCGGCTCATTTTTTGTCTTTCGGGACGCCGTAAAGTTCCAGTTTATGACCGCGCAGAGTGTAGCCGAGTTTGGCGGCGATACGTTCTTGCAGCTCTTCAATGTCAGGATCGACAAATTCGATGACTCGGCCTGTGGTGAGGTCGATCAGGTGATCGTGGTGATCGCGTTCGGCATCTTCATACCGCGCGCGGCCATCGCCAAATTCGAGACGATCTAGGATGCCGCTTTCCTCGAATAATTTGACGGTGCGATAGACGGTTGCGATGGAAATGCTGGCGTCCGCTTTGGAGGCGCGGGCGTAGAGTTCCTCGACATCGGGGTGATCATCAGAGGCTTGTAAGACACGGGCAATCACACGGCGCTGTTCTGTCATGCGCAGGCCGGCAGCCTCGCAGCGTTGGATGATTGTTTGGTTCGTCATAACCGCGCCTTTCCAGTGAATTAGGGTTGTAGCGGGTAAGGTGCGGGGTGCAAGGGGGATAACGGTAACGGGGGTGGTGATTTCGCGCCTAGCATTGCTGTAGCCATGCGACGAAGGCATTCACGCTGGTGGACCGAGTTTTTGTTCGCGGGATTGCGAGAAAATACCCGTATGATGTGAGTTCTGCATCTGACAGGCGAACCAGTTTATCGGCGGCGATCTCTTGTGCGACAAGATCGTCATTTAACGCGATGCCTTGGCCATCAATAACCGCCTGAACCCGCACGTTCGGATCGGGGATTATGAGGGTATCCTTGCGCGTATCTTGCGCCAGACCCGCGCGGCTGAACCATTCAGACCAGGCATTGCTGTCGTCGTGATCTCGGAGCAGGGTCAGTTCAGAAAAAGCGCGTGCAGGCCCGAGTTGGCGCACTTTCTCTGCGGTTGCTTTATTGCCGACGGGCCAAGCAGACATGGGCATATACGGCGTTATTTCCACATCATCCCAGTTGCCGTTGCCCCAGCGAATTGCGATGTCTACGTTTTGACGCTCTAGGTCAAAAAGCTCTGTCATTGGTTGAATGCGCAGCTGAATTTCAGGGTGTTCTTGCATGAAGGTCATCAGGCGGGGCGACAACCAACGCGACGCAAAATAGCTGGACATCCCGACGGTCAGGGTTTGCGCATCCGCACCTTTAAGCGCGATCAGCTCTTCTTCGATCTCTCGGTACAGAGGACGGCAGGAAGCAGACAGGCGCTGACCTGATTTCGTCAATTTTACGCCGCGCGCATTTCGATCAAAAAGCAGGGTGCCCAAATCGGTTTCAAGGGTTTTGATCTGATAGCTAATGGCGCCTTTGGTCATGTTCAGGGCTTGGGCCGCGTCGGTAAAACTGCTGTATTGCGCAGCTTTGACAAACAGGCGCAGCGTATCATGGTGTTTGAATGTGATAGACATGCTTACTGTATAAATAATTTGAACGCTGTGTATAGAAAATTTCGATTGTTTTTCATCCTTCATGGGATCAATTTCTCAAAATCCAGAGATTGAGAGGCCCTGAGTTGGGAAATTTGGACATAAGCATGTCGCCTTTGATGCGAAAATCAGTGCGACGGGGGCGTGCCGTGCGCCAATCAATGCGCCCTACGATTGTGGCTCCGCGTGCGCGCAAGGTGCCTGCTTATGCGCTGTTGAACGAAAGCGCGTTACGGGCGATCGAAGCGCAGGCTGACTGGATTTTAGAACACATCGGTGTCGAATTTCGGGGCGACAAAACGGCGCTTGAATTGTTTGACGCGGCGGGTGCAACGGTGATTGGCGAGAGGGTTACATTTGCGCGTGGATCGGCGCGACAGTTGTGCGCAACGGCCCCTGCTGAGTTTACGCTCCACGCGCGTGATCCGAAAAATACCGTGACGTTGGGGGGGGACAATGTTGTCCTGATGCCTGGCTATGGGTCGCCGTTTGTGAGTGATCTTGAGCAAGGGCGCAGATACGCAACCCTCGTTGATTTCGAGAATTTCGTGAAGCTGAGCTATTCCTCGCCTTGGTTGCATCATTCGGGGGGCACGGTGTGTGAGCCGACAGATGTACCCGTCAACAAGCGGCATCTCGACATGGTGTTTGCGCATCTTACATTGTCGAGCAAACCGTTCATGGGGGGCGTGACATCACCCGAGCGCGCGCAAGATAGTATCGAGATGGCCCGTCTGGTTTTTGGGGCGGAGTTCATGGAACATAACGCGGTGATGCAGGGCAATATCAACGCGAATTCACCGCTGATTTACGATGAGACAATGTCAGGTGCGTTGCGGGTTTACGCCGCCGCCAATCAATGTGTCTGTGTGTCCCCAGCAATTTTTGCAGGCGCGATGGGGCCGCTTTTGCCCGCTGGCGTTGCGGCACAGACCTTGGCCGAGGCGATGGTAGGTATTGCGTTGGCGCAACTGGTGCGGCGGGGCTGCCCGGTGGTTTTTGGCAGCTTTCATTCCACAATGAACCTCAAGTCTGGGGCGCTGACTTTTGGATCGGCTGAGGCCAACCTAGTCACCATGGCTGTTTCCCAATTGGGCCACAGGCTCGGGGTTCCTGTGCGTTCTGGTGGTGGGCAAATCTCTGCTTCGAATGCAGCTGATGGTCAGGCCATGCAGGACAGCACTGGCGCAATGTGGGCGACGCTTTTATCGGGCGCACATCAGGTCTGGCATTCGGCGGGATGGCTTGAGGGTGGGTTGGTCATGTCCTATGAGAAATTCGTCATGGACCTAGATCATTGCGGTGTGATGATGACGATGCTGCAAGGGTTTGCAACGGACGACGAAGCCTTTGGCCGTGACGCTTATTTCGAAACGGGGCCTGGGCAGAACTTTCTGTCTACGCAGCATACTTTGCGCCATTTTTCGAGCGCGAACTTTGCGCCCGCGCTTCCTGAGGCAGGCCCGTTCGAGACATGGAGCGAGACCGGTAGATTGAGTGCGGATCAACGCGCAACAGCACTGTGGAAGCAAATGTTGGCCGACTACAAAGCGCCCCCGATGGACGACACTCTTTATGCAACCCTCACTGAATTCGTGGCCAATCGCAAAGCAGCGATGCCCGATGAATGGTATTAACAAAAGGAATACCCATGACCAAAGAATTAAGCCGCACATCCGCGCTTGCCTCCCGCCACGCGGCCTTAGGGTCCGGCTTGGAAGATTGGAATGGAATGGGCACCGCGTGGAGTTATGATACCGACCCCAACGATGAACATGATGCGGTGCGTGACGCTGCCGGCATGTTCGATATGTCACCGCTTAAAAAGGTTTTTGTGCGCGGTACAGATGCGGCTGCCACGTTGGATCATTTAACGACCCGTGAAATGGCAAAGATTGCACCTGGATCAGCAGCATATCTGAGCGTTCTGAACGAAAAAGGCGGGTTAGCCGATGATGCGATTGTGTCCAACAACGGCGATAATGAGTGGATGATCGTGCACGGGTCTGGCGATACCATGGCGCTGTTGCAGGCCTCTGCCAAAGGGCGAGATGTCGCGGTGACCTTCACGGATGATCTGCATGATCTTTCTGTTCAGGGGCCAAAATCCTGCGATATTTTGAACCCGCATTGCGACATTGATTTGTCCGCTTTGGGATATTTTCAGCACGCCCCTGCCAATTTGTTTGGCCATCCGTGTCGTCTGTCACGCACGGGGTATTCGGGCGAGCGGGGCTATGAGATTTTTGCTGATGCTGGCGTGATCGGGGATATTTGGGATGAACTGGTTGGGGCAGGGGTTATGCCGTGTTCTTTCACTGCGCTTGATAAGGTTCGTATCGAAGCAGGGTTGCTGTTCTTTGGCTATGACATGACCGAAGCGAATACGCCTTGGGAGGTCGGGCTTGGCTTTACCATCAGCAAAAACAAAGGCGATTTTCGCGGCAAAGATGCGGTCATGGCCGCGCAGGGGCAAGAAAAAGTCAACAATGTTTGCCTTGATATCGACCATCCGGACATGGTTGCAGGTGGGGAAACTCTGTTGCTGGATGGTGCAGAGGTCGGCGTTGTGAACAGCCCCTGCTTTTCCCATCGGATGGAGAAATCGCTTGCTTTGGCCCATATCCAACCCGGTATTGATGTTGGCACAGTTCTTAAGCTGAGCGGCGAAGATGGGTTCGAAACCACCGCAACAGTGGTTCAATCGCCGATTTATGACCCCGAGAAATCAAGAACGCATGGATGATTGGATCGGTCGCGCAGTGCAACGACCAGCGGTCGGACTTTAGGGTAACGGAATAGGTTTCCTTGCCCCAATTAACTGGCCAGAAATAAAGTTGCTGTGCTGCGTGGTTTCGCTTTTATCGCTTACAACAAATCTGGTTCGCGGCCCAAACGGCGTGCCAGTGGTGCGATGGTAAGCCCTTGGACAATGATGGAGAACAGGACGACGACGTAGGTCATTGTCAGCAGCAGTGGTTTCCATTCGCCGTCGGGCAGGGTGAGCACGAGGGCGACGGAGATGCCGCCTTTTAGGCCGCCCCAGGTCATGATCGGGATCACGTCACGCGGGAAGGTGCGGAAGGGTTTGAGCATCAGGATCGGCACGGAAACGGCCACAAAGCGGGCGAAAAGTGCGACGATGATCGCAAGCGCGCCGCCCCAAAGGGCGTTGGTGTTGAAGGCAACGGCGAAAACCTCGACACCGATCAGCAGGAACAGCAGGGCGTTTAGGATTTCGTCGATCAGGGACCAGAAGGCATCGAGGTATTTGCGGGTTTCCTCGGACATGCCGTGTTTGAAGCCAACATCACCGATGAACAGGCCCGCGACCACGGCCATGATTGGGCCAGAGAGGTGCAGGTAAACCGCGAGTTGGTAGCCGCCAAAGGCGAGGCCGAGGGAGAGCAAAACCTCGAGCGGATAATCGTCGATACGGCGCATCACCGCGAAGGTGAGGTAACCAAGGACGCCGCCGAGCAGCGCGCCGCCAAATGCTTCTTGGGCGAACAGGGTTGCGACGGAGGCAAAGCTGGCGTCTGATCCGCTGCCGCCGTGCCCGCTGGTAAGCGGAAATGCGATGCCGACAAGCACGAGGAACACAACGTAGGCGACGCCGTCGTTGAACAGGCTTTCGCCCGCGATTTTGGTTTCGAGGCTTTTGCGCAGGTTTGCTTCGCGTAGAACGCCAAGGACGGCGACGGGATCGGTGGGGGAGATGAGTGCGCCGAAAACGAGCGCGATCATGAGGGGAATGCCGAGCGCGTAGGTGAAAGTGACGCCGACGATAACGGTGGACAGGCCAACGCCGATGGTGGCCATCAGCATCACGACCCACGCCTGTTGGCGCAGATCACCAAGTTTGACGTGCAGCGCGCCTGCGAACAGGAGGAGGCCGAGCATGCCCTCTAGCAGGGCAGAAGAGAATTCGAGGTCGATGACGAACGTGCGGACCGTGTCGCGCATGCCAAGTGCGGGAAACAGCGCATCCGCGCCCATGAGCGCGATGGAGGCGAGAAGGGCGACGATCATGATGCCAATCGAGGACGGCAGTTTGAAGAACAGATAGTTGATGGCCCCGAATGCGCCTGCGAGGACGATAAGGAGGGACGCGATTTGAAGTTCGTTCATGGTGTGCTCTGCCCTAGGATTTTCGGTGTGTATATCACTGCGGGGCGTGGGGGAGCAATGCGATCAATAGATTATCGTCGTGTTGATGAAAGCGGATCAAGAAAACGAAAAACGACCCCGTCTGGGAGGAAACGGGGCCGTTTTTTGACTGTGTCAGATTGGGTCGATTTAGCCGTGTAGGCGAATGACCATGCTGGCGTAGTCCGGAATTTCGGAGCGCGTGATGCCGATGCTCGCCAAGTGCTGGCTGTCCATGCGATTCAACGCTTGGGTCAATTGTGCGATTTGAACCCGTTTTGTGGACACGATCATACGGGCAACAAAAGCATCCCAAAGCGAGATCGCTGTGGTTTGTGCGATGTTAAGAATTGAAACGTGTTGTGTAAGAGCGTGTGCCATATCGGTGATCCTTTTTCATGCTGCACTGCAGAAATAGGGAGGGTTGATGGCCAATTCAAGAAGAGTCAGTGAAAAGCCGCTATGCGTTTTTTGCAAGGCTAGGGTGTTGATTTCGTTGAAAAGTGGTTAACGCAAGGGAATGCTACGGTATGCTGCGGTGCAGCGATATAAACATGTAGGGGTGCATATGCTCAAGCCGTTTGGTGCGCAACAGCCGCGTGATGCCGAGGGCTTTGACGACTTTTCCGATGCCACCGACAAAGGCCATGTTGTCCGCGAATGTTTTGTCCCAGTTCAGGCGTTCCACGATGCGATCGGTGATGTCTGGGTCAATTGTGAGGGTCAGGCCGGTGTTGGGCATTTCTGCTTTGACTTGCGACAGTTTGACGAAATTGAGGCTGTCCCAGAGGCCGGGCATTTTGTATTTCTCCTCAACAAACGTGATGCGCTGGGCGTAGCGTTTGGCCATCGCGGATTTGCCGCCATAGGTGGGGCGGTTGAAGTGGGGTTCAAACGGGAAATCGTAGTTTGGGCACAGGATAATGCAGCTGCCCTCTGGTTTGAGCCAGCGTTCGACGGTTTGCAGGAAATCGCGCCAATCGGGCAGATGTTCAAAGACGTTCACCAGATAAATGAAATCGTATTGGGTTTGGGGGGTGAAATCCTCGTAGCCCGTTTTGTGGATGCGCATGCCGCGTGTGCGTAGGAAATCGGTCAGTTCGGCAAGGCCTGTGAACCCGTCGCCAAACGGTTCGATGCCAGTGAAATGCAGGTCGGGTCGGCGCTCAGAAAGCATCGCCATCAGGATGCCGCCGCCACAGCCAACTTCGAGCACAGAGGCGCCGTTTGGTAGGGCGTCTAGTGTGGGTTCAATCGAGCGGTAGGCGAAGTTTGCGCCCGACACCCAGATGTCTTGCATGTGGAACTGGTGTTTTTCGAGCGCTGCGAGGATTTCGCTCATCCGCGGTCAATCAGTTTGAGCGGTTTGATGAGGCCTAATTCGTCAAAATGGCCCTTGATTAGCCATGCGTAGGAAAACGCCCAGACAGCAACGGTTTCGGCCCAGAACACCAGCGACCAGGCATTGACGTAATCAGAATAGGGTTCGATCTTCGCGATTTTGATCACTGAGACAGCGATTGCGAAAACAGCCGCGCCGACAATGATCCAACCGCAGCGCGTATAGGTTTTGCGCCGCGACGGGTTGGCGGTTTGGGCAAAACGCACGAAGCAAAATGCGCCAAGGCAGAGCAAAAACAGGATGGCGCAGACGTAATGGGCGAGGCTGGTGTATTTCAGGCCCATCATTGATTGCGCGAATGTGACCTCGGTTTGGTTGGCGGTTTCATTGGGGAAAAGTGCGACGCCAAAGGCCATGATGCCTGCGAATGTTGCAAGGATGTTGTCGGAAAACGGCTCGCCTTCCTTTCGCTCGTATCCTTGGTAGGACACCAGAAAAACGCCCATCGTGATCAAAACGCCAACGAAAAGATCGCGCAGGACGGTGTGGTAAAAATCGGAGATCGAGGGTTCGAGTTCGGCGCGGGTGAGGAGTGCACCGAGGATCAAAACGAGGGGGAGCGCAAAGCCGAGATAGCCGAGCAAACGGCGCACGCGGTAATAGCTTTGCGTGATTTCGCGAACGTCGATTTCATCAGTTTTTGGGTTGGTCATGCGGGATCATCAAATAAGAAAAAGAAAGGTACTTAGAAGTAGCCTTGATCATTTTACTTTGTCAATTCAGCTGAATTGGCGAAGATATTGGACAAAATATGATTATCGCGTTAAGCATTTTGGGTGCTTGTATTTTCAGCGCATGGGGGAAAATATTTTTAAGGGTGGGCTCGGACATTGGAGCAATCGACAAATCTACGAAAACGGACGTTCAAATATATGAAGGCGGATGATCGCGTGGCGGCGGGGCATTTGGCGCTGTCGTTGGGGTTATTCTTTGGGCTGTGGGCGTTTGGGATCGCGTTTTACGATGTGTTGGCCGTGCGTTTGGCAGCGATGATAGTGCTGGCTGGGGTTATCATTCGGATTTACATCACGCAGCACGATTGCGGCCATTGGATGCATTTTTCGACCAAGCGAATGAACACGATTGCCGGTGTGGGGCTTAGTGCGATCACGTTGAATTCGTTCAAGGCGATGATATACAATCACAACCGCCATCACGCCACGGTTGGGGATTTGGCGCACCGCGATGCGCATGAGGTGATGACCTGGACGCTGCAAGAATATGAGGATGCGACACCAATGGCGCGGTTAGGATACCGCGCGTTTCGCCATCCCGTTGTGTTGTTTGGCATCGGTGCGTTGCTGGTGTTTTTCGTGCGCTATCGGTTCCCGAAAAGCGGCATTCGCACGGGGGTTGGCGATGTGATTACGCAGAATGTTCTGATGTTTGGGCTCTGGGCCGTGGCCTACGCTGTGTTTGGCTGGGCGGGTTTGGCGATGATTCTTGGAGCAACCGCATTTGCGGCGTGTTTCGGAGTGTTGATTGTCTACCTCGGGCATAATTATGAATTCACCTATTGGAAGGCCGACGAGGCGTATGATTTCCAAGAGGCATCGTTGGCGGGGTCCAGTGTTTTGGATTTGGGGCCCGTGATGAATTTCGTGTTGTTTGATGCGGGGTTTCACGATCTGCATCATTTGAATGCGCGCATTCCGTGTTACAAATTGCGGGCCTGTTACGCAGAATTGTCTGACGATATGCAGCCCCAACGGATTACTTGGAATAAAGTGATCCAATGCATGAACATGAAGCTGTGGGATGAAGCGCGAGGCAAGATGGTTGGGTTCCCGACGTCGCGTCCTGAACGTGCGATGACCCCTGCCGAGTGATTAGTGATTGTTGCGCGCGGTGTGCAGCCCTAGGGTGGCCCAAATCGCAGCAAGGGCCAACTGAATGGAACGCAAAGATCGAATAGACGCGCTGGGCGGGACGTTGTTGGTTTCGGTTTCATTCCTGTTGGGGTTGAACCAAGTTTTGGTGAAAATGGTGGCTGTTGGGATGCACCCTGCGATGCAGGCGGGTGTGCGATCTGCGTTTGCGATCCTTCCTGTTTTGGCGTTAGCGTTGATTTTCCGTCGTCGGTTATCCATTTCGGATGGCAGCCTGCCGTGGGGGATTTTGACCGGCATTATTTTCGCAGTAGAGTTTTTGCTAATGTTTCTTGCGCTTGATTATTCTACCGTCGCGCGGGTTTCGGTGCTGTTTTACACGATGCCTGTTTGGATGACGATTGGCGCGCATTTCCTGATTCCTGCGGAGCGGATTACGCCCATTCGCGCGTTGGGCCTCGGGGTTGCAATGCTAGGGGTGGTGGTTGCCATGTGGGGACGCGGTGAAGGCGAAAACCTGTTGCTGGGCGATATCTTCTGCATTGCGGCGGCGATGATGTGGGCCGGCATTGGGTTGGTGGCGCGATTGACGCCGATGAACCGATCCGTGCCTGAAATGCAGTTGTTGTATCAGTTGGTTGTCTCGGCGTTTGTGCTGATCCCTGTGTCGTATTTGATCGGCGATCAGGTGCGCGATTTGCGCCCCGAACACTGGGGTATTCTGGTGTTTCAGGCGGTTGTGGTTGTTGGGTTCGGGTTTTCCACGTGGTTCTGGGTTTTGTCGAAATACCCTGCCAGTGACATGGCGAGTTTCGGGTTTTTAGCCCCTGTGTTTGGTGTTCTGCTGGGCTGGTTGATGCTGGGAGAAGACGTGTCGATCTGGATACTGGCCGCGCTGGTTTTGGTGAGCATCGGGATTGTCTTGATCAACCGCAAGCCGAAGGCAGTTTTGGCGAAACAGGATGCCTCCGGCGGGGATATTTAGGGCCAAAAGAAGCTGTTAGGGTAGGGTCGCGAGGCGGTCTGTCAGCAGTTTGAAGAAGCCGTCTGCATCAAGGTTGCGCACCCAAGTGGCATTGGGTTTGCGATCAGTGACGCGCCACCAATCGGCAACTGTTGCACCAAGCGTGAGGTCGGATTTGGTTTCCACCGTGACGTTGATGTGGCGGGTTTCAAACAGGGTTGGATCAAGCAGATAGGCGATGACGGTTGGATCGTGCAGGGGGGCGCCCTCTGATCCATATTTTTCTTTGTCGTAGCGTTCAAAAAAATCGGTAAGCTCGGCGACGGCGGGGCCAGCGCGGTTTGGGAGCGCGCGAAATGCGGCGACGCGGGGCGCGGTGGTGAGCGCGTTATGGGTGCAATCGAGCGGTAGGATGGTGGTTTGGATGCCCGAGCGCAGCACGATATCGGCGGCGGTGGGATCGACGTAGATGTTGAATTCTGCGGCGGGCGTGATGTTGCCACCTTCAAAAAAGCCACCGCCCATGAGGACGATTTCGCGGATGTTTTCCTTAATTTCGGGGGCGCGTTGCAGGGCCGTTGCGATGTTGGTGAGCGGGCCAAGCGGGCAGAGCGTGACATCGGGTGTGGTGCGCAGGGTTTCGATTAAGAAATCAACGGCGTGTTCGGGTTGCAGTTGGATTTTCGGATCGGGCAGGGTTGGCCCATCAAGACCCGTGCGGCCGTGCACGTGTTCGGCCGTGACAAGTTTGCGATCCATCGGTTCTGCGCATCCTGCGTAGATCGGCACGTCTGTGCGCCCTGATAATTCCACGATTTTGCGGGTGTTCAATTCGGTAAGCGGCAGGGGCACGTTGCCCGCGACGACGGTGATGGCGAGCACGTCAAGTTCTGGGGAGGCGAGTGCGAGGAGGAGGGCGACGGCGTCGTCTTGGCCTGGGTCCGTGTCGATGATGATTTTGCGTGGTTGGGTCATGGTGCATCCTTTGTTGGATGCAGGTTAGACGGTTTTTTAGAGGTATTAAACCGCCCTAATGCGGGGCGCAGGGCATTCTGCCTTGGATCGGGGCTGGGCGGGTTGCACAATCGTCTATGACTTGCGGTGAGGCGGCTGTTGTGCTGGTGGCAAGGCACAGGATTATCGGGACTATTTGTTTAAGGGGAATCATGCGTGGCTCCTTATGTGGGTCTTTAGTAGCATTTTATTATCGTAAAACAATAATTAAATGTATAAATGTGCGAATTGTGAAAGGGTGTGGTTGTTTGGGGCAAATCTGGGTATTGGGAGGTATGACTGATATGATCCTTTTGGCGCTCGCCGCGTTTGCGGCTGGTGTATTAAATACGATTGCGGGTGGTGGCTCGTTTTTGACGTTTCCGGCGCTGGTGTTCACGGGGGTGCCCCCTGTGATTGCAAATGCGACAAGCGCGGTGGCGGTGTTCCCTGGCTATTTGGCGGGGGCGGTCGGGTTTAAAGACGAGTTGGCTGCGTTTGATCGCAAGCAGATGTTGCGGTTGTGCGCGATCACGTTGTTGGGGGGATTGATCGGCGCGGTTTTGTTGGTGATTTCAAGCGATGGGGCGTTCAATTTTGTGGTGCCGTTCCTGTTGCTCGCGGCGACGTTGGTGTTTTTGTTTGGCGACCAAATCCGCGATTATGCGGCGGCGAAATCGCGCTCTGTTGTGCCTTTTGGCGCGGTTGGGTTATTTTTGGTCAGCGTTTATGGCGGGTATTTCAATGGTGGTTTGGGCATCGTTTTGCTGGCGTTGTTTTCGCTGTGGGGGATGCGCAATATTCACGAGATGAACGGGTTGAAAAATGGGTTGTCGTTTGCGTTGTCGGGGATTTCTGTGGCGGCGTTTGCGGTGAGCGGATTGGTAGAATGGCCCCAAGCGATTGTGATGATGATTGGGGCGACTGCTGGGGGATACGCGGGAGCGCCTGTTGCGCGGGTGCTGTCCAAACAGGTTGTGCGCTGGATTGTGATTGTGGTCGGTTTTGGTATGAGCGCGGTATTTTTTGCGCGGTTGATCGCATGAGCCAATCGCTGGCGCATGTTGCGGTTGTGGTGCGTGATTACGACGAGGCGATTGCGTTTTATGTGGATGTTTTGGGGTTTGATCTGGTTGCGGATGACTATCAAGCCGAGCAGGACAAACGCTGGGTTTTGGTGAAGCCGAAGGGCGAGGGTGCGGCGTCGATTTTGTTGGCGCGCGCGTCCAATCCGCATCAGGAAAACTGGGTTGGGGATCAATCTGGGGGGCGGGTGTTTTTGTTTCTGCGCACCGATGATTTTTGGCGCGATTATCAGGTGTATTTGGATCGTGGGGTGGAGTTTGTGCGCGAACCGATGGTCGCGGATTATGGAACGGTTGCGGTTTTTAAGGACTTGTACGGCACGCTTTGGGATTTGGTAGAATTTGCGAATTAGGGATTTGGATATTTTTGGCCAGAAGAAAGCGAGAGGGGTGCATCAATGGTTGTAAAGCGGATTGTGGCGAATATTGCGGTGGCAGAGGTTGAAGGCGTGCGGGCGTTTTATCTGGCGGTGTTCGATCTGGATGTGGCGATGGATTTTGGTTGGATTTCAACGTTGGCGTCTGGGGAGGTTGCGTCTGTTCAGATCAGTGTGGCATCAGAGGGCGGATCGGGGACGGCGGTGCCTGATCTTTCGATTGAGGTGGATGATGTTGACGCGATTTATGCGCGGGTTCAGGCGGCGGGGCATCGTGTTGAGTATGGAATTGTCGATGAGCCTTGGGGGGTGCGCCGGTTTTATGTGCGTGATCCTGCGGGGACGTTGTTGAATGTTTTGGTGCATTTGTAAGTTCAAACGTTCTTTTCTGCTCTGAATCGTGTCGCCCATTCTTGGTTTTGGGCATTGGATAGTTTGGCGATTGGGGGCTGAAAGTCAGTAGCGAGATCAAACGCTACACCCAGTTTTTCCGAAATTTTAGCGAGTGTCTTTTGAGGATCGTTGGACAGGGTTTCGTAAGGTATCGTGAACGGTGCTATTTGTTCCTTTGAAAACCAAGCAATCCAATCTTGGTCATCTTTGATGGCTTGGGCGTATTGTTTTGCGATGGCGTTGGCATCGTATTCGGGTTGTTTTGGAGCTGATAAACGCTCCAGTTCTGTCCCATCGGGCGCCATGTGCCAAAGTCCAGATTGGGTGGCTTTGACGTAGGAAATTGCTTGGTCGAGTTTGTTTTGACGCGTGAGGTGAATGAACAGGGTGTTTCCGAAGGCAGCTTGGATTTTGCCCTTGGTGCGGGTGCGGTTTGGGTGCAGCAGGGCAAGTTGTGAGCGGAAATAGTCAAAGCTGTGGCGTTGTATTCTAAGGCCGAAAATTTCGGTGTTTCCCGATCCTTGTGTGCGGGCAGCGTCGAAAATGGCTGCGAGCATTTCCGTGTGGGTGGAGAATTGATCGGGGGAGAGGGCGTAGTACTTCAGCCATTTTAGGACAGATGGATCGTGGAAATGGGAGTCGGGTGCGCCAGCTCTGCCTGTTTGTTCCAATAGTTTGCATAGGAGCGTGCTGCCGCTGCGAGGGCTGGTGCAAATGATATAAGATTGATAGCGGGCCATATCAGTGAGCGTTCATTCCGCCAATTTCGCCTTATCCCACAGCGCATCCATTTCTTGCAGGTTGGATTGCGCGGGGGTTTTGCCGTTTGTTTCTAGCGCGTCCTCAATAAACTCGAACCGTTTTTGGAATTTGCGGTTGGCGGCGCGCAGGGCCTCTTCTGGGTCGATCTTGAGGTGGCGTCCCAAGTTGGCCATGACGAACATGAGGTCGCCGAATTCTTCGACTTGTTCGGCGTGGGTGAGGGTGTCTTTTGCTTCTACCAGCTCGGCGGATTCCTCAGCTATCTTGTCGAGGACTTGGCTGGTTTCTGGCCAGTCAAACCCCACGCGGGCGGCGCGTTTTTGCAGCTTTACTGCACGTGTGAGGGCGGGGAGGTTTTTGGCGACGCCGTCAAGGGTGCGGGTTTTCACCTCGCCTTTGGCGGCACGCTCGGACGCTTTGATCTTTTCCCAATCGGCGGTTTGTTGTTCGGATGATTTATCGCGGGATTCGTCGCCGAACACGTGGGGGTGGCGATGGATCATTTTGTCAGCGATGTTTTTGGTGACGGAGGCGAAATCAAAGTGGCCGTCTTCGGAGCCCATTTGGGTGTAATAGATGACTTGGAGGAGGAGATCGCCCAACTCGCCTTCTAATTCGGCCATGTCGTTTTGCGCGATGGCGTCGGCGACCTCGTATGCCTCTTCTATCGTGTAGGGGACGATGGAGGCGTAGGTTTGTTCAATGTCCCACGGGCAGCCTGTTTCGGGATCGCGCAGACGGGCCATGATTTCGAGCAGGCGGGGCAGGCCGCCATTTGGATCAAGGCAGAGCGCGTCTGATTGGTCTTTACTCATGGTGCTGGTTTCCCCAAAATGAATGCCAAACAAGGAACAGAAATCATGGCCGTAATCAACCGAATTGCAGAATATTTTGACGAGATGAAGGGGTGGAGGCGCCACATTCATGCGCATCCAGAACTGGATATGGAATGCCACGGGACGGCGGCGTTTGTGGTGGAGCGGCTGCGTGAATTTGGCGTGGATGAGATACACGAGAAATTTGGCGTGAGCGGTGTTGTGGCGATTATCAACGGGCAGGGCGACGGGCCGACGATTGGGTTGCGCGCGGATATGGATGCGCTGCCGATGCCAGAGGAAACGGGGCTGGAGTATGCCAGCACGGTTGAGGGTGTGATGCATGCTTGTGGGCATGACGGGCACACGACGATGCTGCTGGGGGCCGCGAAATATCTGGCGGAGACGCGGAACTTTTCAGGCCGTGTTGCGTTGATTTTTCAGCCCGGTGAAGAAGGATCGGGCGGTGGGCGCTACATGGTTGAGGATGGGTTGTTCGAGAATTTTGGGATTACCCAAGTGTACGGACAACATTCGCTGCCCAATTCGCCTGTGGGGAATATTGAAACCTGCGCGGGGCCATTGTTGGCGGCGGCGGATGATTTTGAAATTCATATTACAGGGTCGGGTGGGCATGCGGCCAGCCCCCATGAAACCGTGGATGCGGTGATGATCGCGGTGAACACGGCGACAAATTTGCAGGCGATTGTGACGCGCAATGTAGACCCGATTAAGACGGTTGTTTTGTCGGTGACTGAGATTCATTCAGGCACGACCCACAACGTGGTGCCAGAGGTTGCGATGCTGGGCGGAACGGTGCGCACGTTTGACAAGGATGTGCAGACGCTGGTGGTGGAGCGGATGAAAGCGATTGTAAAAGGCACGGCAGAGATGATGGGGGGATCGGCGGAGTTGGTTTACAACTACGGCTATCCCGCGACGATCAACAATGCGGCTGAAACCACGTTTGCCTGTGATGTGGCGGCCGAAGTAGTTGGGGAGGATCGTGTGGTGCGTGACATGCCGCCAACCATGGGGGCAGAGGATTTTTCCTATATGTTGGAGCAGGTTCCAGGCAGTTATTTTTACATCGGGAACGGGGATACGGCGTTTTTACATCATCCGAAGTATGATTTTGATGATGAGGCCAGCCCTGTTGGCGCCTCGGTTTTTGCACGGCTGGTTGAGAAGGCGCAGCCTTTAAAATAACGCAAAAATGGGGATAGTGGCGTGCAGGTGGTGCTTGATGTCACCTGCACGCAAGATCGCAAATCCATTTTGGGGTCGGATTTGCGAGGACCCGACGTGTCTGTTCCACACGCCAAGCCAGAGCGACCTACACCCGTAAAGTGAGTAGAATACGCGATGTCTGCAGTTAGTGCACAGAGTGGCGTAGGTCAACCTATGGTGCTTGGTACCACACCTATTCAATTTTAGGTAACGATTGTTTTTGACTGAGCGGAAGGTTGCCAAAGTCGCAACGCAGCGTCGCAAAAATGGGCTTTGTACTTTCTTTGATGCGGGCCTAGTTTAGGGGCAACGATCATTTAAGGAGACAGCTATGTCTGAAGAATATGTACCCCCGAAAGTCTGGACTTGGGACACTGAAAGCGGTGGCAAGTTTGCCAGTATCAACCGCCCGATTGCGGGCCCAACGAGCGAAGTAGAGCTGCAAGTCGGCAAACATCCGTTGCAATTGTATTCACTGGCCACGCCAAACGGTGTGAAGGTGACGGTGATGTTGGAGGAGCTGTTGGCGCTGGGCCATGCCGGCGCGGAATATGATGCTTGGCTGATCAACATCGGTGAAGGCGATCAGTTTGGCAGCGGGTTTGTGGACGTGAACCCAAACTCGAAAATTCCAGCGATGATGGATCATTCCACCACGCCGCCGACGCGGATTTTTGAGAGCGCGTCGATCATGCTGTATCTAGCGGAAAAATTTGGCGCGTTCTTGCCCAAAGATCCGACAGAGCGCACCGAGGCGATGTCTTGGTTGTTCTGGTTGATGGGGTCTGCGCCGTATTTGGGCGGTGGTTTTGGCCACTTTTATGCCTATGCGCCCGAAAAGTTTGAATACCCGATCAACCGTTTTGCGATGGAAGTGAAGCGGCAGTTGGACGTTTTGGATCGTCGTTTGGGCGAGGCAGAATATCTGGGCGGATCGGAGTATTCGATTGCGGATATGGCGGTTTGGCCTTGGTATGGATTGCTGTCACAGGGCAAGATTTATGATGATGCTGGCACGTTTTTGGACACGGCATCCTATAAAAATGTGAAGCGTTGGACAGATCAGATAGCCGCACGCCCTGCGGTAATTCGCGGGCGGATGGTGAACCGTGCGTTTGGCCCGTTAGATGAACAATTGCGCGAACGCCATGATGCGTCTGATTTTGACACCAAGACACAAGACAAGATTGAAGCGGCTGAAAGTTAAGCCCTGATCACGAAATTGCGGGGCGGGTGGAAATGCGCCCCGCAACAGACTACATCTGACCTAACAAATAGGAGATGTCCCATGTTCTTTTCTTCAAAACCGACCGGTGTTCCAAGTGCTGCGAATTGTTTGCCAGGGCGCGCAACGCCTGTTCCGACGGCGGAAATGCATTTTGTGAACGGGCGACCGTTGCAAGGAGCGATCCCGCAAGGAATGGAACAAGCCATGTTCGGCATGGGGTGTTTTTGGGGTGTGGAACGCATGTTTTGGGGCATTGAAGGCGTTTGGGTGACGGCTGTTGGCTATGCGGCTGGCTCTACGCCAAACGCGACCTATCAAGAGGTGTGCAGCGGAAATACGGGCCATAACGAAGTGGTTTTGGTGGTGTTTAACCCCAACGTGATTTCATACGAGCAGTTGTTGACGGTGTTTTGGGAAGGGCATGATCCAACGCAAGGCATGCGCCAAGGCAATGATCGCGGCACGCAGTATCGCAGCGGAATTTATACCTATTCTGACACGCAGGCAGAGGCCGCGAAAGCATCGCGCGAGGCCTTTGCACCGCGTTTGCGTGAAAAGGGGTACGGTGCGATCACAACCGAGATTTTGGACGTGCCGACGTTTTTCTATGCCGAGGATTATCACCAGCAATATCTGGCAAAAAACCCCAGCGGGTACTGCGGCATTGGCGGGACAGGGGTGACGTGCCCGATTGGTGTCGGGGTTTAGGCCACGCTTGATTTTGAATGATCAGCTGGACGAAAGGACGCCTGCACATTACGCTTTGGGTTTGGCCCAAATGCCTGCTTTAATTTAAGGAATTTACGATGATGCGTGCTGGATTGTCCCGATCACTTTGCCTTTGTATCCTTACGCTTGGCGTTTCAACGGGGGGTGCGCGGGCTGAGTGCAAAAGCTTTGTCGGGGGTGTGTGTGTCGATAAAGAGGCCGACGCGCCACAGAAAGAAGTGGTCAAGAAAAAGGTCGTAAAACCAATTGTTGCCAAGGCTGAACCTGCCACCAACCCATCAGATGTAGGGGCGTGGGAAACCTATTCTTGGGAAGATATGAGCGATCTGCAACGCAAGAATTGGACGGTTTTGGGCTGGGACGCGGCGCGGTGGAGTGGTGAAAAATCAGCGCCGTTGAGCGATGAACTGGGGTGGGATGGGCTGACTGGTCACCAAAGGACTGCGGCCACGCAGTTGGGATTTGCAAAAATAAGCTGGGACGCGACGCACTGATTTTGGGCGGCGGATCGATGTAAGTTAATACCCGATTGCAACGAGGATCGTGACGAGTAGGAGCGCGGCCCAACCGAAATGACGCCCGCGTGTGGCCCAAGCGTTTGCGGCGGCACCGCTGGCGAACATAAAACAGGTGAAAATGGCGATTGCAGTGCGCAGAGGCGTTGGTTCGCCGTTAGCAAAAGCGACGAGCGCTGCGCCGCCAAGGGCCCAATATGCGCCGCTGATCACAAAGAATGCCGCGAACAAGCGTTTGTAGGCTGAGGGAGCGACCTTGATTGTGGGTGCCACTTGGGTGACGCCCAAGATGCAATGAAACACGGAAATTGCGATCACAAGGATACCAGCGATGGTCCAGAGGTGGGGCATTTTTACTCTCCATACAGTTCTGTATGGTTTTTGACATATCGGCTTGGCCTCGTCAATACACAACTGTATGGTTGAGCCATGAACAAACGATTGAAAAAACAAGATTGGGTCGGCGCAGGGTTGCAGGCGCTGGCCAAAGACGGCCCGGCGGCCCTGAAGGCGGATCGTCTTGCGGCCAAGTTGGCTGTGTCGCGGGGCAGTTTTTACTGGCATTTCGAAAATTTGGCGTCGTTTCAAACGGCGGTGCTGGATGAGTGGGTTCGATTTGCGACGGGCGATGTTGTGGCCCGTATTGAACAAGTGGAACCGGGCGGGGCGCGTCTGGATCGTTTGCTGGAAATTGCGCATCAAGCGGACCCATCGCTTGAACGTGGGATCAGGGCGTGGGCGGCGTCAAATAAAGGCGTGGCGGCGCGGGTTGAGGCGGTGGACCAGATGCGTTTGGACTATCTTGCAAACACGCTGCGCGAGGCGGGATGGCCAGATGCACAGGCGGATGGGCGTGCTGTGTTGCTGTATCTATCAAATTTGGGACGTGTTGTGGTGTCAGAGACCCTTGCCCGAGCGGTGCCATTGGACGAGCTGCAGGCGAGTGCGAGATATTCGAAGGACTGACGGCGTGTTTAGACGTGAATGAGTGAGCGGATGTATGTCGGCACGTTGCGCGCATCTATGACCGCTTCGCGCACGAGCCAATCAAAATGATTGGTCAAAGATTTCACCCGCTCGATTTCGCGGAATGCGAGATAACATTGCCCGACATAGACAACGGCCAGATTTGGGCCGAACAGGGTAACTGGCGAACTGAACACGGTGTGCGCATCAAACAGGAAAATCCGAAGCCTTGGGAACATCTGATCGCAATGTTCTGCAATGAAATTCAGCTGTTCGTGACGGATGCTTTTGCTGGCGTTTTTGTAGTAAGCAGTTCCCGCTGCGCAGGCTTCGATCTCGTGGATGGGTAGGGCGATTTCATAATCAGACACGCCTGAGGATAACCAATCTAGTTGATCTTGCATCGCATCGAATGCCTCTGGCAATCGGCGGTCTTGGAAGGACGCGTATTCCCAATTCAGCATGTCTTTCGTTTTCAGGATATCAGGCAGTGTAGCGGGAACGTGACGCACTTTATAGCCTGCGGCCTCTTGGTGCCAAGCGAGCAGTTGTTCATCTGCGGAGGTGCGTTCAGCGGGGCTGAGGGACATTGCGGCCGCAACGATATCGCCCGGGGTTTCTGGCCGATTTGTCAGCCCAAGCAGCCAATCGGTGCTGACGCTGAGGGCAACGGCTAGATCGGCGGCCAGTTGTGCGTTGGGGAGGCGCGGATGATCATCCTTGAGAAGTTGACCAATGGTCGAGCGATCCGTCTGCGTTGTTCTGGAAAGCGCGCTTCTTGTCACGTTTTTAAGGGACATCGCCTGTTGGAGGCGCGTTCGGAAAATTTCAGCGCGATCTCGTTTGTCCATTAAATTCACCTATGCAGATAAAAGTCCACATAATGATGTTTAAGCAGCAAATTCACCTAATGTCCAATATTGCTTTGCGCAGATACTCCATGAAGATCGAAACTTTAATGGAAACACACCAATGGACAGCACACTCAGACTCTTCACCAAGGCGGTAACTTGGCAAATTGCAGGATTGTTTTCGATGGCGTTGATTGGATTTCTGTTCACGGGCTCAATTGCGGCAAGTAGTGGCATTGCAGTGGTCGGCGCGGTGGCAGGTTTTATTTCGTATTTCGTTCACGAAGTGGTTTGGGCAAGAATACCGTGGGGGCGTGAAGGATAGGGAAGTGTTGCTGTAACTTTCACATCATGGAGGTTGATTGAGCAGCCCCAGTGTAAGCGATGCCGCAAGACAAGGCGAAACGGCGCTAGGGGATTTCAGGCTCAGGATCAAGGAGAATGTCGATAATTTTGCACGGGATCATGATATCTGACAGGGCTTTGTGAATGGCTTCGTTAGCTTCGCTGAGCGGTCTATTTCCAACATCAAAGTTCATAAAATCATGGGGTAAGTCGATGGCGAGGTAAAATTTTCGGCCCCTAAATGCTGCGGAAATGTGCTTTTTCACCTTCTGGTAATCACGCGAGAAAGACAGCAGTTTTGTTCCGAAATCAGGGCTTAGGCGGGCGTTGGCTTCATCAAGGTCGTCTGTGTAAACCTCAAACACTTTTTCTATTTCGGGGTCGGGAAGGGTGAGTTTATGGTCGGGCCGTTTGTTGCGCGTGGCCCAGCCATAAAGTTTGTTCATGGTTTTGCCAAAATCGGGGTAAAACACGATTGTCGGCATGTCGATGACACAGTCGATTTGCAAAATGATGCCGCTGAACACCCGTTCCCTTTTGCTGTCCCCGTCATTGTCGCGGCGTTCATTGTAAAAAGAGGCTTTGGTCAACAGATACGGCGTGTCGCGCCATGCTCCGGTGATGGAGGGCCCGAAATTGCTGTGATCGGCTGTTGGGATAATGTTCAACCCGCGAAGGGTATCAGCCGAGAAATCGGTGGTTGGCGCGAGGTCCGAATATTCGGTATCAGGAAAGAATTCGCACAGGATCGGACGCAAGGTTTGGGTGATTTCTTTTTGCACCTTTCCCGTTCGGCTGAGGTAAAGAAACAAGACGCCCATCAAGCCAAAAAAGGTTGGGAATATTGGCAAGATTGGATCAATTTTATAGGCCTGCAACGCAAGAAATGCGGTGATAGCGAGCACGAGCGCAATCCAGCGTTTACTGCGCGTGATTGCGGCTTGGCGATGTGTTTCTTTGTCACGCAAGTAGGGCGCGATTTCTTGGTCATAGAGCTTGGCAAAGCCTTTTTCGTAATCTTCGCGTTCGTTAAATGTGAAGTGTTCGATACTTTGGGACTCCTGATAAAATGGCGAACTTAAATGGCGGCTGGATGCTAGCCACAGATCGAGGCGTTCTCTTCCTTGATCCAGCCGAAAATCCCGCTCTGCCAGATCGATTCTTGGGTGATGTCGTGGCGGACCCAAAGCCAACCCTCGGCTTGTGAGGGTGCAAAATCAGAATCTGGATACCGCACGATATCGCCAAGAGGAATGTCGCGCAGGATGTCTGATGTTTCATCGGGATCTTGGAAAAGCGGGGCCGTGGTTGCACCAACGGTTTGAGATACAATCGTGCAGCCGACTGTTGCATGGGCCGATGTTGCCAAGGCAATAAATACAAGAATATTCGCAACTAAATGAAATGCTTTTTTCATAAATATTCTCCGTTTTCTGGCGAATTTGTAATAATTCCATCGCTTTATATTCGCTATTGTCGTGCACAACAAGCTGGACGCAAAAATCTAGCCCCGTGGACAGGCATTTCCAAACGCCGATCACCTTGACGCAGGCGGTGCAGCCCCATAAGCGATGCAGAACCTTGAATGGAGCCTGATATGCCTACGTTTACTGCTTTGACCACCTTGAAAGACAAGCGCGCTGCGGATGCGTTAGCAGAAGCGTGCGAAAACTTGATCCCTGAACCCACGGGCGTTGGGGTGTTTGAGGTCGAGGACGGGTCAAAGACCTATGAAGTTGGGGTGTATTTTGTTGAAGCGCCTGACGAGATTGGGCTGGCTTTGTTGGCCGCAGCAAATGGCGCGAACCCGTTTGCGGTGTCTGAGCTGCCAGAAACGGATTGGGTGGCGCATGTGCGGCGCGAATTGGCGCCGATCACGGCAGGGCGGTTCCATCTGTATGGCAGCCACGACGCGGATAATGTGCCCGCTGATTGCGTGCCTTTGTTGATCGAAGCGGCAATGGCGTTTGGCACGGGGCATCACGGCACGACGCAAGGCTGTTTGCAGGCGCTGCACAATCTGGCGGAAACTGGGTTTGTGGGCAAAAACGTGGTGGACGTGGGCTGCGGGACTGCGGTTTTGGCGATGGGGGCCGCGAAAATTTGGCCAGGCGTGGTTTTGGCAAGCGATATCGACGAAGTGGCGACAGATACCGCCAGTGCAAATGTGAAATGCAACGATCTGGACGGGCGCATCGAAGTTGTGACCTGCGCTGGGTTTGAACATCCAATTTTGCGCGACAAAGCGCCCTATGATTTGATCCTTGCCAACATCCTGAAGGGGCCACTGATTGCCTTGGCCCCAGATATGGGTTCAAGCTGTGTTGCGGATGGTTATGTGATCCTGTCTGGACTATTGAACGAGCAAGCAGACGATGTGAAAGCGGCCTATGCAGCGCAAGGATTTGGTGTTGTGGAGCATTTGATTGTTGGCGAATGGTCAACACTCTGTCTTCAATTGCGCAAGTAATTCGCCGCTTTTTCGCCCCATTTTGTAATTAATTTTTCCTTAAGCGGCCTGCATTTCTTCGCTTTGCCTTTGGCATTGCGCGGTGTGTACCGACTGTGTGACCCGTGTGTTTGTGTGGGAAAGCGGGTGGAATGTGGGCTGCGCATTTATTTTCGCGCTTAAGCGCGCATCGGTATCGAGTAACAAGGAATTTGGCTTATGTCCCATAATGACGAGAATCTAAAATCGTTTGATAAGCGCCTTCAGCGCGTTGATCCTGATTTCAAACCAACCAAAACCCACAAGCTGAAACGGGCGCTATCTGTGAATGTGCGGATGCCATGGATGAAAGTCGCGGTGATGGCGGTGTTTGTGTATGGCACGATGACGGTGGTCAAAGTGGTGATGGAAAACGAACTGGGTGTTGATGGATTTGATCAGAAAGTTGCGCGTCTGGCGGACGGGGATGATGGATCCAAAATCGCTGCAAAATTGTTGTGGCGTGATCCAGTGATGGCGTTTGTTCAGGAAAAAGTTCTGTAAGCCAATCACCCCAGTTTTAAGAGACAAAAAAAGACCGCAGTGGGAGGACTGCGGTCTTTTCTGTTTGCGCGGTTTGTTGTGATGGGAGGATCAGAACAAACCGTTCGCGAAGTTAGGTGCGTGTCAACAGGGAGGAAAACCACGCACCCAATTAGGTATTAGAATTTTGTAGGCATGTCGTGCAGGTCACCACGTGACAAGCCGATGTCTGCCAATTCGCGGTCTGTCAATGAGGACAGGATGTTGTGTGTTTTGCGTTTCGCGTTCCAGTCGGAAACGGATTTCACTGCGCCTTCGAACATGTTGATCAGGTTCAATGTTGTAATCGCGCCGAATGGTGCTGTGCGTGTGTTTGGAGCCAAAGCCATCTTCATATTCCTTAGTCTTGAGGCGCTAGGAGCGCATGGTTTCTGACGTGTTTACGTCGGTTGTTGAGGATCATTTAGGTGGGAGTTTGTCGGGTTTCAAATGCTGAATTTGCATACCCGAAATGAAGTAATTGCATAGCTCGCTCATGGGGTCGTTTTTGATGGTTAATTGCTTGTAAAACGGCGATTTATCAGGATGACGTGTCGTATTTAGGTCGCTTGATCTGCCACATTTAAAAAGCTTACCTATGGTCAGGTTTTGACAGAAGGTTGCCGATCATTGGAATTGAGGGATTTAAGCAACAGTTTGTGGCTGTGGATCGGGCGAAAATCGCGGTTCATGTGGGCGGAAATGGCGCGCCGGTGCTGATGTTGCATGGATTTTCGCAGAATCACATGGCCTCGGAAAAAGTTGCGTCTGCGTTATCGGCGATGGGGCCGTTTTTTGTGAATAGGCTCTTTGAACAAATTCCTTTTGAATGTTCACCTTTCGTGCTACGCCGTGGTTAACAAAGTAATAAGCACTTAAAAGGTGGCGAACAGGCATGCGGGTAATTGGGATTGATCCAGGGCTGCGAAACCTCGGTTGGGGGATCGTGGATGTTGAGGGTTCGAAGGTGACGCATGTGGCCAATGGGGTGTGTAAATCGGGTGTCGGTGATTTGGCGCAGCGGTTGTTGAGCCTGCACACGCAATTGGATGTGGTGATGATTGAGCACAGGCCAGAGACAGCCGCCGTTGAGCAGACCTTTGTGAACAAAGATGGCGCAGGCAGTTTGAAGTTGGGCCAAGCGCGTGGGATTTGCATGTTGGTGCCAGCGCAACACGGGCTGGCGGTGGCAGAATATGCGCCCAACGCGGTGAAGAAGGTCGTTGTGGGTGTGGGGCATGCGGATAAAAACCAAGTGCTGCACATGGTGAAGATGCAGTTAAAAGGTGTGGAGCCCGCGGGACCAGATGCAACGGATGCGCTGGCGATTGCGCTGTGTCATGCCCATCACGCGCGGTTTTCAGGGCGGTTGGACGCGGCATTGGCAAAAGCAGATCAACAAAGGGGCGCGGCATGATCGGGAAAATCACAGGACGGGTGGATTACAAGGCCGCAGATCACGTGTTGGTCGATGTGCAGGGCGTTGGGTATTTGGTGTATTGTTCCGAGCGCACGCTAAGTGCGATTGCGCCCAAGGGCGGCATTGTGGCGCTGTATACCGATTTGCTGGTGCGTGAGGATAATTTACAGTTGTTCGGGTTTCTGACGCTGGGCGAAAAGGAATGGCATCGCTTGCTAACGAGCGTGCAGGGCGTTGGCGCAAAGGTTGGGTTGGCGATTGCTGGCACGTTGGGTGTGGATGGTGTGAGCCGTGCGATTACGCTGGGCGATGTGCCTGCGATCAAGGCGGCACCCGGTGTAGGGCCAAAATTGGCGCAGCGCATTGTGGTGGAGTTGAAAGACAAAGCGGCATCGGTGATTGCGATGGGGGCGCAGGGGGCTGAAGTGGTTGAGGCGGATGATGACGTGGTGATTGATCCCCCGATGGCAGCGCCCACAAGTGTTGCATCCAGTGCAGGGCCATCATCGGGCGCTGTTGCAGCGGGTGCGCAGGCGGATGCGCTGTCGGCGCTGGTGAATTTAGGCTATGGACACGGAGATGCGGCAAGTGCGGTTGCACAAGCATCGGGTGAGGCGCCAAATGCGGATAGTGGTGCGCTGATCAAAGCGGCACTGCGGTTGTTGGCACCGAAAGGGTAGGCTGAGGTGTTGGGATTCGGATATTTTAGGCCAGAAGAAATGTGGGACGTGTTGTGAGCGAATTTGAGGACGGTTCTGATGTGCGCGCGGCGGGCAAGCCTGAAGATTTTGATCGGGCTTTGCGGCCGCAATCTTTGGCGGAGTTTACTGGCCAATCGGCGGCGCGGGCCAATCTGAAGGTGTTTATCGAGAGTGCGAAGATGCGCGGCCAAGCGATGGATCATACATTGTTTTATGGGCCACCTGGATTGGGCAAAACGACTTTGGCGCAGATTATCAGTAAGGAGTTGGGGGTCAATTTTCGCATGACCTCTGGCCCTGTGCTGGCGAAGGCTGGGGATTTGGCGGCGATCTTGACGAATTTGGATGAGCGGGATGTGCTGTTTATTGACGAAATTCACCGACTTAGCCCTGCGGTTGAGGAAATTTTGTATCCAGCGTTGGAGGATTTTGAGCTGGATTTGGTGATTGGTGAGGGGCCAGCGGCGCGCACTGTTCGCATTGATTTGCAGCCGTTTACGTTGGTGGGGGCCACGACGCGGTTGGGGTTGTTGACGACGCCGCTGCGTGATCGGTTCGGGATTCCGACGCGGTTGGAGTTTTACACGGTGCCTGAGTTGGTTTCGATTGTGGAACGGGGTGCGCGTTTGATGGGGGCGGCCTGTACGCCTGATGGCGCGATGGAGATTGCGAAACGGGCGCGGGGTACGCCGCGGATCGCGGGGCGGTTGCTGCGCCGTGTGGTGGATTTCGCGGTTGTTGAAGGGGATGGGACGGTCACGCAAAGCTTGGCGGATAGTTCGCTGACGCGGCTGGGTGTGGATCATCTGGGGCTGGACGGTGCGGATCGGCGGTATTTGCGGATGATCGCAGAGAATTACGCAGGCGGGCCTGTTGGGGTTGAGACGATGTGTGCGGCGTTAAGCGAGGCGCGCGATGCAGTTGAGGAAGTGATTGAGCCGTATTTATTGCAGCAGGGGCTGATCCAAAGGACGCCCCGTGGGCGGATGTTGGCGGCAAAGGCGTGGACGCATCTGGGGATGGCCGCGCCCAAGGTTGTGTTGCGTGGGGATTTGTTTGAGGGGTGAGGGTTTTTGGGCGTGAAGTCAAAACCAGCACTTTTCCCAAACAACACCTACATCTTCTATTTTGCTGTATCCAACATAGGATTTTGGCGATGACATATTGATTGTAAGACCATAGTAAGATGAAAATTGGGATAGGATCTTATTAATGCAATTAAAATCTATTTTGTGTGGTGCGATCACCGCTTGGGCAATCGGCTTGTTTTCTGTGCCGGTTTACGGCGCTGACACCGTAATTGATGTCCGGAAAATGGCGTCTGAAACGCAACTTATTGCCAAGAATCGCGCTAAATTGAGCTGACGGTAGGCTCGCTTAAGGCCAGTGGGTTAACGGTCATTGCAACGTCGAAATCAGTGATCGCTGGCGGTGCAGCGCGTAAATTGGCGCGTTCGGTTGGGAAATCTGCAAGTGCTGCGATCGAGCGAGAAGAAAAGTGCCATTGCGATAGAGGCGCGGCGATGGCGGGGTATGAAATTTATGAACGCCGATTGCATTTGCAGAAAAACAAACGCAACAAACGATTGAACAAAAAGCTGATCAATCTTTATCCAAAAGATGCCAATGGAAAGCCGCGGTTTTTGGCCATTGGCGAGAAATTGGACAATTCCATTCTAGCGCAGCTGCCACCGCCAAGAGAAAACAGCCGATATGATGATTGTGGGCGATCCTGCAAAAGGGCCCGAAAACGGACGAATGCGAAGGCCGTTGCGGCAGGCAAACCTGAGCCGTTTCCTAATCTGCAATATCCGCGCAAAAGATCGTGCAAATAGCTCGGGTGTGTCGTTAAACAGGCGGGCCTGAACGGCTGTCGGGCGACTGTCGGGTAGGGGCCCCGCCCTAAGCGCGCTAGGGTTCGCGCAATTTCATGAAGAACAGCGCGGCGTTTCAGGCTTTCGGGTGACCAGATGTCTTTGATGTTGAAATACTCTTCAAATGCGGGGGTATTGGGTGGAAGAACGACCCAAGGCTGTTTGGTTGATGTGAAGATATGCACGTCGGGGGCGAATGGATCGGGATCATCTAGCGTGCCGACGCGGATGAAGCGGACGATTTCACCCAAGCCACCGCGCATGGCGAGGTAGTTTGTCCAGAGGGTGACGTGACACGTTGGGCAGCGCGCGAACCGTTGGCCGACACCGCTGAGAGATGGGGTGTGAATTTCGACGACTTCGCCTTTGGTGACTTTGACGCGATCCGCTTCGATCAGGGCGTTCACGGCAAACGCCCCGCCGCTTTCGCGTTGGCACCAACGGCAGTGGCAGCCGTGAACGATCATTGGCTTGGAAGTCATTTCATAGCGTACGGATCCACAGGCGCATCCGCCTTCAAAGGGTGCGTTTTGGTTGGTCATGGTTTTGATCCTTTGAGTGTGGGCAATTTGGATGATGGTGTTGGGTTGCATGTGTATGAATGGTATTGGTGATATCAGGTTGGGTGGTGAAGTCCAAATGGGGGGATTTGTTTGAGGGGGAGGTTTAATGCGCAAAACAGAAGGCATTTTTAGGCTTGCTATGTTTGGCCTGATGAAGAGGATACGATAGTGACACAGATCAGGAGAGCCACTGAAGCCGACGCAGAAGTTGCAATCAATACTTTGCGTCGCTCAATTTCTGAACTGTGCTTTGCAGACCATGATGGTGACGTGCAGGAGATCAAAGCCTGGCTTAGAAATAAGACCGTCGCGGCCTGGAATGATTGGATCGCTCGCGAGGATGTATTGGTTTTAGTTGCTGATAGAAATCAAACGGTTGTTGGCGTCGGCATGGTAAGCTTGCAGGGTAAAATCATGTTGAACTATGTCCACCCCGACGCACGTTTTTCTGGCGTAAGCAAAGCTATGGTGGCCGCGATGGAAGAGGAACTGCGCTCCCGCAAGGTTCCCTGTTGCCAGCTTGAAAGCACGACAACCGCTCGGGAATTTTATGTGAACTGTGGATTCCAAAGAGAAGAAGCGAATGCTTTGATCATGTCAAAAACACTCTAACTACAATGTTTGTAAGGGCGCAAAGCGGACAAAACAGGCTTTCTTCAACGTGGAGGCATGTGCGTCTTTAATCTCTCCCCTAAACCGCCTAAATACCCCTTATGACAAACATCACGCACAATCCTGCCCCGCTGTTTACTGCTCCTGACACGACTTATCGTTTTGCGCGGTGGGGGCGGCCTATTGCGCCGGTGGTTTTTGGGGTTGAGGATGAGAGCTTGCCGCATGAAGTTTATTAGAATTTTCATTGTGTTGCTTTTGGGAGCGAATGTTTGGGCACCAGGGAAAGCGATGTCGCAGGAAAACGCAGTTCAGGAAGCTTTGAATTGTTTGCACGAAGTCACTGATGAAACTGCAATTGAGAAGGCACAAGTTTGTTTCGAAATTACTGGCGCCGCTTGTTTTAGCAGTGATTTTTCGAATGGTATTTTGCAAAACCATCTTGAAGAGGCTGCATGTCATCGAGAAAATGTTTCGTTGGTTTTGGATAAGATGAAGGCATTCGCTGGTGAAACTTCGGATGATGTAACAGAGTTAACAAAATATCTTCGCAAACAAACTGTCGATCGCTCCATAGCGGTGACAAACGTAGAGTGCGCGTATCTGCGGGCGCTTTCTGCGGGTGCTTATAAGCCTTGGGCGAATGAGCTGAATGACGAAGAAACGGCCTCTTTAGACATGTCGGAAGGTTTGTGTCTTATGTCGTACCTTCCCGTCCACTATTGGCGGGTCGTGGTGCTTGGGCTATCAAAATAGAAAGTGTTTTTGACTCCAGTCCATTCGGGCCTTCAAAACTGCGTTCGGGAGGTTTAAATACCCCTTATGACAAACATCACGCACGATCCTGCCCCGCTGTTCACTGCTTCTGACACGACGTACCGTTTTGCGCGGTGGGGGCGGCCTATTGCGCCGGTGGTGTTTGGGGTTGGGGATGAGAGCTTGCCCCATTTGAAAGACGCGATTTCTATGACTGTGGGGATCACGGGTGGGCCGTTGGCCGAGACCGATCCTGAGTTGGGCGCAAATTTCATGTGGTTTTTCTGCCGTGAGTGGGATGAGCTGTTGGAGGTGCCCAACCTTGATAAGTTGTTGCCGAATTTTGATCGAATGGTGGCCTCGTTAAAGGATCAGGGGGCCAGTCGGTATCGTACGTTCGGGTTTGATAAAGCGGGCGCCATTCAGTTGTGTGTGGTGCTGATCCGTGTGGACGCAGCGACCGAAGCGTTGTCTTTGCAGACGCTCGGAACCAGCGAGACGTTGCAATCCTTGCTGACCTTCAGCGAGGCGGCGTTTGCGACCCAATCACCGATTGCGACGATCAAGTCGAACAACCTTTGTATCGTGAAACCAGAATATGCGGCGGTGGTGCGGGCGGCCTATGATCCTGCGTTACCAAGCGCGACGGAAGACCCTGCCCATGCGCTGCGGGTTTCGGCGCGTGCAATGAAATTACTGGCGGATATCGAAGATGACGCATGAGTTTAGCGTTCGCGTGTATTACGAGGATACAGACCTTGCGGGGATCGTGTATTACGCCAATTATCTGAAATTTATCGAACGCGCGCGCTCCACGATGGTGCGTGAAGCGGGGATTGATCAGGGCGCGATGAAAGACGCAGATGGGCTGGTATTTGCGGTGCGTCACGTGGATGCGACCTATCTAAAGCCTGCGAAACTGGATGATGAACTGCTGATTGCTACAAAACTGCAACAATTATCAGGCGCAAAGCTGCTGTTTGAACAAGATGTGATGCGGGGCAATGAAATGCTGTTTTCTTCAAAAATTACAGTGATTTGCATGAATGGCGCGGGGCGTGTTGTGCGCCTGCCAGCAGAAATTCGCGCACAACTGGCGCTTTAACGCACATTTGAGCGCTTAGTTGACAAAGAAACGTAGTTTTCTGTGCGTCTAATGACTATGTTAAGCGTAATAAAAACGCCGCTGGCAAACAGCGGTATTAGGCAGCGTTAAAAATAGTCGGGCGGACACATGGAAACTGAAACACTCGCTTCAGTGCAAGAAATCGATTTTTCGATGCTTGCGCTGTTCCTTAGAGCAACGATCACCGTAAAGATCGTGATGCTGATACTGATCTTTGCCAGCGTTTGGAGCTGGGGGATTATTATCCAGAAATTCATCAACTATCGTGTGGCCAAAACTGACAGCGCGCGGTTTGATCGTGCGTTTTGGTCTGGTGATCCGCTGGATGAGCTGTTTGATCGGTTGGGGCCAGAACCCAAGGGCGGCGCGGAACGAATTTTCGCGGCGGGCATGGTTGAATGGCGCAGATCGCATCGCAGCGACGGTAATTTGATTGCCGGTGCGCAGGCGCGGATGGATCGCTCGATGGATGTGGCTATCAATCGTGAGAGCGAGAAGTTGAACAATGGTTTGACGTTTTTGGCGACAGTGGGTGCGATTGCGCCGTTTGTTGGCCTGTTCGGGACGGTTTGGGGCATCAAGAATGCCTTTGAAGAAATCGCAATTCAGCAAAACACCGATTTGGCTGTTGTTGCGCCCGGTATCGCAGAGGCGTTGGTTGCAACCGCGCTCGGTCTGCTTGCGGCGATCCCTGCGGTTATTTTCTATAATAAATTGTCCACGGATGCGGATCGTTTGATCAGTGGCTATGACAGTTTCGCAGATGAATTTGCGACGATCCTGTCGCGCCAGTTGGATAGTTAATCATGGGCGCAGGTGTAGTTAGCAGCAGTGGTGGCGGGGGCGGTCGTAAGGGCCGCCGTAGCCACGGGAAACGCAAGCCGATGGCCGAGATCAATGTCACGCCGTTTGTGGATGTGATGCTGGTGTTGCTGATCATCTTTATGGTGGCGGCACCGTTGTTGACGGTTGGTGTGCCGATCGAGCTGCCCAAAACGGCGGCGACATCATTGCCGAGCGAACAAGAAGAGCCGTTGGCGATTGCGATTGCCGCGGATGGGCGGTTGGTTTTGCAAACGGTCGAGATTGATCGCGCAACGCTGATCCCGAAATTGCGTGCGATTGCGGCGGAACGTGAAGACGACAAAGTGTTTTTGCGTGCGGATGGATCGGTGCCTTACGCGACGGTCATGGAAGTCATGGGCGCGTTAAATGCGGGCGGATTTCGCAACATTGGTTTGGTCACAGATGGTGGCGGACCGCGTTTGGATGGCACGGACGCGAGCGTGGTGGAGTAGAGTTTGGAGCTGGGCACCAAAATATCATTAGGAGCGCACGGCGCAATGATCGGGTTCGCCATTTTTGGCGGGCCTTTGTTTGATGCCGACGAAAGCAATGCGATCCAGATTGCCGAAGTGTCGATTATTTCATCCGAGGCGTTTGACGGCATGATGTCGCGCGCGCCTGTGCCAAATATTGAAGAACCCCAGCAATCTGATTTGGCGCAACCGAGCCAAGTGGTCGATGTGCCTGTGGTGACGGAGCCGATTGAACAACCGAGCGAAGAGCCTGTTGAGCCAGAAGTGCAAGAGGTTGCAGAACCAGACGCGGCCCCTGATTTGGCAGAAGTAACAGAACCTGCGGAACCTGAAGTGGTTGTGGAAGCACCCGAAGTGGCCGTGCAGCCGCAAGAAGCGACGGGCAACGAGGTTGTCGCGCCAGATGCGCAAATCAGTGAGCAAGATCAAAGCGGGCAGGTGCAACCCGATCAGTTGGCGTTGCTTCGCCCCAAACCACGCCCTGCGCCACGGATTTCAAACGAGGTGGTTGAAAAGCCGCCGACGGACGCAGAACGCGCCGAGGTTGAAGAACAAAAAACTGAGCCGAGCGAAGAGCAGGCTGAGGTGAAGCCAGAGACAACGGAAGAAGCGGCCAAGCCAGAGAGCACAACCGAGATTGTGACAGAGGCGGATGAGGTTGACCCAAATTCAGCGGCTCCGATTAAATCGGCGCGCCCAAAGGGGCGGCCTTCGGATGTTGTGGCCAAGGCCAAGGCGCGCCAAGAAGCGGCGAAAAAGGCGGCCGCCGATAAAGTAGCGAAAGCGGCTGCGGACGCAGCGGCGAAAAAGGCTGCAGATGCCAAAGCGATTGAGGATGCGGTGAAAACGGCGGCGGCTGAGGCCTCAAAACCATCTGGCCCGCCTATGACGGGTACAGAAAAAGGTGCGTTGGTTTTGGCGGTTAAGCAGTGTTGGAACCCGCCGATTGGTGTACAAAACGACGCTGAACTAAAGGTAACGTTGTTGGTTGAGTTAAACGAACAAGGTAAGTTGGTTGGATCGCCGAAATTATTGCGTCCATCTGGAAATCCACAAGGTGTTGTTAAACAAGCCTATGAAGCAGGGCGTCGTGCGTTGATACGATGCGCGCCTTACAACCTTCCTAAAGATAAATATGACCAATGGCGGGAGATTGAAGTGACTTTCAACCCCAAAGATATGGCGGTAAGATGATGAAGATACTTTTGAAATTGATGGCAGTGATGGCCTTTTTGACAACGCCTGTTGTTGTTGAAGCGCAAGGTGATTGTGCAAATCGACTTTGCATCGAGTTGCTAGATGGTGTCATCGAGCCGATGCCGATTGCGGTGCCTGCGTTTGTTGCGGAAAATGCCGGGGCCGAGGCCTTTGCGACCCAATTGAGCGAAGTGGTCGCCAGCGATCTGGTTGGGTCTGGTTTGTTTCGGATTATTGATCCCGCCGCCTATATCGGCAGTGTGACGAATTTCAACGCGCCTGTGGCGTTTCCAGATTGGAAAGCGATCAATGCGCAGGCGTTGATTACGGGGGCGGTGAGCCTTGCGGAAAACAACCAGATGGTGGTGAAATTTCGTCTGTTTGATGTGTTTGGCCAAGAAACACTGGTTGGATTGCAATTCGCGGCAAGTTCACAAAGCTGGCGTCGGATGAGCCATAAAGTGGCGGATCAGGTCTATGCGCGTTTAACGGGTGAAGATCCTTATTTCGACAGTCGCGTGGTTTATATCGCCGAAGAAGGCCCAAAGAACGACCGTAAAAAGCGCCTTGCTGTGATGGATTATGACGGCGCGAATGTGCGTTATTTGACCGATGACGCGGATATCGTTTTGGCCCCGAGGTTTTCGCCAAACGCACGCGAGATTATTTACACCAGTTATGAAACGGGTGTGCCGCAGGTTTTCCTCATGAATGTCGACACGTTGTCGCGCCGTGTTCTGGACAGCGAGCGCAACATGACGTTTGCACCGCGCTTTAGCCCAGATGGGCGCAAGGTTGTGATGTCTCTGTCGAATGGCGCGAAATCGGATCTGTATTCATTCGATATTGGCACGGGGCAAAAAGTGCAGCTGACAAATACGTCTGCAATTGATACCGCGCCCAGCTTTTCCCCTGATGGCAACAGCATTGTGTTTGAAAGCGATCGTGGTGGTGGGCAGCAGATTTATGTGATGCCAGCGACCGGCGGCCCTGCGCAACGGATCAGCTTTGGCACGGGGCGGTATGGTACGCCCGTTTGGTCGCCGCGCGGTGATAAAATTGCGTTCACAAACATCAGCAAAGGCCGGTTTCATATCGGTGTGATGGGAACAGATGGCAGCCAAGAAAAGCTGCTGACGGGCTCTTTCCTTGATGAGGGGCCGACGTGGTCCCCCAATGGGCGCGTGATTATGTTTTTCCGCGAAACACAGGGGTCGGGCGGCGCGCCAAGCCTACATTCCGTGGATATCACGGGACAGTTTTTGAAGAAGGTGACAACGCCGACATTCGGGTCTGATCCCGCTTGGTCAAAGTTGTTGGAGTAAGGTTGATTCCCATGCTGGGGATTTCCTGTTATAGAACAAATAAACGCACAAGAGATGCGTTTCATGCGAAAGGTTGAGCAGATGATGATTTTAAAGATGGGTACCGCGCTGGCGTGTGTTTTGGCACTGACGGCGTGTCAGGATTTTCGGAAAACCGCGAATGACGGGTTGGATGGCACGGGCGTGAATGGCACGAACGGGGTGACTGTTGGGCCCAATGACGCAAGCAATCCAACATCGGTAGCGTATTTCAACCAAACCATTGGCGATCGTGTGTTGTTCCAAGTGGATCAAAGCACATTGACCCCAACAGCGACGCAAACGCTCGATGGGCAAGCAGGTTGGTTGCTGGCAAACACCAGCTACACCACAACAATCGAGGGCCACGCAGATGAGCAGGGCACGCGCGAATACAACCTTGCGCTGGGCGCGCGCCGTGCCAATGCGGTACGCGATTATTTGGTCAGCCGTGGCGTTGCCGCCAACCGTGTTGATATCGTGACGTATGGTAAAGAACGGCCCTTGGCTGTGTGTTCCACTGAGGAATGCTGGTCCAAGAATCGCCGTTCTGTGACGCTTGTGGCAACCGGCCTGACAAGCTAAGCGAATGAGGTCCGCTGTTTGCGATTGGGCAGGCGGCGGATTTTAAGTATTTGGAGAACAAAGATGCGTGTTTTAGGAGCAATTTTGGTAGCGACGTTTCTGTCGCCGATCTGGGCGCAGGCGCAGGACGAGCAAACTTTGGCAGATATCCGTCAGGAATTGCAGTTTGTTTACGCTGAAATAGTGAACCTGAAACGCGAGTTGTCCACCACTGGAAGTGCGGCGCAAACGGCCAACAACGGCCCTGCGCTGCAACGCATTGACGCGCTAGAATCCGAAGTGCGCCGTATCACGGGTTCGATTGAATCCAAACAAAACTGGATCGAACGCATTGTCAGCGATGGCACCAACCGCGTTGGCGATCTGGAGTTTCGTTTGTGCGAGCTGGAATCAGGTTGCGATATCAGCAATTTGGATCGCACAGCGCCGCTGGGCGGTAAAATCCCTGATCGTCAGGGTGCCGTTTCAACCGGGCAAACATCGACGACGCAAACTGTTAGCAGCGCGGCGACGGATACGTCTGGTGCGACGGACAGCGAAAAAGCCACGTTCCAACGAGCGATGTCTGCGTTTGAAGCACAAGATTTCGCCTCGGCCAATAGCCAGTTTGACACGCTTGTCGCAAATTTCCCAGGTGGTCCGCTGACAGTTGAGGCGCATTACTGGAAAGGTGCATCGCAGGCAGGTTTGGGCGATTGGAACGGTGCGGCCCGCAGTTTCCTGGAGAGTTTTAGCGGATCCCCGCAAGGTACCAAAGCACCAGATGCGTTGTACCGTTTGGGGATTTCGCTGCGCGAATTGGGACAGGTGGAAGAAGCCTGTTTGATGCTGTCAGAAGTTCCCATTCGCTATCCTTCCGCGGCAGTTCTGGGCGAAGCAGCGGCGGAGCGTGATGCGCTCGGCTGTTCGTAAGCCAGCAGGTTTGCGGGTGTGATGTCCGCGTTTTCAGATTTTATGGACGGGCTGCCTGATGGGGCCATTGGTGTTGCCGTATCAGGTGGCAGCGATTCGGTTGCATTATTGGTGCTTGCGGTTGAATGGGCACGCAAAAGTGATCGCACAGTTTTGGCCGCGACCGTGGATCATGGGTTGCGCGACGCTGCTGGGGATGAAGCGGCGGGCGTGGCAAAGCTGTGCGCGTGCTTGGGTGTAGGGCATAATATTTTGCGCTGGGACGGCGTTCATTCGGGCAATACGCAGGATGCAGCGCGGCGGGCACGCCAGCGGTTGATTGGCGCTTGGGCGCGGGAACAGGGATTGGCGGCAGTGGCGAGCGGCCACACACGCGATGATCAGGCGGAGACGTTTTTGTTGCGCCTGAAACGGGGCAGCGGTGTTGACGGGCTGGCTGGCATGGCATCGCAGATCGTTAAAGACGATGTTTTGTGGGTGCGGCCTGTGCTGAACGCGCGGCGTGCTGAATTGCGAGAGATGTTGACTGCGCAAGGTGTTGGTTGGATCGATGACCCGAGCAATGATGACCTGCAGTTTGATCGGGTAAAAATGCGTAACGCGCTGGAAATGCTGGATGAAATTGGCCTGAGCGTTGATGTTTTGGCCGATACGGCGGGGCGGATGCAAACGGCGCGTGGGGCGTTGGAGGCGGCAACTTTGCAGGCGGCGCGACAGGTTGCGGAGCCGCGTGAAATTGGGTCTGTGCGTTTGAATGTTGCGGTGTTGCGCGATGAGCCGCGCGAAATTCAGTTGCGCCTTTTGGCCCATACATTGCGGTGGATTTCGGGGGCGGAATATCGGCCTCGGCTGAGCGCGTTAAAGCTGGCTTTGACGGCCGTGCTTGATGGGCATGGGCACACGTTGGCGGGCTGTTTAATTGCGCCGAAAAAGGGCGACATTGCTGAGGTGTCGCGCGAGCCTGCGGCCATGTTGCAAAGCGATGCGCAAACGGGCGGTTTTGACGGGCGTTGGGCGTGTGACGTGGCGGAAGGGGTTTGGCGGCCTTTGGGCGAGGATGGCTTGCAACAGCGCCCTGATTGGCGCGAAGTTGCCGAGCACCGAAATAGCCTGCTGAGTTCACCGTCATTATGGTACAATAACGAATTGAAGTCGGCTCCTTTTGTAGATAAATACAGTGCTTGCAAGTGCAAGCTGCGCACAGGGCCTGAAAGTTTCTTTGCGACGATTGTGACGCATTGAAACGGATCGCTGAAGGCTTATGTATTCAGTAACACTTCATTAAGTAATCTAGCGCGTAATGCGCTTTGAGGAGAACAACTTTGGGAAATTCCAAAAATCTGGCTTTTTGGGTCGTCTTATTTCTGCTTGTGTTCGCGCTGTTTCAGATGTTCAGCGACGGAACGCGATCCAGCAGTGAAGACCAGCTGACGTATTCTGAATTCGTGCAATCTGTTGAAAACGGCGTTGTTGCCGGCGTGAAAATGGATGGCGAGCTGATTACAATCACCAACAAAGATGGTGGCAAATTCCAGACGATCCAACCGCGTGCGGTTATGGAAAGCGATGATTTGACCAACTTGTTGATCGAATCTGGTGTGAATGTGAACGTCACGGCGCAGGAGCAATCGGGTTTCTTATCCGCGATGTCGCTTTGGTTGCCGTTCCTTGTTCTGATCGGTGTTTGGATTTTCTTTATGAACCGCATGCAAGGCGGTGGGCGCGGTGGCGCGATGGGTTTTGGTAAATCCAAGGCGAAATTGCTGAATGAACGCGAAGGGCGCATCACGTTTGATGATGTTGCTGGTATCGACGAGGCCAAAGAAGAGCTGGAAGAGATCGTGGAATTCCTGCGTGATCCACAGAAATTTAGCCGTTTGGGTGGTAAAATCCCGAAAGGCGCATTGCTTGTTGGCCCTCCGGGTACGGGTAAAACATTGCTGGCGCGTGCGATTGCAGGCGAGGCGGGTGTTCCGTTCTTTACGATTTCTGGTTCTGATTTTGTTGAAATGTTTGTGGGCGTGGGTGCATCCCGTGTGCGCGATATGTTTGAACAGGCCAAAAAGAACGCGCCGTGTATCGTGTTTATCGACGAAATCGACGCTGTCGGCCGCCATCGTGGTGCGGGTTACGGCGGGGGAAACGATGAGCGTGAGCAGACGTTGAACCAACTGTTGGTCGAAATGGACGGCTTTGAAGCCAATGAGGGCGTGATCATTGTTGCGGCGACAAACCGCAAAGATGTCCTGGACCCTGCATTGTTGCGCCCGGGCCGGTTTGACCGCCAAGTGGACGTGCCAAACCCCGACATCAATGGTCGCAAGAAGATTTTGGAAGTTCATGCCCGCAAAACGCCGCTGGGCCCTGACGTTGATCTGCGCATCATCGCGCGCGGGACACCTGGATTTTCGGGTGCTGATCTGGCTAACCTTGTAAATGAGGCGGCCCTGACCGCTGCACGTAACGGCAAACGGTTCCTGACAATGGAAGAGTTTGAAAGCGCGAAAGACAAGGTCATGATGGGCGCAGAGCGACGCTCGATGGTTCTGACGGACGATCAAAAGGAAAAGACCGCCTATCACGAAGCGGGCCACGCGATTGTCGGGATTTCCTTGCCAAATTGTGACCCCGTTTACAAAGCAACGATCATTCCACGTGGGTCCGCATTGGGTATGGTGATGAGCCTGCCTGAGATGGACAAATTGCAGATGTTCAAAGACGAAGCCAAAGACCGCCTCGCGATGACGATGGCTGGTAAAGCGGCGGAAATCCTGAAGTATGGCGCGGAATCTGTGTCGTCTGGCCCTGTTGGCGATATCATGCAAGCGAGCCAGTTGGCCCGTTCGATGGTGATGCGTTACGGGATGTCTGATCTGGTTGGTAACATTGATTATCAAGAAGCGGCTGACGGGTATTCGCCAAATGGCGGTGCTGGTGGGTTTTCAATTTCAGCAGCAACAAAAGAGCTGATTGAGAGCGAAGTGAAGGCGCTTATCGATGAAGGTTACGATCGTGCCTATAAGATCATCAAAGAGCAAAACGTGGAGTTTGAACGTCTGGCGCAGGGGTTGTTGGAATACGAAACCTTGACTGGCGATGAGATCAAACAGGTCATTCGCGGTGAATCACCGCGGGCAGCGGATGATGACGATGACACAGGCAAGGGCGGCAATGCCCCGAGTGTTGCGGCTGTTCCAAAAACCAAGAAACCCAAGGCGACGCCAAAGGGTGATATGGAACCTGATCCAGCCTAAGCTGCGCGTTTGTGAAGAATAGGAAAGGTCGCCCTTGAGGCGGCCTTTCGCGTTTTGAAGCGGATTGTAACCTTGTGTGAACGGTAGTGGGTTCCGTTGCGCCGAATTTCATGTGTAGATGGCGATAAGATTACAGGAGCCATCACCATGCCAGCGTTATTGCCGACCAGTTACACCTGCGAAATTGTCTATCTTGGGTTTGTCAAAAGCCGCGCCGAAGCGTTGGCCTCTGCGCCGTTATCACAGGCGTTTGCGAGCTATGCTGGGATTGAGGGCGAGGATCATGGCGGGCTGACGCGGAAATCTTGTGTGCGGGTTAAAGACCAGTTTCCTGAGGGGACCGAAATTCGCAACGTGCGGCAATTCTCGATCATCAGTGCTGAGGAAATGGAATTGGCGGCCGCAGAAATTGGTGTGGAAGCGGTGCTGCCAGAGTGGATGGGCGCGAGCATCATGGTGCGTGGACTGCCTGATTTCACGCATATCCCACCTTCGAGCCGTTTGCAAAACGCAGCTGGGACGACGCTGGTGATTGATATGGAAAACCGTCCGTGCATGTTTCCAGGAAAAGAGGCGATGGAGCCTGTTCATCCTGGAAAAGGCAAGTTGCTGAAATCGGCGTGCAAGGATCGGCGTGGCGTAACGGCTTGGGTGGAGCGTGAAGGGCCACTGGCGATTGGTGATACCTTTACGCTGCATGTGCCAGATCAGCGTGCTTGGGCGCCGCACCGCGCCTAAAGTGTTTCGTATTTTCATGCAGAATTGGCGTTTCTGACCCTTGCGCTCTGGTGGGCGGCGATAACGGTTGGGAAATTGTCGTTTTTGCCAACCCCGAGGCGGTGCGTTTTTAGGCATAGAACAGGCAGAGTATTCCACTGCACACAAACACCAACAGGGGTCCTGCCACATGGCTTATAAGACAGACATCGAAATTGCACGCGAAGCGAAAAAACGCCCGATCCAAGAAATCGGCGCGAAACTGAACATTGGCACGGATGATCTGCTGCCATACGGCCACGATAAGGCAAAGGTCAGCCAGCGCTTGATCAACTCTGTTCAAGACAAAGAAGACGGCAAACTGATCCTTGTGACGGCGATCAACCCAACGCCTGCTGGCGAAGGTAAGACGACGACAACTGTTGGCTTGGGTGATGGCCTGAACGCAATTGGCAAAAACGCCTGCGTTTGTATCCGCGAAGCCTCGCTTGGTCCAAACTTCGGCATGAAGGGTGGCGCTGCGGGGGGCGGTTACGCACAAGTTGTGCCGATGGAAGACATGAACCTGCACTTTACAGGTGATTTCCACGCGATCACATCTGCGCACTCCCTGCTTTCTGCGATGATCGACAACCACATTTATTGGGGCAACGAGCTGGAAATCGACGTGCGTCGTGTGCAGTGGAAACGCGTTGTCGACATGAATGACCGCGCGCTGCGCAACATCACCTGCTCGCTTGGCGGTGTGGCCAATGGCTTCCCACGTGAAGGTGGTTTTGACATCACGGTTGCCTCTGAGGTTATGGCGATCTTGTGTTTGGCACTGAACCTGAAAGATTTGCAAAAACGCCTTGGTGACATGATCGTGGCGTACCGCCGAGACCGTTCCCCAGTATTTGCACGTGACATCAAAGCAGATGGCGCGATGACGGTTCTGCTGAAAGACGCAATGCAGCCGAATTTGGTTCAGACGTTGGAAAACAATCCTGCGTTCGTTCACGGTGGTCCATTCGCGAATATCGCACACGGCTGTAACTCTGTGATTGCTACGACAACTGCGCTGAAATTGGCGGATTTTGTTGTGACAGAAGCGGGCTTTGGTGCTGATTTGGGTGCTGAGAAGTTCCTGAATATCAAATGTCGCAAAGCGGGTCTTTCGCCTGATTGTGTTGTTCTGGTTGCAACCATTCGCGCGATGAAAATGAACGGCGGCGTTGCCAAAGCTGATCTGGGTCCAGAAAATGTTAAGGCTGTTCAGGCAGGTTGCCCGAACCTTGGTCGCCACATTTCCAACCTGAAATCATTTGGCGTGCCTGTTGTTGTTGCGATCAACCACTTCGTGACAGACACAGATGCCGAAGTTCAAGCGGTGAAAGATTACGTTGCTGAGCATGGTTCAGAGGCGATTGTTTCCCAGCACTGGGAATTTGGATCGAAGGGTTCAGAGGCTTTAGCAAAACGTGTTGCTGAGATTGCTGAAAGCGGCGCATCCCAATTCTCGCCTATCTATCCAGATGATATGCCATTGTTTGAAAAAATCGAAACAATCGCGAAACGCATTTACCACGCAGACGAAGTTCTTGCGGATAAGAAAATCCGCGATCAGTTGAAGTTGTGGGAAGAGCAGGGTTACGGCCATTTGCCAGTGTGTATGGCGAAAACGCAGTACTCGTTTTCAACCGATCCTAACTTGCGCGGCGCGCCAACAGGCCATTCGGTTCCTGTGCGCGAAGTCCGCCTGAGCGCGGGTGCTGGGTTTGTTGTGGTTGTCTGCGGCGAGATCATGACCATGCCAGGTCTGCCACGGGTTCCATCCGCAGAAGCGATCCACCTGAACGACGACGGCCAGATCGAGGGCTTGTTCTAAGTCGGGCATTTAGAATTCAAAGGGGGCAGAATTTGCCCCCTTTTTGCATTTTGGGAGAGACTAAATGACAGCGAAAATCATCGACGGTAAAGAATTTGCAGCGAAAGTTCGCGCCAAAGTAGGCGAGCACGTCGCGCGTTTGAAAAAAGACCACGGCATCACGCCCGGCCTCGCGGTTGTGTTGGTTGGCGAAGACCCGGCATCCGAGGTTTACGTGCGCAACAAGGGTAAATCCACAGTTGAAGTTGGCATGAATTCGGTCGAACACAAGCTCGATGCGGACACATCAGAGGCAGACCTGTTGGCGCTGATTGATCAGTTGAACAACGATCCTGCGATCCACGGAATTTTGTGCCAATTGCCGTTGCCAAAACATCTGAACGAAGAACTGGTGATCAATTCGATTTCACCAGAAAAAGATGTGGATGGGTTTCACATTTCCAACGTCGGCATGCTGTCGACTGGGCAAAAATCCATGGTGCCGTGCACGCCGCTGGGCTGTTTGATGATGCTGCGCGATCACCTTGGCTCCTTGTCTGGGCTGAATGCTGTGGTTGTAGGGCGGTCCAACATTGTGGGTAAGCCGATGGCGAACCTGTTGTTGAAAGACAGCTGTACGGTGACGATTGCCCATTCACGCACCAAAAACATCGAAGAAGTTGTCCGTGCGGCCGATATCGTTGTGGCGGCTGTTGGGCGGCCTGAAATGATTACAGGCGATTGGATCGGCGAAGGCGCGACAGTGATTGACGTGGGCATCAACCGCATTCCGCATCCTGAAAAAGAAGGCAAAAACAAGCTGGTAGGCGATGTGCATTTCGCATCTGCCGTTGAAAAAACGGGCGCGATCACGCCCGTTCCAGGGGGTGTTGGCCCAATGACCATTGCGTGTTTGTTGGCAAATACGGTGACAGCGTGCAGCCGCGCGAATGGTTTGGAAGAGCCAGAAGGTTTGACGGCTTAGTCGCCAACCAACCAGACTTGAAATAAAAACAAGGCGTCGGAGCAGATCCGACGCCTTGTTCGTACTCATACTCAATAACTTGTTTACCGTCGGATTGATCGCGCAGATGCTGCGCCTACCACTCGAAATTATCAATCCTACGGGGCAGCATATGTCCCGTGGTATTAAGATAATGTGAGTGAGCGCAAATTCAAGTGTACACTAACGAATTTGTTACCTTGGCATCGGTATTGGGAGTGCTTGTGCGCCAGTCAAAACCGCAATGGCATTTTCGCCCATAAGCGGTGAAAATGCAGGGTCTGTGGTTTTCAATCCGCCAGTGTATGCGCCAAATGCAGGAAGGATCGCGCGGGTTTCGTCGATCAAGAAACAGGGCCGCGTTAAACTGCCTGATTTGATTTTAACGCTGGCTTTGGGGTGATAATGACCTGAAATTTCACCATTGGAATTCACTTTTGCAATGTGGCGAAAGGTAAGGGGCCCCGTTTCAAATTGCGCCAAATGGGTCCCGCCAATGTTCAGCGGGCCTGCATCGTGATTGCCCTCGATCCAGATCCATCGCCGCCCAGCCATCATCGCCGCAAGGTTGGAATGATCGGCTGTGTCGAGCGCATCAAGGCTGGCCAAATCGTCAAAACTGTCGCCCAAACAAATGACAGTCACAGGATCAAGCGCGTTGATTGCAAGTGCGAGACGGGTCAGGGTTTCTTTGTTTTCATAGGGCGGGAGAAGCGATCCACCGCGTCGCGCCATACGTTCTGATTTACCCAAGTGTAGATCGGAAACACACAGAAGTTTGCGATCAGCCCACCACAACAAACCTGCGGATAGCGCAGTAAGGTTCGTGGATTTCAAAATGAAAGAATAGCCATGCATGCGTGCACAAAACAGGAACACAGGGCAGGATGCAAGTTATAATCCCGCCTCGCGCATCAGCTCGCTTGCACGCACCGCAGCAGCCTTTTCAATAGCCGCGCCTTTGATCGGAACCTTCCCAATTTCAAGCAACATCGGCGCAGAAAGGGGTGTGACGTGGGGCGCTTGAATGTGATCGATGCGACCTTTGATGCGGGTCAGCATTTCCTCAATCCGCCCGAAATCCACAAGGCCGCGCATGGCTTCGGTTTGAGTGATTTGCAACAGCAGGTGGTCGGGGTCGTATTTCAACAGCGTGTTGTACAAAATATCCGATGAAAACGTCGCTTGGCGGCCCGTTCTGCGTTTCCCAGGCAAGTTCTTTTCGATCAGACCCGCGATGGTCGCGACGTTGCGAAAGCTGCGTTTCATCACGGCATTGCCTGCGAGCCAGCCCGCAAAACCTGTGCGCAGATCGTCTGGGGACAATAGGGCGGCTGGGTCTGTGATTGCGTCCAATCCCCAGATTAGAACAGCGTAATCCGTGGCGACAAATCCGATGGGGTTAAGGCCGGCTTCTTCCATGCGGCGGGTCAGCAACAGGCCGAGGGTTTGGTGTGCGTTGCGCCCTGCAAAGCCATAAAAACAGGTGTAGGCGGTGGTGTCGCGCCAATAGCTTTCAACCATCATGCGCCCCGGTTTTGGCATGGCCGAGATACGGTTCTGCACCTGCAGCCAATCGCGGGTGTGGGCGGGGAAGGGCGACCAATCGCCTGCGTGCAAAATGTCGATGATGCGCGTGGAAAGCAGCGTTGAAGTGGCGAATTTCGTACCCATGAAGGTGGCGATTTTGGGGGCTTTGTGGCCTTTGGTGACTTGGACTGTCATTTCGCGCAGACCTTCATATCGTACAACTTGGCCACCGATTAGAAAGGTGTCGCCTTGGGTTAGGGTTGCCGCGAAGCTCTCTTCGATCTCGCCCAGCGGCGCGCCGCCGCGACCGCGCCATTTCACCTTGAGCGTTTCAGTATCGACGATTGTGCCGATGTTCATGCGGATGGCGCGGGTCGCGCGCGGGTCGCGGAGTTGCCACAGGCCAGCGGGGTTTTGCAGCAATCGTTGCCAGCGATCATAAGCGCGCAACGCGTAACCGCCTGTAGCACAAAAATCGAGGCAGGCGTCGAATTCGGGGCGGGTAAGTGAGTGGTAGGGGCCAGATTGGGTGACTTCGGCAAAGAGTGTATCGGCGTCAAACGGGCCTGCGCAGGCGCGAATTAGGATGTGTTGGCACAGCACATCGCGGGGGCCGTCGCCGCGTGGCTCGCCATCCAGATCGTTCTCTATTACGGCATCTAGGGCGGCTTGAGCCTCGAGGATCTCGAAGCGATTTGCGGGGACGATAACGGCGCGGGAAGGTGCGTTGTAGCGGTGGTTTGAGCGGCCAATGCGTTGCACGAGGCGTTTGATATTTTTGGGTGCGCCGACTTGGATCACCAAATCTACATCGCCCCAATCAATGCCAAGATCGAGGGTTCCTGTGCACACGACGGCGCGAAGGGCGCCTGCAACCATCGCGGCCTCAACCTTGTCGCGGGCTTCGCGTGAAAGGGAGCCGTGGTGCAGCGCGATCGGGAGTTGGTCTTCGATTGCTTCCCAAATTGCGCGGAAATACAGCTCGGCTTGGGCGCGGGTGTTGATGAAAATGAGCGTTGTTTTGGCGGTTTTGACCAGCTTCAAAACGTCTGGAATTGAATAAGCAGCGCCAGCCCCAGACCAAGGCGGTGGGCTGTCTGTGTGTAAGATTTGAATGTCAGGTTCTGGCCCTGGATCGGCAAGGATAATGTCGCAAGGATCGGGGTTTCGCGCAAGGAATGTTGCAAGTGCGGGCGGGTCTTCGACCGTGGCGGAGAGGCCGACTCGGCGCATGTTTGGCGCGATGGATTGAAGCGCTGAAAGGCATAACATCAGCTGATCGCCGCGTTTGCTTTCGGCCAGTGCGTGGATTTCATCGATCACAACCCTTTGTAATCCTGCGAAAGTTTTCGCGCCGTCTTCGTAGGACAACATCACGGCGAGGGATTCTGGTGTGGTTAACAGGATGTGCGGGGGATCGGCGCGTTGACGTTTCTTTTGGGTTTGCGTGGTGTCGCCTGTGCGGCTCTCGACACGGATCGGTAGGTTCATTTCATGGATGGGTGTTTCTAAGTTTCGTTTGATATCAGCCGCCAGTGCCTTGAGCGGGGACACGTAGAGTGTGTGCAGGCCAACGGGGGGATTATCGGCCAATTCGGTGAGCGTGGGCAGGAAACCAGCGAGGGTTTTGCCCCCGCCAGTAGGTGCGATCAGAAGGGTGGCAGGATCGTGAGAACGGGCGAGCAAATCGGATTGATGGGGATGGATTTCCCAACCGTGAGCCGTGAACCAATCAGAAAATTTTGCCGGTAACTTCGTCATAAATTAAGGGGTAGCCTGTGGCGCGCGGGTTGAAAAGGGGCTCGCCGCCCCTCTGGCCTTTGGGCCATTCACCCGCAGACATTTGTTGCTCAAAAGAAGGGGCGACGTGGGTCGTTATTTATTATTGCGTGGGGTAAGGTTTGCGATTGTCGTGGCGATTAGGGTGGGGAGCGCTGTTTCGGCTCCCGATGGGGCGGCGTCAAGCGCGCTTTCAACGTCCTTTTTCAGGATACCGATTGTGTTGTCGGTGCTGTATCCGTCGCGGGCGAATTCGATCGAATTAAAACCGCTGGCGAACCAATTTTGACCAGAGGAGGTGTGCATCAGGGTGAGCAGTTTGTCTTCGTCAATGTTGGCGGCGTCTGCCCAATCCAGAACAAGGCGAGTCATTGCGGTGTTGCTGGCGGCGAGCAGATTGTTGAGTACTTTGGCCGCCATTCCCGTGCCAGTGTCGCCCATGTGATGGAAATGCTGGCCCATCGCCCGTAAAAGCGGCATCAAATGTTCGATATCTGCTTTGGACCCACCAAGCATAAACGAGAGGTTCGCCTGTTGTGCTGCGATCTGTGCGCCAGACGTTGGAGCGTCGATCATGGTGCAGGGCAAGCGGGGTGCAAGGGTGTTGATGTAGCGCGGTGAAAGGGTTGAGCTGATCACGATGTAGGTGAGGTTCGGGAGCTGTTTGATCAAATTTTGAGCGCCAAAAAGCAGATCCTCGGTTTGGGGAATATCGCGCACAACCGAGATGAGAGTAGTGGTGTTTTGCGGGATTTCTGCCGAATTGTTGGTGATACCTGCGCCCAAGGGATAGGTTTCTGGCGCGCGGATATCAAAGCCGGTGGCGTTCAAACCAGCGGCGCGCAGAGCAGCCAACATGGGTTGCCCCATGCGGCCGCATCCAGCGATGAGCGTGTTAGTGTTCGACAACGGATTCCGCAACAAAGAGGTTGGCCCAAGCCCGTTCCACGAGGTCGATTTCCATCTTATGCGGACGCCCTTCGTAATCGCAAATGGATTTCATCTGCGTTATCAAGAACGGCGCGTGATAGGCCGCATATTTGTTGTCGGTTTGCGGATAAAGCTTTGAGAACAGATGAATAAGGACTTGTTCGTCGAGCGGCATTTTCATTGCTTTGGCGACCAAAGCATAGATTTGGATCATTTCATCGCGGTTTGGGCTATCGATTAGAACCTTATAATAGATCCGCCGTAAGGCCGCGCCATCAAAAATTTTGGCGGGGTGGAAGTTGGTCGAGAAAATCACCAATGTATCAAACGGAACGAGGAATTTCTCACCTGATTGCAGGGACAAGATATCGTCGCCGCCTTCCATTGGAACGATCCAACGGTTGATCAACGCCTGTGGAGGTTCTGATTGGCGACCAAGGTCATCCACGATAAACACGCCGCCCGTCGCCTTTAGCTGAAGCGGGGCTTGGTATGTTTTGGAATTGGGGTTGTAGTTCAATTCCAGCATCGAAAGCGTAAGTTCGCCGCCCGTGATCACCGAGGGGCGTTTGCACAGGACATACCGGTTATCAAATTGCATGCCCGAGCGGCGCAAAGAGTTGGGATCGGCACTGCTTTCGGTGCCTTCGCCGTGCACAATCGGATCATAAACGGAGATGATTTGACCCGAATATTCCAGAACTTTGGGAACAAAGATTTTGTCGCCCAAGGCATCACGAATGCCGTTAGAGATTGAGGACTTACCGTTGCCAGGAGGGCCGTACATTAGGATGGACTTGCCCGAATTTACTGCTGGGCCAAGCTGGCTGAGCAGGTTATCTGGAATAATGAGGTGGCCCATCGAGCCTTCTAGGGCGCTTTGAGTGATGCCAACATCTGCCACGGATTGCAGTTTTACCTGTTCTTTGTAGTCATCAAGCGGGATCGGAAGAGCGCCGAAATATTCGGACTGGGCAAGTGCGTCAAGCGCGCGCGCCTTACCGCTTTCGGACATTTGATATCGCAGATCGGTGCCCGTTCGCCCGACAACTTCGATCAAGTTTTGGGCGCGGGCCATCTCGATGAGTTCGAGCGCGATTGGCGCGGAACAACAGAGATTCGCCTCGACCTCGGGTGGGGTAGAAACGTTTTTGCGAAACATCGTTTTTATAAGAATGTCGCGTGCAAATACGGGATTAAGACCTGTCGCAGCGATCGTCATAGGAATCGCTGGAAGATGCGGGGTTCGCGCCTGCATGTTCATGTTGTTACCACTGCTCTTTTTTCAATTATGTTACGCATTTTGTGACCATTTCCCTAATAAAAACAGGATTAGATTTTGCGATACTGGGCGGATTCATCTAGCTTGTCGGAAACTAGCAACAGCAGGTGGCGAAAATGCGGCAAATTTTTGGCTTTTGGTATGCGGTTTTCTTAATTGGTCTCCTTTCTGTGTTGGTTTTGGCACGAATGAATGATGGGTCGATTTTGATCCTGAGTTTCGATGGCGATGCTGTCCACATGGCGCAAATTGTTTTGCGCATGGTCGAGGGGCAAATTCCCCACCAAGATTTCCTAACGCCGCTTGGGGCGATGGCATTTTTGCCGATTGTATGGTTGGTCAAACTGGGTGCTGGCCTTGGCGCATCGTTTGCTTATGCGCCTGTTTTTATGAGCCTTATTTTTGTGCCTGCTATTCATTGGATTGGCACAAGCCGCCTAGCGCCAAGCGGGGCAATCGCATTTGGCACATTGGTTTTGGTTCAATTGCTGGCGTTCGTACACGGTGGAACGGATGCCACGGTTGCCGCGTCGATGTATTACAATAATTGGTGTTGGGCCGTCGCGGCGATGGTGGTGGTTATGACGGTTTTGCCAAACAAAAAACCTGGTCGTTATGCCGATATGGCCGAGCCGATCTTTTTAGGATGTTTGATGGGTTTTCTGGTCTTAACCAAAGCAACTTTTGCGGTGTTCTTACTGCCTGCGGTGTTGGTTGCATTGCTTTTGACGAAACGGTTTCGGCTTCTAGGGTTGGGCGTTGGGGTCGCGGTGTTGTTCTTGATCGCGGTTACATTCCAATTTGGATTGGTCAGTTATTGGCAGGGGTATGTGCAGGATTTGGTGTTTGTGTCGCAATCTAGCGCGCGGGCAAAACCCGGTGATGGGTTGGCGATTATGATGTTTCGTCCGGTGCAGATCGTCGGTGTTTTGGCGTTATTTTCTGGGTTTATCTTGTTGCGCCAAGCGCGGCTTGCAACGGAATCGCTGGTGTTTTTATTGCTAGGCGCGGGTTGGATATTGATCAGCCATCAGAATTGGCAAAATGATCCACATTGGTTGATCATTGCAGGGCTGGTTCTAATCGGGATGAGCAGTGAGGTCGTGATTTACAATCGGTTTGGTTGGCCCGTGCAAACAGCGTTGCGCACGGTTGCCGCGATGTTTTTTGTCGCTGGCTTGCCGTTGTTGGTGACGCAAGCACAGTCTTTATTGGTTCACAACGGATTGAAGCCTGCTGGATTTTCAGCGGCATTTTCAAATGAATTTCACAAAGGTCTAAAATTCAGACAGGTTTCGGGCGGCCCATATTCTGCGAACGTTGCGCACCCAGCGTTGATGGCAGATGCAGTTGAACCCATGGTTTTTGAAGGAATTTTGCTCCCAAACTGTCAAAAGAGCAATGGCTTGGTCGCGGAATTGGTGCAGACGGGGGCAGCGCTTGACGGGTTTGAACAGACAGCTGACACGCAGGTTTTATATGCAGATTGGGTGAATGCGCTGTGGCTGTTTTCGAAAACCAAATCCCTGCAGGGGGGCGCGCCTTGGTATTATGGGGGAACGCCTGGGTTTGAAAACGTGCAGTATTTGGTTGTTCCGAAATGCCCAATGGGGCAGGCGGTGCGCGCGTTAATCTTGGATGCAATTGCCAAAGATGAATCGCTTAGTGTTGTTTTAGAAGAAGAAACGCCGTTATTTTTGCTGTTTAAAATGGGCAGTTAAGGCGATCTGGCAACACGCCAGATCGAACTATTAGGCCATCTGAATTGACATGGCCAAATAGATCAGCAAGGCCGATGACAGCGTCAAACCGTATGGAAATTTTTTCGACACCTGCCAAGATTTCCACCCAGCGAGATGGGGTTGCAGCGGTGCAATCGCCCCGACACCACGATGCAAAAGCACTGTGACCAACGCCATTGCGGCCAACAGCATCAGAAATTTGGTCGCATCTTGCATGGCGATAAAGGGAGCCATTGCGCCGATGAATTTGCTGTCGCCCCCGCCCATATAGCCAAAGCCGTTGAGCAAAAAACCAACGACAAGCATAAGGACGCCTTGCGCGATACGAAGTGCAAAAACATCAAGCGGAAACATGTTCGCGATGACCATCCCAAGGCCAACAATCACAAATGCCAAAAACAGGCCGATGTTGGTTTTGTTATAGATTTTCATATGCCGCAAATCTGTCAGCGCCGCCCAAATACAAAAGGGCAACGCTGTCAGAAATAGGATAATTGGGACGCTGAGCATCATTTTGCGTTAGCTTTTCACTGTTCGGTTCAAAGATTCTAAACTGCGAACCGCTTCTTCAAAGTGACGTGGATGCGTGTCGATTGCATCTTGCAGCAAACCGCGACCAATATCGGTGTCGCCTTGTTTCACAGCTGACAAACCAGATGTGTACATCAACTGCGCCTTTTCCTCTTCGCTCATTGGAATGACGGGAAGGGCATAGTTTTTCTGGGCGGCACGGGCCAAAACAAGGTTGTTTTTGGCCGTGAACAGTTTGCGATCATAGGTGATGGCTTCGATGAACAGTTTTTCTGCGGCTTTGTAATCACCACGGGCCATTTTGGAATAGCCCCAGTTGTTCATGACATTGGAAGGTTGCGTCGTCAGGCCAGCAGCAATTTCATAAAAACTATCGGCTTTTTTCCATTTTTTCTGGCTGTCCGCGATCATCGCCTCAAGGCGATAGCGTTGATAGGTTTCAACGGTCGGCGGTACTTTGTTCAATTCTGCTTCGGCACCTTTCCAATCATTAGTGCGAATGCGCGCTTCGGCCAGATCAATGCGATCTTGATCCGTGCTGCCCTTCATTTCGACAAGTTTTTCGAAAACAGGAACCGCTTCGGTGGCGCGTTTTGCGCGGATCAGCGATTTGGCCATGCCACGGCGAAATTCAATCCGTTTTGGATCTTTCTGAAGCGATGTGCGGAAATATTCCACAGCTTCGTTCGGATCAGCGACGGTTAGCATGATGTCGTTAAGGTCGGTCGCATCAACAACGCTTGTTGGATCAAGATCCTTTGATTTGGATGCGTCGCCGTTTTCTGCGCATGCGCTTATTACCAGCAAGCTGGCGAGTGCGATTGCGCCCATTAATGGTTTGCCCATGGGTCTATTCCTGTACTGCTCTGCTTATCCTAAGTTTGGTGTCGATAGCAGCAAATACCTGCCGTTACCGCGCCTCACCAACTCGAATTTGTTGTTTTCATTAGGGTTATCGTACCCTGTTTGGTCCACTATAGCGATAACTTTGGACTGTCCGTCGGTTCGACGCATAAATCTAAATGTAAGGTCGGAAAATCGCATGGGGTCTACCCCG
>JABBAP010000030.1 GCA_018607905.1 Paracoccaceae bacterium | reverse complement strand
AAATGGTGCCCAGGGGTAGAATTGAACTACCGACACGAGGATTTTCAATCCACTGCTCTACCACTGAGCTACCCAGGCACGGGGATTGGACAACGCTTTGTTATCCTGTGGTTTGCGCGTTTTAGGATAGCACCGATGGGCTGGCAAGTAGATTCTTAGGCCTTAATGCAATTTAGGCTCATCTGGTATCAAATCGGACGAAACACCGTCCTCTTCATCAGACGCGCCACCTGGAATCGTGTATCCATCGGACAGCCATTTCCCCAGATCAATGTCTGCACACCGCTTTGAACAAAACGGGCGATATTTTTCATCCGCTTCTTTTTCACAAATCGGGCAAGCCATCAGGACAACACCTCGGACAACGGCAATCGTTCCCGTTTGCGTTGCAATTCAAAATGGCCAAGACCTGTCCAACCAACCAGCGCGGTTTCAATCCCGTCCGCTTTAAATCCAGCACGCAAAGCCTGTTCAACTTGCCGCTGATCTTTGCGCGGCATTGGCGCGAAATCCACGACGATCTGCCCGCCTAATCCGCGCAAACGCAGCTGACGCGGTAAATCTTTGGCCGCAGCCAAATTCGCCTTTAGCCCCGCCGAAAACGATGTATCCGCGCCCGTGTTCACATCCACTGCTACCAACGCAGATGTCGGCTCTATTGCCATCCACGCCCCACCAGATAAGCGGGCTGCTGGTTCCAGCAATTCGTCAACCAAATCACGGAAACCGAGCAATTCTAGATCACCCTCATTTTCCATCACGTCATCTGGATCAGGATCAACCCATTCGCGCCACGCCACTTGCGCCGCAGTCTCTGCTTCCTGCAATAACGCGGGCGCACCGCTCACCTCACTCATCACGGCCTCGGCGGCTGTGCGCATCGCGGTGATGTCTTGGAATACGGCATCCACGTCAATACCCTCAGAAACGGATCGCACGATCAGGCCCAACCGCTCATCCGCGCCGTGCAAGGCTTCGTGCGCCACTTCTAGCAAACGATTGCGTTCGTCTTCGTCGCGAATTTTGCGCGCCACATTGATCCCAGGCGCGTCGGGCGTCACGATACAATATCGGCTTTTAAACAACAGCTTGGGCGTCACAGGGGCGGCTTTGGTGCCCTCAGCATGGGTCGAAACCTGCACTAGCATCGTTTCACCCGGCCCAATACCTTTGGCATTGCGTAAATAGCCTGTGTGCCCAGCCCCAAGGTCCAGCGTAATGCCGTTTTGCCCCTTCATCGGACGCATGGTTTTTGCACGGTAAATTGCACCGGGGCGCGGTGATTTTGTATTTGGATCAACCAAGAAGTCCGTCAAACGCCCGTTATCAATCAGCGCCGCGCAATTGCGGCCTTCGATCTTGTCCAGAATAACCAAACGGCCCTTTTTCATCGAATTCCTGCTCCTGCCAACAACGCCGCTGTTTCTGCCAAAGGCAGGCCAACAACATTGGAATATGATCCATTGATGGACGGGATCAACGCAGCCGCGAGGCCTTGGATCCCGTAGCCGCCCGCCTTGCCCTGCCATTCGTTACTTTCGAGGTAGGCCTGCATTTCCGCACTGGAAATCCGCTTAAATCGCACCCGTGTCATCACATCGCGCACGGCAACCGCGCTGCCTTTGCGCACGGCGACACCCGTAATCACTTGATGGCGACGCCCAGACAACAACGACAGAAATTTTTCAGCCTCGGCGCGGTCCACAGGTTTTTCCATGATACGCACGCCAACCGCCACGGTGGTATCCGCGCACAACACAACGTCAAACGGTTCAGGAACAATCGCGCGGGCCTTAGCCTCTGCTAGTCGGCGAACATACGCACGCGGGGTTTCCCCCTTTAGCGGTGTTTCGTCGATATCTGCTGGGCGCACTTCGTCGGGCACAATGCCGATTTGCGCCAACAGCTCTAATCGTCGTGGGCTCGCCGATCCAAGTATCAATCCCAAGGAATCAGCCCCCCAAAACGTTATTTATAGCGATAGTTGATACGACCTTTGGTCAAATCATACGGGGTCATTTCGACCTGTACTTTGTCCCCAGCCAGCACACGAATGCGGTTTTTGCGCATTTTGCCAGCCGTATGGGCGATAATTTCATGGCCGTTTTCTAGCTCTACCCGAAACGTCGCGTTCGGCAAAAGCTCGACAACGACACCATCGAATTCGAGAAGTTCTTCTTTAGCCATGTTTACTCCAGCTTGGGTGGCACACCAATGGCCACCTTTATGCGCGGTTACATGGTCCTTAACTGGCCAAATATCAAGCAAAAAAGGGCCTCAATCCCCTATCCCGTTATAAGACGGTGCTGAAATACCCTATTTTACACCAAAACCCACCTCAAACCGTGCGCCTTTATCCGACGCCGCCAAAGTTATCTCTGCGCCATGCGCCTGCAAAAGGCTGGAAACAATGTACAATCCCATGCCCGTGCCACCCGTTTCGCGCCGCGTTGTAAAGAACGGATCAAAGATACGCCCGCGATTACCGTCAGAAACACCCGGCCCATTGTCCTGCACAATCAATTTGTCCGATTGGGCCTCCAACTGGATTTCAGTCGCGCCGTAGGATGCAGAATTTCGGATAAGATGCCCAAGAACCAACATGATTCCATCGCCCGACATCGGCAAAGCAATCGCGCCGCCTTCAACCTTGAATTCCATTTCTGGATGTTCACGCAGCAGTTTATCAAACACCGAAACCAGCTGCGTTGAACCGTGATAATTTGCTTCCCGTGCCATCACCATTTCACGCAACGCCGCCAGTTGCGCTTGCATCTGTTTGCCCGCACTTCTGATCTGCGAAACCAACTTGCGATCCGCGGCGGTTAAATCTTCGCTATCCTCCAACAGCTCTGTCGCGGCCTGCACTGTGGTCACGGGCGTCTTTACCTCGTGGATCACGTGATCGGTGAAATTGCGCACGGTCTTTTCGCGGTTGGACAGTGTCGTCGCCATTCCCAACACTTGGCGGCCCATCGCGCGCAGCTCGATCGTGCCGAAATGTTCGGGCGGCGCCGTATCCAGCCCCGCACCCACACTCTCGGCATAGGTTTGCAACGCGATCACAGGGCGCAACAACAGCCGCAAAAGCAGGATCCAGATGACAACAGTTAACGCACCAATAATCGCCGCCAACATGTAAGCTGCGTTCTTGAATCCAATTTCCGGCCCCAAATATCGTAGCGCAACCATGCCAAGCAGTGATAGCAACAACGTGCTGCCCAGCGCCCCAGCCAATACAAACCACAACGATGGCCGCCACTTGTCTGTTCCGTTCATGACCCCATCCTAACGCCCACACCATGCACCGTCTGCACGGCATCCGCTGCCCCTGCTTTTGCCAGCTTGCCACGCAAATTACGCAAATGACTGTCGAGCGTTCTGTCCGACACGTCACTGCTCGCGCCCCACAGCGCATTTATCAACGCCACCCGTGACACAGCGTTGCCATTCGCCTGCATCAATTGCGCGAGGATTTTCAGCTCCGTCCCAGTCAGCGCAACATCAACGCCGCCAACTTCGCAAACATGCGCGTCCGTGTTCAGCGCAACCTGACCAATCTGCAATACCGTGGCGTCTTGGCTTCCATGCGTGCGCTTCAAAATCGCCCGAATGCGCGCCACCAATTCACGCGGGCTGAACGGTTTGGTCACATAATCATCCGCACCGAGTTCCAACCCGACAACGCGATCCACTTCATCGTCCAGCGCCGTCAAAAACAAGATCGGCACATCCGACGTTGTGCGCAATCGACGACACACCTCGAACCCGTCCATTTCAGGCAGGCCCACATCCAGCACGATCAGATCAGGATTTTCACGCCCCGCATGGATCAACGCCAGCTTTGCATCCGACGCCGTGATCACATTGAAATTGGCCCGCTCGAGCGCAATCGTCACGATCTCTCTGATTTGTGGGGCATCATCAACGACCAAGATTTTCATGGCCTGCCCCTTTCGCCTGAATGCTCTCCACATACCGCGCAACACGCCATTCCCGAAACCCCCAATCGCGCCACCCATCAATCTGGGCCTTTTCGTAATTGCTGCTGCATCCATACCATTTTGACGTGATATCAACAGCTGTCTTAGAAGTTTTGGTCAAATGACAAAACTGGTGCTTCGTGGTTGTTTGAAAACGTGGATGCCCTTCATTATGACTCGCTATCACCTCTGCAAAATTCACAAAACACCCGACATAAATCGTGCCAATCCCCATCCCAAAACTGCGAGCCAACAACCAGCCATTCGCCTTAGAGCAAATAATCTGCCAAGCAATCAAGCCCAGCCAAGCAGCCACCAGAACCATCCAAATACCCGCCCGAACCCGCAAATACGTCAGGCCGTAGGCATCCACATACAGCCCGAGCCGATACATTGACGATAGCGTCAGCAAGGCATTTAGCCCCAGCCAGACAATCATCAACGGCTTTAAAAACCGCCCCTCATCCAGAAACGGCCGCGCCGCCAGCGCAAAACACCCTGCCAACAGCGCCGTCACCACCAACGGATAGGCGCCACGGTGCGCGTATTTGGCGTAACTCATGTCATAGGGCAGCGCACCGCTTACGGCAAAGCTGCTGTCCATGACCAACTGCACACACAGCAATCCGTTAAACACCCACAGCGCGTTCGAAACCGATTGCGCGTTCAGCCCCCAACCCCGTAGGCGCGCCACTCTTTGCGGCCCAAACGGGCGCTGCAATCGCGGCAAAGTCACCGCCAAAAACGGCCATAAGATAAACGCAGCGCCCATCCAGAACAAAATGCGATAGATCAGTTTCTGAAGGTCGAATTCCACATCCAACAGATCGTCCAATACCCGTTCCAACACGGGATTCGCCATCACCAACAGGCCAAGGATCAAACATCCCCCGCCAATCGGAAACGCCCAGTTGCGCACAAAATCGCGAAACACGCCGTTCAGATCAACCACTCCCACGGGTGCTTTGACCCAAGCATCAAAGGATTGAACCGCACCAATCGGCAGAAACAACAACAATCGACGCGCACCAAACAGCACGCCAGCCAAACTCTGCGCCCCGCCAACACGGTGCCACGCAATGCCGACAATCACGCCAAAGATCGCAAAGACCACCGAAAAGAATTGCAGGTATTCAATGACTGGTAACACACCCAAAACCACCGCGCACATCGGCCCAGCCTTCGGCCGCGCGGTCCCGCTTTCCAAAACGCTGGCGATAAACACTGCGACACCAAATATCGCAATCGAAAGGCCCATTGCATGCTGAAAAAACAACACATCCGCCAAGCCCAGCAGCGCCAACAACGACAGCAACCGCCGCTTTGCTTTATGCGCCCAAATTTCTTGCGCCTGAATGCGCCGATCTGGCGCCTCAAGTTGCGCATCCGCGCTCATCCACCAACCGTCAATAATCAACGCGCGCGGTATTCCATCAATCGTATGTTGTGACATCTCATTTCTCCGTAACCATGTCTGGTCACGTCATGCAGGGCCAATCCCGCAGTCATGGCGCATAAGATGTGCAGTTTTTGCGCAGAACCGCAGAAAATTCAGATGTTAAAAATCCAAATTCTCTACGCTTAGGGCGTTTTGTTGGATAAATTCACGGCGCGGTTCGACAACATCGCCCATTAGTTTGGTGAACAGATCATCTGCATCCGCCAAATCCGCGACCCTTACTTGCAGCAAAACGCGGGCTTCTGGGTCCAGCGTGGTTTCCCACAACTGCCCTGGGTTCATCTCGCCTAATCCTTTGTAGCGTTGCAAAGACAGGCCTTTTTCGCCCTCTTCCATCACGATGTTCAGCAGATCGGTCGCCCCAAAAATCGGATGCGCCTTTTCTTTGCGCGTGAACGTCGCCAACGAACTGTAAGTCTCTTGCAGGCTCTCGGTCATGCCGCCCAATTTGCGCGCCTCGCTTGAGCGCAGCGCCTTGCCGTCAATCGTGTGGCTTTCCTCGACACCGCGCAGAATGCGGGCAAACCGCAAACCGTGATCCTGCGTGATACGGCCAGACCAACCCCGTTCATATTCCAACGAAACTTTGTTCAACCGCGCCGCAACCGCATCCGCAACACCCTGCGCATCACCGTCCACACGGCCCGGAACCAACGCACCCGCAAGGGCAGCCTGTTCCAAAACGTGGCGGTTATAATGCGTCGGAAATGCGTTCAGCAGAAACTTAACATTCCGCGCTTCTTCAACAACCCGCGCCAAATCTTGACCCGCAATCACCGATTTATCACCAAGGGTCAGCGATGATCCCTCAATGCCCTGCGCAATCAAATAATCCTCAAGCGACGCTTGATCCTTGAGGTAAACCTCGGATTTACCGCGTGCGACCTTAAACAAAGGCGGCTGCGCGATGTACAAATACCCACCTTCAATCAGCTCTGGCATTTGACGGAAAAAGAACGTCAGCAAAAGTGTACGAATATGCGCACCATCCACATCGGCGTCCGTCATGATGACAACCTTGTGGTAACGCAGTTTTTCGATATTAAACTCGTCGCGCCCGATTCCTGTGCCCAGCGCCGTAATCAGATTGGTGATCTGCTCGGAGGTCAGCATTTTATCAAACCGCGCCCGCTCAATATTCAGGATTTTGCCACGCAGCGGCAGCACCGCCTGATTTTCGCGCGAACGACCCTGCTTTGCCGACCCACCAGCAGAGTCACCCTCCACAATGAAGATTTCTGATTTGGACGGATCGCGTTCCTGACAATCTGCCAGTTTCCCAGGCAATCCAGTGCCCCCAAACGCCGTTTTGCGCCGCGTCAAATCACGCGCCTTACGGGCTGCTTCACGGGCAAACGCAGCTTCGACAATTTTTGAAACAATGTTCTTGGCTTCCACAGGGTTTTCTTCAAACCATTCGGACAGCTTTTCGTTCATCAAACCTTCAACCGCAGGGCGCACCTCGGATGAAACCAGCTTGTCTTTTGTCTGCGAGCTGAACTTCGGATCAGGGACTTTCACGCTCAACACACAGGTCAGGCCTTCGCGCGCATCATCGCCCGTGAACGAAATTTTCTCCTTTTTCGCAATGCCAGAGCTTTGCGCATAATTGTTGATCGTGCGCGTCAACGCGCCACGGAAACCCGCCATATGCGTGCCGCCATCGCGCTGGGGAATGTTGTTGGTGAACGGCAAAACCATCTCGTTGTAGCTGTCGTTCCACCACATCGCCACTTCAACGCCGATGTCGTCTTTTTCGCCAACCACATAAATCGGCTCGGACAACATCCCCGTTTTGGAACGATCCAAGAATTTCACAAATTCCTTCACGCCGCCTTCATATTCTAGAATAGTTTCCAGATGCTCGGCAGGGCGTTCGTCGCGTAAAATGATCTTCACGCCTGAATTCAGAAACGCCAATTCCCGAAGCCGATTTTCCAACGTCTTAAACACGTAATCACGATTGGAAAACGTATCGGTCGATGCCATGAAGCGTACTTCGGTGCCCGTTTCACCATTCGCGTCGCCCACAACCGCCAGTGAACGCGCCGTATCGCCATGCTCAAACCGCGCCGTGTGTTCTTTGCCATCACGCCAAATGCGCAGCTCCAGCCATTCAGACAGGGCATTCACAACAGAAACGCCAACACCGTGCAGGCCGCCTGAAATCTTGTACGAATTGGAGTCGAACTTACCACCAGCGTGCAGCTGCGTCATGATAACCTCAGCCGCTGAAACGCCTTCTTCCTCGTGGATCCCCACGGGAATGCCACGCCCATTGTCACGCACAGAAACGCTCTCATCGTCATGAATTGTGACCGAAACAAAATCCGCATGCTTGGCCAAGGCCTCGTCGATGCCGTTATCCACAACCTCATAGACCATGTGGTGCAAACCAGAGCCGTCGTCCGTATCGCCAATGTACATCCCAGGACGCTTACGAACAGCTTCTAAGCCTTTGAGAACTTTGATAGAATCTGCGCCATATTCTTCTGGTGTGTTTTGCTCGTCCGACATACCTGTGACCTTCGTTATTTTCCACAATTTATAGCGTTTTCCCAAAGGTTTGTCACAAGATTTTGTGCAAAATACGAACCACCGCTCTAAACGAAAAAGAGCGCACCACCGGCACGCTCTTTCCCCAATTCCAACAAGTTAGATTTTACTCAGAAATGGCCTTATCGGTCAGCTTATTCAGGGCACCTGTCATTTTCGCGAACACTTCCAAATCCGCCTCTGCGCCGTGCGCTTTCGCGATATCCGCTGGGTTCTGATAGCTCAATACAACACTGCCATCTTCGGCTTGATACGCCAGAACGCGCAATGGCAAATCTAGCCCAATGGTCTGTGATGCCAACATCGCAGGTGTCCCCAGTTTCGGGTTTCCAAACATCAACATCTGCGTCGGTCGCAGCTCCATATCAACGCTTGCCGCACCTGCCGCGTGATCCACACGCGCAAACACTTTGGCCCCAGCGCCCTCAACGGCAGCAGCCAACCGATCAATAGTTTCAGCAACCGAATAAGGGGAATTTTTTGTGATCATGCTCTCTGCTTTCGCGATTCCGGACAGGGAAAAAACGGCAATTGCACAAGCGATTAGAGTCTTTTTCATCAGGTGTCCTTTCTTGGTTCAATATACGCCCTGCATACTGCCCCATCGAAAGGATATGAAATCACACCTGCGCTAGGTCACGCCAATCAGCAAACCAACGCCGATCAACGCTACGCCCGAACACAGGTTCAATCGACGTACCGCCTCGGGTGAGGCCAAGAACCGCCGCATCCGATCCACCATCGCGGCCAGCATCACATTGCCAGCCAAAGGCACCACCAACGAGATGGTGCAGATCGCCAGAATATCCCACGCGGTAATGGTGCGAAAATCGAAAAAGCTCGGCAACGCGCCCATGTAAAACAAAATGGCCTTGGGGTTTGACAGGATCACCAACAGTCCCGCAACAAACCCCGCCCACATGCCAGGTCGCGTCAACTTTCTGTCACTTGCACCTAGCTTCGCCACGGGCTTACGCACCAGCTGAACGCCCATGAAAATGAACATAACCGCGCCAATAATTTTCAGCACAGACATGAAATCGGCGTAAATCGACACCAGATAACTCACCCCGAAAATCGCTACCAGCGGCCAGATCACGTCACCGACAACGACCCCTAACGCCAACGGCCACGCGCTGTGAAACCCGCCTGACAACGCGCGCGCAATCAAAGCAACCCACACAGGGCCGGGCGTCGCAAACAACAGAAAAATCGCACCCGCATAAAACAGCAGATCAAGGGCAGAGACCGTCACGCATTCCCCACCAAATAGCCGTCCTCATCGAACGACCAAAACGGATTGTGCGCCATTTCCCACAGGTGCCCGTCAGGATCGGCATAATATCCCGAATAGCCACCCCAGAAAACTTCTTCTGGTTTGGTAATCGCCACAGCGCCCGCATCCAGCGCCGACTTGTACGCCACGTCCACCTCGGCTTGGGACCCATAATTTGTCGCCAGCGTGATCGAACCCGTCGCACGTTTTTGAATTGGCAAACCAATATCATCTGTCAACTTGTCACGGCTATACAGACCCATGAACAACCCGCGAAGTTTGAAAAACGCAATGTTGTCATTGCCACCCTCGGCCTCAACCCAGCCAAGGCGTTCGTAAAACCCGCGCGACACGGCCAAATCAGCCACCGCCAGCGTCACCATCGTTACTCTTTGCACATCCATCTTAATCTCCTCAAACCACAGCCACAGCAGATACACCGTCCGCTTCCGTTACATCCAATCGCATCGCGCGATCGCCTAAATCCTCGAACAACTCAGGCCCCGTGCCCGTCATCCATGCCTGTGCGCCCAGCGCGCAAATCTCATCGTACAGCGCGGCACGGCGATCCGCGTCCAAATGCGCAGCAATTTCATCCAGCAAGAATATCGGCGGCGCACCAAATTCTTGTGCCAACGCCCGCCCATTCGCAAGGATCAACGACACCAGCAGCGCCTTTTGCTCCCCTGTCGAGCATTTGCGCGCGGCAACACCCTTGGCAGTATAAACTGCTTCCAAATCTGCGCGGTGCGGCCCGATCAGCGTGCGCCCCGCCATCAAATCGCGCGGTCTGCTTTCCTCGAACGCGACAGCCAGCGCATTCTCATCGGGTGGCATCTCAACCTCGTCGGCATGAACCAACGTGCAATCCGCCGCAGGAAACGCTGTGTCCGCCTGTTCTTGCGCTGCGGCCAGCATTTCCAGCGCCGCCAAACGGTTCGCGTGAATGACCGCCCCCGCCTTTGCCATTTGCGCCTCAACCGCGCCGTACCACGATGGATCACGCACGCCGTCTTTCAGCATGCGATTCCGCTCCCGCATCGCTTTTTCATAGATCAACGACGCCTCGCCGTGTGCGGGATGAAAACTCATCGCCAAGCGATCCAGAAACTTGCGCCGCCCGTCCGCACCTTCGACCCACAGCCGATCCATCACAGGAACCAGCCAGACCACACGGCCAATCCGCCCGAGCGCCGCTTGTGATGTTGGTTTTTCATCAATCAATACTTTGCGCGACCCTGTCCCATCAAAAGACGTCTCAACCTCGTGCAATTGGTTCAGGCTTTGCAAAACGCCCGAAACTTTCCAACCCACGGCCTCTTGCGCACGCACCAGCTCATCGACCTTGGCACCGCGTAACCCACGGCCCGGTGACAGCATCGAAATCGCTTCTAGTATGCTGGTTTTTCCAGCCCCGTTCGCCCCATAAATCGCGATGGGTCGCCCGTCTGTTTCCAGACGGGTCATCTTGTGGGATCGAAAATGAGAAAGCGTCAGGCTTTGCAGCGCCAGCGATGGAGCCGCCAAAACCGTTACACCCGCATAGGCATCACGACGTAAACGGCGCTTTCGTCGTTGCCTTCACGCATCAATGTCGGATCACCCGAAGAGTTGAACATGAACACCGCGTTTTCGCGATCTACCTGCCCAGCGATTTCCAGCAAATACTTTGCGTTGAAACCGATTTCCAA
>JABBAP010000075.1 GCA_018607905.1 Paracoccaceae bacterium | reverse complement strand
ATTCGAACCACTAACCTGCCCCTTAGGAGGGGGCTGCTCTATCCAGTTGAGCCACGGGACCGCCGCATCCTTGAAGCCATAGGGCATTGGTGGTGACAAGTTAAAAATGGTTTTTTGCATGCGGAAACCGTAATTCTGGTTTGATCGAATATGGCTGAAATGTGTCAGCACTTTTTATCAAAAACTCTTTAGAAAACGCGACGCGATGACACAATTCGGCGATATCTGTTTGCTTTGCCAATCCTAAATATCCATAAAAATCCACTAAATATAACGCTATAAGCAGTTTTTGCGTGCTTATTTGTTAACCAAACAGGTCAACTATCCATCTTATGGGTTAAGTCGAATGTTTTCAAAATACCCTTCAAATGCCGTAATTTTGCCCTTCCAGTTCGGCATATTGGCAGGAATAGATTTTTGTTTTGGTGCGAAACTCGCTTCGAACCGTGTTCTGAATGTTCAGAGAAAGGAAGTCAGATGTTGGCCTCTATGAAGAAAAAGTTAGCCGAACGCGGTATTGTCCGTGATGAAAACGGTTCGATCATTGTATTCGTGATGGTTGTCTTTTCGGCAATGTTCTTGGTTGGAGGCACGGCAGTTGATCTTGCGCGCCACGAGAACCTTCGCTCTTCTCTTCAATACAATCTGGATCGCGCGGTTCTTGCAGCGGCCTCCCTAAGGCAGACTCAGGACCCTGATATCGTAGTTCAGGATTACATGTCGAAGATTACAGCGATCGAAGATTTCACGGTCGAGGTGACTTCTTCTGTTGCGATCAATGCACGGTCCGTTTCCGCAACGGCAACTGCAAATCTGGACACTTGGTTTCTGTCGATGGCAGGCATCAATAAAATGCCAATCACCGCGCGCAGTGCATCTGAAGAGCGTGTTCCAAACTTGGAAATCTCGCTCGTGCTCGACGTTTTGGGCTCGATGGACGGAACTAAACTTACCAACCTTAAAGTTGCTGCAAAGCAGTTTGTCACGACGTTGCTGACAAATGCAGACCCGGACACGGTTGCGATTTCAGTTGTTCCGTTTAACCATAACGTTTCGCCATCTGATTCAATCTTTGATAACCTGACAATTGCTGAAACGCACAGCTTGTCAAACTGTCTCGATTTCTCCGACCTCTCGTTTGAAAGTGCTGCGATTGACCCCTCTGTGTCTCAGACACAGGCTGTCTTCACTGCGCTTTACGGCGGTTTTCAAAATTTCAATGGCGGATCAGAAACCTGCTACGCAGATACCGAAAGCGAAATTCTACCGTATTCGGACAACGTAGGTGTCCTGCATACTAAAATTGATGGCTTGTACGCTGATGGTTGGACAGCGGCCCACTTGGGTATGAAATGGGGCCTCGCTTTGCTGGACCCAAATTTTCAGTCTGTAACAACTGTCTTGGCCGATAATGGCACGATAGACGAAGGGTTTGCGGATCTTCCTGTGGCATACGGAACGGCTCAAACGAAGAAAGTTATCGTTCTGATGGGCGATGGCGCAAACACATATGAGTTTGCTTTTGGCAATAACTACAGCACTGGCTTGTCCAACGTGTGGGAAATTGTCGAAGAAGAGCCAGGCGCATTCACGCACCTTACCTACTATGGTCGTACCTATACTGGTGCAGTGTATGAGCAGTATTGTAGCTGGGCGAGTACAACTTGTTTTTATGGTGATCCTGTCCAAGTAACGAACTTTTTCATCAAGAAACAATCCAATGGCCAATTTTATGGCATATCTGATGGGTCTTGGGTCACTGCTACGGTTTTCAACAACCTATTAGGCGCTGCAGGTGTAGTTTCGACCGAGCAATTGTCTTGGCCAGAAGCATGGGGCCATATGCCTGCTCAGTATTACGATAGCATCACCGGCGAGAACGCGTTTAGTGATCTTATCGACTCTGGTCGTGGAACGACGGAAGCTGATACAGCAATGACAAGCTCGTGTAATGCAGCCGAAACAGCTGGTGTGATTGTATACACCATTGGTTATGAAACCAGCACCACGACGTCCGATAAGCTTCGTGACTGCGCAAGCACCGCAAGCCACTTTTATGACGCATCAGGTACGCAGATATCAGAGGTCTTCTCTGCGATCGCGACGTCTATTCAGCGTCTTAAGCTTACTCAGTAATCAACAATAAAAACAAAAAGGGCGTGCAGCCATGTTGAAATTACGAAAAAAATTACGGAGTTTCCGTTCTGATGAGCGCGGGTATTCCTCGGTCGAATTCGTGATCGTAGCGACGACGTTTCTGACGGGTTTCTTTTGGATTTTTGAAACTGGCTTGATCATGACCAAACAGATGATGCTGGAACGTGCTTTGGATATAACCGTTCGTGATTTACGTCTGTATTCTGTTCCGCCAACAAAGCTGCCGACGGAAACGATCTATCAATGGGCAAAGCGTCAGACATGCGAAACAGCGTTGGTTTTTAAAGATTGCGAAGAGAACCTTCACTTGGAAATGGATACTTTTGATCCTGCTTCAGGCTACGCAAAGACCTTTAAATGTGTGGATCGCTCTGTTCCTGATCTTAATCCGTTGGGCGTATTTACCCCGAACCAACGTTCGGAAATCATGTATATTCGTGCTTGTATTCGGATCGACCCAATGATGCCAAACGGTATAGCAATGTTCCCTGGTGTAAATGATGAGGGTATTCCTCTTGTTGCTGACACCGCCTTCATGAACGAGCCGGAGTAAAAACAATGATGAAAAATTTCAGAAATCGTTTCTGCAAAATCAAGCGGGATGAAGAGGGCGCAACAACAGTTGAGTTTCTCATTGTAATGCCACTTATTATTTTCTGGTTTGCTGGTACATTTACATTCTTTGATGCCTACAGCGAATGGACGCGATCAGTTAAGGCAACTTACACCGTTGCCGATGTCATGTCGCGTCAGTTTGAAATGCAAGATGATTACGAAGACGATATGAATTCGCTTTTCGCAGCCATCATGGGTGAGAATTCGAACGATACCTATGTTAGAATTTCTAGCATTGAAAAATCGAATGATGTTCTAACCATTGATTGGACCAGAGCATCTGGATTGCACACTGGCCTTGCGGATGACACTGAAATTCCAACGGAGCTGATACCCAATATTTTGAACGGCGAAGCTGTCATTCTGGTTGAAAGCTACATGGATTTCGTTCCCTTCCAAGATTACATCGGTATCGAGGCAAGAACGCTGGCAAAGAAAGTTGTGATCAGCCCACGCTTCACTTCAAAACTTGAAGAATCCTAGATTTTTGTTTTGCCACGTGATTTTGATGGCGCCTGTTCATAGGCTTCCGAATAGCTAGAAGAAAAATGCGCTGGTGACGAAAATCCCGTCATCAGCGCAATTTCCGAAATTGAAAGCGATGCAGTTTGCAAAAGGGTATGTGCCTTTGAAAGGCGAATTTTGCGCCCAAAGGATATCGGCGTAACGCCAACTGTTCTTAAAAATTGCCGTATCAGCTGTCTTGGACTGGTTCCTGCAATTTTTGCCAAATCTTGCAAATTCAACGGATTTGCGACGTGCGTTTCCATTGCCTCGATGGCGGCAAGAACCGATGCATTCGTCGTTCCGTAACGCTGTGCCAAGCTGGATCGCTGCGGCCCAGCAGAGGGGCGGATCGACGTGTGCAAAAACCAATCCCCAACCAGCTGCGCCAATTTTTGCCCGTGATGATTGGAAATCAACGCGAGCATCAAATCAATCGGGGCAGTCCCGCCGCCGCAAGTTAACCGATCACGATCAATCACATACAGCGACGGTTCAAGGATAGCATCAGGCGCGATTTCCAGCAAATAATCGGAATGCTCCCAGTGGATCGTCATACGGCGCCCATTCAGCAATCCGTTGCGCGCAAGGAATAACGGTCCGGCAGAAACGCCGCCGATTTGTGTGCCTTTTCGCGAAATGGCCTTAAGCCAATTTGCCAATTGACCATTTTGATAATCAAGCGCGTTACCTGCCGCGACTAAGACCGCCAAATCAAACGACGTTGTTCTGTTCAATTTCACTTGGCGCGGAACAAGGTCGCCACCAGAGCTTTGCGCGGGGTTTGGTCCTGTTTGCACAACACTTACATCGTATAATTCCTGCCCGCTTAACACATTCGCTGCGCGCAGCGGCTCAACGAGCGCGGCGTAGGACATCAATGCAAAGCCATCAATGGGGACAATGCCGATGCGGAACGGTGTGTTAAGTTTGGCCATAAAATGTAAGTTAGTGTCGTTTTATTGAATGCGCTAGCCTGATTGTTCTGAAATACTGATGCGGAATCAATCGGGGCTGCACCATGCGTTTTTCCGCACTCAAAATCCTCACTGAAGGTCTGACAGGCAACAAAGGTTGGACGCCACATTGGCGTGAGCCAGAGCCTAAGAAAGAATACGACATCATTATCGTTGGTGGCGGGGGGCATGGTTTGGCCACGGCGTATTATCTGGCCAAAAAGTATGGTCAGAAAAATATCGCTGTTCTGGAAAAAGGCTGGCTTGGCTCTGGCAATATTGGCCGTAACACCACGATTGTGCGTTCAAACTATATGCTGCCGGAAAACAACCCTTTCTACGAACACTCCATGAAATTGTGGGAAGGGCTGGAGCAAGAGCTGAACTATAACGCGATGATGTCGCAACGCGGGATCTTGAACCTCGGCCATTCCGATGCGCAACGCGACGGGTTTGCACGACGTGGCAATGCGATGCTGATGTCTGGCGCGGATGCAGTTCTGTTAGATCGCGAAGGCGTTCGCAAAATGGTTCCGTTCCTGAATTTCGATGATGAACGCTTCCCGATCAAATGTGGTTTGTGGCAACCCCGTGCGGGTACGGCACGCCATGATGCCGTTGCTTGGGGCTATGCGCGCGGGGCCGATCAGAACGGTGTGGATATCATCCAGAATTGCGAAGTGACTGGCTTCCAGATTGAAAACGGCGTTTGCACGGGGGTAGAAACCAGCAAGGGCAAGATCAAAGCCAAGAAGGTTGGCGTTTGCGTTGCGGGCTCATCGAGCCGCGTGATGGAAAAGGCGGGCATGCGCCTGCCAATCGAGAGCCATGTGCTGCAAGCGTTTGTGTCCGAGGGTTTGAAACTGACCATTCCGGGTGTTGTGACGTTCGGCGCTGGGCACCTTTATATCAGCCAGTCCGATAAGGGTGGTTTGGTGTTTGGTGGCGATATCGACAAATACAACAGCTATGCGCAGCGCGGCAATTTACCGGTGATCGAACATTGCGCCGAGGACATGATGGCCTTCCTGCCAATGCTGGGGCGTGCACGTCTTTTGCGGATGTGGGGTGGCCTGATGGACATGTCGATGGACGGCACGCCGTTCATTGATAAGACCCATATCGGCGGGCTGTATTTCAACGGGGGCTGGTGCTACGGCGGGTTCAAAGCGACCCCTGCCTCGGGCGATTGTTATGCGCATTTGCTGGCCAAAGACACGCCGCACCCCCTGGCGGAAGGGTTCCGTTTGGACCGTTTCATGCGCGGCCAAATGATCGATGAAAAGGGCGTTGGCGCCCAACCGAACCAGCATTAAGGGACCAGAGACATGATCATCAACCATCCACTGCTGGGACCGCGTGACAGTTCCGAGTTTTATCATTTAGGCGAGGCGTCCTTGATTGATCGCCCCAATCGCGACGATGAAAACGCCGCCGAGAAGTTTCATGATTATCTGTATATTCGCGATAACCCAGCGGGCGAATATCGCGAGCTGTGGTACCACGAACAGGGTGATCGCAGCTGGCTGGTGGTGACACGAAACACCACAACACACGAGATCACAGACGTAAAAATGGCGCGCGACGAAGCCCGCGCACGGGGGCGAAGCGTATGAGCCAAGAGATGAGATTACAAGGCGGCCAGATTGATCGCGGCCAGAAGATTTCGTTCAGTTGGAACGGCAAAACGATGCAGGGGTATCAAGGGGATACACTGGCCTCTGCGTTGCTGGCGAACAATGTGAAACTGGTTGGACGGTCGTTTAAATATCACCGTCCGCGTGGCATTTTTTCGGCTGGATCAGAGGAGCCAAACGCGTTGGTTCAACTGCGCAAGGGCGCGTACCAAGAACCAAACACACGGGCCACTGTTGCCGAGTTGTTTGAGGGAATGGAAGCCACCAGCCAAAACCACAAAGGCACGTTGGAATTTGATGTGCTGGCGATGAACGACCTTGTGTCGCCATTCCTAAGTGCTGGTTTTTATTACAAAACATTCATGTGGCCAAAGGCGTTCTGGGAAAAAGTATACGAGCCATTTATCCGCTCTGCGGCTGGGCTTGGGGCGCTTTCGGGTGAAACCGATCCTGATGTTTACGACAAAGGTTTCCTGCACTGTGACGTGCTGGTTATCGGATCTGGCCCTGCTGGGTTATCGGCTGCAATGGCCGCTGGTCGTTCGGGCGCGCAGGTTTTGTTGTGCGACGAAGACAATGTTTTTGGCGGGCGTTTGAACGCAGAAACATTTGATGTTGGCGGCATGTCTGGGCTTGACTGGGCGCAATCTGCTGTGGGTGAATTAGAGGCAATGGACAATGTGCGCGTGATGAACCGCACGACAGTTTACGGCGCGTTTGACCACGGTATTTACGGCGCGTTGGAAAAGAAAACGGACCATCTGCGCAGTGCAAATGGCAAGCCGCGCAACATCGCGTGGAAGATTTATTCAGGTCGTGCAATCTTATGTGCGGGTGCCACGGAACGCTCCATCGCGTTTGGGAACAACGATCGCCCGGGTGTTATGTTGGCGGGATCGGTTCGCGCCTATGCAAATCGTTGGGGCGTTGCGACGGGTAAATCCATTGCGGTGTTCACCAACAACGATGATGGTTGGCGCACGGCCAGCGATCTGGTTGCGGCGGGTGCAAATGTTGCTGCGGTGATTGACAGCCGTGACGGCGAACCCGTGATGAGCATTGCTGGCGCGTCAGTAACGATGGGCGCTGGTGTGTGTGATACCGCTGGGCGCAAAGCGTTGAAGGGGATCACGTTAACCAACGGTCAAACGCTGGATGTGGACTGTTTGGCGGTCGCCGGTGGGTGGTCGCCTAACGTGCATTTGACCTGTCATCAACGGGGCCGTCCAACGTGGCGCGATGACATTGCAGCGTTTGTGCCAGGGGGTGATTTACCACCTGGGATGTCTGTTGCAGGGTCTGCAAACGGGACGTATGGCACAGGCGCGTGTTTGGCTGAGGGGCGCGCTGCGGCGAATGCTGCTGTCAAGGAACTGAGTTTCACGGCGTCGCGCAAGGCTGCCGATAAGGCTGAAGATGAAGCCGCGACGATCACTGCGTATTGGCATGTGAAAGAGAGCACAAAGCGGGCTTGGGTCGATCTGCAAAACGATGTGACAACCAAAGACGTGAAGCAAGCGGAGCAAGAAGGGTTTCGTTCTGTCGAGCACCTAAAACGGTATACCACGTTGGGTATGGCGACGGATCAGGGCAAAACGGCGAATGTTCTTGGCCTTGCAATTATGGCCGAAGCACGGGGTAAAACGATCCCTGAAACGGGCACGACGATCTTTCGTCCGCCCTATTCTCCTGTGCCATTTGGGGCGCTGGCTGGACGGGCAAAAGGGAAAGATTTCCAACCGTATCGTCTGACGCCTTCGGATAAATGGGCCAAGGAACAAGGGGCTTCGTTTGTGGAATCTGGCCCTTGGATGCGGGCGGAATGGTATCCGAAAAACGGCGAAACATTCTGGCGTGACAGTGTGGATCGCGAAGTGAACGCAACACGCGGCTCCGTTGGGATTTGCGATGTGACGACGCTTGGTAAGATCGACATTCAGGGCAAAGATGCTGCGAAACTGTTGAATATGGCCTATGCGAATGGGTTTGCGAAACTGGCTGTCGGCAAAACCCGCTATGGAATTATGCTGCGCGAAGACGGTATTTGCATGGACGACGGAACCACCGCGCGGTTGTCTGAAACGCATTTTGTGATGACGACAACGACCGTGAATGCGGTGGCGATTTACCGTCATCTGGATTTCATCCGCCAGTGTTTGTACCCTGATTGGGACGTTCACATCATGTCTGTGACGGACAGTTGGGCGCAATATGCGGTGGCGGGGCCGAACTCGCGTGCGCTGTTGCGCAAAGTTGTGGACGACGAGTTTGACATCAGCAACGAGGCGTTCCCGTTCATGGGTTGTGCGGATATCACTGTTTGTGGTGGCATTCCTGCACGATTGTTCAGGATCTCTTTCTCGGGTGAATTGGCCTATGAAATTGCGGTGCCGAGCCGGTATGGCGATAGCTTGATCCGTGTTCTACACGAGGCGGGTAAAGAGTTTGACGTGGTACCGTACGGTCTTGAAGCGTTGAGCGTTATGCGCATCGAAAAAGGCCATGCGGTTGCGTCTGAATTGACCGGGCAAACCACTGCGCAGAACCTTGGCATGGGGCGGATGGTATCCAAGATTAAGGACTGCATCGGCAATACTTTGTCGGAGCGTGAATACATGAATCGTGATGAAATCTGGAACCTTGTCGGCCTGCAACCCGTTGATAAATCGCTGAAATTGGACAGCGGATCGCATTTCATTGAACATGGGTCGGAACCGACGATGGACAATGATTTGGGGTGGATGACATCGGTTGCCTATTCCCCAACGCTTGGTCACTACATCGGCTTAGGCTTTGTTAAGGCTGGGAATTCGCGCAAGGGTGATGTGGTTCGGGCTTGGGATGGAATTCGGCAAAAAGATGTGGAAGTAGAGATCGTTTCGGCGCACTTCCTTGATCCTGAAGGGGAGCGGTTACGTGGGTGATTTTACGTTAGAATCCAAGGCGGTACTGGACGGCTTTGATTATGATTGGAATGGCACGCGCCTGCGTGAGTTGACTGAGATGGCCGCGGTTGCGGTGTCTGTGCCCAAGGGTGGTGCGACCGCGCTGGGCAAGAAAATGAAGACTGGATACGGCGGTGGTAACCCTGCTGCTGGCGAAAGTTATGTCGGCAAAAATGATGCGCGGATCATGTCGTTTGCTGTCGATCAGTTCCTGGTTTTATTCGATCACACGGCCCATTCTGGTGTCGCTGCGGTTGAGAAAAAATTAGGAAATACAGGGTATTACGTTGAACAGACAAACAACTGGGTGTTTCTGGAATTGTCTGGCCCGCTGGCGCGCGATGCGATGGAACGGATTTGCGCGGTGAACACACATCCCGATAAATTTGCGGTGGATCGGGCGGAACGCACAAGCATGGAACACATGGGTGCGGTGCTGTGTCGAACAGGTGAAGACACGTTTTTGATCATGTCTGCCAGCTCGACTGCTGGGTCGTTTTTGCATGCGCTGGAAACGTCGATGGAGTACGTAAGCTGAGCCGCGTTTCGGGCACCGTACGCCGTTAACCTTTGGGCCAAAAACGCCGTTTTCAGGGCCCAAAAAATGTCCGCAAAGCGTATGCAAACGGTATGCAAAGCGTATGGCATGTGTATGGCACTTTTGCCGTTAAGGTTTGACGCAACATAGATTAACATCTGTTAAGAAATGTTGCGTTGCGTGGAAAAGGACCGCTGAAATGGCCGCTAAAAAACCTGTGATCGGAATTTTGACCTATGGTCGTCGTGATGTGGTCGTGGAAAATTTCCTGTACGATGATTACTACGCGAGCCCGTCGCAATATGTGGATGGTGTGCGCCGTGCAGGTGGGGTGCCTGTTTTGTTGCCACCAAATGAGGCGGATATTTCGGACTGGCTGGCGTTGGTGGATGGGTTTGTTTTCACGGGTGGGACGGATATTGATCCAGCCTTGTACGGCGGCGATCCGAACCACCCAAACCTGTTGGCGGTGTCCAAGGAACGCGATCAAACCGAGATGGATTTGATCAAGCGCGTGACCGAGGACGGCACGATCCCGTCTCTGTTGATTTGCCGTGGTATGCAGCTGTTGAACGTGGCGTTTGGCGGTGATTTGCACGAGCATATTCCCGATGTTCAAGACCCCGATATTCACCGTGGCGATGATGGGTTTTGGACCGTTCAGCCCGTCGATGTTGATCGGTCATCCAAGCTGTTTGAGGTTATGGGAACGGATCATGTGAAAACCTATTCGGGGCATCATCAGGGCGTTAAAACAGTTGGCGATGGGTTGGTTGTTTCGGCAGTGGCACCCGATGGAATCGTTGAGGGGTTGGAAATTGCCGATCACTCCTTTTGCATCGCGGTTCAGTGGCATCCAGAGGTTTCGGCGGCAAGCGATGAAAGCCAGCAAAGATTGTTTGATGGTTTAGTGCGCACAGCTTCTTGATTGGTAAATTGCGATAACCTTTTATTTGGGTAGAGATGATGTAAATTTAATCAACTCAGAATAATCATCGCATTTTCCTAAACCCCTGCCCATCATGGGTGTACCGAATCGTGTTGCGATTTATTGCCTTTGGGTTTTGTCTCGCTCCCCTTTTAGTTAACATGTTTATACTTGTCTTTGAGCAGTAAATCCTGCTTTGGTGGGCCCGATCGTGGGTACTTTGAAAAAATACAGAGACACGTGAGGTCTTGCTCTTTCAACGGGGTGCAGATCAGGACAGATTTCCGGGGGGGGGGAAGACCACGTGGCGACGACGCGTCTGCTCAATAAAACACGACCAGTGGCCGCGCCGGTTTCATCGTTTTTTTCATCAATGCAATTGCGTCGATTGTTGGAGCTGAATGAACCCAAACAGTCGTTGAGTGCCGAGTCCCACCACGGCGCGTTCCTGTTTCTTGACCTTGTTTCGTTTACCCATTTGGGCGAGCAATTGAGCGAACAAGGGGTGAAGGGCGCGGAGGTACTTTCTGAAGTTTTGCACGCCTATTTCGAGCCAATCTTATCGACCATTCGCGATCATGGCGGCGATGTTTTGTTTTTTGCAGGCGATGCGTTGGGTGTCGTTTGGTTGGCACAAAATGATGACCTTGCGCGTGCAGCGCATCGGGCTGCGCAGTGCGGTCTTGCG
>JABBAP010000041.1:53874-56169 GCA_018607905.1 Paracoccaceae bacterium | reverse complement strand
TCGGATGCGAATCTGGATGATGCGGCCCACGCGATTGCCGAAGGGCGCACGGGGGATGTGGTTCCGACGTTGAAACGCCTTTCGGGGCAAGGCATTAGCCCGACCGCATTGTGCATTGCCGCGACACGGCATTTTCGCACGCTGCACGCGGCGACAATTCATCCCCAAGGGCCAGATACAGCGCTTAGTCGTGCGCGACCGCCCGTGTTTGGCCCGCGCAAAGACCGGTTGATCCGTCAGGCGCGGCGATTGGGTGTGGCCAAGGTTGAAAAGGCGCTGACAGAATTGATGAACACAGATTTACAACTGCGCTCCAGCCAAAAATCACCTGAAATGGCGTTGGTGGAACGCACATTTATTCGCATCGCAATGCTACAAAGGAACTGAGTATGTACACATTGATTGGCACACCAAAGGCACGCCCGTTTCGGGTTCTGTGGATGATGGAAGAGCTGGGCGTCAAATACGATATCCTACCGCTTTACCCGACCGACAAAGAAGCGATGAAGCCTTACAATCCGACAGGAAAGGTTCCTGCATTGAAAGTTGGCGATGATGTGATCATCGATTCCGTGGCGATCATGCAGTTTTTGGCGGACAAACATGGCAGTTTGACGTTTGCGGCGGGAACGATTGAACGTGCCAAACAAGACAGTTTCACGCAATTTATTTGCGACGAAATTGATGGCGCATTGTGGACTGCGGCGCGAAACAGCTTTGTGAATCCCGAAGAACGGCGTGTGCCTGCGATCAAGGATGCTTTGGTCTGGGAATTTGAACGCTCGATCAAAGCGTTGGAAGAACGGCTTGGGGATAACGAGTATCTGACGGGTGATACCTGCACGATTCCAGATATGTTGCTGACCCATTGTGCGGGTTGGGCACGAAATTCTGGGTTCCCGATTGAGGCAGACAATGTGCGCGGATTGATCCGTCGTATGCTGGCGCGAGACGGGTACAAACGTGCGGATGCGGTTAGGTCTGCGCCTTAATATAATCCGCAGCGGCAACACCAGCCGCGCGACTCGTGGCCAAACAGGCGGTGATAAGATAGCCGCCTGTCGGGGCTTCCCAATCGAGCATTTCGCCTGCGCAAAATGTGCCTGGCGCTGTTTTCAGCATGAAATCATTGGTTAAATCTGCTTGGCGCACACCACCCGCCACAGAAATCGCGAGGTCGATTGGCGCGGTTCCCGTGTAGGGGATTGGCAGGGATTTCACGGCGCGGGCAAGGGCTGCGCGGGGTGTTGATCGTGCGAACTCCATGACCAAGGCCGATTTGGCAGCATCGAGTTTCAAGGCTTTGCGCAAGACGTTGGCAAAGCTGGTTTTTGTGGATTGCGCGTTGATTTTAGATTGGAGCGTTTCGACGTTTTGGTCGGGGAGTAGATCAAGATGGAGAAGTTCGCCTGCGCGAAAACCGCTGGAGAAGTGATAGGTGAGCGATCCCTCTAGCCCTGATTTGGACACCACGCATTCGCCTTTGCGGGTGACTGTGCCGACGGACATTGCAACGTTTTTCAGCGGTTTGCCAAAATGCGGTTCCATGAAGTTGGACCATTCCACAGTGACACCCATGTTCGATGGTTCGAACGGTGCTGTTTCAATACCGCGTTCCGCCAGCAGTTTTGTCCACGCGCCGTCTGATCCGAGCTTTGCCCAGCTTGCGCCGCCAAGCGCGAGGACAGTTGCTTTGGGGGTGATGGTTTCAGGGCCGTCAGGTGTTTCAAAGGTAAATGTATTTTCAGACCAACCTGTCCAACGCCAGCGGGTTTTGAATTGCACGCCTTTGTTTGCCAAGCGCAAAAGCCACGCGCGCAGCAGTGGCGATGATTTCATGGTTTTGGGGAAAACACGGCGGGTGGACCCGACAAACGTGTCTTGGCCAAGGGTTTCAGACCAGGTGATTACTTCTTTGTTGTCAAACGCCTCAATGCTGGGTTTCAACCAGTCTGATGCGTCATTGTAAGCTTTGAGGAAAGCATCTGCATCTTCGGATTTTGTAACGTTCAGGCCCGATTTTCCTGCCATCAAAAACTTGCGCCCCACAGATGGTTTTGCATCTGCTATCACAACCGAATGCCCAGCATCCGCCAGCATTTCAGTCGCCATCAGCCCCGCAGGCCCCGCGCCAATGACAAGCGCGTCGATCATTTTGATACCGTCGGAAAGCCGCCTTTGATTTCGACAACACGCTGTGGATACGGGATTTCGATGTTGTTGTCTTTGAGCGCGTTCCAGATCAGGAACAACACATCAGAGGTGTATTTATTGGGGCCATCGTCGATGCCTTCG